>NZ_JACKSH010000151.1 GCF_025821625.1 Mycolicibacterium pyrenivorans
GCGACTCCTCACCTTGTTGGCGACTCCTCACCTTGTTGTGGGGAGTTTCGGGCTGATTCCGCCGAGCATGAGGTAGATCATCGAGGTCAGTGATTTGGCGGTGTGATGGCCGTAGCCGCGGGCGTTGATGAGGCGGATCTTGGCGTTGATGCCCTCGATGAGCCCGTTGGTGATGCCGAGTTTGATGGTGTTGATGATGCCGTCGAAGTGTTGCTCGAGGCGGCGGGCAAGGTGTTCGAAGGGGCGGATGCCGCTGTCGCGGGCACGTTGAATCCAGCGACGTAGACGTCGTGGGGATCGGGCGGGGTGGGCGATGCGAAACAGGTCGCGCAGTTGTTCTTTGAGCCGCCAGGCGGTGCCGATGTCGTGGTTCTGGGCGGTGATCGTGGCGACCAGATCGTGGCGGGTGGGGTTGAGGCGTTCAGCGCCGGTCCGCAGTGCGGTACGCGCTTTTCGCCATTGCCCCGAGGACATGTCGAAGTCGGCGCGGTTGGTGGCCACCGCCGCGGAGAACACTTCGTCGAGTGCTCGGTTGGTCCACTGCATGACGTGGAAGGTGTCGTAGCAGATCGCGGCGTCGGGCAGCGCGGCTTCGGTGGCAGCCCGAAACGCGGTGGCTCCGTCCATCGAGACGGCTTCGATGTCGCTACGTTGATCGGGTGTGAGCCGGTCGTAAAAGGCGGCAAGGGAATCGACACCTCGACCGGGTTGCACGTCGATCACCGTGCCGGTGGCGTGATCGCCGATGATGGTCAAATATTTGTGCGGATGGCGATAGCAGATCTCATCGACGCCGAGCCGGTAGATCTCACCGAGGCGGCGCTCGTCGAGCAGTTCGTCGACGGTGCGGTTGATGATCGCGGTGACCGTTTCCCACGCGCAGCGCAGTAACGTCGCCACCGTGGTGCGGTCGGTGCGGGCAGCCAGCCACAACACGGTGTCCTCGAAGTCACGCGTGTGGCGCGCACCGGGCCGGCTCCAGGGCACCTGCTCGGTGACCACCCCGCAGTCGGGGCAGTTCAGCCGACGGATCTCGTAGACCAGCCACAATCGATGCGTGGCCAGGTCCAGGTGCCGCCAGCGCCGCCGACGCCGGTCATAGCCCGCGCGCAGCCGTTTGCCGCACGGGCAGAGCAGCAACCGCTTGTGGGGACGAAGGGTGACTTCGACGTCGCGCTCTCCGATGGCGACATCGGTCACCGATGCCCCGGGGATCTGAAGGAGACGGTTAAATGCAGTACTGACGCGCACGCGGATCGGTCCTTGCGGTTGAGGTTGGTGTGGTAACCCCGAAAACCTAGAGGTCCACCGCGTGCGCGTCCCTCATCTGCGCAATAACACGCCGAGAACGCTTGAGTCTCAACCAAAAGAACCGCTGAACAGCGAAAAGGCACCCACTAGAACACTAGGAGCGCCACCTCATCTGCGCAATAACACGCCGAGAACGCTTGAGTCTCAACCAAAAGAACCGCTGAACAGCGAAAAGGCACCCACTAGAACACTAGGAGCGCCACATATATTCGACTCTACCGACAGACAGTGACAAATCCCGCCGTCATCCACAACCATCGCCGAGATTGCATCCACGGCGCCGATTCCGCGAATTCAACCACAGCAGAGCCAATCTCGGTGTTCGGCCTTCCTGAAAGCGGTGGCCATGATGTTCTGGAGCATGCAATGACCGTCAGCTACCGGCTTCTCCGCATCGCGCTCGTCGTCTTCGGCGTCGTGATGCTTCTGCTCTACCCGCTGGCAGTGGTATGGCCGTCGGGGTGGGCATGGCATCACGGCGCGCCGTACGGGTCCGAATACTTCATGATGATCGTCGGCCTGTACGCGGTACTGGGAGCATTTCTCTGCAACGCGGCGCGGCGTCCCGAGGCCAACGTCAGCCTGATCTGGTTCACGGTGTGGTCGAGCGTCGTCCACGCGGTGATCATGGCGGTGCAATCCCTCGGCGATCCCCAACATCGGGGGCACCTGTGGGGCGATGTGCCCGCGCTGCTGCTGGTGGCGGTCGTGCTGGCGGTGCTCGTCAGTCGATCAGAGCTTCGACGCGGCACCCTCGTCGAGTAGCCAGACGGTGGCCTCCCGGCCCACCGCGCCGGCGGCGGGGACGTCGACCGGCGCCGCGCCGTTGATCGCGGCGGCCACCGCCTCGGACTTCCCGGCTCCCGACACCACCAGCCAGACCTCCCGCGAGCGCTGAACCGCGGGCAGCGTCAACGTGATCCGCCGTGGCGGGGGCTTGGGGGAGTCGGTGACCCCGACGACCAGGCGCTCGGTCTCGCGCACGGCTGAGGTGTCCGGGAACAACGAGTTGATGTGCCCCTCGGGGCCCATCCCCAGTAGATGCACGTCGAACTCGGGTTCCGGTGCGTCGAGGGTGGCGGTCAGCAGTTCTGCATACGCGGCGGAAGCGGCGTCGAGGTCGTCGCCGAACTCACCGTCGCTGGCAGCCATCGCATGCACATTGGCGTCCGGGATCTCGACGTGGTCCAACAACGCCTCGCGCGCCTGCTTGTCGTTGCGCTCGTCGTCATCGTGGGGCACGAAGCGTTCGTCGCCCCAGTACACGTGGACCTTCTGCCAATCGACCTCGTCGCTGCGCTCACCGACGCGCTTGAGCAGGCCGATGCCGGTCCCGCCGCCGGTCAGCACGACAGAGGCTTCACCCCGCTCGGCGATCGCATCGGCGATCGCGCCCACCAGCCGGTCCCCGGCAGCTGCGACCAACGCCGCTGTGTCGGAATAGGTTTCGACGATCGGCTTCATCGGTAGACCACCTTGTCGATGCCAGCCAGTGCCTCGTGGTAGATCTCATCGGCGTCGAGCCGACGCAGCTCCTCGGCGAGGCACTCCGGCGTGTCCCTGCGCGCCAACGGAACCAGCGCCACGGGGCGGGACGTGCGGCTCAACGTCGCGGTCCGTCCCTCCTGGGGGCGACTGAGCGTCACGGTCTCGCCGGCGCGATGCAGTTCCACCTTCAACGTGCCCACCGCACGCGTCACCGGGCCGTCGATCCTGCTTGCCAGCCAGCCCGCCAGGATGTCCAGTGCGGGCTCCGCCTGCAGGCCCGAGACCAGGGCGGACTCGATCGGCTCACGGGGTGGCTCATCGATGGCCGAGGCGAGCAAGGCGCGCCAGTACGTGATGCGGCTCCATGAGATGTCCGTGTCGCCTGAGGAGTATCCGGGCAGCCTGCCCTTGATCGCCGCCAGCGGGTCGGCTGCCCGGGTGGCATCGGTGATCCGCCGAAGGGCCAGCTTCCCCAACGGGTCCTGGGCGGGAACGTCGGGTGCGAGGGTGGGCCACCAGGCCACCACGGGCGTGTCGGGCAGCAGGAACGGCAAGACCACGCTGTCGGCGTGCTCGGCGAGTTCGCCGTGTAGCCGCAGCACCACGACCTCGCCCGCGCCCGCGTCGCGGCCGACCCGGAGTTCGGCGTCGAGGCGCGGCGCGGCGGCGTCACGCTCACCGGGCAGCGCGACGATCACCCGGCAGGGGTGCTCGCGGCTGGCGAACGTCGCCGCCTCGACCGCGCCCTCGAGAGTGGCCTCGTTCTCGACGGCGATCACCAGCGTCAACACGCGGCCGAGGGTGAGCGCCCCACCTTCCTCACGCAGGCTGATGATCTTCTTGTTGATCTCGTTGGTCGTCGTATCGGAAAGCTCGACGATCACGGCCGCCTCCACTCACGGTCCAGCCGATGCACCATGTCGTATGCCGACGGCGGGCCCCACGTGCCGGACCTGTACGGTTCCGGCTTTCCGTGGGAGGCCCAGTTCTCCAGAACCGGATCGAGTATCTCCCAGGACAATTCGACCTCGGCGTTGACGGGGAACAGCGACGGCTCACCGAGTAGCACGTCGAGGATCAACCGCTCGTAGGCCTCCGGCGAGTCCTCGGCGAACGCCGAGCCGTAGGAGAAGTCCATGTTGACGTCGCGAACCTCCATCGCGCTCCCCGGCACCTTGGAACCGAACCGCGTCGTGATGCCCTCGTCGGGTTGGATCCGTAGCACCAGGGCGTTCTTGCCGAGTTCCTCGGTCATCGTGCTGTCGAACGGCAGGTGCGGAGCCCGCTTGAACACCAGTGCCACCTCGGTCACCCTGCGGGGCAACCGTTTCCCGGTGCGCAGGAAGAACGGAACCCCGGCCCAGCGCCTTGTGTCGACCTCCAGCGTGATCGCGGCGAACGTCTCGGTGGTGGAGTCCTCGGCGAAGCCGTCCTCCTCGAGCAGGCCGGGCACCTTCTCGCTGCCCTGCCAGCCCGCCGCGTACTGACCGCGTGCGGTCGTCTTGTCCAACGGCTGCAGCGGCCGCGTCGCAGAGAGCACCTTGATCTTCTCGGCCTGAAGCTCATGCGGGTTGAAGCTGACGGGCTCCTCCATCGCGGTCAGCGCCAGCAGCTGGATCAGGTGGTTCTGGATGACGTCGCGGGCGGCGCCGATACCGTCGTAATAGCCTGCCCGGCCGCCCAATCCGATGTCCTCGGCCATCGTGATCTGCACATGGTCGACGTAGTGCGCGTTCCAGATGGGTTCGTAGAGTTCGTTCGCGAAGCGCAGCGCCAGGATGTTCTGGACCGTCTCCTTGCCCAGGTAGTGGTCGATGCGGAACACCGACTCCTCGGGAAACACGTTGTTGACCACGGCGTTGAGCTCGCGCGCGCTGGCCAGATCATGCCCGAACGGCTTCTCGATGACCACCCGGCTCCAGCTGCCGTCGTGCTGGCGGGTCAGGCCCGACTTCTGCAGCTGCTCACATACCACGGGGAACGCCTTCGGCGGAATCGACAGGTAGAACGCATGATTGCCGCCGGTGCCGCGTTCGGCGTCGAGCTTGTCCAGGGTCTCCGCCAACCGGGCGAAGGCGTCGTCGTCGTCGAACGTTCCTTGGACGAATCGGGTTCCCTCGGCCAGGCGGTCCCACACCTCCTGGCGGAACGGGGTTCGCGCGTGCTGCTTGACGGCTTCGTACACCACCTGGCCGAAATCTTCGTCAACCCAGTCTCGACGGGCGAAACCCACCAGCGCGAACGACGGTGGGAGCAGCCCGCGGTTGGCCAGGTCGTAGATCGCCGGCATCAACTTCTTGCGGGCGAGGTCGCCCGTGACGCCGAAGATCACGACGCTGCACGGCCCTGCGATGCGGGGCATGCGCTTGTCGCGCTTGTCCCGCAACGGGTTATGCCACGGCTGGCTCATAGCTGCGCGTCACTTCTTTTCGTCGAGCTGGCCCTGGGTGGCATCGAGCAGTTCCTGCCACGACTTCTCGAACTTGTCGACGCCCTCGTTCTCCAGCACCAGGAAGACGTCGGTGAGATCGATGCCGATCGACGACAGCTGGTCGAAGATCGCCTGCGATTCGTCGCCGCGACCGGTGATGGTGTCCCCGGTGATGACGCCGTGGTCGGCGACGGCGTCCATCGTCTTCTCCGGCATGGTGTTGACGGTGTTGGGGGCGACCAGCTCGGTGACGTAGAGGGTGTCCGAGTAGTCCGGGTTCTTCACCCCCGTGGAGGCCCACAGCGGTCGCTGCACCCGGGCCCCGGCGGACTTCAGCGCCTCGAATCGATCGCCGCCGAGGAACACCTCTTCGTAGGCGGCATAGGCGAGGCGCGCGTTCGCGACTCCGGCCTTGCCGCGCAACGCCAGAGCGTCCTCAGTGCCGATCTTCTCGAGTCGCTTGTCGATCTCGGTGTCCACGCGGGACACGAAGAACGAAGCCACGGAGTGGATTCGGGACAGGTCATGGCCGGCTTCCCCGGCCTTCTCCAGTCCGGCGAGGTAGGCGTCCATCACCAGGCGGTGCCGCTCGACGGAGAAGATCAACGTCACGTTCACCGAGATGCCCTCGGCGATGACCGCCGTGATGGCCGGCAGGCCCGCCTCGGTGGCCGGGATCTTGATCAGCAGGTTGGGCCGGTCGACGATCTTCCACAGTTCGATCGCCTGCAGAATCGTCTTGTCGGTGTCGTGGGCCAGGCGCGGGTCGACCTCGATGGACACCCGGCCGTCCACGCCGTCGGAGAGCTCGTACTGCTTGGCCAGCAGATCGCAGGCGTTGCGGACGTCGTCGGTGGTCACCGTGCGGATCGTCGCGTCGACGTCGGCGCCCCGCTCGGCGAGCTCCTTGACCTGCGCGTCGTAGGCGTTGCCCTTGGACAGCGCCGCCTGGAAGATCGACGGGTTGGTCGTCACACCGACCACCGACTTGGTGTCGATCAGCTCCTGCAGATTGCCGGTCTGCAGGCGGTCACGGGACAGGTCGTCCAGCCACACCGATACTCCTGCGGCGGCCAGCGCGGCCAGATTCGGGTTCTGGGTCATAGCAGTTCTCCAGTTTCATTAGCTCTAGTTGGCGATCGTGCGCTCCGCGGCGGCCACCACTGCTTCTGGGGTGAACCCGAACTCGCGGAACAACGTCTTGTCGTCGGCGGATTCGCCGTAGTGCTCGATGGAGATGATCTCGCCGGTGTCGCCGACGAGCTTGTACCAGCTCTGTGCGACCGCTGCCTCGATGGCGACGCGGGCCGAAACCCGCGGAGGCAACACGCTGTCGCGGTACTCCTTGGGCTGCGACTCGAACCACTCGACGCACGGCATCGACACGACGTACGTCGAGATGTTCTTGTCCCGCAGAGTCTTTTGCGCCTCGACCGCCAGTTGCAGCTCAGATCCGGTAGCGATCAGGATCACGTCGGCGTCCTCGGCGGGCGTGCCGCCGCCGAGCACGTAGCCGCCACGGGCCACACCCTCGGCGCTGGTGCCCTCGAGCACGGGAACCCCCTGACGGGTCAGAATGAACCCGACCGGCCCGCTCCCATTGCCGCGGGCGATGATGCTGCGCCACGCGTAGGCGGTCTCGTTGGGGTCGCCCGGCCGGACCACCGACAGGTTCGGGATCGCCCGCAGCGCGGCGAGATGCTCGATCGGCTGGTGGGTGGGGCCGTCCTCGCCGAGGCCGATGGAGTCGTGGGTCCAGATGTAGATGGTGTCGATGTCCATCAGCGACGCCAGCCGCACCGCGGGGCGCATGTAATCGGAGAACTGCAGGAACGTGCCCCCGAAGGCCCGGGTCGGGCCGTGCAGCACGATGCCCGACAGGATCGAGCCCATGGCGTGCTCGCGGATGCCGAAGTGCAGCACCCTTCCGTACCAGTCCGCGGTGAAATCCTCGGTGGATATCGACGGCGGCCCAAAGGATTTCGCGCCCTTGATGGTGGTGTTGTTGCTGCCCGCGAGGTCGGCCGAGCCGCCCCACAGCTCGGGCAGCTTCGGCGCGACGTCGTTGAGCACCTGACCGAACGCCGCCCGGGTGGCGACCGCCTTGCTGCCCGGTTCCCAGTACGTCAGGTCGGCGTCCCAGCCGTCCGGGAGTTCCTGCGCCAGCAACCGGTCGAGCAGCTTCTTGCGCTCGGGCTCGCGTTCGGCCCATGCGTCGAACTCCGGCTGCCACTTCTGGTGCGCCTCACGGCCCCGATCGACCAGCTTGCGGGTGTGCTCGATGACCTCGTCGCGGACCTCGAACGTCTTGTCCGGGTCGAAGCCGAGGATGTTCTTGACTGCCGCGACCTCGTCGTCGCCCAGCGCCGAGCCGTGCACGCCACCGGTGTTCATCTTGTTCGGGGCGGGATAGCCGATGATGGTGCGCAGCGCGATGAACGACGGCTTGTCGGTGACTTTCTTGGCCTCGGCGATGGCTTGTTCGATGCCGACGACGTTCTCGCCGCCCTCGACCTCCTGCACGTGCCAGCCGTAGGCGCGGTACCGCGCCGCGACGTCCTCGGAGAGCGCGATGTCGGTGTCGTGCTCGATGGAGATCTGGTTCTTGTCGTAGAACACGATCAGGTTGCCGAGCTGCTGGGTGCCCGCCAGAGACGACGCCTCGCTGGTGACCCCCTCCTCGATGTCGCCATCGGAGGCGATCACGTAGATGTAGTGGTCGAACGGGCTGGTGCCGGGTGCGGCGTCCGGGTCGAAGAGGCCCCGTTCGTAGCGGGCCGCCATCGCCATGCCGACCGCCGAGGCCAGGCCCTGGCCGAGCGGCCCGGTGGTGATCTCGACGCCCTTGGTGTGCCGGAATTCGGGGTGTCCCGGCGTCTTGGACTTGAATGTCCGCAGCGCCTCGATGTCATCGATCTCGAGGCCGAAGCCGCCTAGATAGAGCTGGATGTAGAGCGTCAGGCTGGAGTGACCGCACGACAGGATGAAGCGGTCGCGGCCGAGCCAGTGCACGTCGCTCGGGTCATGCCGCATCTGCCGTTGAAAGAGCGTGTACGCCAGCGGCGCCAGGCTCATCGCGGTGCCCGGGTGACCGTTGCCGACCTTCTGTACCGCGTCGGCGGCCAGCACCCGCACGGTGTCGACCGCCTGGGAATCCACGTCCGTCCAGTCGTCGGGATGGTTGGGTCGGGTCAGCGAAGAGATCTCTTCGAGTGTGGTCACGAGGCGCACTCCTTGGATAGGCGGGGGCGTGTCGATCCGCATCAACCACCCTAATGGGGAACGCGGCGATGACGCAGAGGTCATCCCCGGTCTTCTGGGAACCGACCCTGCGATTACGGCTGTCGGACGCTGCGGTCTACCATCGTCTGTAGTAGAAGCCCGGGGCGTCGCACGCTGTGTCTGAGGAGTTGGTTGCGTGAGGATTCGCGAAGGCCACCTCGTCAGCGACACCGCCGAGGGGCCGATCGGATTCCGCACCCGGCTGGCGGGCTACATCGGGCTGACCAAGCCTCGCGTCATCGAGCTGCTTCTGGTCACGACCATCCCGGCGATGCTTCTCGCCGACCGCGGCACCGTCGACCCGCTGCTGATCCTCAACACGCTGGTCGGCGGCCTGCTCGCCGCCGCGGGCGCCAACACGCTGAACTGTGTCGCCGACGCCGACATCGACAAGAAGATGAAGCGCACCGAGCGCCGCGCGCTGGCCCGCGCCACCGTGCCGCGCAGCCACGCGCTCATCTTCGGTCTGGCGCTGTCGGTCGCGTCCTTCTTCTGGTTGTGGTGGACGACGAACCTGCTCTCGGCGCACCTGGCGGGCGCCACCATCGCCTTCTACGTGCTGGTCTACACGCTGCTGCTCAAACGACGCACCTCGCAGAACGTGGTGTGGGGCGGCGCCGCCGGCTGCATGCCGGTGATGATCGGATGGTCGGCGGTGACGGGCACCATCCAGTGGCCCGCGCTGGTGATGTTCCTGATCATCTTCTTCTGGACTCCGCCGCACACCTGGGCGCTGGCGATGCGCTACAAGGACGACTACGAGGCGGCGGGTGTCCCGATGCTGCCCGTGGTGGCCACCGAGCGGCAGGTCACCAAGCAGATCCTGATCTACACCTGGCTGACGGTCGTCGCGACGTTGGCGTTGGCGCTGACCACAGGCTGGCTGTACACGACGGTGGCGATCCTGGCCGGCACCTGGTTCCTGGTGATGGCCCACCAGCTGTACTCCGGGGTGCGACGCGGTGAACCGGTCAAACCGCTGCGGCTGTTCCTTCAGTCGAACAACTACCTCGCGGTGGTGTTCCTGGCACTTGCGGTGGACTCGGCGCTCGCGCTGCCCACCTTGTTCGCCGTCTGACCATGTCCGTGCACGTTTCGCCGGACAACTTCATCCGTGCCGAGAGCGACCTGTACTTCGGCAACGTGGTGCGCGACGGTGTGCTCGGGCGCTTCAAACACTTTCGTGACTTCGGGCTACTCGACAACCAACTCGTGGTCCGGCAGAACCGCGACACCCTGTACTCGGTGGCGGTCTTCGACCTCGACGCCGGGCCCGTTGCCGTGACACTGCCCGACGCGGGTTCCCGGTTCTTCTCGCTGCAGGTGATCACCGAGGACCACCACGTACCCGAGGTGATCTACACCGCCGGTCGTCACACCTTCGATCGGGACGGCATCGGCAACCGTTACGTCATGTTGGTGCTGCGCGTCCTCGTCGACCCGACCGATCCGGCCGATCTCGCCACCGTGCACGCGCTGCAGGAAGGCGTCGCCGTCGAGCAGGCCGCGCAGGGCAGTTTCGAGATACCCGACTGGGATCCCGTCAGCCAGAAGATTGTTCGCGACGCGCTGATCACGCTGTTCGCGACGCTGCCCGACTCCAGGCACATGTTCGGGCCGGTCGATGAGGTAGACCCGGTGCGGCGGCTTATCGGCGCCGCCGCAGCGTGGGGAGGCAACCCCGAGCGCGACGCCCTGTATCTGACCGTGAACCCGGACGTTAACGACGGCGCCATCGTGCACCGCCTGACGGTCGGGGACGTGCCGGTGGACGCCTTCTGGTCCGTCACCGTCTACAACGCCGACGGCTACTTCACACCCAACGCGGCCGACGCGTACTCGGTCAACAGCGTCACCGCCGCCAGAGGCGACGACGGAACGGTGACGATCCAGTTCGGCGGCTGCGACGGCGCGGCTGCGAACTGTCTGCCCGTCACGCCGGGCTGGAACTATCTGGTGCGGCTGTACCGGCCGCGGCCGGAGATCCTCGACGGCTCCTGGGTGTTCCCGGCCGCCCGGCCGGTGTAACAGGGGCGCAATCGGCAGGAATCGTGTTCGGCCTGCTGGTCGGTGAATGGGCAGCCAACCTGAAGTTCGTCGGTGACCTGCTGTTCACCTCAACGTCAACGGGGACACGTTCGTGGCGATGCTGGTGGCCAACGCCGACGACGAGATCGATCGAGAGGTCTACAACGGCACCAAGGTGGTCACGGCCGAGGAGATCGACCTCGACCAGTACCGGGATGTGATGGTGCGGGCCGACCAGGCTGACTGACTACGGGACCAGCACCACCGATCCGACGGTCTTGCGGCCCTGCAGATCGCGGTGGGCCTGCTCGGCGTGACGCAGGGGATAACGGTTGCTGACGGTGACGGTCAGCGTGCCGTCCGAGATGGCGGTGAGTAGTTCGCCTGCGCGCCAGGAGAATTCATCCGGGGTGCGGGTGTGGTGTGCCAGGTTGGGCCGGGTGAGGAAGACCGACCCCGCGGCGTTGAGCCGCTGCGGGTCCAGGGGCGGCACCGGGCCGCTGGCCGCGCCGAACAACGCGAGCGTGCCGCGCACGGCGAGGCTGGCGAGGCTGGCCTCGAACGTCGAGGCCCCCACGCCGTCGTACACCGCGGCAACCCCGTTGCCGTCGGTCAACTCACGGATCCGATCCCCGAACTCCTTCGGATCGTCGGGGTAGTCGAGCACCTCCACCGCACCGGCCTGCCGGGACAACTCGGCCTTGTCGGGAGTCGACACCGTCGTGATCACCGACGCGGCGAGGCTGGTCGCCCACTGCGTGAGGATCAGGCCGACACCGCCCGCGCCCGCGTGCAGCAGCACCGTGTCGCCCTGCTGCACCGGATAGGTCGACTTGATCAGATAGTGCGCGGTCATGCCTTTCAGCAGTGCCGACGCGGCCACGTCCGGCGCCACCCCGTCGGGCACATAGGCGACGAAATCTGCGGGCGCCAAGCAGTATTCGGCGTAAGCGCCCAGCGACTGCGCGGTGACCACCCGGTCGCCGACGGTCAGCGCGGCGACGTCGTCGCCGACGGCCTCGATGGTCCCGCACACCTCGGTGCCCACGATGAACGGCACCTCGCGCGGGTACATGCCCGACCGGAAGTACGTGTCGATGAAGTTGACGCCGATCGCCTCGGCTTTGATCAGCACCTGTCCGGGGCCCGGGGCGGGCTGCGGCTTGTCGACGTAGGACAGGACTTCGGGTCCACCGGTCTGGGCGACTTCAATGGCGTACATAGAGCCATCATGCCCTCATCGGTGAAGCCGTCCCCGTCGGTAAAGTCGATCCCGCCATGAAGCTCGCCCGCCCCGACCTCTTCCACCCCCGGATCGTGCTCGCCGGGTGTCCGGCGCTGCCCGAGGGGGACGGTGACGACGCGGGCCTGGTGAGGGCGCTGCGCGGGCGCGGTCTGTATGCCCGCTGGATGTCCTGGGACGACCCGGCCACCCTGGCCGCGGACCTGGTGATCCTGCGGGCGACGTGGGACTACACCGACCGGCTCGAGGAGTTCCTCGCCTGGACCTGGAAGGTGCCGCGGCTGCTGAACCCGCCGCAGGTGGTGGCGTGGAACACCGACAAGAGGTACCTCGCCGACCTCGCCGCCGCGGGTGTGCCGACGGTTCCCAGCGCGTTCTTCGCGCCGGGGGAGCGGGTGCACATCCCGCGCGGCGAAGTCGTCGTCAAGTCTGCGGTCGGCGCGGGTTCGGTTGGCGCACTGCGGTTCTCCGACGCGACCGCGGCGTCCGCCCACGCCGCGTCGCTGCAGGCCCACGGACAGACGGTCGTCGTGCAGCCCTACGACCCGCGGGTGAGCGACGGCGAGACCGCGCTGGTGTTCCTGCGCGGGGAGCAGTCACACGCGTTCACCAAGGCGCCGCTGCTGCCGCCGCCCGGCGAGTCACCGGTGTTCGACGAGTCGGGGACCTACGCCGAGGAGAGCCTGCGGCCCGCCGAGCCGGACTTCGAGATCTGGGACGTCGGCTATGCCGCTCTCGCGGCGGCGGCCGGCCACCTCCACATCACGCCCGCCGACCTGCTCTACGCCCGCGTCGACGTCCTCGGCGGAGCGGATGCGCCACGGCTGCTGGAGCTCGAACTGGTCGAACCGTCGCTGGGCTGGCGCCAGCTCGACGACGCCGAACGGCGGCGCAGGCAGCGCCAGTTCGTCCTCGGTGTCGAATCAGCCCTCGACGGGTTCGGCCTCGGTCCGCTCTCGCATCGACGCCCATAGCGCCGCGGTCGCCGCGGTACATGCGGCCGCGCCCGCCACGTGCAAGGCCACCAGTGCGGGGGGGACACCGGTGAAGAACTGCACGGTGCCGAGGAGCCCCTGGGCCGTCACCAGCGCCACGACGACGCCGAGGCGCCTCAGCACCTCCTTGGGCGCGCGCACGGCCAGCAGTGCGAACCCGAGGCCCACCAGCAGCGACAGGTACGCCACCAGCAGCGAGGAGTGCCCGTGCACCAGCGTGGTGATCTCGACCTGCAGCCGTGGCACCGGTTGCTCGACGCTCTTGTCCCCGGCGTGCGGTCCCGCGCCCGTGACGAGCGTGCCGGTCACCAGAACCGCCGCGAGGGTGAGTGCGCTGAGGATCGTCAGCTGGCGCAGTGGCTTCGGTACGCGTGTCACGACCACGCCGGTGTCGGGTTCGCCGACCTTGACGTAGAGGAGCACGGCGACCCACACCATCGTCATCGACGCCAGCAGGTGGATGGCCACCGTCCACCACAGCAGCCCGGTCAGGACGGTGACGCCCCCGATGACGGCCTGCACCACGGTGGATGCCGGCATCAGCCAGGCGTAGATCAGCACCTCGCGCCTGCGCCGCGCACGGGTGAGCACCAGCACCGCGGCGGCCGCGGTGAGGACCACCAGGAAGGTCAACAGCCGGTTGCCGAACTCGACGACCTGATGGACCAGGTGCACCTCGGCGACGGGTACCGGGGTGAAGCTGCCGGGGAAGCACTGCGGCCAGGTGGGGCACCCGAGACCGGAGGCGGTGACGCGCACGATCGCCCCGGTGACGGCGATGCCGCCCTGGGTCAGGATCACAGCCGCGGCGACGATGCGCTGTACGCGCAGGCTCGGCTCGGGAAGGAGATCGACGAGCCTGCCGAACCAGCGTGGTAGGAATCCTCCGACGGGCACTCTCCGATGGTAGAGGCTGCCTAACTACATATCGTAGTAGGGGCGCAGACGGGCACCAGGATCTCGTCGACGAGCTGCACCACCAACTCGTCGGTGATCGGGTCCCCGGTGATCAGCAGGCGGTGCCACAGCACGCTCTGACCGAGTTCGCGGACCACGTCGACGGGGATGTCGGGGCGGACCTGGCCGCGTTCGACGCCGCGCGCCAGCAATGCGTTCATCTCGTCTTTGCGCCACCCGATCACGTCGGCGCGGAAGGTCGACGCCAGGTCGGGGTCGGCGGCCACCGCGACGATGACGGACCGCATCAGGGCCGCGCCTTCGCCGGTGAAGAGTTCGGCCCAGCCGCGCAGCACCGCGAGCATGTCCTCGCGGAAGCTGCCCGTGTCGTCGTTCGGGATGGCGGTCACGGCGATGCCGAGCAGGGTGTCGCGCAGCAGCGCGCGCCGGTCTGGCCAGCGCCGGTACAGCACGGGTTTGCTGGTGTGCGCGGCTGCCGCGACGGCCTCCATCGTGACGCCGTCGGGGCCGTGTTCGCCGAGAAGCGCGAGCACCGCCGATCGGATGGCGGTGTCGAGCTCCGCGCCGCGGCGTCTACCCATCCCGGGCTCCTCTCCTCGTCGGACAGTCGGTCGATCGGGCCGGCCGACCGTCCGGCGAATGGACGGTTTCTGATGGAATCCGCCGCCCGCATTCGCGCAGAAACCGTACGTTCGGCGCGCGGCCAGCAGTGCTGAAGAAACTCTTGCGTATCTTATCTCGTCATCGTACCCTTTAAGAAACGCAAACGTATCTTGGAGGTCGACATGTCTCTGCCTGTGCTCTATCCGCTGAGGACGGTCGACACCGCGACCGTCGCGTTCGCCGAGTTCCCCCATCGCCGCCGCCGGATCACCATCGACCACCGCCCGCTCGCGGGCGTCACGCCGACGATGCTGCTGGACTGGTTCACCCACCTCGGCGGCACGATGACGTACGGCGGGCGGACGGTCGACCGCTACCGCGCCTGGCATCCGATCGACCACATCCGATGGGGGCTCGACCGGCCCGCCCCAGACGGCGGCGCCGCGGAGGGGGCACGCTTCCACATCGTGGAGGCGTTCGGGGCTCGACCGGAGTTCAGGGTCGACGTCGTCGACGCGGTGGAGAAGCTCGACGAGACCGGAATCCGGTTGGTGCAACGGATCGGCGGCGTCCCGGTTTTTCAGCTGGAACACACGTGGTCGGCGGGCTCCGAGGGGACCCACTACGTGAGCGTCATGGACATCGGGGCACGCTCGCGGTTGCTGGCGCCGGTCAACGTGGTGCTGTTGCGCAGGTTTCCTCCGTCGATGGCGCAGGCCTGGGTCAAGCACAACATCGAGGAAGTCGGCCAACTGGAACACCTGCTCCCGCAACTGGGGTCCTCAGGTGAAGCGGAACCAGCGCAGCGCGCAGAGCGAGGCGATGGCACCCCACACCGCGAGGACCGCGAGGCCGAACCAGTTCACTGAGAGCGTCATCGCGTCTGACAGCGCCTCGGTCAGCGCACCCGACGGCGTCAGCCGCGCCACCCATCGCAGCCCGCCGGGGACCATGCCGCCCTCCAACGTGAGAGCGCCCAAACCCGCGAACACGAACCACAACAGGTTCGCGATGGCCAGCACGATCTCGGCGCGCAGCGTGCCGCCGAGCAACAGGCCGAGCGCGGCGAAGACCGCGGTGCCGAGAGCGATGAGCACGGCACCCAGCGCCAGCCCGGCGATCGGTGGCCGCCAACCGAGGGCAAAACCGATGGCGCCGAACAGGATCGACTGCAGGAACACGACGGCGACCACGGCGAGGGATTTCCCGGCGATGATGCCCCAGACGGGCAGAGCGGTGGCCCCCAGCCTCTTGAGGGCCCCGTACCGGCGGTCGAACGCCACGGCGATCGCCTGTCCGGTGAACGCGGTGGAGATGACCGCCAGCGCCATGATGGCCGGGACGAACGTTGCAGCCCGGTTGTCCCCGAACGAGCCCAGCGGCAGCAGCGTCAGCCCGACCAACAACGTGATCGGGATGAACATCGTCAGCAGTAGCTGCTCACCGTTGCGCAGCAACAGGCGCAGTTCCAGTCCGAACTGCGCGCCCAGCATCTGCGCCACTGCCGCGGGCCGGGGATCCGGGGTGAACGTTCCCGGGGCGAAACGATTGGTGGCGGCGGTCATTTCCGTAACTCGCGACCCGTGAGTTCGAGGAACACGTCCTCGAGGCTGCGCTTCTCGACACGCATGTCGGTCGCCAGGACGTCGAGCCGGGCACACCATGCGGTGACGGTCGCGAGCACCTGCGGATCGATGTGGCCTTCGACGAGATACTCTCCCGGCGCGGTCTCCGCTGCCCGGTAGTCCTCCGGCAGCGCCGAGACGAGCAGGGTCAGGTCCAGCATCCGCGGGGCGCGGAACCGAAGCTGGTTCTCCGCGCCGCTGCGCATCAGCTCCGCCGGAGTGCCGGTGGCGACGGCCACGCCGTGGTCGATGATCAGGATCCGGTCGGCGAGCTCCTCGGCCTCGGTGAGCTGGTGTGTCGTCAGCACCACCGTCACTCCGTCCCGCCGGAGCGCATCGATCAACTCCCACACCACGATTCGCGCGTGCGCATCCATTCCCGCGGTGGGTTCGTCGAGGAACACCAACTCGGGACGCCCGACGACGGCGCAGGCCAGTGCGAGCCGCTGCTGCTGCCCGCCCGACAGCCGCCGGTAGGTGGTGCGCGCCGATTCGGCCAGCCCGAGCGTGTCGAGCAGCCATTTCGGATCCAGCGGGTCGGCGGCGTAGGACGCCACCAGGTCGAGCATCTCACCCGCGCGAGCGGCCGGATACGCGCCACCGCCCTGCAACATCACCCCGACGCGCGCGCGTACCTCGGCGTTGTCGACCACGGGATCGAGACCGAGGATCTCGATCCGGCCTTCATCGGGTTTGAGGAAGCCCTCGCACATCTCCACCGTGGTCGTCTTGCCTGCACCGTTGGGACCCAGCAGGGCGAACACCTCGGCGGTCTGGACGTCGAGGTCGAGCTCTGACACCGCGGTCGTCGACCCATACCGCTTGCTGACCCCACGCAGCAGCACGGGTACTGCGTCCGACGAGCGCGAGGTCACGGAGACTCAGCGTAGGCGTCGGACTTGGCGGTCGGTGTATCCGGTGGCGGCGGATCCTGCGCTGGTGCCGAGTCCGTCTCCGCCGCACCGGTCGGGGTGGGCTCGGGAAGCGGCCGCCAGGGCAGCTTCCGGTAGGTCAGCGCGATGAGGATCAGCACGATCAGGGTGCTCGCGAGCACCGCCAGCGCGATCTGGAACAGCGCGAATCGGTCGCCGTTCGCCGTCGGGCCGAAGATCCCGACGACGAGGGTGGCGGTGATCGCCGTCGCGCGGAATCCCGGCCTGGTCGCCCACGCGGCAAGCGGGATGATCGCCCACAGCAGGTACCAGGGCTGCACGACGGGGAACAGCAGGACGGTGGCGCCGAGCGCGACGCCGAGCCCGCCGACCGGGTGCAGACGGCCGCGGAGCACCGCGAACAGCAGCCAGGTCACGATCACGGCGATCAGGCTGACGCCGATGGCGCGCGTCAGCGCCAGCACCGCGGTCGTATGGTCGCCGAGACCCAGCAGGATGCCGACCTGTCCGGTGCCCAGCGCCAACAGCGTCGGCGGCGACATCCAGCTTCGCACCACGTTGGCGGTGCCGAGGGTGAACAGCCACCCGAACCCGAGCCCGCTCGCCCAGCCGATGAGCGTCATCACCGCCAACGCCACCGCCGCCAGCGATCCGCCCGCGATGAAGAACGCCTTGACCGTGCCGCCCCACCGGCAGGCCAGCGCCATCGCCACGAATCCCAGCGCCAGCAGCGACGGGAGCTTCACCTGCGATGACATGGTGATCAGCGCGGCTCCGGCGATCAGCATCGTCATCGGATACCAGCGGCCCCACTGTGCGCGGTCGCGCGGCCAGGCCAACGGTCGTGGAACCAGTGGTCTGGCGGCATCGATACCGCGCAGCGCGAACTCGGTGCCCGCCAGCATCATCCCCAGCATCAGCGCCTCGTTGTGGATACCGGCAACAAGGTGCATGAACAGCAACGGGTTCGCCGGACCCAGCCATAGTGCGCTGACCTCGGCCACCCCGCACCGACGCGCCAGCCGGGGGGTGGCCCACACGATCATCCCGACGCCGAGCAGCACCACCACCCGGTGAAACAGCACCGCTTCGACGATGTTCTCCCCGGTCAGCGCCGAGATGCCACGACCGATCCACAGGAACAGCGGGCCGTATGGGGCCGGTGTCTCCCGCCACAGACTCGGAACCGACAGCGTGAACACGTGGTCGAGGCCGAGCCCCGGGGCGGGCCCGACCCGATAGGGGTCGTTGCCCTGCAGCGATATCTCGCTCTGCGCCAGGTAGGAGTAGACGTCCTTGCTGTACATCGGCGGCGCGATCAGCAGCGGCACCGCCCACAGCAGCAGGGTGCGGTCGAGGTCGCTGCGTGTCATCTTCCGCTTGCCCAGCGCGAACCGGCCGAGCATCAGCCAGGCCAGGGCCATCATCACCGCACCTGTGGTGGTCATCGTCAGCGAGACCGTCTGGATGCGGGAGGGCAGGTTGAGCAGCCGGACGCCGAACGTCGGGTCCTGGACCACGGGGCGCGCACCGGCACCGAGGGCGCCGATCGCCATGAGCACCGTGCCGGTCGCCCCGAACAGGCGGGTCCGGCGCATCGCCATCAGCTCGGCGTCGTTGAGTGGACTGCCGACGGTCCGCTCGTCACCGTGCCAGCCGGCGATCGACGTGCTGAGGGAACGTAGGCGGCCTGCCACGATGGCAGCGTAGCGGTCGGGTATTCCGGGTAAAGCGGCGATGAACGCTCGCGTGAAGAGCAGAAGGCACCGCAAGTCGTTGTGAGTATCGCAACAGTGCTTATAAGGGTGCCCTTCCTGGACCCGGTTCCGGAATTGCGTCACACTGGTGTTGTGAAAATCCGTCCGCAGGTCGCGTACTCGGCTGCCCCGCAGTCGGGGCCTGCGCATGCTGACGGAGATACCCATGGAGACACCAGGGGCGCGGTCATCCGCTTGCTCCTGGAGTCCGGCCCCATCACCGCGAGCAGCATCGGTGAGCGTCTCGGACTGTCCGCCGCAGGCGTGCGCAGGCACCTCGATGCCCTCATCGATGCGGGCGACGCCCGGGCCAACGCCGCAGCAGCGTGGCAGCAGGAGGGGCGGGGCCGTCCCGCCAAGCGCTATCAGCTGACCGCGGCCGGCCGGGCCAAGCTTGAGCACACCTACGACGACCTCGCCTCGGCCGCGATGCGCCAACTACGGGAGATCGGCGGCGACGACGCCGTCCGGACGTTCGCCCGTAGGCGCATCGACGCCATCCTGGCCGGTGTCGAGCCGGTCGCAGGAGCGGACGCCGAGGGCGACGTCGAGGCGGCGGCCGACCGGATCGCCGACGCCCTGACCGGCGCCGGGTACGCGACCACCACCACACGGGTGGGCGGGCCCGTGCACGGCGTCCAGATCTGTCAGCATCACTGTCCGGTGTCGCATGTGGCCGAGGAGTTCCCCGAGCTGTGCGAGGCCGAGCAGCAAGCGATGGCCGAAGTCCTGGGTACTCACGTTCAACGACTGGCCACCATCGTCAACGGCGACTGTGCCTGCACTACCCATGTCCCGCTGAGTCCGGCCGGTCATTAGACAGCGCTACCGCTTCGGCACACAGCCCGCGCCGAAGCCACCGACAAGAGCAAAAGGAGTGCGTCGCAATGACACTCACACCGGAGGTTAAGCCCGAGGCGTTGACCCAGGAGGAGACGATCGCCTCCCTGGGCAAGTACGGCTACGGCTGGGCTGATTCCGACGTCGCAGGTGCCAGCGCGCAGCGGGGGCTGTCCGAAGCCGTGGTCCGCGACATCTCGGCCAAGAAGAGCGAGCCCGAGTGGATGCTCGACATCCGCCTGAAGGCGTTGCGCACCTTCGACAAGAAGCCGATGCCGAACTGGGGCTCCGACCTCGATGGCATCCACTTCGACAACATCAAGTACTTCGTGCGCTCGAGCGAGAAGCAGGCCGCCACCTGGGACGACCTGCCCGCCGACATCAAGAACACCTACGACAAGCTCGGCATCCCGGAGGCGGAGAAGCAGCGCCTCGTCTCCGGCGTCGCCGCGCAGTACGAGTCGGAGGTCGTCTACCACTCGATCCGCGAGGACCTCGAGGCGTTGGGCGTGATCTTCCTCGACACCGACACCGCGCTCAAGGAGCACCCCGAGCTGTTCAAGGAGTACTTCGGCACGGTGATCCCGGCCGGTGACAACAAGTTCTCCGCGCTCAACACCGCGGTGTGGTCCGGCGGCTCGTTCATCTACGTGCCGAAGGGCGTGCACGTCGACATCCCGTTGCAGGCCTACTTCCGCATCAACACCGAGAACATGGGCCAGTTCGAGCGGACGCTGATCATCGTCGACGAAGACGCCTACGTGCACTACGTCGAAGGCTGCACCGCGCCCATCTACAAGAGCGACTCGCTGCACTCGGCGGTCGTCGAGATCATCGTCAAGCCCGGTGGGCGCTGCCGCTACACCACCATCCAGAACTGGTCGAACAACGTCTACAACCTGGTCACCAAGCGGGCGCGCGCGGAAGCCGGCGCCACCATGGAGTGGGTCGACGGAAACATCGGCTCCAAGGTCACGATGAAGTACCCGGCGGTGTGGATGACCGGTGAGCACGCCAGGGGTGAAGTGCTCTCCGTGGCATTCGCCGGCGAAGGGCAACACCAGGACACCGGCGCCAAGATGCTGCACCTGGCGCCGAACACGTCGTCCAACATCGTGTCGAAGTCGGTGGCCCGCGGCGGCGGGCGGGCGTCCTACCGTGGCCTGGTTCAGATCAACAAGGGCGCGCACGGCTCGCGGTCCAGCGTGAAATGCGATGCGCTGCTGGTCGACACGATCAGCCGCTCCGACACCTACCCGTACGTCGACATCCGCGAGGACGACGTCACGATGGGGCACGAGGCGACGGTGTCGAAGGTCAGCGCCGACCAGTTGTTCTACCTGATGAGCCGCGGCCTGACAGAGGACGAGGCCATGGCGATGGTGGTGCGCGGGTTCGTGGAGCCGATCGCCAAGGAGCTGCCCATGGAGTACGCGCTGGAGCTCAACCGGCTGATCGAGCTGCAGATGGAAGGCGCGGTCGGCTAGTGGCACTGAACAATCTCACTGAGGCTGCCGAAGGAATCATCAAGAACAAGGGCGAACTCTTCTCCTCGTTCGACGTCGATGCCTTCGAGGTGCCCCGCGGCCGCGACGAACTGTGGCGGTTCACCCCGCTGAAGCGGCTCCGCGGCCTGCACGACGGCTCCGCGCCCGCGACGGGAAACGCGCACATCGAGGTCGCAGAACAGCCCGGTGTTACCGTCGAGACGGTACGCCGTGGCGACAAGCGACTCGGCGAGGGCGGTGCTCCCACCGACCGCGTTGCGGCCCAGGCATTCTCGGCGTTCAACTCCGCGACCGTGGTGACGGTGGCGCGCGAGACCGAGGTCGCCGAACCCATCCAGATCTCGATCGACGGCCCTGGCGAGGGTGCGGTGGCTTACGGGCACCTGCAGATCCGCGTCGAGGAACTGGCCAGGGCCATCGTCGTCGTGGACCTCCGCGGCAGCGGAACCTACGCCGACAACGTCGAGATCATCGTCGGTGACTCCGCCGGCCTGGGGGTCATCTGGATCGCCGACTGGGCCGATGACATGGTGCACGTCAGCGCGCACCACGCTCGTCTCGGCAAGGACGCCGTCCTTGGGCACGTCAACGTCACCCTCGGCGGCGATGTCGTGCGCACCACGGCAACGGTTCGGTTCACCGGTCCCGGTGGCGACGCCCAGATGCTCGGCACCTACTTCGCCGACGACGGCCAGCACTTCGAATCGAGGTTGCTGGTCGACCACGCGCAGCCCAACTGCAAGTCGGATGTGTTGTACAATGGTGCGCTGCAAGGTGATCCGGATTCGGACAAGCCCGATGCGCACACCGTGTGGATCGGCGACGTGTTGATCCGTGCGGCGGCCACCGGAACCGACACCTTCGAGGTGAACCGCAACCTGGTGCTCACCGACGGCGCCCGCGCCGACTCGGTACCCAACCTGGAGATCGAGACCGGTGAGATCGTCGGCGCCGGGCACGCCAGTGCCACCGGGCGTTTCGACGACGAGCAGCTGTTCTACCTGCGTGCCCGGGGCATCCCGGAGGCGCAGGCCCGCAGGCTGGTGGTGCGCGGCTTCTTCAACGAGATCATCGCCAAGATCGCCGTGCCCGCCGTGCGTGAGCGCCTCACCGACGCCATCGAAAAAGAGCTGGCCATCACCGAATCGAGAAGCAACTGATCATGACCACACTTGAAGTCAAGGACCTCCACGTCAGCGTCGTGTCCGCCGAGGACGGGACCGACATCCCGATCCTCAAGGGCGTCAACCTCACCGTGAAGTCGGGGGAGACCCATGCGGTGATGGGCCCCAACGGATCCGGAAAGTCCACGTTGTCCTACGCGATCGCGGGTCATCCGAAGTACACGGTGACGTCCGGTTCGATCACCCTCGACGGCGAGGACGTCCTCGCGATGAGCATCGACGAGCGCGCCCGCGCCGGTCTGTTCCTCGCCATGCAGTACCCCATCGAGGTTCCCGGTGTGTCGATGTCGAACTTTCTGCGCACCGCGGCGACCGCGGTCCGCGGTGAGGCCCCCAAGCTGCGGCACTGGGTCAAGGAGGTCAAGGCCGCGATGAGCGACCTCGACATCGATCCGGCGTTCTCCGAACGAAGCGTCAACGAAGGCTTCTCCGGCGGCGAGAAGAAGCGCCACGAAATCCTGCAGCTGGGCCTGCTCAAGCCCAAGATCGCGATCCTCGACGAGACCGACTCGGGTCTCGACGTCGACGCGCTGCGGGTCGTCAGCGAGGGCGTCAACCGCTACGCCGAGGCCGAGCACGCAGGCGTTCTGTTGATCACGCACTACACCCGCATCCTTCGCTACATCCAGCCGCAGTTCGTGCACGTGTTCTTCGACGGCCGGATCATCGAGTCCGGTGGTCCCGAGCTGGCCGACGAGCTCGAAGAGAACGGCTACGAACGCTTCACGCAGGCCGCATCGACCTCCTAGAGAAGGAGTCAGAGATGTCCGTGTCTGATGTCCGTAACGCACCGCTGGATCTGGAGGGGATTGCCCGAATCCGGGCAGACTTTCCCATCCTGAACCGGGTGATGCGCGGCGGATGTCAACTGGCATACCTGGATTCCGGGGCAACCTCGCAGCGGCCCCTGCAGGTGCTCGACGCCGAACGTGCCTTCCTGGTCCATTCGAACGGGGCTGTTCACCGCGGCGCCCATCAGCTGATGGAGGAGTCCACCGACGCCTACGAGCAGGGCCGCGCCGATGTCGCGGCGTTCGTGGGCGTCGACCCCGACGAGTTGGTGTTCACCAAGAACGCCACCGAGGCCATCAATCTCGTGTCATATGCCATCGGCGACGACAGATTCGACCGGGCGATCGGCCCCGGTGATGTGATCGTGACGACCGAGCTGGAGCACCACGCGAACCTGATTCCATGGCAGGAGCTGTGCAGGCGGACCGGCGCGGAGCTGCGCTGGTACTCGGTTATTTCCGAGGGGCCTGAAGCCGGACGTATCGATCTGGATTCGCTCAGGCTCGATGAGCGAGTGAAACTTGTTGCCTTCAGCCATCATTCGAATGTGACCGGGGCGATTGCCCCGGTGGGCGAGCTGGTGCGGCGGGCCACGGCGGTCGGCGCGCTGACCCTGCTGGACGCCTGCCAGTCGGTGCCGCACCAACCGGTGGACTTCCACGACCTGGACGTCGACTTCGCCGCGTTCTCCGGCCACAAGATGTTGGGCCCCACCGGCATCGGCGTGCTGTACGGCCGAAGCGAGCTTCTCAACGCGCTGCCGCCCTTCCTCACCGGCGGGTCGATGATCGAGACGGTCACCATGGAGGTCACCACCTACGCTCCGGCGCCGCAGCGGTTCGAGGCGGGCACCCCGATGACGTCACAGGTCGTCGGGCTCGGTGCGGCCGCGCGGTATCTGCAGGACATCGGCATGACCGTCGTCGAGCATCACGAGGCCGAGCTGGTGGCTGCCGCACTCGCCGGGCTGTCGGGTATCGACGGCGTCCGGATCGTCGGCCCCACATCGATGGTGGATCGTGGTTCCCCGGTGTCGTTCGTGGTCGACGGTGTGCACGCGCACGACGTGGGCCAGGTGCTCGACGACGACGGGGTGGCCGTCCGGGTCGGCCATCACTGCGCGTGGCCGTTGCACCGCCGGTTCGGGATCGCCGCGACGGCGCGGGCCTCCTTCGCGGTGTACAACACGCTCGACGAGGTGGACCGGCTGGTGGCGGGTGTTCGTCGGGCTGTGGACTTCTTCGGTAGGGCGTGAGCCGTGCGGCTCGAGCAGATCTACCAGGAAGTGATCCTGGACCACTACAAGCATCCGCACCACCGCGGTCTCCGGGAGCCGTACGGCGCGGAGGTCCGGCACGTCAACCCCACGTGCGGGGATGAGATCACGTTGCGGGTGGCGTTGTCCGACGACGGGGAGACCGTCACCGACATCTCGTACGACGGCCAGGGCTGCTCGATCAGCCAGGCGTCGACGTCGGTGCTGACCGATCAGGTGATCGGTCAGACCGTCGGCGACGCGCTCAAGACGGTTGCCGCGTTCTCGGAGATGGTGTCGTCACGGGGCAGGATCGAGGGAGACGAGGAGGTGCTCGGCGACGGCATCGCGTTCGCCGGCGTCTCGAAATACCCCGCGCGGGTCAAGTGTGCGTTACTGGGCTGGACAGCGTTCAAGGCCGCGCTGGCGCAGGCCAGCGCAGAAGACGGAGCGCTGGCGCAGGCCAGCGCAGAAGATGGAGCGCTGGCGCAGGCCAGCGCAGAAGATGGAGCGCTGGCGCAGGCCAGCGCAGAAGATGGAGCGCTGGCGCGGGCCCGCACATCGGAGAGTCCTGAGGAGAACTGATGAGTGATACGGCAGTACCAAACGACGAGCTGCTCGCCGACATCGAGGAGGCGATGCGTGACGTCGTCGACCCCGAACTCGGGATCAACGTCGTCGATCTCGGCCTTGTCTACGGCGTTGGTGTCGAGGAGGGCGACGCCGGGCAGGTGGCGCTGATCGACATGACCCTCACCTCGGCAGCGTGCCCGTTGACCGACGTCATCGAGGACCAGTCGCGCACCGCGCTGGTCGGCGCCGGACTGGTGAACGAGATCAAGATCAACTGGGTGTGGAATCCGCCGTGGGGTCCGGACAAGATCACCGAGGACGGCCGCGAGCAGCTCAGAGCTCTCGGATTCACGGTGTAGGTCCGCCGACGCGGGAATCTCCGTACGGGCGCAGCGACGGCGTGTAACGCTTGCAGTCGATTCCGCCACCCCACCGGGTGGCCGGAACGGGCCGTAAGGAGTTGCACTCGTGAGCGACGTCGATCTGGACTTCTCAGGCCTTCGGGCGCTGTTCATCAATTGCACGCTCAAGCGCTCCCCGGAGCCGAGCCACACCCAGGGCCTGATCGGAATCAGCACGGCCATCATGGAGAAGCATGGGGTCGTCGTCGATGTCGTGCGCGCCGTCGACCACGACATCGCCACCGGCGTGTGGCCGGACATGCGCGAGCACGGCTGGGACACCGACGACTGGCCGGCGATCTTCGACAAGGTGCTCGGCGCCCACATCCTTGTCCTCGCCGGCCCGATCTGGTTGGGCGACAACAGTTCGGTGATGAAGAAGGTGCACGAACGGCTGTACGGCGGCTCGCATCTGCTCAATGATGCCGGCCAGTACCTCTATTACGGCCGCGTCGGCGGGTGCCTCATCACCGGCAACGAAGACGGCGTCAAACACTGTGCGCAGAATGTGCTCTACACGCTCCAGCACATCGGCTACACGATTCCGCCGCAGGCCGACGCCGGCTGGATCGGCGAGGCGGGGCCGGGGCCGTCCTACCTCGACCCCGGATCGGGCGGCCCTGAGAACGACTTCACCAATCGGAACACGACGTTCATGACCTGGAACCTGATGCACCTGGCGCGCATGTTGAAGTCAGGGGGAGGGATACCCGCCTACGGCAACATCCGGTCGGGCTGGGATGCGGGCTGTCGCTACGACTTCGCCAATCCCGAGTACCGCTGACACCCGTGATCGCACAATCGACGTGTGGTCACGATTCCCGCGGTGGCGTGGCGAGGCGGCCCTGTGCGCCGCGCGTTGACCATCGGCGGCAGTGTGGGGCTGTGTCTCGGCGTTCTGGCGTGGCTTGATTCGGGGCTCCCTGTCGTCGGTGCAGTCGTGTTCGCCGTGGCCGGTGGTATCTACGGTCTCTGGATGTCTCGCCGGATGGCGCGGTTCTGGCCGGAGTCGGCGAGGCTCACCGGTGCCCAACGGATGACGGTGGTTCGCGCCGCCCGATGCGGCCGGGGCATCGAGGATGAGTCACTTGCCCAGTCGGTCGTCGACTACGCCCGCGGCCTGCACGCCGCGGCCGAGGCGGCGCGACCGTGGCGGTGGCTTCCTCCCTTGATCCTCGTCGTCGCTGTGATCACCGCGATCTGGGACGCGGCGTTCGGGTCGTGGGGCAGCGCCATTGCGTCCGCTCTGTATCTGGTCGCGCTGATCGCGGAGTTGTTCTGGTGGCCAAAGCGTCAGGCCGCGCTCCTGGCCGGTGCGGACCGGGCAGCGGCCCTGAGTCTTTGACGATTCGGTGTCGGCGCTGCGGGTTCTGTTCGGCGGGAACGGATCCAGGGCTGCACGGAGCGGCGGGGACCCCACATTTTGCTCGTTCGAAATCCGGCAATTTCGACGCCGACAAGAAGTTCGGCCATCTGCGTGCCAAAGCTGTTCGCACACGCGGTCATCAATTGTCGAAGCTCCCACGCTAGCGGATACAGCAAATCAAAGGCCATGCGCTGAAATTGCGATTATCGCGTATTAGATTGTTGCTGACCGGTGCGGCGAATAAGCGGGTGCTCGTTCGCTTTTCGGCTTTTTCGACGAAAACAAGCGGGTTCGGCGCGGATTGGTTAGCGTTTGCTGCATACGCTTCGCTGTCGGGGAGAGGAGCTGGACTCAGGTCGTTCATCACTGCGTCATCACTGATAGTGGCTCCGGGCAGACAGTGGCTCACAGCCTTTCCTTCCCATTAATTGTGTTCGCTCCGCGCAGCAGATGATCGGTGCCGAATTCATTCTCGGTATTCCTGCTCATCACCAGCGGAAGAAATGGATGTAGTGATGGTCAACAGTCGACGAAGTGGCACCCGCGGGACCGGGAGCAAAGGCTGGCTGGCGGGTGGCGTGGTGGCTGCCGGATTGGGTGCAGCGGTCATCGTTGGTGCCGCGACCGCCGGCGCCAGTCCGGGCGACGCGGATACGGGGTCGTCCACCTCGACGAACCCCAACACCGCGGAATCGGTACGTTCGTCCCAGACATCCTCGACAAGCGCAGGGCCAGAACCTGACTCGCAAGACGACTCCGCAGACACCGAGGTCGGGGAAACTGCTCAGCTGCCAGACGACGCCGAAGACGACGCCGACTCCAGCGACGACGCCGAAGACGACACCGACTCCAGTGACGACACCGACTCCGGCGGCGAGGTCGCTGTCAGGGGCGAGGACGCCGACGTTCCCGCTGCTGACGAACCCGAGGTCCCCGTCACCACCGCCGACAGCGACACCGACGCCCCGCGTGCCGGTGATGATGACGACATGGTCGAGAAGAGTCCCGAACCGATTTCGGCGAAACCGCAACGCAGCGTCGAACAGGCAACCGCGGCAGTGACGTTGCGGACGACGACCGCCGTGACCGCCACCGTCGAAACCGATCCGGTCCTGATCGCCGCGGCGACGAGCACCGATGTGACCGTCGGGTCGATGGTCGTCGACTGGCTGTACTCCATCGGTATCCGCAGCAACAAGATGGGCACCGACTTCCTGAACATCCCGGTCTCCAAGTACACGGCAGCTCGGTGGCTGGTCAAGCGCGCCCGCATCTACCGGGATGTGGTGATTCCCCAACCGAGCGATCCCAGTGGGCCCTCAGCCCCCGGTCAGGGTCCGTTGCTGTGGGAGACGAACTTCACCGACCTCAACGAGGCACTCACGTACTGGGGTCTGCAGACCGGACGGTGGGGTCAGTCTGCGGGGGAGAACCAGTACTACACCGACGGCGACAACGTGTACGTCGACGCCCAAGGCAACCTCGTCATCGAAGCGCGCAGGGACGCCACCCCGGATGGGCTCGGCACACCTGACAACTACACGTCCGCGCGCGTGGTGACGTTCGGGAAGCAGTCCATCGGCGTGGGCACCCGGGTGGTGGCCCGCATCCAGATGCCCGTCACCCAGGGCACGCTGCCGGCGTTCTGGTCCGTCGGCCTGGAACCCGGCCACGAATACGACTGGCCGCGGCAGGGCGAGATCGACATTGTCGAGATCCCGGGTATGGGTACCCCCGCGTCACGCAGGTGGTGGACCGGCAACATCCACGGACCCGCGGCCGCCGACAACACCGTCGACGTCAAACTGCACGGCGTCGACGCAGACCTCGGGGTGGACGTGTCGCAGGGCTTCCACGAGTACGGCATGGACTGGTACGCCGACCGCATCGTCTGGCACGTGGACGGTGTGGAGGTCGGACGGGTGACCAAGGCCCAGTACGAGGCGCTCGGCGGCGACTGGACCCCCTTCTCGGGCGCCTGGGAGCATTACCTGATCCTCAACGTCGCCGTCGGCAACCCGTGGACCGGCGATCCCAGCCCGTCGGCGCCGTTCGAGGCGCAGATGAAGGTCGACTGGGTCAAGGCCTACGCGTTGTAGCGGGCCTCATGTGGCGATCCACCGCTCGGCGGGTACATGCTTGGGAACAGAGCAAATCCTCACGACGTTAGGGAAGACGTGGCTACCCAAGACCTCACCGCCGAACAGTTCAACGACACCATCAACGACAACGAGATCGTGCTTGTCGATTTCTGGGCGTCGTGGTGCGGCCCGTGTAAGCAATTTGCCCCGACCTTCTCCGCGTCGTCGGAAAAGCACCCCGACGTCGTGTACGCGAAGGTCGATACCGAGGCCGAGCAGCAGTTGGCCGCCGCGGCGGATATCCGCTCCATCCCCACCCTGATGGCGTTCAAGAAGGGCAAGCTGGTGTTCAACCAGGCCGGTGCGCTTCCGCCTGCGGCGTTGGAGGACCTGGTGCAGAAGGTCAAGGACTTCGACATCGACGCCGCGGTCGCCGCTCAGGACAACGGTGAGGCGCCCGGCCAGGCGTAGCGCCTGATCGGACGCGCTACCGTGCAGGCGTGACCTCGCAAGATCAGCCTGCCCAGTTCGTCCTGGTGGAGCGACCGCGCCCCAATGTCGCGCTGGTCACGCTCAACCGGCCAGAGCGGATGAACTCGATGGCCTTCGACGTGATGGTGCCGCTCAAGAAGGTTCTCGACGAGTTGAACCACGACAACGCGGTGCGCGCCATCGTCCTGACCGGCGCGGGGCGCGGATTCTCGTCGGGTGCCGATCACAAATCCGCCGGTTCGGTGCCCCACGTCGACGGCCTGACCAGGGCGACCTTCGCGCTGCGCTCCATGGAGGTGCTCGACGACGTCATCCTCGCGCTGCGCAGGATGCACCAGCCGGTCATCGCGGCGGTCAACGGAGCGGCCATCGGCGGGGGACTGTGTCTGGCGCTCGCCTGCGACATCCGCGTCGCCGCGGCCGACGCCTACTTCCGGGCGGCGGGCATCAACAACGGTCTGACCGCGAGTGAGTTGGGTCTCTCCTTTCTGCTGCCGCGGGCCATCGGCACGTCGCGGGCCTTCGAGTTGATGCTGACCGGGCGTGACGTGGCCGCCGAGGAAGCCGAACGGATCGGGCTGGTGTCGCGCGCGGTCGAGCGCACCGAGCTGCTCGACGTTTGCTTCGACATGGCCGAGCGGATCGCCTCGTTCTCCCGGCCGGGTATCGAGTTGACCAAACGCACACTGTGGAGTGGACTGGACGCCACTAGCCTGGAAGGGCACATGCAGGCCGAGGGTCTGGGACAGCTTTACGTTCGTTTGCTCACCGGCAACTTCGAAGAAGCGGTCGCAGCGCGCGCTCAACAACGCGCCCCGGTCTTCACCGACGACAAGTAGGTAGGAGAGGCGAGCGTGATCACCGCAACGGACCTCGAGGTCCGCGCCGGGGCGCGCACATTGCTCTCGGTCGAGGGCTCCGCGCTGCGCGTGCAGCCAGGCGACCGCATCGGCCTGGTCGGCCGCAACGGCGCAGGCAAGACCACGACGATGCGCATTCTCGCCGGTGAGGGCGAGCCGTACGCGGGCTCCGTCACCCGGACCGGTGAGATCGGTTACCTGCCACAGGATCCCAGGGAAGGTGATCTCGACATGCTGGCCCGCGACCGGGTGCTCTCGGCGCGTGGCCTCGACACCTTGCTGACCGACCTGGAGAAGCAGCAGGTCCTGATGGCGGAGGTGGCCGACGACGCCGCCCGCGACAAGGCCGTGCGTCGTTACGGTCAGCTCGAGGAGAGGTTCGCCGCCCTCGGCGGTTACGCCGCGGAGAGCGACGCGGGCCGTATCTGTGCGAGCCTCGGTCTGCCCGACCGGGTTCTCACCCAGCCCCTTCGGACCCTTTCCGGCGGCCAGCGCCGACGGGTGGAGTTGGCGCGCATCCTGTTCGCCGCCAGCGAGGGCGGGGCAGGCGGAGCCAGTTCCAGCACCACGCTGCTGCTCGACGAACCCACCAACCACCTGGATGCCGACTCGATCGGCTGGCTGCGCACCTTCCTGCAGAACCACACCGGCGGCCTCGTGGTCATCAGTCACAATGTCGAACTCCTCGCCGACGTGGTCAACCGGGTGTGGTTCCTCGACGCCGTCCGCGGCGAAGTCGACGTCTACAACATGGGGTGGCACAAGTACCTGGACGCCCGCGCCACCGACGAACAGCGGCGCCGCCGCGAGCGGGCCAACGCCGAACGCAAGGCCACGGCGCTGCGTTCGCAGGCCGCCAAGATGGGTGCCAAGGCCACCAAAGCCGTTGCCGCCCAGAATATGCTGCGACGCGCAGACCGTATGCTGGCGTCCCTGGACGACGAGCGGGTGGCCGACAAGGTGGCCAGGATCAAGTTCCCGACGCCCGCGCCCTGTGGGCGAACCCCGTTGGTCGCCAAGGGGTTGACGAAGATGTACGGGTCACTGGAGGTGTTCAGCGGCGTCGACCTCGCGATCGACCGCGGGTCGCGCGTGGTGGTGCTCGGACTCAACGGCGCGGGAAAGACGACGCTGCTTCGGCTGCTCGCCGGAACCGAGATCCCCGATGCCGGCGGCCTGGAGCCCGGGCATGGTTGCAAGATCGGCTACTTCGCCCAGGAGCACGACACCCTCGACAACAACGCGACGGTCTGGGAGAACATCCGGCACGCCGCCCCTGACACCGGTGAGCAGGAGCTTCGTGGCTTGCTCGGCGCGTTCATGTTCACGGGTGCCCAGCTCGACCAGCCTGCGGGCACCCTGTCGGGTGGCGAGAAGACGCGGCTGGCACTGGCCGGGCTCGTCGCCTCGACGGCCAACGTGCTGCTGCTCGACGAGCCGACGAACAACCTCGACCCCGCGTCGCGGGAACAGGTCCTCGACGCACTGCGCAGCTATCTGGGGGCGGTGGTCCTGGTGACTCACGATCCCGGGGCGGCCGAGGCGCTGGATCCGCAGCGGGTCGTGCTGCTGCCCGACGGCACCGAGGACTTCTGGTCCAACGACTACCGCGACCTCATCGAACTCGCCTGATCCGCGGGGTCGCGCGAAACACTTCTTACGAATTCGGCTTCGGCCGTGTCAACGGTTCCTGCGCGGGGTATGCCACCGTGACCAAGCGCGGGGAGGCGTCGATGAAGAAAGACAGTGTCGATGAAGAAAGACAATAAGGACCGGGACCAGTTGGTCAGCGAACTGCGCAACGAGTACGAGCGCGGGGCGAGCATCCGCTCACTGGTGGCATCGACCGGTCATTCGTACGGTTCGATCCACAGCATGCTGCGCGAGGCCGGCGCGGCGATGCGCAGCCGCGGCGGCCCCAACCACCGCGGCCGGCGCTGAGGCCTCACCGCTGCCGCACCGACGCCTCGACGAGGTCCAGTACCGCACTGAGCCTTTCGGGGTCATCGCCGGACGCCAGCCGTGCCACCAGGCCGTCGAGGACGAGCTCGAGATAGGTGCGCAGCACTTCGTCGGGCACGTCGTCGCGCAGCCGGCCTGCCTGCTTCTGACGGCGCAGTCGTTCGGTGGTGGCTGCTGACAGCTCCGCCGAGCGTTCGGCCCAGCCCTTGCTGAATGCGGGGTCGTTGCGCAGCTTGCGCGCGATCTCCAACCGGGTCGACAGCCAGTCGAATTGATCCGGGGCTGCCAGCATTTCACGCATCACCTGGATCAGGCCCTCGCGTGTCGCGACGTCGGCCATCCGTTCCGCGTCCTCACGCGCCAGTTCGAAGAACAGCGTGTCCTTGTCGCGGAAATGATGGAAGATCGCGCCGCGCGAGAGCCCGATCGTCTGCTCGAGGCGCCGAACGGTGGCCCGGTCGTAGCCGTGCTCGGCGAAGCAGCGCCGGGCGCCGTCGAGGATCTGGCGACGACGCGCCGCCAGATGATCGTCGGTTACCCGTGGCACCTTCTCAGGACTTCAGCATGTTGCGCAGCACGTACTGAAGGATGCCGCCGTTGCGGTAGTAGTCCGCTTCGCCGGGGGTGTCGATGCGCACCACGGCGTCGAACTCCACCGTCGATCCGTCCTGTTTGGTCGCCGCTACCTTGACGGTCCTCGGCGTCTCGCCGTCGTTGAGCGCCTCGATGCCGGTGATGTCGAACGTCTCGGTGCCGTCGAGGTTGAGACCCGACGCCGATTCCCCCTCGGGGAACTGCAGCGGGATCACTCCCATACCGATCAGGTTCGACCGGTGGATGCGCTCGAACGACTCGGTGATCACGGCGCGTACCCCGAGCAGGCTGGTGCCCTTGGCCGCCCAGTCGCGGGACGAACCCGATCCGTACTCTTTACCGCCTAGCACCACCAGCGGGATGTTCTGCTCCGCGTAGTTCTGCGCGGCGTCGTAGATGAACGCCTGCTCGCCACCGTTGGTGAAGTCCCGCGTGTACCCGCCCGACACGTCGTCGAGCAGTTGGTTCTTCAGCCGGATGTTGGCGAAGGTGCCGCGGATCATCACCTCGTGGTTGCCGCGACGCGAGCCGTAGGAGTTGTAATCCTTCTTCTCCACGCCGTGTTCCTCGAGGTACTGCGCTGCCGGCGTGCCCGGCTTGATGCTGCCCGCGGGGGAGATGTGGTCGGTGGTCACCGAATCGCCCAGCAGCGCAAGCACTCTGGCGCCGGCGATGTCGGTCACCGGCTGAGGGTCGGCCGGCATCCCGTCGAAGTACGGTGGCTTGCGCACGTACGTCGAGTTGGCGTCCCACTCGAAGGTGTCGCCGCTGGGGGTCGGCAGGTTGCGCCACCGGTCGTCGCCCTTGAACACGTCGGCGTAGTTCTTGGTGAACATGTCCTGGCTGATCGCCGAGGCGATGGTGTCGGAGATGTCCTTCTGCGTCGGCCAGATGTCCTTGAGGTAGACGTCGGTGCCTGTGTCGTCCCTACCGAGTGGTTCGGCCTCGAAGTCGAAGTCCATCGTCCCCGCCAGCGCGTAGGCGATCACCAGCGGCGGCGAGGCCAGGTAGTTCATCTTCACGTCGGGGTTGATGCGGCCCTCGAAGTTGCGGTTGCCGGACAGCACCGCGCTGACCGACAGGTCGTTCTCGTTGATCGCCGCGCTGATCTCCTCGGGAAGCGGGCCGCTGTTGCCGATGCAGGTGGTGCAGCCGTAGCCGACGAGGAAGAAGCCGAGCTTCTCCAGGTACGGCCACAGCCCCGCCTTGTTGTAATAGTCGGTGACGACCTGCGACCCGGGCGCCATGGTGGTCTTGACCCACGGCTTGGACGTCAGGCCCCTGTCGACGGCGTTCTTGGCCAGCAGGGCCGCGCCGATCATCACCTCTGGGTTGGAGGTGTTGGTGCACGACGTGATCGCCGCGATCACCACCGCACCGTGATCGATCACGAACTCGCCGCGCTCGTCGGATTTCACGGTGACGGGCTTGGTGGGCCTGCCCTCGGCCCCGTTCGCCGCGGAGGCCACCTCGACCGAGTCCTCCTCGGCAAACGACAGCGACACCGGATCGCTGCCGGGGAAGGTCTCCTCGACGGCCTCGTCGACGTTCGAGTGCGCGACGGCGGTGCCGTTCTCCACGTAATTGTGGATGTCCTTACGGAAGGCCGACTTGGCGTCGTCAAGGGCGATGCGGTCCTGCGGGCGCTTCGGCCCGGCGATCGACGGCACGACGTCGGACAGGTCCAGCTCGATGTACTCGGAGAACTTCGGCTCGCGGCTCGGGTCGTGCCACATGCCCTGTTCCTTGGCGTAGGCCTCGACCAGTGCCAACTGCTCGTCGCTGCGGCCCGTCAGGCGCAGGTACTCGATTGTCACGTCGTCGATCGGGAAGATCGCCGCGGTGGAACCGAACTCGGGGCTCATGTTGCCCAGCGTGGCGCGGTTGGCCAGCGGCACCTCCGCCACGCCCTCGCCGTAGAACTCGACGAACTTGCCGACCACACCGTGCTTGCGCAGCATCTCCGTGACGGTCAGTACGACGTCGGTGGCGGTGACGCCGGCGCGGCGCTCCCCGGTCAGCTTGAAGCCGACGACACGGGGGATGAGCATCGACACGGGCTGGCCGAGCATGGCCGCCTCGGCCTCGACGCCGCCGACGCCCCAGCCCAGCACGCCGAGGCCGTTCTCCATGGTGGTGTGACTGTCGGTGCCCACGCAGGTGTCCGGGTAGGCCACCGTGACCGTCTCCCCCCCAGCTTCGCCCGCCCGATCCCGTTCCATGACCACGCTGGCCAGGTACTCGATGTTGACCTGGTGCACGATGCCGGTGCCGGGCGGCACCACCTTGAAGTCGTCGAAGGCGCCCTGTCCCCAGCGCAGGAACTGGTAGCGCTCGCCGTTGCGCTCGTACTCGATCTCGACGTTGCGCTCGAAGGCGTTGGCGGTGCCGAAGAGGTCGGCGATCACGGAGTGGTCGATGACGAGGTCGGCGGGCGCCAGCGGGTTGACCTTCTGCGGGTCCCCGCCGAGTTCACCGACCGCCTCGCGCATGGTGGCGAGGTCGACGATGCACGGCACGCCCGTGAAGTCCTGCATGATCACCCGCGCCGGGGTGAACTGGATCTCGACGCTGGGGTCGGCGCTCGGATCCCAGTTGGCGATCGCCTCGATGTGCTCCTTGGTGATGTTGGCGCCGTCCTCGGTGCGCAGCAGGTTCTCGGCGAGCACCTTGAGGCTGTAGGGGAGCTTCTCGGTACCGGATACCGCGTCGAGGCGGTAGATCTCGTAGCTCTTGTCTCCCACCTTGAGCGTGTCCTGCGCTCCGAACGAATTCTTGCTGCTCACATCAACTCCCGCTTCGATCATCGCCGCGACGGGCTGTGTCAGCGGCGCTTCGCATCTTAACAGTACGCTTGTCCTGCAAGGCAGGACGGGTATTCGGCTCGTAGGATCTCAGTCTTGTCTCCGCGCGCCCGTGGTGCCACCCGGGTGGGGTACCCACGATGTACCGTGCTGCTGTGACCGGACCGCACACCGTCCCTCTCTGGGGCCCTCTCCGGGTCCCGATCCTGCCGTCGTACGTCCCGCCGGAGATCGACATGACGCAGGTGAAATCCGACGTGGCCGACGACGGGGTCAGCGTGCCGCCTGCCCAGCAGGCCACCGTGCCCGCGCTGCGCCAGGTCGTCGAGGACGCCCGCGGCGACGGTATCGATCTGAAGATCGTCGTCATCGACGTCAACCCGCCGATCGAGACCCCGCTGCGTGACATCGCGACCGAGGTGGGGCAGGCGAACCCGGGGGCCACGGTGCTGGCGCTGAGTCCGACGTTCGCGGGCACCTACAGTCCGGCGTTCGATCGGGTGACGCTGGAAGCCGGCCAGGATCTCGCCAGGACGGGCGATCCGGTGCAGTCGTCGAAGAATTTCGTCGGCGAGTTGACGACCCCGCACTTTCCCTGGACGCCATTCACCATTGTCGTTGTTTTAGTGGTCGCTCTCGCGGCCGTTGGGGCCCGATTGCTGCAGATACGAAGCAAACGCGCAACCGTTTCGGGCACGGCGTCCACCAGCTCCGATTGAGGGATTGCCGCCACTCGCGCAAATTCAAACATCACTGTTTGATAACACCGATTGCAATTACATTGTTGTAATTTGTGACTAAAGTTTCCTTAGCGTCAGATGTGACGTACGGTGCAATCGGGGCCTGATGTTGCGGATGTGCTTAATGTGACTTCTGAGCTGAGGCGCCCGAGAATGTGCCGACACGTTCGCGTGGAGCCTTAGGAGATTTGAGTCGAATGAGACGCATCCCTGGCGGCGCCTCCGCTTCGCGGCTGTGCGCGGTGTCCCTGGCGTTCGGCATGGTGATGACGACGCCGCACCTCGCCCAAGCGGAACCCGCCAATCCCGACACGCTGGCGACGCTGGTGACCACGGTCGCCAATGTCAACCAGAAACTGCAGGATCTCGGGGCCGCGATCCAGACCCAACAGGAGAGCGTGAACAAGGCGATCCTGGATGTGAAGACCGCGCGCGACGACGCGGCGGCCGCCCAGAAGGAGGTAGACGCCAGCGCGCTGCGCGTCAAGGACGCCAACACCGCGATCGCCGCCGCCCAGCAGCGGTTCGACAAGTTCGCCGCCGCGATGTACGTCAGCGGGCCGTCGAGTTCGTACCTGACCGCGTCGGATCCGGTGGACATCCTCAACACCGCCGCCGCCGGGCAGACGCTGTCCATCAGTTCCCAGCAGGTGATCGCGAACCTCCAACGTGCCCGCACCGAGCAGGTCAACAAGGAGTCGGCCGCCAGGCTGGCCAAGCAGCAGGCCGATGAGGCGGTCAAGGCCGCCGAGGCCAGCCAGCAGACCGCGGTGTCGGCACTGGCCGAAGCGCAGCAGACGTTCAAAGCGCAGCAGGTCGAGCTCGACCGGCTGGCCAGCGAGCGGGCGACCGCCCAGGCCAAGCTGGCTCAGGCACGTACCCTGGCCGCCGCCGCGGGCGGGCAGGCCCAGGCTCCCGCGGGCGCCCCGGCTCAGCCTGCGGCCGCCCCTGGCGGCACTGCCGGCTCGGGCCGTGGCCCCCAGGCCGACTGGGATGTCGACCCGTCCACCGGAAACCGGGACACCGCCTGGGACATGACCCTGCCCCAGATCCCGAGCGCCTTCGTCAGCGGCGATCCGATCCAGATCATCAACGCGGTGATCAAGATCATCACGACGTCCTACGAGGTCACCGCCAACCTGGGCCGCAAGTTCCTGCAGAGTATCGGGCTGCTTCCGACCCCGACGGGTGTCACCAACGGCGCGATCCCCGCGGTGGCCGGTCCGCAGGCCACCGAGTTCGTGATCAAACGCGGTATGTCGCAACTGGGTGTGCCGTACTCGTGGGGCGGCGGCAACGCCGCAGGACCGAGCCGTGGCATCGACCAGGGTGCGGGCACCGTCGGGTTCGACTGCTCGGGCCTGATGCTCTACATGTTCGCCGGCGTGGGCATCAAGCTCGACCACTACTCCGGGTCCCAGTACAACGCGGGCCGCAAGGTGCCGTCGTCGCAGATGCGCCGCGGCGACATGATCTTCTACGGCCCCAACGCCAGTCAGCACGTCGCGATGTACCTCGGAAACGGGCAGATGCTCGAGGCGCCCTACACGGGCTCGGTGGTCAAGATCTCGCCGGTGCGCACCAGCGGTATGACGCCGTTCGTCACCCGAATGATCGAGTGGTGATCGCTCTGCGCCGCATCGTCTTCGTCCTGATCGCCACCGGCTCACTGCTGCTCGGGCTGGTCGCCCCAGCCTCTGCGCAGCCTGCCGAAGGGCAGTGGGATCCAACGCTTCCCAAGCTTCTCAGCGCAGGTGCGCCCGGTGATCCGCTGGCCATCGCCAACGCCTCCCTGGCCGCCACCGCCCAGGCCACGCAGGTCACCATGAACCTCGGTCGCAAGTTCCTGCAGACCATCGGGCTGGCCCCGGCAGACGCGCCGGCCACCGTGGCGCCGGGACTGGTCCGCGGGCCGGCGGCCATCGAGTACGTGATCCGGCGCGGTGGGTCCCAGATCGGCACCCCGTACTCCTGGGGTGGCGGCAAGCCCACCGGGCCGAGCACGGGCGTCGACTCCGGCGCCAACACCGTCGGCTACGACTGCTCCGGTTTCACGCAGTTCTCTTTCGCGGGAGTCGGCGTACTGATCCCGAAGTACTCCGGCGACCAGTACAACACCGGCCGCAAGGTTCCCACGTCGCAGGCCAAGCGAGGGGACCTCCTGTTCTGGGGTCCCGGGGGCACCCAGCACGTCGCGATCTATCTGGGCGGCGGCAAGATGCTCGAATCGGCGAGCAGCGCAGGCAAGGTCACCGTCAGTCCGCTGCGCACCTCGGGTCTGCAGCCGTACGTGGCGCGGATTATCGAATCCTGAGTGTTGCCTGAGTTAAACCTGAGCACCAGTGGTGAATACCGCTGCGCAGCGCCGCTCACCCCGGGCAACGTCGACGGATTTCGAACCAACTGGAATAGTTGACGGCGAGCGCGTGGCCAGAACCGGCCCGCGCCGCACGGACCAGCATGTACTGCGCATGTGGAAGGAACATTGATGACCTCACCGAGTGGGCCGCCGCAGGGCGCTGGAGGATTTCCCGGGCAGGCGCCGGCACAGGGCTACTCCGCAGGTGCGCACGCCGCCTCGGGTTCTTCGGCCCCGGGGGCGTCGGGTTCTGCGCTGTCCAACGGCGGTCTGCAGCAGGAGGTGCACACCCTCGAGCGCGCGATCTTCGAGGTCAAGCGGATCATCGTCGGCCAGGACCTGCTCGTCGAGCGCATGCTGGTCGGCCTGCTGGCCAAGGGCCACGTACTCCTCGAGGGTGTTCCCGGCGTGGCCAAGACCCTGGCGGTGGAGACGTTCGCCAAGGTCGTCGGCGGAACCTTCGCCCGTATCCAGTTCACCCCGGACCTGGTTCCCACCGACATCGTCGGCACCCGCATCTACCGGGCGGGCAAGGAGGAGTTCGACATCGAGCTCGGCCCGGTGGTGGTGAACTTCCTGCTCGCCGACGAGATCAACCGCGCCCCGGCGAAGGTGCAGTCGGCGCTGCTCGAGGTGATGGCCGAGCGCAAGATCTCCATCGGCGGCAAGACGTTCCCGTTGCCCAGCCCGTTCCTGGTCATGGCGACGCAGAACCCCATCGAGCAGGAGGGCGTGTACCAGCTGCCGGAAGCCCAGCGCGACCGCTTCCTGTTCAAGCTGAACGTCGACTACCCGACGCCCGAGGAAGAGCGCGAGATCATCTACCGGATGGGTGTGAAGCCGCCGGAGCCCAAGGCGATTCTCAACACCGGCGATCTGCTGCGACTGCAGGAGGTGGCGGCGAACAACTTCGTCCATCACGCCCTGGTCGACTATGTGGTGCGGATCGTCACCGCCACCCGCGAGCCCGAGAAGTTCGGGATGCCCGATGCCAAGGCGTGGATCGCCTACGGTGCCTCCCCGCGTGCGTCGCTCGGCATCATCGCCGCGTCCCGTGCACTGGCTTTGGTGCGCGGCCGCGACTACGTGATCCCGCAGGATGTCGTCGAGGTCATCCCCGACGTGCTGCGGCACCGCCTGGTGCTGACCTACGACGCGCTGGCCGACGAGATCTCGTCCGACACCGTCGTCAACCGCATCATGCAGACGGTGGCGCTGCCTCAGGTGAACGCGATTCCGCAGCAAGGTCATTCGGTTCCGCCCGTCCCGGCCGCCTCGGCCGCGGCCGGCGGTCGCTGACCCGGTAAGTGCTGACTAAGTGACTGCTCCGTCAGATCCCACAGACGCCAAACGATCCAGCCGCACGGTCGACCTGCCGTCGATGAAGCGCGGGGAGATCCGTGACCCCGCGCTGACCGCGGCGCTGCGCAAGCTCGAGTTGACGGTTCGGCGGAAGCTGGACGGCGTGCTGCACGGCGATCATCTCGGGTTGCTGCCCGGCCCGGGATCGGAGCCAGGGGAGTCGCGGATCTACCAGCCCGGCGACGATGTTCGCCGGATGGACTGGTCGGTCACCGCCCGTACCACCCATCCGCACGTGCGGCAGATGATCGCCGACCGTGAGTTGGAGACCTGGCTGGTGGTCGACATGTCGGCCAGCCTCGACTTCGGCACGGCCGGATGCGAGAAGCGCGACCTCGCCGTGGCCGCTGCCGCGTCGATCGCGTTCCTCAACAGCGGCGGCGGCAACCGGATCGGCGCGATCATCTCCAACGGCGAGACCACCCGTCGGGTGCCTGCGCTGTCGGGCCGGATGCACGAGCAGGAGTTGCTCCGCGCGATCGCGACCACCCCGCGGGCGCCGGTCGGGGTCCGCGGCGACCTGGCCGCGGCGATCGACTCGCTGCGCAGGCCCGAGCGGCGCCGCGGCATGGCGGTCATCATCAGCGACTTCCTCGGCCCGATCAACTGGATGCGGCCGCTGCGGGCCATCGCCGGGCGGCACGAGGTCCTCGGCATCGAGATCCTCGACCCGCGGGACATCGAGTTGCCGACCATCGGAGACGTCGTCCTGCAGGACACCGAGACCGGTCGCACCCGCGAGTTCACCATCGACGAGCAGTTGCGCACTGATTTCGAGAAGGCCGCCGCCGCGCACCGGGCAGAGGTGGCGCGCACGCTGCGGCGCTGCGACGCGCCGCTGCTGAGCCTGCGCACCGACCGGGACTGGATCGCCGACGTGGTCAGGTTCGTCGCGAGTCGGCGCCGTGGCGCGCTGGCCGGGCGATGAGCAGATAACCAAGTCAAGGCACGGACAACAACGAAATGACAAGTAGCACATGACTTTACCGTTGCTCGGACCGATGTCGTTGTCGGGCTTCAAGACCCCTTGGTTCTTCCTGTTCTTCCTGGTCGTCCTCGGGCTGATCGGGCTCTACGTCGTCGTGCAGATGGCCCGCCAGAGGCGGGTCCTGCGCTTCGCGAACATGGAGCTGCTGGAAAGCGTCGCCCCGAAGCGGCCCAGTCGGTGGCGCCACCTCCCGGCCACCCTGCTGATCCTGTCGATGGTGCTGTTCACCGTCGCGATGGCGGGTCCGACCCACGACGTCCGCATTCCCCGCAACCGCGCGGTGGTGATGCTGGTGATCGACGTGTCCCAGTCGATGCGGGCCACCGACGTCGCACCGAACCGGCTGGTGGCCGCGCAGGAGGCGGCCAAGCAGTTCGCCGATCAGCTGACGGCCGGCATCAACCTGGGACTGATCGCCTATGCGGGCACCGCCACCGTGCTGGTCTCGCCGACCACGAATCGGGAGGCGACCAAGAACGCGATCGACAAGCTGCAGCTGGCCGACCGCACCGCGACCGGTGAGGGCATCTTCACCGCGCTGCAGGCCGTCGCGACGGTCGGCGCGGTGATCGGTGGCGGCGACGAGCCGCCGCCGGCGCGGATCGTGCTGATGTCCGACGGCAAGGAGACCGTCCCGTCCAACCCGGACAATCCCAAGGGCGCCTACACGGCCGCGCGGACGGCCAAAGACCAGGGCGTGCCCATCTCGACCGTGTCGTTCGGAACGCCCTACGGCTATGTCGAGATCAACGAGCAGCGTCAGCCGGTCCCGGTGGACGACGATATGCTCAAGAAGATCGCCGACCTCTCAGGTGGTGAGGCGTTCACGGCGTCCAGCCTCGAGCAGCTCAAGGAAGTGTTCACCAACCTCCAGGAGCAGATCGGCTACGAGACCATCAAGGGTGACGCCAGCGTGGGATGGCTACGGCTGGGCGCCCTGGTGCTGGCCGCCGCGGCGCTGGGCGCGCTGCTGATCAACCGGCGCCTGCCGAACTGACGCGTTCCCGTGTCGATTCGCACCGTAAGGCGATTTCTTAGAAACCCGCCGTACCCACTAAGTTGACGGGCATGACTGTGACCGAGAACCCCGCCGAAACGGCCGGTGAAACCGCGGGCGGCCGGCCTCCTTTCGTGTCCCGTTCGGTGCTGGTGACCGGCGGAAACCGGGGGATCGGGCTGGCCGTCGCACGTCGGCTCGCCGCCGACGGCCACAAGGTCGCCGTCACCCACCGCGGCTCCGGCGCGCCCGAGGGCCTTTTCGGGGTGCAGTGTGACGTCACGGACAGCGAGGCCGTCGACCGTGCCTTCAAAGAAGTCGAGGAACATCAGGGACCTGTCGAGGTGCTGGTCGCCAACGCGGGCGTGACCGCCGACATGCTGATCATGCGGATGAGTGAAGAGAACTTCACGAAGGTGATCGACGCCAACCTCACCGGCGTGTTCCGGGTGGCCAAGCGGGCGTCGCGCAACATGATCAAGAAGCGGTTCGGCCGGATGATCTTCATGGGCTCGGTGGCCGGTTCCATCGGGCTGCCCGGCCAGGCGAACTACTCGGCCTCCAAGGCGGGGCTGATCGGGATGGCGCGGTCCCTGAGCCGCGAGCTGGGGTCGCGCTCGATCACCGCGAACGTCGTTGCGCCGGGATTCATCGACACCGACATGACCCGCGCGCTCGACGACAAGATGCAGGAGACGGCGTTGCAGGCCATCCCGCAGGGGCGCATCGGCAAGGTGGAAGAGGTGGCCGGCGTCATCAGCTTCCTGGCGTCGGAGGACGCCGCATACATCACCGGCGCGGTGATCCCGGTCGATGGCGGCCTGGGTATGGGCCACTGAGCGGATAGGAAACGAATAATGACAGGGTTTCTTCAAGGCAAACGGATCCTGGTCACCGGGATCATCACCGACAGCTCGATCGCGTTCCACATCGCCAAGGTCGCCCAGGAGGCCGGCGCCGAGCTGGTGCTGACCGGGTTCGACCGGATGAAGCTGATCCAGCGTATCGCCGACCGGTTGCCGAATCCGGCGCCGCTGCTGGAACTCGACGTGCAGAACGAGGAACACCTGGACTCTCTGGCAGGCCGGGTGACCGAGGTGATCGGTGAGGGCAACAAGCTCGACGGCGTCGTGCACTCGATCGGGTTCATGCCGCAGACCGGGATGGGCATCAACCCGTTCTTCGACGCGCCCTACGAGGATGTCGCCAAGGGCATCCACATCTCGGCGTACTCCTACGCCTCGCTGGCCAAGGCCGTGCTGCCGATCATGAACCCAGGCGGCGGCATCGTCGGCATGGACTTCGACCCGACCCGCGCGATGCCCGCCTACAACTGGATGACAGTCGCCAAGAGCGCACTGGAATCGGTCAACCGGTTCGTGGCCCGCGAAGCCGGCAAGGTCGGTGTGCGCTCGAACCTCGTTGCCGCAGGGCCGATCCGGACTCTGGCGATGAGTGCGATCGTCGGCGGCGCACTGGGCGACGAAGCCGGCGCGCAGATGCAGCTGCTCGAAGAGGGCTGGGATCAGCGCGCGCCGTTGGGCTGGAACATGAAGGATCCGACGCCGGTCGCCAAGACGGTGTGTGCGCTGATGTCCGACTGGCTGCCTGCGACGACGGGCACCATCATCTACGCCGACGGCGGAGCGAGCACCCAGCTTCTGTGAAGTTCGACGCCCTGCTGTTGTTGTCGTTCGGCGGCCCCGAGGGCCCCGAGCAGGTGATGCCGTTCCTGGAGAACGTCACGCGGGGACGGGGCATCCCTTCTGAGCGGCTGGCTGCCGTCGCGGAGCACTACCTGCACTTCGGCGGCGTGTCGCCGATCAACGGCATCAACCGCGAGCTGATCGCGGCGATCGAGACGGAGCTGGCGCGACGCGGCACGGATCTGCCCGTCTACTTCGGCAACCGCAACTGGGAACCGTACGTCGAGGACACGGTTGCGCGGATGCGGGACAACGGTGTTCGCAATGCCGCGGTCTTCTCGACGTCGGCATGGGGTGGTTACTCCGGCTGCACGCAGTATCAGGAGGACATCGCACGGGGAAGGATGGCGGCCGGTCCCGACGCGCCGCAGCTGACCAAGCTGCGGCAGTACTTCGATCACCCGCTGCTGATCGAGATGTTCGCCGACGCCATCCGTGATGCCGCCGCGACGCTGCCCGAACCGTTGCGCGGCGGTGCCCGGCTGGTCTTCACCGCGCATTCGATTCCGTTGCGTGCCGCGTCGCGGTGTGGGCCGGACCTCTACGAGCGTCAGGTCGGTTACACCTCCGCGTTGGTGGCCGCGGCGGCCGGTTACCGCGAGTACGACCAGGTATGGCAGTCGCGTTCCGGGCCGCCGCAGGTGCCGTGGCTAGAGCCCGACGTCGGCGATCACCTCGAAACGCTGGCGCGGGCCGGTACCGAGGCGGTGATCGTCTGCCCGGTCGGCTTCGTCGCCGACCACATCGAGGTGGTGTGGGACCTCGACAACGAACTGGCCGAGCAGGCCGCCGAGGCGGGGATCGCGTTCGCCCGGGCGTCCACGCCCAATGCGCAGCCCCGGTTCGCTGCGCTGGTCGTGGATCTGGTCGACGAGTTGCGCCTCGGTCTGCCCGCGGCACGGGTCGCCGGAGCCGGCGCGGTCCCCGGCTACGGTCAAAGCCGCAACGGCGACCTGTGCACCCCGGCCTGTTCCATCTGAAAGGCTAGCCGCGCCAGGCAGATTCGAGTATCGAACTGACCGCAGCCAGGCGTGCGGAGCGCACGACCGAATTCAACGGACGCAGCGCATCGCTGGCGAGCTGAACCTCCGAGGAACTCTGCAGGCCGCTCGGGATGAGCCCGGCGCTGACGGTGATGATCGCGTCGACGTGCGCCGCGTTCTCGAGGACACGCACCGCGCGTGCCGGTGCGTGGTCGGGAATCCGGTGGGCACTGGTGGAGTCGAGAACCTGCTCGACCAGCCGACGTGGATCGGCCACCTCACCTCCTGGGGCGCCTGCTCGCAGCGCCCCCAGGGCGTCCGCCGCAGCGCGTACCGCATCGCGCAGCGCGTACTCCTCTGCGCCGAGGTCGAGCTGCTCGGGCACCGGGCTGGAGGCCAGCGAGTACACCGTCCACGACAGCGCACACAACTCGGGCTCGAACTCGAACCCGTCGTCGGCGTCGGAGGCGTCGGGGTATTCGAATTCGGGCACGAGCCCGACGGGGGAGTCCGCAGGCCCGACGATGATCGCCTCGCCTGCCGTGATGGCGTCGCGGCCGAACTGGGTGCCCGGAGGTAGGCCCCGGACGTCTCCGGGGACCGGTAGAGCCAGCGCGATGGCGGGCTGGGCCATGGCTGCCCGGGCCGCGGTGCGCATGGTCTGGAGCAGCGACACCGCGCCCGCGTCGTCGAGATCCGGCCAGGGCAGGCCAGTGCGGTCGGCGGCGGCGGAGTCGTATGCCGTGACCGAATGTCTTGGCGTCCATTGAGATAACGCATCCAAGACATCGTCGGGCGCGGCCGCGCCTGCCAACCAGGCATTGGCCCAAACCGACAACGAAACACTGGGGCACCACATGATGCAGGCAGTGTAGTTGTTACCCGCGCATCGGGTCGGCTGCGCGCTAGGCTCGGGTCATGCCTGTTCCGCTGATCTGGCTGATCGCAGCACTGGCCCTCGCGGGCGCCGAGGCGCTCACCGGTGACCTGTTCCTGCTGATGCTCAGCGGCGGGGCGCTGGCCGCAGCTGGTACCAGCTGGCTGCTCGCGTGGCCCGTCTGGGCCGACGGTTTGGTGTTCCTGCTGGTATCGGTCCTGCTGCTGGTGGGGGTCCGCCCGGCGATCAAGCGGCGGGTGCAGTCGGGCAAGGGTCTGCTGGATCCGGCCAAAGCCCTCGAAGGCAAGAGCGCGCTGGTGCTCGACCGGGTGGCGCGCCACGAAGGTCAGGTCAAGCTCGACGGGGAGATCTGGACGGCGCGGCCCCACGTCGAGACCGATGTCTACGAAGCCGGTGACCAGGTGACCGTCGTTCACATCGACGGGGCCACCGCGGTGGTCGCCAAGATCGTCTAGAGAAGGAGTCTGTTGTGGACGGTGCTGTCGCAGGGTTGGTCCTGCTGGCCGTATTGGTGGTGTTCGCCGTGATCGTCGTGGCGAAATCGGTGGCGCTGGTACCCCAGGCGGAGGCCGCGGTGATCGAACGCCTGGGCCGCTACAGCAAGACGGTGTCAGGGCAGCTGACGCTGCTGCTGCCCTTCATCGACAAGATCCGGGCGCGGGTCGACCTGCGCGAGCGGGTGGTGTCGTTCCCCCCGCAGCCGGTGATCACCGAGGACAACCTGACGGTGAACATCGACACGGTCGTCTACTTCCAGGTCACCAACCCGCAGGCGGCGGTCTACCAGATCAGCAACTACATCGTCGGCGTCGAGCAACTGACCACCACCACACTGCGCAACGTGGTGGGCGGCATGACGCTGGAACAGACACTGACCTCTCGTGACTCGATCAACGGCCAGCTCCGCGGGGTGCTCGACGAGGCCACCAACCGATGGGGTCTGCGGGTGGCCCGGGTCGAACTGCGCAGCATCGATCCGCCGCCGTCGATCCAGGACTCGATGGAGAAGCAGATGCGCGCCGACCGGGAGAAGCGCGCGATGATCCTGACCGCGGAGGGCCACCGGGAGGCGTCCATCAAGCAGGCGGAGGGGCAGAAACAGTCCCAGATCCTGGCGGCAGAAGGCGCGAAGCAGGCCGCCATCCTCACCGCCGAGGCCGACCGGCAGTCGCGCATGTTGCGGGCCCAGGGTGAGCGCGCCGCCTCCTACCTCCAGGCCCAGGGTCAGGCCAAGGCGATCGAGAAGACCTTCGCCGCCATCAAGGCCGGTCGCCCCACCCCGGAGATGCTGGCCTACCAGTACCTGCAGACGTTGCCGCAGATGGCCAAGGGCGAGGCGAACAAGGTGTGGCTGGTGCCCAGCGATTTCGGCGCGGCGCTGCAGGGCTTCACCAAGCTGCTGGGCGCGCCGGGTGAGGACGGGGTGTTCCGCTACACGCCGTCGCCGGTCGAGGAGAATCTGCCCAAGCCGGAGGACGACTCGGCCGAGGTGGCCGACTGGTTCAACACCCAGACCGACCCGGAGATCGCTCAGGCGGTCGCCGAGGCGGTGGCCGAGGCGCGCACCCCGGTGGCCGGCCTCGACGGGCCGCGGCAGTACCCGCCGCTGACGCAACAGTCGCAGCCGGACGCGACCGACTACACCAACCTGCAGGCCCCGGCGCCGCGCCACGGTGCTCCGGGCGAATGACAGTGCTGACCTCGACGAGGACCTACGCGACACTGGCCGCGTTGCAGGCAGGCGACGCCGTGGCGTGCGCGGTGCCGATCGCCCCGATCGAGAAGGCCTTCGACGACGTCGGGCTCGCACCGGAACTGCGGCCGGTCATCCCGTTCGTCAAGGCGGCCGCAGCCATCGGACTGTTGTCGGTGTACCGGTTCCCGGGGTTGGCGCGGCTCACCACGTTCATGCTGACCGTCTACTTCGTGCTGGCGGTCGGCTTTCACATCAAGGCCAGGGACTGGAGCCCGGGGCTGGTGGCGGCGTCGTCGTTCCTCGGCCTGTACGGGGCGATGACGGTGAAGGGGCCGTCGGTCAACCGGCGGTGATCCGTTCGGCGGGCTCGGCCGGTTCGTCGCCGGAGGTACTGCGCTGTGACCGGAACTCGTAGACCAGCCCGGCGACGCCGACGCTCGCCGTGCACAGCGACACCAGGAACAGCAGGGGGCTGACATTGCCCGTGAGGGCGTCGCCGAGAATGACGATCGCCGCGGTGCCGGGGAGCAGGCCCACGAAGGTCGCCAGCGTGTACGGCAGCACCCGGACCGCCGACGAGCCCGCCGCGTAGTTCAGCACCGAGAACGGGACGGCGGGAATCATCCGCATCGACAGCACGGTCGGCCAGCCGCGTTCGGCCAGCCGCGCATTGACCGCATCCAGGCGTGGGTGGGTGACCAGTCGGTCCATGCGCCAGCCCGCCGCGCGAATCAGCAGGAGCGCGATCAAGGCGCTCGCGGTGCTGGCGAGCACCGCCATCGGGACCCCCAGGTACGGACCGAACAGCAGGCCCGCGGCCAGTGTGAACATGGTGCGCGGAAACGGGAACACCGTGACGACGAGGTGGGCGGCCACGAAGGCGAGTGGGAACCACGGGCCCACCGACGTGGCCCAGTCCCGCAGCTGGATCGCGGTCGGCAGCGGTACGAGGACCGCAACTGCGATGAGGATCACAATGGCGGTCAGAATGGCTGCGAACCGGCGCGGGGGAAGAGTTCGCAAGGTAGCGGTCGTCGCGGCACCGACGGTGCGCAGCGTGCTGACGACGGACTTCACGTCTCCCAACAGTACGGGGCCGCGGCGAACGCCTGTTGTCTGACAGGCGTGGCCACGGAGAACATCAGCCCGACCGGGGCACTCCGGCGTGACGGGCATCATTTAGCCTGATGGCTGTGCAGAATCCCAGCGCCGGCGCTGCCGGGGGTGTAGTCGATTCCGATCTCGACCGATGGCGGTCCGCTGTGGCGGAAGTCCTGGCGAAGTCCAGCCGGCGCGACCCCGCAGATCTGCCCGCAGAGCCGGAACGGCTGCTGGATTCGCAGACCTATGACGGCTTCGCTATCCGGCCCCTGTACACCGGCGTCGATGAGCTCGCCGAGCCCGAGTTGCCGGGCTGGTGGCCCTTCGTGCGCGGCGGTGACGCCGTGCGTGACGTCAAGGCGGGATGGAGGGTCGCCGAGGCCTTTCCCACCGAAGGGTCGACGGCCGACGACGGCAACGGCTCGGTGCTGCTCGCGCTGACCGAGGGCGTCAGCGCGCTGGTGCTGCGGGTCGGCGGCGACGAGGGCGCGCTGCCCCCGGCCGCCCTGGACCGGTTGCTCGACGGGGTCTTCCTCGACCTCGTACCCGTGGTGCTGGAGATCACGGGAGACGGTGAGACCTACCTGGCGGCCGCCGATGCGCTGCTCGCCCTGCTGACCGGACTCGACGACGACCAGCGGTCCCGGCTGTCGGTGGATCTCGGCGCCGACCCGTTGACGGCGCCGCTGGCGGGACGGTCCGCTCCCGCGCTCGGCGACGTGGTGGCGACCGCGGAGAAGATCGCTGGATACGAAGGACACGTGCGGGCGATCACCGTCGACGGACCGGCGTTCCACAACCTCGGTGCCAACGCGTCGTGGGAACTCGGTGCCGCGATCGCCGCGGGCGTGGCCTACCTGCGCCTGCTGGTCGACGCCGGACTGCCTGCCGCCACCGCTCTCGGGCAGATCAGCTTCCGGTTCGCGGCGGACGACGACCAGTTCATGACCATCGCGAAACTCCGTGCCGCGCGCCAACTCTGGGCGCGGGTGGCCGACGTGGTGGGGGAGCCCGACGCGGGCGCGGCGACGGTGCACGCGACGACCTCGCTTGCCATGATGGCGCAGCGCGATCCCTGGGTGAACATGTTGCGCACCACTGTGGCAGCGTTCTCGGCAGGCGTCGGGGGCGCCGACACCGTGCTGGTGCATCCGTTCGACGTCGCTATTCCGGGTGGATTCCCCGGCACCGCACGCAGTTTCGCGCGGCGCATCGCGCGCAACACTCAGTTGCTGCTGCTCGAGGAGTCCCACGTCGGCCGGGTACTCGACCCGTCCGCCGGCTCTTGGTTCGTCGAGGACCTCACCCGTGAACTGGCCGAGCAGGCCTGGGGACACTTCCAGGAGATCGAGGCCAAGGACGGTTTCGAAGCCGCCGGAGACCACATCAGCGGACGCATCGCAGGGGTCGCCGAGCGCCGTGCGGCGGACATCGCGCACCGCAGGACCGCCCTGACCGGTGTCAACGAATACCCGAACCTCGCCGAAGTCCCGCTGCCGCCCGGCGAGGTGCTGCCCTCGGTTCGGCGCTACGCCTCGGGTTTCGAAGCGCTGCGGGACCGCTCGGACGTTCATCTGGAGAAGACGGGCGCAAGGCCGCAGGCGCTGCTCCTGCCGCTCGGTCCGCTCGCCGAACACAACATCCGCACCACGTTCGCCGCCAACCTGCTGGCCTCCGGCGGGATCGAGGCGATCAATCCCGGTCCGCTTGACGCCGCCGGTGTCGGAACGGCGGTGTCGGACGCAGGCGGCACCGCGATCGCGGTGATCTGCGGGACCGACGCCCGCTACGCGAACGAGGCCTCCGCCGCGGTCGAGGCGGCCCGCCGGGCCGGTGTGCCCCACATCCTGCTCGCCGGACCCGAGAAGGCGGTCGCAGAAGCCGATTCGAAGCCCGACGGCTACCTGACCGCCAAGATCGACGCGGTCGAAGCGTTGTCGGACCTGCTCAACCGATTGGGTGCATGAGATGACTGCCACGAAGCCCACCATCCAAAGCTTCGCCGACGTGCCCCTGCGCGGTGACCACACCACTGAGGCGCCCACCCCCGCCGACGTCGCCGACCACATATCGGCGACCGCCGCCGCCCACGGGTACAGCGCCGACCAACTCGACTGGGCCACCCCCGAGGGCATCGACGTCAAACCCGTCTACATCGCGGCCGACCGCGACGAGGTCGTCGGGCAGGGCTACCCGCTGGCCAGCCTGCCCGGGGAGCCGCCCTTCGTGCGCGGTCCGTACCCGACGATGTACGTCAACCAGCCCTGGACGATCCGCCAGTACGCCGGGTTCTCGACCGCCGCGGAATCCAATGCGTTCTACCGGCGCAACCTCGCCGCGGGCCAGAAGGGTCTGTCGGTGGCCTTCGACCTTGCCACGCACCGCGGTTACGACTCCGATCACCCACGGGTGGCCGGCGACGTCGGAATGGCAGGCGTGGCCATCGATTCCATCCTCGACATGCGCCAGCTGTTCGACGGCATCGACCTGTCCGCGGTGTCGGTGTCGATGACCATGAACGGCGCGGTGCTGCCCATCCTCGCGCTGTACGTCGCGGCCGCCGAGGAGCAGGGTGTGCCGCCGGAGAAGCTCGCCGGGACCATCCAGAACGACATCCTCAAAGAGTTCATGGTCCGCAACACCTACATCTATCCGCCGAAGCCCTCGATGCGGATCATCTCCGACATCTTCGGCTACACCAGCGTGAAAATGCCGAAGTACAACAGCATTTCGATCTCCGGCTACCACATCCAGGAGGCCGGCGCGACCGCCGACCTGGAGCTCGGCTACACGCTGGCTGACGGTGTCGAGTACATCAAGGCGGGGCTGGACGCGGGTCTGGACATCGACAAGTTCGCACCCCGGCTGTCGTTCTTCTGGGGTATCGGGATGAACTTCTTCATGGAGGTCGCCAAGCTGCGCGCCGGCCGGCTGCTGTGGAGCGAGCTCGTCGCACAGTTCGACCCCAAGAGCGCAAAATCCAGGTCGTTGCGCACCCATTCGCAGACGTCGGGTTGGTCGTTGACCGCGCAGGACGCGTTCAACAACGTCGCACGGACGTGCATCGAGGCGATGGCGGCCACCCAGGGGCACACGCAGTCGCTGCACACCAACGCGCTCGACGAGGCGCTGGCGCTGCCGACCGACTTCTCGGCCCGCATCGCTCGCAACACCCAGCTGCTGTTGCAGCAGGAGTCGGGAACCACCCGGCCGATCGACCCGTGGGGTGGGTCCTACTACGTGGAGTGGCTGACCCATCGGCTGGCGCAGCGCGCCCGGGCGCATATCCAGGAGATCGCCGAACACGGCGGCATGGCCCAGGCCATCGACGAAGGCATCCCCAAGCTGCGGATCGAGGAAGCCGCCGCGCGCACCCAGGCACGAATCGACTCCGGCCAGCAGACCGTGATCGGCGTGAACAAGTACCAGGTGGCCGAGGACCACGAGATCGAGGTGCTCAAGGTAGAGAACAGCCGGGTGCGCGCCGAGCAGATCGCCAAGCTGGAGCGGCTGCGCGCCGATCGCGACGACGCCGTTACGCAGGCCGCGCTGGCCGAATTGACCCGCGCGGCCGCCGCTTCCGGACCCGCGGGTGACGACGGTCTCGGCAACAATCTGCTGGCCCTGGCCATCAACGCGGCCCGCGCCAAGGCAACGGTCGGGGAGATCTCCGATGCGTTGGAGAAGGTGTACGGCCGCCATCAGGCCGAGATCCGGACCATCGCCGGTGTGTACCGAGACGAGGTGGGCATGGCGAGCAATGTCAGCGGCGCAACCGAACTGGTCGAGAAATTCGCCGAGGCCGACGGCCGCAGGCCCAGGATCCTGGTGGCGAAGATGGGTCAGGACGGACACGACCGCGGGCAGAAGGTGATCGCGACCGCGTTCGCCGACATCGGCTTCGACGTCGACGTCGGTTCGCTGTTCTCGACGCCCGAGGAGGTGGCCCGCCAGGCCGCCGACAACGACGTGCACGTCGTCGGGGTGTCGTCTCTGGCGGCGGGCCACCTGACCTTGGTCCCCGCGTTGCGGGACGCGCTCGCCGAGGTCGGCAGGCCGGACATCATGATCGTGGTCGGTGGCGTCATCCCCCCGGGTGACTTCGACGAGCTCTATGCCGCGGGTGCGACGGCGATCTTCCCCCCGGGCACCGTCATCGCCGACGCGGCGATCGGCCTGCTGGGCAAGCTGGCCGAGCGCCTCGGCTACACGCTGAGCTAGATGAGCCAACCGGTCAGGGAGCTGGCGGCCGCCGTCCGCGACGGCGATCGCTCGGCTCTGGCGCGGGCGATCACGCTGGTGGAGTCCACCCGTGCCGACCACCGGCAGCAAGCTCAGGAACTGCTGCTCGAGCTCTCCCCCGCACGCGGGAGGTCCCCCCAGCCGGATGCAGGCACTGCGCTGCACGTCGGCATCACCGGTGTGCCCGGAGTGGGCAAGTCGACCAGCATCGAGGCGCTCGGGATGCACCTGATCGAGCGGGGGCACCGGGTCGCGGTCCTTGCCGTCGACCCGTCGTCCACCCGCACCGGTGGCTCGATCCTCGGCGACAAGACCCGGATGGCACGCTTGGCGGTTCACGATGACGCCTACATCCGGCCCTCGCCGACTTCGGGGACACTCGGCGGCGTCGCGAAGGCGACACGCGAGACGATCGTGTTGCTGGAGGCCGCGGGCTACGACGTCATCCTGGTGGAGACGGTCGGGGTGGGGCAGTCCGAAGTGGCGGTTGCCAACATGGTGGACACCTTCGTGTTCCTCACGCTGGCCCGTACCGGCGATCAACTGCAGGGAATCAAGAAGGGCGTGCTCGAACTCGCCGACATCGTCGTCGTCAACAAGGCCGACGGCGAACACGCCGTCGAGGCCAAGGCGGCGGCCCGGGAGCTCGCCGGCGCCATCCGCCTGATCTATCCGCGCGAAACCCTCTGGCGCCCGCCGGTTCTGACGATGAGTGCGCTGCACGGCACCGGGCTGAGCGAGCTCTGGGACACCGTGCTCAAGCATCGCGATGTGCTCACCGAGGCAGGGGAGTTCGACGCCCGCAGACGCAAGCAGCAGGTGGATTGGACCTGGTCGATGGTCCGCGACACCGTGCTCGACCGCGTGCTGTCCAGCCCCGGTGTCCGCCGGATCCGGGCCGACGTCGAGCGCCGGGTGCGCGACGGTGAGCTGACGCCGGCGCTTGCTGCGCAGCAGATCCTCGAGGCCGCGGACGCGCCGTCCACGGCCGCTGGTTAACAAATCGGTAACGCCTGTTTTCTTTGCCGCGCGCCGGAGTAAATTCAAATTGTGACGGCAGTCGGCAACTGGGAGCACAGCGTCGAGCTCCCCGACGGAAGCGACGGCGCTGCCCTGCCGCGCGGCGTGCAGGGTGCCGCGGACGAGAATTTCATCTGCGCAGTGCGCGCGTTCGCCCAGATGTTCCCGTGGCGTCGCTTCGGCGGCGGCGCGCTGGCCGTCTACCTCGACGGAGAACCCGTCGTCGACGTCTGGACGGGCTGGTCCGACAGGCGGGGCGCCACGCACTGGGATGCCGACACCGGCACCATGGTGTTCTCGGCGACGAAAGGTGTCGCCGCGACCGTCATCCACAGGCTGGCCGACCGTGGTCTGATCGACTACGACGCACCCGTAGCCGAGTACTGGCAGGCGTTCGGGGCGAACGGAAAGTCGACGATCACCGTGCGTGACGCGCTGCGTCACCGGGCCGGCCTGTCACAGCTCAACGGCGCGGCGAAGGGTGATCTGGTCGACCACCTGCGGATGGAGGAGCGCCTGGCCGCGGCGCCCCGCAGCTGGCTGCACGGCAGGCCCGCCTACCACGCGCTGACCTTCGGCTGGCTGTTGTCCGGCCTGGCCCGGGCGGTCACCGGAAAGGGGATGCGCGAGCTGATCCGCACCGAGGTGGCCGCGCCGCTGAACACCGACGGGCTGCACCTCGGCCGTCCTCCCGCAGAGGCACCCACGCACGCCGCGCAGATCATCGGCCCACAAAGCGCACTGCAGAACCCGGTCTTCAACCTGGTCGCACCTCGGTTGGCGGCGCTGCCGATCTCCGCCGGGTTCGGCGCGATGTACTTCCCCGGGGTCAAGGCGTTCGTACAGGGCGACATCCCGATGCTCGACAGCGAGATTCCCGCGGCCAACGGCGTGGCCACCGCCCGTGCGTTGGCCCGCATGTACGGAGCGATCGCCAACGGCGGCCGCATCGATGGCACCCAGTACCTGTCGAGCGAAACAGCCGCCGCGCTGGTCGGCCGGCCGAGCCTGCGGCCCGACCACACCATGGTGATGCCGCTGTCGTTCCATCTCGGGTATCACGGTCTGCCGTTCCCCGGCGTGCTGCCCGGATTCGGCCACGTCGGGCTCGGCGGCTCGCTGGGCTGGGCCGACCCGCAGTCCGGCCTCGCGTTCGGCTTCGTGCACAACCGGCTGCTCACGCCGTTCGTCGTCACGGACCAGGCCGGTTTCGTGGCGACAGCCGCACTGATCCGCCGGGGCGTGACGCGGGCGCGCAAGAAGGGCTACCGGCCGGTGCGGGAGTTCGGCTCGCCGTATGAGGACCTCACCCGCACCGCGGTCTGACGGTCAGCTGCTGGCGCGGGTGAACCACTTCGTCTTGATACGCCAGGAATATGCCGACGTCAGCGCGAAGCCTGCGCCGCACGCACAGGCGAAGACCCACACCAGCGTGCTGCCCTGGACGGTCTGCAGCGGCGTGACGAACGCGGTGATGATGCGCACCACGCAGGCCGCGATCCCCATGGCGCAGGCGAACAGGTAGACGTTGGCGACCTGACGCGACCGCGGATCGGTGCGCAGCACCAGCAATGCCCGCGACCCGTAGACGAGAAGGTAGATCAGCATCCCGCAGAGCAGCAGCCAGTAGGTGTTCAGCCAGAAGTCGGTGGGCACATCGAAGAAGTCGGGACGATAGATCGCCGCCCCGTTACCCAGCCAGAACGCCCCCAGTAGCAGCGGGATGCACAGCGTCGCGGGCCGCTCGACGAACTGCTTGAACCGACGATGCATCGCATGATCTTGTTCGAGTCGGCCCAGCGTGTTGTAGACCACCGCTGATGCGGCGACGATGTAGGCGTCGTGACCGAGGTAGTCCTCGAGGTTCCACTTGCCGGTCAGCGAGTACAACCACTGACCGAGCGTTTCGGAGGCCAGCGGCGACATCAACAGCACCGCGATACCCTGCAGCGCGATGTTGAGGGTGGCTGCCACCTCCCATCTGCATGACCAGGTGACACGGCGAATCCACAAACTCCACATGATGCACAGGAGCGTGATCGCGATGAGTGTTGCCAAAGCCATGAGGGGTCGCCTGGTCTAGAGGGGTGGAGCGTCGAGTCGTGGTGTCAGCTCAGACAGCTTGGGCCTGTGCCTGACGGAGGGTTTCGTGGTGATTTCCCGCAGGGTCGCCACGGTGAGATCGGTGGATTCGGTGGCCCTGACGTAGTTGAGCACTTCCTGCCTGCTCATCAACCCGAACTGGATCTGCAGGTCGGGATAGCTCAGATCGAAGCGGTCCGCCACCCGGCGCAACTCTTCGGCGTTCGGGTAGTCGCTCTCCTTGATGCGCCGGTAGTAGGTGCTGCTCGAGACGCCTAGCGCATCGAAGAGGTCCTTGGCATCGATCTCTCCGTCGAGGAGGTAATCGAGCAGGGCCTTGAGCTGTCTGCCGTTCTCATCGGTGCGTGGCACTTGACCACCATAAACCGAATTCCCGCCCCGGGGCAGCCCTGCCGGCAAACAGTCGACCGACCATTAATTGACACAGCCGTCACGGTTTTGGGAGTGCTCTCCCAATTCTGGGACATTCGCTGTACCGTTGCCTTCATGGTCGCTCCATACATGGCCGACGAGGTCAGGCCCTTCGTCACACCGGTCCCGGCGCCGCTGCAGGTGGCTGATCGCCCCGCCGAAGAGGCAATTGCGCCGCGTTTCGAAATATTGAGAATTCCACCGACGAGCGAATTGGCGGCTGAACTCGACGGCGCCACCGAGTGGCTCGGCGTGAGGGTCGAGGAGATCCTGCTCGCCGCGCTGGGTCGGGCGCTAGGCCGCACTCGCGGCGAGGGCGCCGTGACCGTCGACGTGACGGGCGCGCACCGGTGGTTGTTCCACACCGTGTCGCTGATCTGTTCCGACGTGCCACCGATGGGCCCGACGGAGATGCTCCAGGGCGCCCACACCGCGCTGTCGGCCGCGCCGGGACGGCCGACCGGGCAGGCGGAGGTATCGCTGAACGTCGCCGCCGAGCAGGACGGCACGGACGGCGGCCACCTCCTGGAGTTGCGGGTGCACCGCACCGGCGGGTTGCTCCACCTCGACTGGCGCTATGACGCCACCAGATTCGACGACTACAGCGTCGAGGAGTTGGCCGAGCAGTTCCCGCTGGCCCTGATCGAGATCACCTCGGACGCCGCGGCGCCCCTGTGATTCCGGGGTGACCCGGCAGGCCCGCTAGACTGTGGGTCACCAGCGTCGATCCGGCCATCACCGGGGAGCTTTCGGAAGAACAGCGCAGGGCAGGTCGCTCCGGCCCGCGCCCAGTAGACCCGAACGGGTTGGCCCGTCATCGCCTTCCTTCGAGCGGCGCACCCCGGGTGCGCAAGCGGGGTGGTACCGCGGCGCTCGCGCACCTGCGCGACGTCGTCCCCGTGCCTGAACGACACTTGGCACAGGAGACGTACGCACGTGACCGCCTACCCGAAGCCTGGCGCCGGGGCGCCCAGATTCCCGGCGCTCGAAGCCGAGGTTCTCGACTACTGGGCCGGCGACGACACCTTTCGCGCGAGCATCGAACGCCGCGACGAGGCCCCGGAGTACGTGTTCTACGACGGGCCGCCGTTCGCCAACGGGCTTCCGCACTATGGCCATCTGCTCACCGGATATGTCAAGGACATCGTGCCGCGCTACCGCACGATGCGCGGATACAAGGTCGAGCGCCGCTTCGGCTGGGACACCCACGGCCTGCCCGCCGAACTCGAGGTGCAGCGACAGTTGGGCATCACCGACAAAGCCCAGATCGAGCAGATGGGTATCGAGAAGTTCAACGACGCCTGCCGGGCGTCGGTGCTCAAGTACACCGACGAGTGGCGCTCGTACGTCACCCGCCAGGCGCGCTGGGTCGACTTCGACAACGATTACAAGACACTGGATCTCGGCTTCATGGAGTCGGTGATCTGGGCGTTCAAGCAGCTGTGGGACAAGGGCCTGGCCTACGAAGGCAACCGGGTGCTGCCGTACTGCTGGAACGACGAGACCCCCCTGTCGTCCCATGAGCTGCGCATGGACGACGACGTGTACCAGAGCCGGCAGGATCCGGCGCTGACCGTCGGCTACCGGGTTGAGGGCGGCGCCCCCACCGGCGCAGAGGATCTGGTCGGTGCCTACCTGCTGATCTGGACGACGACTCCGTGGACACTGCCGTCGAACCAGGCCGTGGCGGTCAACCCCGAGGTCGACTACGTCGTCGCCGAGGCGCCCGACGGGCGGCGCTATGTGCTGGCCGCGGCCCGCGTGAGCGCCTACGCCCGCGAACTGGGTGAAGAGCCGCAGATCGTGGCCACCTACGCCGGCCGTGACCTGCTCGGTGTGCGTTACGCGCCCCCGTTTCCGTACTTCATGGACTCGCCCAACGCATTTCGGGTGCTCAGCGCCGAGTTCGTCAGCACCGAGGACGGCACCGGACTGGTTCATCTGGCGCCGGCGTACGGCGAGGACGACATGGCCACCGCGCAGGCGGCGGACATCGAGGCGGTCACGCCCGTCGACGCCAAGGGACGGTTCGACGGCACGGTTCCCGACTACGCGGGCCAGCACGTGTTCGACGCGAACCCCCAGATCATCCGCGACCTGAAGAACGGTTCGGGCGCGGCGGCGGCGAACGGCGCGGTATTGCTGCGCCACGACACCTACGAGCACTCCTACCCGCACTGTTGGCGCTGCCGGAACCCGCTGATCTACCGGGCGGTGTCGTCGTGGTTCATCAAGGTCACCCAGATCCGGGACCGGATGGTCGAGCTCAACCAGGAGATCACCTGGTACCCCGAGCACGTCAAGGACGGGCAGTTCGGAAAGTGGCTCCAGGGCGCGCGGGACTGGTCCATCTCACGAAACCGCTACTGGGGCACCCCGATACCGGTGTGGCGGTCCGACGACCCGGCCTATCCGCGGATCGACGTCTACGGAAGCCTCGACGAACTCGAACGCGACTTCGGGGTGCGACCGGACAACCTGCATAGGCCGTTCATCGACGAGCTGACCCGGCCGAACCCCGACGATCCGACCGGCCGGTCGACGATGCGGCGCATCGAGGATGTCCTCGACGTCTGGTTCGACTCCGGCTCGATGCCGTATGCCCAGGTGCACTATCCGTTCGAGAACCGGCAGTGGTTCGCAGGTGGGGTGGCGGGAGAGGCCGGAGCCTCCGAAGGCGAAGAGGCGCATTTCCCGGGCGATTTCATCGTGGAGTACATCGGGCAGACCCGCGGCTGGTTCTACACGCTGCACATCCTGGCGACGGCGTTGTTCGACAGACCGGCGTTCCGGACGTGCGTCTCGCACGGCATCGTGCTGGGCAACGACGGCCAGAAGATGAGCAAGTCGCTGCGCAACTATCCCGACGTCACCGAGGTGTTCGATCGGGACGGCTCCGACGCCATGCGCTGGTTCCTGATGGCCTCGCCGATCCTGCGCGGCGGCAACCTGGTGGTCACCGAGCAGGGCATCCGAGAGGGTGTCCGGCAGGTGCTGCTGCCGCTGTGGAACGCTTACACCTTCCTGGCGCTCTACGCACCGAGCAAGGGCACCTGGCGCACCGACTCGACCCACGTGCTGGACCGCTACATCCTGGCCAAGCTCGCCGCGCTGCGCGACGGGCTGACCGCGTCGCTGGACGTCTGCGACATCTCGGTGGCATGCGACCAGTTGCGCCAGTTCACCGAGGCCCTCACGAATTGGTACGTGCGCCGGTCGCGGTCGCGGTTCTGGGAGGAGGACCGCGACGCCATCGACACGCTGCACACCGTGCTTGAGGTGACCAGCAGGCTGGCCGCCCCGCTGCTGCCGCTGATCTCCGAGGTGATCTGGCGGGGAATCACCGGCGAACGGTCGGTGCACCTGACCGACTGGCCGGACGCCGACACACTGCCCGCGGACCCCCGACTGGTCGCCGACATGGACCTGGTGCGCGAGGTGGCCTCGACGGGATCCTCGCTGCGTAAGGCGAAGAAGCTGCGCGTTCGCCTGCCGCTGTTGAAATTGACTGTGGCCGTTAATGATCCACAGCGTCTGGAGCCCTATCGGGACCTGATCGCCGACGAACTCAACGTGAAGTCCGTGGAGCTCACCGACGACATCGCAGCGCATGGTCGTTTCGAGCTCGCGGTGAACGCCCGTGCCGCGGGCCCGCGCATCGGCAAGGACGTTCAGGCGGCGATCAAGGCCGTCAAGGCGGGGGAGGGTGTGCTCAGAAGCGACGGCACCCTGAAGGCCGGGCCTGCCGTCCTGCTGCCCGCGGAATTCAGCTCCAAACTGGTTGCGGCCGATCCCGATTGGACCGCCGCCCTGCCCGACGGAGCGGGTCTGGTGGTGCTGGACGGCACCGTCACCCCCGAGCTGGAGGCCGAGGGCTGGGCCAAGGACCGCATCCGTGAGCTGCAGGAGTTGCGGAAATCGACGGGACTGGATGTCTCCGACCGGATCTCGGTGGTGATCTCGGTGCCCGGCGAGCACGAGTCATGGGCGCGCACCCACCGGGATCTGATCGCAGGCGAGATCCTGGCCACCAGCTTCGAGTTCGGCGAGCCCGACGGCGCCGGCACCCAGGAGATCGGCGACGGCGTCCGGGTCGCGATCGCCAAGGCCTGACGGGAATCTCACCCCGGCGTGACGCGGGCGCCCCGGCCGGAGAACACGACGACGTCGCCGGGGCGAAGCTGTCTGCCCCGCCGGGTTTCGACGTCATCGTTGACGCTGACCAGCCCGTCGGCGATCACGGACTTGGCATCGGCGCCGGAGTCGATGAGGCCGGCCAGCTTCAGGAACTGCCCGAGCCGGATCGAGGCATCCCGGATCGGGACGTCTGAGGTCTCGGCGCTTAGGTGTGGCATGCAGGTCAGGCTAACCGGCACCGCCTAGCATCGGCGGGTGTGGCCGCGCGATGGGTCCTGCACCTGGACATGGATGCGTTCTTCGCATCCGTGGAGCAGCTGACCCGGCCGACCCTGCGGGGCCGGCCGGTGCTCGTCGGTGGATTGGGCGGACGCGGCGTGGTGGCGGGTGCCAGCTACGAGTCGCGGGTCTTCGGGGCCAGGTCGGCGATGCCGATGCATCAGGCGCGTCGCCTTGTCGGCGCGGGCGCGGTCGTACTGCCCCCGCGCGGCGTCGTGTACGGGCTGGCCAGCCGCCGCGTCTTCGAGACGGTGCGCACGATGGTGCCGGTCCTCGAACAGCTGTCCTTTGACGAGGCGTTCGGCGAGCCCGCCGAACTCGTCGGCGCCTCGTCAGCCGAGGTGGCCTCGTTCTGCGAGAGGCTCCGGGCGGAGGTGGCCGCCGTGACCGGATTGGTCGCCTCGGTGGGTGCGGGATCGGGCAAGCAGACCGCCAAGATCGCCTCCGGTCTGGCCAAACCCAACGGCATCACAGTCGTTTCCCGCGACGAGGAACACGTGTTGCTCGACAGGCTGCCGGTCCGCAAGCTGTGGGGAATCGGGCCTGTCGCCGAGGAGAAGCTGCACCGGCTCGGCATCGACACCATCGGTGGCTTCGCCTCCCTGTCGGATGCCGAGGTCGCCAACATCCTCGGGCCGACAGTGGGTCCCGCGCTGCACCGGCTGGCGCGAGGCATCGACGACCGTCCGGTCGCCGAGAACGCGCCGGCGAAACAGATCAGCGCCGAGTCGACGTTCCCCGAGGACCTGACGACGCTCGACCAGCTCCGTGACGCCGCCGGTCCGATCGGCGAGCACGCCCATCGGCGCCTGCTCAAGGACGGCCGCGGGGCCAGGACCGTCACCGTCAAGTTGAAGAAGTCCGACATGAGCACGCTCACCAGGTCGGCGACCCTGCCGTATGCGACGACGGATTTGGCAACCTTGACCGCGACGGCGCGCAGACTTCTCCTCGACCCCGTCGAGATCGGACCGATTCGGCTTGTCGGCGTTGGCTTTTCCGGTCTCTCCGAGGATCAGCAGGAGTCGCTTTTCCCGGCTCTGGAGTTGATGGCGACCGAGGAGGTGGCACGCACCGGTGCACCGCAGACACCCGCCGATGCTTCACCGGCGAAACCGGCATGGCGCGTCGGCGACGACGTGGTGCACGCCGAGCACGGACACGGGTGGATCCAGGGTGCCGGCCACGGCGTCATGACCGTGCGATTCGAGACGCGCAGCACCGGCCCCGGGCATGCGCGCACCTTTCCCGACACCGACCCTGCGGTCACCCACGCCAATCCGGTGGACAGTCTGGACTGGCCGGATTTCGTCGATGAGCTGGCGCGGTTGAAGAGCGCGCCGTGATCAGCCCCAGCGTTCGAAGACGTCCCTCGCCGGTGACCCGGCGGCCAGTGCGGCCATCAGCAGCACCCGCGCCTGCGGTGGCCGCAGCTGCCGCACCACGAACGCACCGGCGTCGGCGAGGGCACGCCCCGGCCCGTACCCGGGGCTGACGGGTCCGCCGGGAACCCGCGTCGACACTGCGACCGCGACGCCGTCAGCGCAGTGCCTGCGTACGCCCTCGATGAGCGCCGCGCCGGCGTTACCAGAGCCCAGCGCCTCCAGGACGATGCCGCGGGCGCCTGCGGCCACGCACGCGTCGAGTGCGACGGAGTCGGCGCCCGGGTAGGCGGGCACGATGTCCACCCGCGGTGCCTCGGCGGCGACGAGGTCGCCGAGGAACGGGCGGTCCTTGACCGGACCCAGCGTGCGGCCCGCGAAACCCTGCAGGTCGGCGGTGGCCACCTTGTGCAGACCAAGCGGTTCGAACACCGTGCCCGCGAAACACACGACGACTCCGATGCCGCGGGTGTCCGGGTCGGCGGCGACGCCGAGCGCGTCGCGCAGGTTCGACGGCCCGTCGGCGTCGGGCGCGTCGGCGCTGCGCTGGGCGCCGGTCAGCACCACCGGCGGCACACCGTCATAGGTGAGCTCGAGCCACAGCGCGGTCTCCTCCATCGTGTCGGTTCCGTGCGTGACGACGACGCCGTCGGCGCCGTGGTCGACGGCCGCCGTCCGGACGGCGGCGGCGATCCGGTCCCAGTCCGGAGGGGTCAACTGTGAACTGTCCACCGACATCGCGTCGACGACCTCGACGTCGAGCCCCTCGGTGAGGTCGGCTGCGGACCGGGTCGGACGCTTCACGCCGTGGTGGTCGACGCTCGTCGAGATCGTCCCACCGGTGGCTATGACGACGAGGCGACCCATGGGTGGAATTGTTCACCACCGCCGCTTTGCGATGATGGGTGCGTGACTGATGAATCATCGAGCCCGGTCGAGCCGACGACCGGCGACAGCGCCGCGGGTCCGGCGGCGGGCGGGCCGCCGCCGCGCCAGCTGCGCCTGCTGCTGACCATCGCGGGGGTGGTGCTCGTCCTGGACATCGTCACCAAGGTGCTCGCCGTGCGGCTGCTGACGCCCGGTCAGCCGGTATCGATCATCGGTGACACCGTGACCTGGACGTTGGTGCGCAACTCGGGTGCGGCGTTCTCGATGGCCACCGGATACACGTGGGTGCTCACGCTGGTCGCCACGGGTGTGGTCTTCGGCATCATCTGGATGGGTCGTCGGCTGGTGTCTCCGTGGTGGGCACTCGGTCTCGGGATGATCCTCGGTGGCGCGATGGGCAACCTCGTCGACCGGTTCTTCCGGTCTCCGGGCCCGCTGCGGGGCCACGTCGTGGACTTCCTGTCCATCGGGTGGTGGCCGGTGTTCAACGTCGCCGATCCGTCGGTGGTGGGCGGAGCGATCCTGCTGGTGGGCTTGTCGCTGTTCGGATTCGACTTCGACACCGTCGGGAGGCGTCAGCCGGACGACGGCGAAGGTCCGGTCGGGAGGCGTCAGCCGGACGACGGCGAAGGTCCGGTCGGGAGGCGNCAGCCGGACGACCGGTCGGGAGGCGTCAGCCGGACGACGGCGAAGGTCCGGTCGGGAGGCGCCAGCCGGACGACGAGTCCGGCACCTGATGACCACCCGTTCGATGCCGGTTCCCGAGGGGCTGGCGGGGATGCGGATCGATGCCGGTCTGGCCCGGCTGCTCGGGCTGTCACGCACGGCGGCGGCGGCGCTGGCCGAGGAGGGCGGCGTCGAACTCGACGGTGCCCGCGCGGGCAAGTCCGACAAGCTGGTCGCCGGGGCGTGGCTGGAGGTGCGGCTGCCGGAAGCGCCTGCGCCGGTGGAGAACACGCCGGTCGACATCGAGGGTATGGCGATCCTGTACTCCGACGACGACATCGTCGCGGTCGACAAACCCCCCGGGGTCGCTGCGCACGCGACCGTGGGCTGGCACGGTCCGACGGTGCTGGGTGGCCTGGCGGCCGCAGGCTTCCGGATCAGCACGTCGGGAATCCACGAGCGCCAGGGGATCGTTCACCGGCTTGATGTGGGCACCTCCGGCGTCATGGTGGTGGCACTGTCCGAGCGGGCCTACACCGTGCTCAAGCGGGCGTTCAAGCAGCGCACTGTCGAGAAGCGCTACCACGCGCTCGTTCAGGGCCACCCGGACCCGTCCAGCGGAACCATCGACGCCCCCATCGGCCGCCACCGCGGCCACGACTGGAAGTTCGCAGTCGTCGAAGGCGGCAGGAACAGCGTGACCCATTACGACACGTTGGAGGCCCACCAGGCCGCGAGCCTGCTCGACATCGAGCTCGAGACCGGCCGCACGCACCAGATCAGGGTGCACTTCGCCGCGCTGCACCATCCGTGCTGTGGCGACCTGACCTACGGGGCCGATCCCACGTTGGCGCGACGTCTCGGCCTGGAACGCCAGTGGCTGCACGCCAGGTCGCTGGCGTTCACGCACCCCGCCGACGGGCGGCGCGTCGAGATCACCAGCCCGTACCCGGCCGACCTGCAGGACGCGCTGGATGTCCTGCGCAATCACGACCTGTGAGATCGGGGCTGCTGTTCGGGGTCGGCGCCTACGGCATGTGGGGGTTGTTCCCGGCGTTCTTCCCGCTGTTGAAGCCCGCGGGCGCAGTCGAAGTGCTCGCGCACCGCATCATCTGGAGCTTCGTCCTGATGGTCGTCGTGGTCGTCGCGGTCCGTCGGCTCGGCGACCTCAAGGCGATCACCGGCCGCACCTGGCTGCTGCTGACGGCGGCCGCGGCGCTGATCTCCGTCAACTGGGTGATCTACGTCTATGCGGTGAATAACGGCCATGTCGTCGACGCGGCGCTCGGGTACTTCATCAACCCGCTGGTGTCGATCGCGCTCGGGTTGCTGATATTCAGGGAGACGTTGAACCGGTGGCAGCTCGGCGCCCTGGTGATCGCGGTGGTGGCGGTCGTGGTCCTGACGGTGAACGTGGGAGCGCCGCCGGTGATCGGGCTCGGCCTCGCGCTGTCCTTCGGCCTCTACGGCGCGGTGAAGAAGTTGGTGCCCACCGATCCGCGGGTCAGCGTGGGGATCGAAGCGGCGATCGCTACGCCGTTCGCGCTGGCCTATGTGGTCGTGTTGCAGGTCACCGGCCACGCGACGTTCACCGGTCACGGAGCCGGGCACGTCGCGTTGATGGTCCTGTCGGGGGTGCTCACCGCGCTGCCGCTGTTGCTGTTCGCCGCCGCGGCGCAGCGGTTGGCGATGGTCTCGCTCGGCCTGCTGTTCTACATGACGCCGGCGATGCAGCTGACGTGGGGTGTGCTGGTCGGCCACGAGGCGATGCCGCCGGCGCGGTGGCTGGGCTTCGCGTTGATCTGGGTGGCGCTCGCGGTGTTCACCGTCGACGCGGTGCGCCGCGCGCGTGTCGATCGGCGCACCGCCGTGCCTGCGCCGATGTGAGGATTTGCGCCGTTACTGATTGACCAGCTGTTAGCTATGCCATAACGTTTGCTCGTGGAGACCGAGCCGCTGACCCCGCCCGAAGGCCGGGGACGCGGTCGCCCGGTGGGTGCCGACGCCGAGACCACCCGGCGGAACATCCTCGATGCGGCCCGCGAGGTCATCGTCGAACGCGGTTACGGCGCGGCGACATTCCAGAAGATCGCGCTGCGCGCGGGCGTGAGCCGGCCCACCCTGCACTACTACTTCTCCACCCGTGAGCAGCTTTACGAGATCCTGCTCAGGGATGCCTACTCGCGGGTGGCCGAGTGTGCGGTCGCGGCGCAGCGTGAACACGGCCTGCGCGACCAGTTGGCCGTGTTCGTCCTGGCCATGCAGCAGCTGAACATCTCCGACACGGCGACGGTGAGGTTCCTGGTGACCGCCAGGCTGGAGCACCACCGGGGCGGGCGGCGCAGCGACGCGGCGGACGCCGTCGTAGCCACGGTGCACGGCTTCTATCACTCGATCGTGGTGCAGGCCATCGCACACGGGGAGCTGGCGCCGGACGTCGATGCCCTTGCGGTGGCCGACATGCTGGCGGCGGTGTTCTGGGGCATGGGTTTCCACGCCGGTTTCGTCGACGCCGGCGAGGCCGCCGCGGTTGCCAGGCAATTACTCCGCGTGATCGAGGTCGGGTTGCTGAACGAGCGGGTCGGCGCGTCGGTCGAAGCCTGATCCGAACATCGCGAGACACGCACCGCGACACGCCGACCGCCGTCGGTGCCCGGTCATAGACTGGCGTCCCTATGAGCGGTTCAGACTTGCGGTCCTCAGGGTCTTTTGTTCACCTGCACAACCACACCGAGTATTCGATGCTGGACGGTGCCGCGAAGATCAGCCCGATGCTGGCCGAGGCCCAGCGGCTGGGGATGCCGGCAGTCGGTATGACCGATCACGGAAACATGTTCGGCGCCAGCGAGTTCTACAACAAGGCGACCGAGGCGGGCATCAAGCCGATCATCGGTGTGGAGGCCTACATCGCTCCCGCCTCGCGCTTCGAGACCAAGCGCATCCTGTGGGGGGACCCGAGCCAGAAGAGCGACGACGTCTCCGGCAGCGGGTCCTACACCCACATGACGATGGTCGCCGAGAACGCCACCGGGTTGAGGAACCTGTTCAAGCTGTCGTCGCTGGCGTCGTTCGAGGGGCAACTGGGCAAGTGGTCCCGAATGGACGCCGAGATCATCGCCGAGCACGCCGCAGGCATCATCGCCACCACCGGCTGCCCGTCGGGTGAGGTGCAGACACGACTTCGCCTCGGTCACGAGCGGGAGGCGCTGGAGGCGGCGGCCAAGTGGCGGGAGATCTTCGGTCCGGAGAACTTCTTCCTCGAGTTGATGGACCACGGCCTCGACATCGAGCGCCGGGTGCGCGAGGGGCTGATCGAGATCGGCCGCAAGCTCAGCATCCCGCCGCTGGCGACCAACGACTGCCACTACGTCACGCGCGACGCCTCCCAGAACCACGAGGCGCTGCTGTGCATTCAGACGGGCAAGACGCTGTCGGACCCGACGCGCTTCAAGTTCGACGGCGACGGCTACTTCCTCAAGAGTGCCGCGGAGATGCGCGCGTTGTGGGACGGCCAGGTGCCCGGCGCCTGCGATTCGACGCTGCTCATCGCCGAGCGGGTCCAGTCCTACGCCGATCTGTGGAAGCCGGTCGATCGGATGCCGGTCTTCCCGGTGCCCGAGGGGCACACCCAGGAGAGCTGGCTGCGGCGCGAGGTCGCGGCCGGGTTGGAGCGCCGATTCTCCACCGGCGTGCCTCAGGAGTACACCGACCGCGCCGATTTCGAGATCAAGGTCATCTGCGAGAAGGGCTATCCGTCCTACTTCCTGATCGTCGCGGACCTGATCAACTACGCGCGCTCGGTGGACATCCGGGTCGGCCCGGGCCGTGGGTCGGCCGCCGGCTCGCTGGTGGCCTACGCGATGGGCATCACCAACATCGACCCCATCACCTACGGGCTGCTGTTCGAGCGGTTCCTCAACCCCGAGCGCGTATCGATGCCCGACATCGACATCGACTTCGACGACCGTCGCCGCGGCGAGATGCTGCGCTACGCCGCCAACAGATGGGGCAGCGACCGGGTGGCCCAGGTCATCACGTTCGGCACCATCAAAACCAAAGCGGCGCTTAAGGATTCGGCTCGGGTACACTACGGCCAACCCGGCTTCGCCATCGCCGACCGGATCACCAAGGCGCTGCCGCCGCCCATCATGGCCAAGGACATCCCACTGTCGGGGATCACCGACCCGGCCCATGACCGGTACAGGGAGGCCGCCGAGGTCCGCGGCCTGATCGACACCGATCCCGACGTCCGCACCATCTACGAGACGGCGCGCGGCCTCGAGGGCCTGGTCCGCAACGCGGGCGTGCACGCCTGCGCGGTGATCATGAGCTCCGAGCCGCTCATCGACTCGATCCCGCTGTGGCGTCGCCCGCAGGACGGCGCGGTCATCACCGGATGGGACTACCCGTCGTGCGAGGCCATCGGCCTGCTGAAGATGGACTTCCTCGGTCTGCGGAACCTGACGATCATCGGGGACTGCATCGAGAACATCAAGGCCAACCGGGGCATCGACCTCGACCTGGAGACGGTCCCGCTGGACGACCCGGCCGCCTACGAATTGCTCGGCCGCGGAGACACCCTGGGCGTTTTCCAGCTCGACGGCGGGCCGATGCGCGACCTGCTGCGCCGTATGCAGCCCACCGGTTTCGAGGACGTCGTCGCCGTCATCGCGCTGTACCGTCCCGGACCGATGGGCATGAACGCCCACAACGACTACGCCGACCGCAAGAACAACCGCCAGAACATCAAGCCGATCCACCCGGAACTCGAGGAGCCGCTGCGCGAGATCCTGGCCGAGACTTACGGCCTGATCGTCTACCAAGAGCAGATCATGCGCATCGCACAGAAGGTGGCCGGTTTCTCACTGGCCCGAGCCGACATTCTGCGCAAGGCGATGGGCAAGAAGAAGCGCGACGTGCTGGAGAAGGAGTTCGAGGGCTTCTCCGAGGGGATGAAAGCCAACGGCTTCTCCGCCGCGGCCGTAAAGGCCCTGTGGGACACGGTGCTGCCGTTCGCCGACTACGCGTTCAACAAGTCCCACGCCGCGGGCTACGGCCTGGTGTCGTACTGGACGGCCTATCTCAAGGCCAATTACCCCGCCGAGTACATGGCGGGGCTGCTCACGTCTGTCGGTGACGACAAGGACAAGGCCGCGGTTTACCTGGCCGACTGTCGCCGTCTCGGGATCACGGTGCTGCCGCCCGACGTCAACGAGTCGGCGCAGAACTTCGCCTCGGTGGGCACCGACATCAGATTCGGGCTCGGCGCGGTCCGCAACGTCGGCGCGAACGTCGTTGCGTCGCTGATCAACACGCGCACCGCGAAGGGCAAGTTCACCGATTTCTCGGACTACCTCAACAAGATCGACATCGGGCCGTGCAACAAGAAGGTCACCGAGTCGCTGATCAAGGCGGGGGCGTTCGACTCACTGGGGCACCCCCGCAAAGGGCTGTTCCTGGTGCACACCGACGCGGTCGATTCGGTGCTCGGCACCAAGAAGGCCGAGGCGATGGGTCAGTTCGACCTGTTCGGCGGCGCCGACTCCGCCACCGATGCGGTGTTCACCATCAAGGTGCCCGACGAGGAGTGGGAGGACAAGCACAAGCTCGCCCTCGAGCGCGAGATGCTGGGGCTGTACGTGTCCGGGCATCCGCTCAACGGCATCGCGCATCTGCTGGCCGCGCAGGTCGACACGCAGATCCCGGCGATCCTCGACGGCGACGTCGCCAACGAGACCCAGGTCCGGATCGGCGGGATCCTCGCGTCGGTGAACCGCCGGGTCAACAAGAACGGGCTGCCGTGGGCGTCGGCGCAGGTGGAGGACCTCACCGGTGGTATCGAGGTGCTGTTCTTCCCGCAGACCTACTCGATGTTCGGGGCCGAGATCGCCGACGACGTCGTCGTGCTGGTCGGTGCCAGGGTCGCAATCCGTGACGACCGGATCTCGTTGATCGCCAACGAGCTTGTGGTTCCTGACTTTTCGAGCGCGCAGACGAACCGGCCGGTCGCGGTGAGCCTGCCGACGCGGCAGTGCACGGTCGACAAGGTCAGCGCGCTCAAGCAGGTGCTGGCGCGGCACCCGGGCACCGCTCAGGTGCATCTGCGGCTGATCAGCGGGGAGCGCATCACCACGCTGGAGTTGGATCAGTCGCTCCGGGTGACCCCGTCCTCGGCGTTGATGGGTGATCTGAAGGAGTTGTTGGGTCCCGGCTGCCTGGGCGGATGAACACCCGGCCGGCCGCGGGGTTGAGCGCGTGGCGATTCGTCACCACGTTCGGTGTCATCAGCCTGCTCGCCGACATCGTCTACGAGGGCGCCCGCTCCATCACCGGCCCGCTGCTCGCCTCGCTGGGCGCCACCGCCGTCGTGGTGGGAGTCGTCACCGGTGTCGGTGAGGCCGCGGCCCTGCTGCTGCGGGTCGTGTCGGGGCCGCTGACCGACCGCACGGGCCGATTCTGGACGTGGGCCATCGCCGGCTACTTCCTGACGGTGATCACTGTGCCGTTGCTCGGCGTGGTTGGCGTGCTGTGGGCGGCGGCGGCGCTTGTCATCGCCGAACGGGTCGGCAAGGCGGTGCGCAGCCCGGCCAAGGACACGCTGCTGTCGCACGCGACCGCGGTCACCGGCCGCGGGCGCGGTTTCGCCGTCCACGAGGCCATGGATCAGATCGGGGCGTTCGCCGGGCCGCTGGCGGTGGCGGCGATGCTGGTCGTGTTCGGCGGTGACTACGGGCCGACGCTGGGTCTGCTCGCCATCCCGGGGATGGGTGTCCTCGTGCTTCTGGGGTGGCTGCGGGCCCGTGTCCCGGAGCCTGCCCGCTACGAGACCGCCTCCGCTCCAGAAGTAAAACCTGTTGTTGCACAAAGCTTTCTGCGTTCGCTGCCGAGATCCTTCTGGACGTATTCGAGTTTCTCGGCCGCCACCATGGTCGGGTTCACGACGTTCGGGGTGCTGTCCTTCCACCAGGTCAGTGAGGGAATCGTGGCGGTCGCGGTGGTACCGGTGATCTACGCCGCCGCGATGGCGGCCGATGCCGTCGCGGCGCTCGTCACCGGGTGGGCGTATGACCGGATCGGCGCGGTGGTTCTCGGCGCGCTTCCGGTGCTGGCAGCCCTGGTGCCGGTGCTGGCCTTCACCGACCGCATCGCGCTGGTCGTCGCCGGGGCGGTGGTGTGGGGGGCGGCGGTCGGCATCCAGGAATCGACCCTGCGCGCGGTGGTCGCCGACCTCGTCGAGCCGGCCCGCAGGGCAACGGCGTACGGCGTGTACGCCGCGGTCATCGGTGTCGCGGCCGCTGTGGGAGGAGCGCTCACCGGGCTCCTGTACTCGTATTCGGTGATGTCGTTGATCGCGGTGGTGATCGGTGTGCAGGTCGCCGCAATGGCCACTCTGCCGTTGGTGCGTCGGCAGACCAGGTGAGCGGGTCGAGTCAGCGGGTGCGGCCGGTGAGGCCCGCGACCAGCCAGACGGTGGTCGCGGCTGCGGCGCCGCCGAGGACGGCGGGGGCCGCAGTGGTGGTCACGACCGCGACGATCGCGAACACCACCAAGCCGATCAGGAGGGCAACCGCCTTGTAGGTGGGCCAGGGAACACCGGCGATCGACACCGTCGCGGCCGGCCGGGCTACGGCGTCGCGGAAGTGTTCGGCGGTGGTCATGGGTTCACGATAACTCGTAGGAAAGTTTTCGGACAGCCGAAACACGGATTGAGGGCGATCGATTTCGCTAGTCTGGCTAGATGCCTCTTACTGGAGATTATGAACCCAGCACGTCGGATTGGGCCCGGGAAAACGCCGAAGAGTACATGGAGTCTGGTGGCACCAGAGGCACAGAACTCAAGGGCAGGCCGGTCATCCTGCTGACGACGATCGGCGCGAAGACCGGCAAGATCCGCAAGACGCCGCTGATGCGGGTCGAACATGACGGTGATTACGCCGTCGTGGCATCGCTGGGTGGAGCCCCGAAGAACCCGGTCTGGTACTACAACATCAAGGCCAACCCGCGCGTCGAGCTGCAGGACGGCCCGGACAGCGGCGACTACGAGGCCCGCGAGGTATTCGGCGAGGAGAAAGCCCTCTGGTGGGAGCGCGCCGTGGCGGCCTGGCCCGACTATGACGACTACCAGAACAAGACGGATCGCCAGATTCCGGTGTTCGTGCTGACGCCGGTCCGCTGAATACGTTTTTGATGCGGTGGCCTGCGGTGGCACCATTGTGCGGTGTCCGCTGAGCTGAGTCATAGCATCCGTATCGATCCCGCGGCGCCGTTGCGCGCCGCGGACATCGACGACGCTGCTCGGCGAATCTCGGGTGTGGTGTCGAAGACACCCCTGCAGTTGAGCGAGCGGTTGTCGGCCATCACCGGCGCGCAGGTCTACCTCAAGCGCGAGGACCTGCAGGCGGTCCGGTCCTACAAGCTGCGTGGTGCCTACAACCTGCTGATGCAACTGAGCCCCGACGAGAAGGCCGCCGGGGTGGTGTGTTCCTCGGCCGGCAACCACGCCCAGGGTTTCGCGCTGGCGTGCCGGTCGATGGGTATCCACGGGCGTGTCTATGTGCCCGCCAAGACGCCGAAGCAGAAACGCAACCGGATCCGGTACCACGGCGGCGACTTCATCGAGTTGATCGTCGGCGGCAAGACCTACGACATGGCGGCGCAGGCCGCCCTCGACGACGTTGCACGTACCGGTGCCACGTTGGTGCCTCCGTACGACGATGTCCGCACGATGGCCGGGCAGGGCACGATCGCGGTGGAGATCCTCGATCAACTCGGTGCCGAACCGGATCTGGTGATCGTTCCGGTCGGCGGGGGTGGGTGCATCAGCGGCATGACCACCTACCTGGCTGAGCGCACCACCTCGACATCGGTGCTCGGTGTGGAACCCGCCGGTGCGGCGGCACTGGTGGCCGCGCTGGCCCACGGAGCACCCGTGACCCTCGATGACGTCGACCAGTTCGTCGACGGCGCCGCCGTCGCGCGGGTGGGAACGCTGCCGTTCGCGGCGCTGTCAGCTGCGGGGGACATGGTGTCGATCACCACGGTCGACGAGGGCGCGGTCTGCACCGCGATGCTCGACCTGTACCAGAACGAGGGGATCATCGCCGAGCCGGCGGGCGCGCTGTCTGTCGCTGCGTTGCTGGACGCCGACGTCGAACCCGGGTCGACCGTGGTCTGCCTGATCTCGGGCGGCAACAACGACGTCTCCCGCTACGGCGAGGTCCTGGAACGCTCGCTGGTGCACCTGGGGCTCAAGCACTACTTCCTCGTGGACTTCCCGCAGGAGCCCGGTGCCCTGCGCCGCTTCCTCGACGAGGTGCTCGGCCCCAACGACGACATCACGCTGTTCGAGTACGTCAAGCGCAACAACCGTGAGACGGGCGAGGCGCTCGTCGGCATCGAGATGGGGTCGGCGTCGGACCTGGAGGGGCTGATGGCGCGGATGCAGACCTCTGAATGCCACGTCGAGTTGCTCGAGCCGGGGTCGCCCACCTACCGCTACCTGACCTGATTCCGCCGAAGTGAACTTGTTGGCGAGCTTCTGCGGAATGTTCGATCGTGAGCTCAGTTTCGCCGCAGAATCGCGACGGAGTGCCCGCCCAGCCGGGTGGCGACGCCGTCCACAGCCGGCTCGCCCCAGGCCAGCACGACGTCCCCGCTGACGGGGACGGCGACGGGTCGGTCGCCGAGGTTGCACACGATCGACAGCGAACCGCGGTGCATCGCCAACCACCGTTGATCCTCGTCGAAGTCGATCCGCAGGTGATCCAGCCACGGGTCGCGAAGGTCCGGTTCGGCGTGGCGCAGGGCGATCAGGTCTCGGTAGAAGGCGAGCATCCGGCCGTGGTCGTCGTCGCCGATCTCGTCCCAGTTCAGCTTCGAGCGCTCGAACGTCGCAGGGTCCTGCGGGTCGGGGATCTCGTCGGCGTCCCACCCGTGGTCGGCGAACTCCTTCTTGCGACCTTCTGCGGTCGCACGGGCCAGTTCGGGTTCGGGATGGGAGCTGAAGAACTGGAACGGCGACGACGACGCCCATTCCTCTCCCATGAAAAGCATTGTGGTGTAGGGGGATCCGAGAGCGAGTGCCGCCTTGATCGCGAGCTGGCCCGCGGTCAGGTTCTGGGAGGGCCGGTCGCCGATCGCCCGGTTTCCCACCTGATCGTGGGTCAGTGTGTAGGCCAGCAGTCGGGTCGCGGGGATGGTCGCGGTGTCCAGTGGCCGGCCGTGCCGACGCCGGCGGAACGACGAGTAGGTGCCCGCATGGAAATACCCTTGCCGCAACGTCTCCGCCAGCGTCTCGAGCGTCCCGAAATCTCCGTAATAGCCCTGCCGTTCCCCGGAGACCGCGGCGTGGATGGCGTGGTGGATGTCGTCGTCCCACTGTGCGGTCATGCCGAGGCCGCCGCGGTCCCGCGGCGTGATCAGCCGAGGGTCGTTCATGTCGCTCTCGGCGATCAGCGACAGCGGGCGTCCGACTTCGGCTGCCAGGGTGTCGGTTTCGGCCGAGAGTTCTTCGAGGATGTGGATGGCCGTGGTATCCACCAGGGCGTGGACGGCGTCCAACCGCAGCCCGTCGGCGTGGAAGTCACGCATCCAGCGCAGCGCGCAATCCAGGATGTAGCGACGCACCTGGTCGGCTCCTGCGTCGGCGATGTTGACCGACTCACCCCACGGGTTGCTGCCGGTGGACAGGTAGGGCCCGAACTTGGGCAGGTAGTTCCCGGACGGGCCGAGGTGGTTGAACACCGCATCGATCAGCACGCCGAGGCCACGGGAATGGCATGCGTCGACGAGGCGGACGAGTGCGTCGGGACCGCCGTACGGTTCGTGTACCGCGTACCAGAGCACTCCGTCGTAGCCCCAGCCGTGCGTGCCGCCGAAGGCGTTGACGGGCATCAACTCGACGAAGTCGACTCCGAGGTCGACCAGGTGATCGAGTCGCGCGATCGCGGAGTCGAATGTGCCGGCGGCGGTGAACGTCCCGACGTGCAGCTCGTAGATCACGGCGCCCTCGATGGAGCGACCCCGCCAGTCGCCGTCGGTCCAGGCGCCGGGGTCCGGACGCCACAACTGCGAGCGCTCGTGCACACCCTCGGGCTGGCGCGCGGAGCGCGGATCGGGCAGCACCTTGGGGTCGTCATCGAGGACGAACCCGTAGCGGGCCTCCGGTGCCACGTCCAGGACGGCGCGCCACCACGCGCCGTCGGTGCGGGTCATCGGGTGCAGGGTGCCGTCGACGTCGAGCCGGACGCGTTCGGGTCGCGGCGCCCACACCGCGAACTCGTGCTCAGGCATCCGTGCGCTCCAGCAGTGCGACGGGCAGCTCGCCGAACAGCTCGTCTGCCCGGACACGGTTGGCGTGGCCGGCGCCGGTCAGAATGTCGGTCCAGGAACCCTCGGGAAGCGTGACGGTGGTGTCGCCCCACCCGCTGTCGGCCAACCGGACCGACCACCGGCTGACGGCGACCAGCACGTCTCGGCCGCGCAGGAAGGCCACGATGTGTTCTGACGCGTCGCCCTCGGCCAGCACCGGACGGTAGCCGCCGGCCACGAAGGTGTCGGGACGCCGCCGTCGCAGCTGCAGTGCCGCGCGTACCACCCGCATCTTGGGGTGTGAACCTGCGGCGAGCACCTCGCGGCGGGCCGCGTAGTCGACGGGGCGCCGGTTGTCCGGATCGACCAGGCTGTCCTCCCACAGTTCGGTGCCCTGGTAGACATCCGGGATTCCGGGCGCGGTCAGCGCGATGAGCTTCTGGCCAAGGGCGTCGGCGTGGGCGTGTTCGGCGAGCCTGGCGACGGTCGCGGTCAGCTCAGCGGCGACGGGACCGTCGAGCACCGCGTCCAGCCATGTGTGCACCGCCGCCTCGAAGTCCGCTGCAGGATCGTTCCAGGTGGTGTGCAGCCCGGCCTCCCTGATGGCCTTCTCGGTATAGCCGTGCAGCCGCTCGCGCAGTTCGGTGCTCACTGTGCCCTCGGTCGGCCATACGCCGAAGATGTTCTGCCACAGGAAGAGTCCGGTCAACAGATCAGGGGAGGGGGTGATGCGTTCCCAACCCTTGACGAGTTCGGCCCACAGTGACGGCACCTGCGACAGCACCCCGATGCGGGCCCGGACATCCTCCCCGCGCTTGGTGTCGTGCGTGGTCAACGTCGTCATCGCATGCGGCCACAGCGCCGCCCGGTCTGCGGCGCGTCGATGGAACTCCGCGGCGCTGACTCCGAAATGCTCCGGCTCGCCGCCGACTTCGTTGAGCGACACCAGCCGGGCGTCCCGGTAGAACAGGCAGTCCTCCATCGACTTGGCGGTGGCCGCACCGCACAGTTGCTGGAGCCGCACACCCACCTCGGGGTGCGTATTCAGGGCCGTCGTCAGCAGCGCGAGCGGATCGGCCAGTTCGGGCTGCGCGGCAGTGGTCTCGGCGATGGCCACGGGCAGCACCGAGGACAGCGTGAGGTAGTCCGACCGATAGACCCCGATATGGCTGAGCAGGGCGGCCACCGCGTCGGGCAGCAGTTCGTGATCGCGACCGGTCGCGGTCACGGCGGCGCGACACAACCGGCGCAGCTCACTGGCCAGCGTCTGGGTGACGGCCTGCACCTTGAGGCCGCGCGCGATCGCGGGACTCGCCGAGTAATCGACACCCGCCGACTCGATGAGCCCGGTGAGCGATTCCGCTCCGGTGGGGTCGACGAAGATCCCGCCGGTCTCGCGCAGCGCGTCGTACCCGGTGGTGCCCGCCACGGGCAGGGTGGGATCCAGCGGCTCGTCGAACGCGAGGATCTTTTCGATGACGATCCACGCGTCGGGTCCGGCGAGTTCTCGCAGCCAGGCCAGATAGCCTGCGGGATCGGACAATCCGTCCGGATGGTCGATGCGGATCCCGTCGACCAGGTTCTCGCTGAACCATCGGCGGACCTCGGCGTGAGAGGCCTCGAACACGGCGCGGACTTCCTGGCGCAGGCCCGCCAGCGACGTGATCGAGAAGAACCGCCGGTAACCGCACGTGCCGTTGCGCCAGCCGACCAGCCGGTAGTGCTGCCGGTCGTGCACCTCTGCGCCGGTTCCCGCGCCGGTCCCCGGACGGATCGGGTACTGCAGGTCACCGAGCCGAAGTACGTCACCGTCGACTCCGCCGTCGACGATGAGGTCGGCCACGTCGTCATCGGATCCCAGGACGGGCAACAGGATTCGCCCGTCGGCATCCACGTCCCAGTCGATGTCGAAATACGAGGAGTACGACGAATCCCGGCCGTGGGTCAGCACATCCCACCACCACGGGTTCTGCCGGGGGACGTCCACGCCGACGTGGTTGGGCACGATGTCAACGATCAAGCCGAGTCCCGCGGCCTGAGCCGCCTTCGCGAGCCGCTCGAAACCCTCTGGCCCACCGATTTCGGCGGACACGGTGGTGGGATCGGTGACGTCGTAGCCGTGGCTGGAACCCTCGCCCGCGGTGAGGATCGGGGACAGGTAGAGGTGGGAGACGCCGAGGTCGGCGAAGTAGTCGATCAGGTTCTCGGCGTCGGCGAACGTGAAGGCTTCGCCGCTGGCGGGACCGCGCATCTGCAGCCGGTAGGTGGACAGCACGTTCATGGGTCAGGCGGTCTTACGCAGAACGAGAACCGACCGCGGCTGCAGGGAGATCTTCTCGCCGGCGGACACCACGAGGTCGGTGCTGCCCGTAGGGTCGGCGGTGTCCAGGTCGGCGGTCCACTGCTGCGCGTAATCGACTTGCGGCGCAACAAAATCCTCGACCTCGTCGTGGGAGTTGAAGCACAGCAGGAACGAGTCGTCGACGACCCGCTCGCCGCGTTCGTCGGGCGTCGGGATCGCCCGGCCGTTGAGGAAGACCGCCACGCACTGTCCGAGTCCGGCTTCCCAGTCCTGCGGGTCCATCTCCTTGCCTGCCGGGGTGAGCCAGGCGATGTCACGAACCTGGTGGCCGGTTCGGATCGGCTTGCCCTCGAAGAACCGCCTGCGCCGGAACACCGGGTGGTCCTTGCGCAACTTGACCACCTTGCGGGTGAATTCGAGTAGGTCGCCGTTGGTCTGGCACAGCGACCAGTCCATCCAGGACAGCTCGGAGTCCTGGCAGTAGACGTTGTTGTTGCCGCGCTGGGTGCGGCCGATCTCGTCGCCGTGCGCGATCATCGGGGTGCCTTGGGACAACATCAGGGTGGCCATGATGTTGCGCATCTGCTTGCCGCGCAGCGCCAGGATCTGCGGGTCGTCGGTGGGTCCCTCCACCCCGCAGTTCCACGACCGGTTGTGGCTCTCCCCGTCCTGATTGTCCTCGCCGTTGGCCTCGTTGTGCTTCTCGTTGTAGGAGACGAGGTCGTTGAGCGTGAAGCCGTCATGGCACGTCACGAAGTTGATGCTGGCGCTCGGGCGTCGGCCCGTCGCCTCGTAGAGGTCCGACGACCCGGTTAGCCGGGACGCGAACTCGCCTAGTGTCGCGGGTTCTCCCCGCCAGTAATCACGCACAGTGTCGCGATACTTCCCGTTCCATTCCGTCCACAAACCTGGGAAGTTCCCGACCTGGTAACCACCTTCGCCGATGTCCCACGGTTCGGCGATCAGCTTGACCTGGCTGACCACCGGGTCCTGCTGGACGAGGTCGAAGAACGCCGACAACCGGTCCACGTCGTAGAACTCGCGCGCCAGCGTCGCGGCCAGGTCGAACCGGAAGCCGTCGACGTGCATGTCGAGCACCCAGTACCGCAGCGAATCCATGATCAGCTGCAGGGTGTGCGGGTGGCGGGCGTTGAGGCTGTTGCCCGTGCCCGTGAAGTCCTTGTAGTACCTGTTGTCACCGTCGAGCAGCCGGTAATAGGCGGCGTTGTCGATGCCCCGGAAGTTGAGGGTCGGCCCGAGGTGGTTGCCCTCCGCGGTGTGGTTGTAGACCACATCGAGGATCACTTCGATGCCGGCTTCGTGGAAAGCCCGCACCATCGTCTTGAACTCGGCGACCGCGCCGCCGGCGTGCTTGCTGGCCGCGTACTGGTAATGGGGCGCGAAGAACCCGAAAGTGTTGTAGCCCCAGTAATTCTGCAGTCCCAGGTCCCGCAGCCGGTGGTCGTGCAGGAACTGATGGACCGGCATCAACTCGATCGCGGTGACGTTCAGCGATTTCAGGTGGTCGATGATCACCGGGTGCGCGAGCCCGGAGTAGGTGCCGCGCAGTTCCTCGGGGATGCCGGGATGCGACTGGGTCATGCCCTTGACATGGGCCTCGTAGATGACCGTCTCGTGATACGGCGTGCGCGGAGCGCGATCCGAGCCCCACTGGAAGAACGGGTTGATCACGACGCTGGTCATGGTGTGGCCGAGCGAGTCGATCCGTGGCGGCTCGCCGCCGCTGGCGAGGTCGTCGGCCTCGAGGTCGTAGGAATACAACGCCTGGGAGAAGTCGAACTCACCGTGAAAGGACTTGCCGTACGGGTCCAGCAGGAGCTTGCTCGGGTCACACCGATGCCCCGACGACGGGCTCCACGGGCCGTGGACCCGGAAGCCGTAGCGTTGACCGGGGGTCACCGTCGGCAGATAGCAGTGCCACACGAAGCCGTCGACCTCGTCGAGCTCGATGGGCTGCTCGCTGCCGTCCTTGGCGATCAGGCACAGTTCGACCCGTTCGGCGACCTCGGAGAACAGCGAGAAGTTGGTCCCTGCACCGTCATAGGTGGCGCCGAGGGGATAGGCCGCTCCCGGCCAGACGGTGGGTAGCGGTGCCGGCTCGGCGGACGACATCAGGCCGACCACCAGCGGGTGACGGCGGCGATCTGACGGCCCAGCTCACCGACCATGGTGCGCATATAAGTGCTCGTGAAGTGGTGAGAGTCGTGATACAGCAACACGTTTCCCTCCACGGCTCGGCAGTGGTCCGGGCGACACACCGCATTGCTCATGTCGAGCGGCTTGAGCAGCGGGAACTCCGCCACGTAGTCGAGTGTCGGGTTGTGGTCAGACAGTACTTCTGATCTCTCGATCCCGCACGATTTGGCGTCGCCGCCGTCGGCAAGGCAGTCGGCCGGGAAGAACGGCTCGCCGTCGCGCACCAGCCACGGGGTGTCCCGCATGGCCAGGATGGGAATGCCGTTGTCGGACAGGGTCTGCCAGATGCCGAGATAACTGGACGGCATGACATCGCCGGGCTTGATATTCCACGGGCGGGTCGATGTCGTGAAGACGTAATCGGGGCGGTCGGCGATGATGTTGGGCATCACCCGCTCGTTCCATTGACGGCACTTCGGGTATTCGCGGTTGTCGCCCATCACCAGTGGCTTTTTCTCGGTCGTCAGCGGGCACCCCATCTTGAGGTAGGTGACGACCTTGAAATGGTGCATCCGGCCGAGCAGGTCCAGCGCGGTGATCCAGTGTTCGGCGTGCGACCCGCCGGCCAACGCGATGGTGCGGCTGGCCGACTTGTCGCCGTAGGTGCAGTTGATCACACCGACGTTGTCGAAATCGCTGATACAGCCGGCGGTGGTGGTTTCGGGGATGTCGTCCTCGGCTTCGAGCACCGTCGGGCGCATCGGCAGTTTGGGCACCCTGGCCTTGTTGATCAGCGCTCGTGCACCGGGATAGTCACGCGAGGACAGGCCGGAGAGCTCCTTGCCGTTCGCGCGCAGGACGGTGACGTGTTCGCGCCAGGTGAACGATGTCGCGGTCAGGGCCACCCCGAGCAGGGCCACGGTCGACCCCAGCACGATCGTCGGCCTGCGCAGCCGGGTACGCAACGGCACCGAGGACACGGCGGTCAGCTGAGCGTCGCCGGACAGGCTGCGCGCCCGCAGCGGTTCCTCGACGAACCGCGTCGTCAGCCACGCCAGCAGACCTGAGACCGCCAGGATGGCGGCGCCCTCGATGAAGTTGACGCCGGTGCCGCCGGAGTGGGCGAGGTAGAAGATCAGCAGCGGCCAGTGCCACAGGTACAGCGAGTACGCCATGGCGCCCAGGGCCACGAACGGCGCGGTGGCCAGCAATCGGTTGGGTGCGGGGATGCGGCCGTTGGTGCGGGGATCGGCGTGCCGGTTGGCGGCCGACAGGATGAACACCAGCGTGGCTCCCACCGGGACCAGCGCCCACGGCCCGGGGAACTCCTTGACGCCGTCGATCAGGGCGCCGCAGGACAGGATCGCGGCCAGCGCCACTACCGCGAGCACGGTGCGTAACCACATGGGCCAGCGCACATACGGGACCAGTGCCCCCACCAGCGCGCCGAGCAGCAGCTCCCACGCCCGCGCGAAGCTGTTGTAGTACGCCGTGGCCTGATCGGCGTTGTGCGCGACGATCGCGTACCAGAACGAGGCGACGGCCAGTGCGCCGAGCAGGATCACGAACGCGACCCGCATGTGCCTGCCGAGGACGCGCCGGAAGAGATACGCGGACAACAGGATCAACACCAGGAAGGCGATGTAGAACTGGCCCTGCACCGACATCGACCAGATGTGCTGCAGTGAACTGACCGATTCCCCGGCGCGCAGATAGTCCGATGCGGAGCGGGCGAGCTCCCAGTTCTGGTAGTAGCCCAGGCTGGCCAGGCTCTGGTCGGCGAACGTCTCCCATCGTGTCTCCGGCTGGATCAGGATCGTCAGCACCGCGGACACGGCCAGCACCACGACCAGCGCGGGCAGCAATCGGCGGATCAGCCGGGTGATCTCGGGGACGGGGCGCAGCGCCGCCCCCGGGGTCAGGGCGCCGCGCAGCAGCCGTCCGCCGAAGAAGAAGCCCGACAGGACCAGGAAGACGTCGACTCCGCCGGACACCCGCCCGAACCACACGTGGAATACCGCCACCAGGGCGATCGCGATCCCGCGCAGTCCGTCGAGGTCATGGCGATAGAACCCAGACGTGCGCGTCCCCATCCGGGGTGTCGCGGCAGCCGGGGGCACGCCCGGAGTGCTGCGAGACGCCGGCCGGGCAGGGGCAAGGGTCATCATGGTCGACGGTTAATCTACCGAAGGTGTCTGCGTTGACGCCCGCCGAGATAAGCGCGGTCGACGCCGCCCACATCTGGCATCCGTACAGCCCCATCGGGAAAGACGCGCTGCCGCCGATGGTGGCGGTGGCTGCGCGTGGTGCGTGGCTGACCCTTGTTCACCAGGGCCGCCCGGTCGAGGTGCTCGATGCGATGGCCTCGTGGTGGACGGCGGTTCACGGGCACGGCCACCCGGTCCTCGACGCGGCGATCACCGACCAGCTCGCGACGATGAACCACGTCATGTTCGGCGGGCTCACCCACGAGCCGGCCGCGCGGCTGGCCCAGCTGCTGGTGCAGGTCACCCCGGCCGGTCTGGAGACGGTGTTCTTCAGCGACTCGGGTTCGGTGTCGGTCGAGGTCGCCGTCAAGATGGCGCTGCAGTACTGGCGCAGCACGGGCCGTGGCCTCAAGAGTCGGCTGATGACGTGGCGGGGCGGCTACCACGGTGACACGTTCACCCCGATGAGCGTGTGTGACCCACAGGGCGGCATGCACGAGCTGTGGACGGGGAAGAACTCGCTGCTGGCCGATCAGGTCTTCGCCCCGCCGGTGCCCGCGGCCTACGACCCCGGGTACAGCGCGGCGTTCGCAGAGCAGCTCGCCGAGCACGCCGATGAGCTCGCGGCGGTCATCGTCGAGCCCGTGGTGCAGGGTGCCGGCGGCATGCGCTTCCACGACCCGCGGTACCTCACCGACCTGCGGGAGGCGTGTGACAAGCACGGCGTGCTGCTGATCTTCGACGAGATCGCGACCGGATTCGGCCGGACGGGGGCGATGTTCGCCGCCGACCATGCCGGTGTCAGCCCCGACATCATGTGTGTCGGAAAGGCGCTCACCGGCGGCTACCTCACGCTGGCGGCGACGCTGTGCACGCGCGACATCGCGGACACGATCAGCGGCAACCCTCCCGGGGCGCTCATGCACGGGCCGACGTTCATGGCGAACGCGCTGGCCTGTGCGGTGAGCGTGGCGTCGGTGGAGTTGCTGCTCTCCGGTGACTGGCGGCCGCAGGTGCGCGCGATCGAGACCGGGCTGACCGAGGGGCTGGCCCCGGCACAATCGATGCCCCATGTGGCCGACGTCCGGGTGCTGGGCGCGATCGGGGTGATCGAGCTGGATCGGCAGGTCGACCTGCGCATCGCCACGCCCGCGGCGGTGGAGCGCGGGGTGTGGCTGCGCCCGTTCCGCAACCTGATCTACGCCATGCCCCCGTACATCTGCACCGCCGACGAGGTCGCACAGATCACCTCGGCGATGGTCGGCGTCGCCGGTGCTCTAACCTGAACGGTGTTCAATCGTCGGTTCGACCGACGCGTTCAATCGTCGGTTCGACCGACGCGTTCAATCGTCGGTTCGACCGACGCGTTCAATTGTCGGTTCGCCGAGAGGAGCACGTGTGAACCGCGTCGGTCTTTCCCCGCTGGCCTGGCTCGACGAGGTCGAGACGCAGCGCCGCGCGGGCGGGCTGCGACGTTCGCTGCGGGCCCGTCCTCCGGTCGGCGCCGAGTTGGACCTGGCGTCCAACGACTACCTGGGGTTGTCGCAGCACCCGCGGGTGCTCGACGGCGGTGTGGCCGCACTGCGCACGTGGGGTGCCGGTTCGACCGGCTCACGCCTGGTCACGGGCAACACCGAGTTGCACGAGGCGTTCGAGGACGATCTGGCCGAGTTCGTCGGCGCGGCGTCGGCGCTGGTCTTCTCGTCGGGGTATACCGCCAATCTCGGTGCGGTGGTGGCGTTGTCGGGGCCCGGTTCACTGCTGGTATCGGACGCCTTCACGCATGCGTCCCTGGTCGACGCGTGCCGGTTGTCCCGGGCGCGGGTGGTCGTGACGCCGCACTCCGACGTCTCCGCCGTCGCGACGGCACTGGCCGGACGGGCCGAGGATCGCGCCGTGGTGGTGACGGACTCGGTGTTCTCCGCCGACGGCGACCTGGCACCGCTGCGGGCGCTGCACGACGTGTGCCGCAGGCACGGCGCGCTGCTCATCGTCGACGAGGCTCACGGGCTGGGGGTCCGTGGCAGCGGCGGCAGGGGACTCCTGCACGAAGTGGGCCTGGCCGGCGCGCCGGACGTGGTGATGACGACGACATTGTCGAAGGCACTGGGCAGCCAGGGCGGGGTGGTTCTCGGCCCGGCGGCGGTTCGCGCCCACCTGATCGATGCGGCACGGCCGTTCATCTTCGACACCGGTCTGGCACCCGCCGCGGTCGGGGCAGCGCAGGCCGCGCTCGGCGTGCTCATCGACGAGCCTTGGCGAGCCCAGCGGGTGCTCGACCACGCCGCGACGCTGGCGACGCTGTGTGACGTCGCCGAGGTTCCGCCCTCGGCGGTGGTGTCGGTGATCCTCGGTGAGCCGGAGGTCGCGCTGGCCGCCGCCGCAGCCTGCCTGGAGCGCGGGGTGCGGGTCGGGTGCTTCCGGCCGCCCACGGTGCCCGCCGGTACGTCGCGGCTGCGGCTGACCGCCCGGGCGTCGCTGACCGACGAGGAGATGGCGCTGGCGCGCGAGGTGCTCACCGACGTGCTGTCCCCGGCGTGAGCGTCCTGGTCGTCACCGGGACCGGCACGGGCGTCGGCAAGACCGTCGCCACCGCGGCCCTGGCCTGCCACGCCAGGTCGGCGGGGATCGACGTCGCGGCGTGCAAGCCGGTGCAGACGGGCACCCGGGACGGCGACGACGATCTCGCCGAAGTGGCTCGCCTTTCCGGCGTGCACGAACTGCATTCCTTGGCAAGGTTTCCCGAGCCGCTCGCGCCGTCGGCGGCCGCCGAGCGGGTGGGAGCACAGTTGCCGACGAGGGCGGCGTTCCTCGAGTTGGTGGCCGCGGTGGACCGGCCGGGCAGGCTCACCCTCGTCGAAGGAGCAGGTGGTCTGCTGGTCGAGATCGGTGCCGACGGCGTCACGCTGCGTGACATCGCCGGGGATCTCGGCGCGCCGGTGCTCACCGTGGTCACGGCAGGCCTCGGCACGCTGAACCACACCGCGCTGACGCTGGAGGCGCTGGCGGGCCGACGGATTCGCAGCGCCGGCCTGGTCATCGGCGCGTGGCCGGCCGAGCCGGGAGTGGCCGAGGCGGGGAATCGCGAGGCGTTGGCCCGCTTGGCGCCCGTTCGCGCGGTTCTGCCCGCATTGGCAGGGTCGCTGTCGGTGGAGATGTTCGAGTCGATGAGCGCCGGCGCGTTCGAGCGATCGTGGGTCGAAAGCCTCGTCGGTTGATGGTCCACTCCGTCGAGTTGCTGTTCGACGCCGAGACCGAGGCGGCGGTGCGCGGGATGTGGGACGCCCTGACGGCCGCGGGTGTGCGCAGCCAGGCCGCCCACACCTCGCCCAGCAATCGCCCCCACGTCACGCTCACCGTCGCCGAACGGATGGACGACGCCGTGACCGGCGCGCTGGCGCCGGTGCCGGCGCGGTTGCCGCTGGACTGCCGGATCGGCGCACCGATGGTGTTCGGCGGCCGCTCCGTCACGCTGGTTCGCCTGGTGGTGCCGACGGTCGAGTTGCTGTCGCTTCACGCCGAAGTGCACCGGATCTGCCTGGCGCACATGCCGGACGGTCCGCTTGCGCATGCCGAACCGGGTGGGTGGACACCGCACGTCACGTTGGCGCGGCGACTGGCGCCCGATCAGCTGCCGCAGGCGCTGGGGTCACGATCGGTCGTTCGGGAGGTTCGTGGTCGCATCACGGGGCTGCGGCACTGGGATGGCAACGCGCAGGTCGTGCACCCGGTCGGCTGACCGCTCAGGCGTCGGCGCGACTGTGTGCGGCGATCCCGTCGACGAGCAGTTGCAGCCCGAAGGAGAATCGTGCGCTGGGGTTCTCGGTCCACACGCTCTGCACCACGTCGGCGCCTGCCGCATCCCACTGCATCCGCGACTGCTCGTCTGCGGTGAAGCCGAGCACGTAATACACGACGGTGCGGGCGGCCAGGTCGGCGTTGGCGGGTGCAACGCCCGCGTCGGTGGCCGCGGCGCTCAGCTGGGCCAGCACGGCGCTCATTGCCTCCGACTGCCCTGAGGCGAAGCTGGCCGATACCAGTTCGGCGCCGTCGGTGTGTGACAGCAGGGCCTCGCGCAACCGCGCGCAGTTGCCCACGATCCGGGCGCGCCAGTCACCCTCGGCAGTGCCGACTGGCTGCAGTATCCGGTCGGCGACGGCGCCGAGCAGCTGTTGTTTGTTGGCGAAATGCCAGTACAGGGCGCCGGGAGTGACGTCGAGCTCGCGGGCGAGGCGGCGCATCGACAGGTCGGCGATTCCGTACTCGTCCAGCAGTGAGGTGGCCGCCTCGACCACGTCGCGTTTGTGGAGCTGCACGGCAGTACCCTAACCTGAACGGTGTTCAATTGTCGGTACCACCGACGTGTTCAATTGTCGGTACCACCGACGTGTTCAAGCCACGAGGAGACATACGGGTGAGCGACATTCTGGCGGTGGCACGCGAGCAGGTGCTCGAGCGGGGCGAGGGCCTCGACCAGGACCAGACCCTGCAGGTGCTGCAGCTGCCGGACGACCGCCTCGACGACCTGCTCGCGCTGGCGCACGAGGTGCGGATGGCGTGGTGCGGTCCCGACGTCGAGGTCGAGGGCATCATCAGCCTAAAGACCGGCGGCTGCCCCGAGGACTGCCACTTCTGTTCGCAGTCAGGGCTTTTCGCCTCCCCGGTGCGCAGCGCATGGCTGGACATCCCCAGCCTGGTGGAAGCGGCCAAGCAGACGGCCAAGACCGGGGCGACCGAGTTCTGCATCGTCGCCGCGGTCCGTGGCCCCGACGAGCGACTGCTCTCCCAGGTGGCAGCGGGCATCGAGGCGATCCGCAACGAGGTCGACATCCAGATCGCCTGTTCGCTGGGCATGCTCACCTCCGATCAGGTCGAGCGGCTGTCCGCGATGGGCGTGCACCGCTACAACCACAACCTCGAGACCGCCCGCTCGTTCTTCACCAACGTCGTGACCACGCACTCATGGGAAGAGCGTTGGGGCACACTGCAAATGGTTCGCGAGGCGGGCATGGAGGTGTGCTGCGGCGGCATCCTCGGCATGGGTGAGACGCTCGAGCAGCGCGCCGAGTTCGCCGCCAACCTCGCCGAGCTGGACCCGCACGAGGTGCCGCTGAACTTCCTCAACCCGCGCCCGGGCACCCCGTTCGGTGACCTCGACGTGCTGCCTGCCACCGAGGCGCTCAAGGCGGTGGCGGCGTTCCGCCTGGCACTGCCGCGCACCATGCTGCGCTTCGCCGGTGGCCGCGAGATCACGCTGGGCGACCTCGGTGCCAAGAAGGGCATCCTGGGCGGCATCAACGCCGTCATCGTCGGCAACTACCTGACCACGTTGGGACGGCCCGCCGAGGCGGACCTCGAGCTGCTCGACGATCTGCAGATGCCGATCAAGGCGCTCAACGCCAGCCTGTAGACAGGTGGTGATGGTCGTAAAGAGATTGATGGTCAACGACGGCACGGACGTGTCGCACGAGTCGGGCCTCCCCGTGCCGGTCGGCGCGGGGGTCTTCAACGTGTACACGGGCGCGGCCGCGGGCAGCACCGTCCCGACCGCGGCCCAGTTGGGGCTCGAACCGCCCCGATTCTGCGCCGCATGCGGCCGCCGGATGATCGTGCAGGTCCGCCCGGATGGCTGGTGGGCGAAATGCTCGCGGCACGGGCTGGTCGACTCCAAGGACCTGGAGCTGTACCGATGAGCCTGCCGGGCGAACAGCCGCGGGTTTCGCGGGTGCGGGCCGCGCTGACCGTCGTCGTCGGTCTGGCGGTGTCGGGTGCCGTCGTCGGAGCGCTGTGGGCGTGGTTGGCGCCGCCGGTTCGCGGGGTGGTCGCGTTGACGCGCGGCGGTGACCGGATCAGGGCGTACCTGGGCAACGAGTCGGATCACTGGTTCACGTCCGCGTTCCTGGTGGTCGGCATGCTCGCTGCGATGGCGGTCGTCGCGGCGGTTCTGGTGTGGCAGTGGCGTGCGCACCGCGGGCCGGTGATGGTGGCGGCGCTCGCGGTCGGCGGCACCGCCGCCGGGGCTGTCGCCGCAGGAGTCGGAGCGCTGGTCGCACGGTGGCGCTACGGGGTCATCGACGTGGCAGCGGCGCCGGTCTCGGAAGCGCAGCGGGTGCACTACGTAGTCGAGGCGCCCGCCGTGTTCTTCGGCCACTCGCCACTGCAGATCGCCGCCACGGTGCTGCTTCCCGCGGCGGTCGCGGCGCTGGTGTACCTGCTGGCCGTCACCGCGACCCCCCGTGACGATCTCTGCGCCTGGCCGCCGGTCGAGTACCCCGGGCCGACTACTGGTCGAACTCAGACAGTGGCTGACGTTCCACCCGTCGCCCCGTCATCACCTTTGCCGTGATCACGGCCAGGGTCAGCATGCCCCGGTAGGTCGACGGGTTGAGCAGCGTCGGCCACTTGGTCCGCGCGATGTGGGCGCGCAGCGGCCGCCCGGCGAACCGGTCCCGCAGCCAGCGCAGTGTCATCGGCGCCGACATCGGGTGCAGCAGCAGATGCTCGCTGAACATGTCGCGGTGGTAGGTGACGCTGGCGCCGGCGTTGGTGTAGGTCTCGGTCAGTTCGTCGATGTCGTCGACGGAGATGATCCGGTCGTGCACGGCCTGCACGATGAGGACCGGCGCCGTCGGCGCGCAGGTGCCGAGCTTGATGCTGTCGAAGACGTGCTGCACCTCGGGGGTCAGCAGGATCTCCTCGAGCGGCCGGTCGATCAGGTGGGCCATGTCCTTGCCCGCGAGGCGCAGCATCGCGTGCGCGGTCGTCATCTTCTCGATGCGGGCGAGCATCGCCTTGCCCTCGTCGGTGGCGTGCTCGGAGATGATGCGATCCAGATCCGGGTAGATGTGTGTCAGAGCGGCCACCACCATCGCAGGCAGGCCCGAGTAGACGCTGCCGTTGAGGCGCTTGAAGGCGTGGCCGAGGTCGCCGACGGGGGAGCCGAGCACCGCGCCGACGAGCTTGAGTTCCGGCGCGTAGGCGCCCTGGACCTCGGCCGCCCAGGCCGAGGCCAGCCCACCGCCGGAGTAGCCCCACAGGCCGACGGGCGACTCCGGGCTCAGGCCGAGCGGGTCGTGGTTGATCGCGGCGCGAACCCCGTCGAGGACGTGGTAGCCGGGTTCAAGGGGGGCGCCCCACATGCCGGCGGTGCCCTCGTGATCGGGAACCGAGACCGCCCAGCCCTCGGCCAGCGCGGCAGCGACGAGCAGGAACTCGAACTGCGCGACGGCGCCGACGGCTTTGGCGCCCCGCCGCAGCGCGTAGGACGGGAAGCACCGTCCGGCCACGGCGTCGATCGCGCACTGGTAGGAGACGACCGGCAGTGGTCCGGAGGAGGCCTTCTCGGTGGGGACCACCACGGTGGTGACGGTGGCCTGCGGCTCGCCGTTGAGATCGGTGGTGCGGTAGAGCAGCTGGGTTGCGTTGAATTTCTGCGGGATCACCCCGAGGAACGCCAGTTCGACCTCGCGGGAGCGCAGCACCGTGCCGGGAAGCGCGTGTTCGTAGCCGGCGGGAGGCTTGTAGAAGGAGTCGTAGGCGGGAACGACCGGGCGTGCCTTGGGTCGGAGGGGCTCGTGCGGAGCCTGGCCGATCCACTGGGGTCCGGTCGACCGCGCCACGCTGCCAAGGTCCATCCAGGCCAAGTTACTTAAGAATGCGTTAAGAAGCCAGCCGACTCACCCTGGCGGACGCAACGCGGCGAATTCGTCGGTGACCCGGTAACGCGAATCGGTGAACCGGTACAGGGCGGCCGGGCGGCCCCCGCTGCGGCCCGACCGCGCGGTGGTGCCGGTCCTGGTGATCACGTGGCGGCGCTCGAGCACCCGCTGCAGGTTGGTGGCGTCGACGGGGTGCCCCAGCGCCGCGCTGTAGATGTCGCGCAACGTGGAGAGTGCGAATTCGTCTGGTGCCAAGGCGAATCCGATGTTGGTGTAGGACAGCTTGGCGACCAGGCGGTTGCGGGCGTGCTCGACCATCGGGCCGTGGTCGAAGGCCATCGGCGGAAGGTCGCTGACCGGGTGCCAGCGGGTGTCCGACGGCAACTCCGGGGTGGCGGGGGAGGGCACCAGCCCCAGGAACGTCGACGCGATCGTGCGCGGGCCGGGCACGCGTTGCGGGTCGGAGAACACGGCGAGCTGCTCGAGGTGGGCGAGCTCACGCAGGTCGACCTTCTCGGCGAGCTGGCGGCGCACCGAGCTCGTCATGTCCTCGTCGCCACCCAGGTGGCCGCCGGGCAGCGACCACTTTCCGCGCTCCGGGCTGAGTGCGCGTTGCCACAACAGCACGTGAAGTGCGGGTTTACGGCCGGTGGCCGGCGGCTCGCTCTGGCGTACCTGGAACACCGCGGCCAGCACTTCGTGGTCAGTGCTAATATGAACCATGTTTTCGATTGTAAGTCGAAAACCTCGACCGAGTGAAGGAGGCGGCGATGACGGTGCTGGATCAGATGCCCGCTAACCATCTGATGGACCGGATCGTCGATGGTCCGGGCGGGTTCTCCGGAGTCGACGGCGATGCGGAATGGGCCGCTGAGGTGCGCCGACTGCTGAAGCTCCGCGGCGCGACACTGCTGGCACACAACTACCAGCTGCCTGCCATCCAGGATGTCGCCGACCACGTCGGGGACTCGCTGGCGTTGTCGCGGCTTGCCGCCGACGCCCCCGAGGACACCATCGTGTTCGCCGGGGTGCACTTCATGGCCGAGACCGCCAAGATCCTGTCGCCGGAGAAGACGGTGCTGATCCCCGACCAGCGGGCCGGCTGCTCGCTGGCCGACTCGATCAACGCCGACGAACTGCGCGCGTGGAAGGCCGAGCATCCCGGCGCCGTCGTGGTGTCCTACGTCAACACCACCGCCGCGGTGAAGGCGGAGACCGACATCTGCTGCACCTCGTCCAACGCCGTCGAGGTCGTGAACTCGATCCCCGAGGACCGCGAGGTCCTGTTCTGCCCGGACCAGTTCCTCGGCGCCCACGTCCGTCGGGTGACCGGCAGGAAGAACCTGCACGTGTGGGCGGGCGAGTGCCACGTGCACGCCGGCATCAACGGCGACGAGCTCGCCGACCAGGCCCGCGCCCACCCCGACGCCGAACTGTTCGTCCATCCCGAATGCGGTTGCGCCACGTCGGCGCTCTACCTCGCCGGCGAGGGATCCTTCCCGGCGGATCGGGTCAAGATCCTGTCCACGGGCGGCATGCTCGACGCCGCCCGCGAGACCGGAGCCCGTCAGGTCCTGGTGGCCACCGAGGTCGGCATGCTGCACCAACTGCGCCGCGCGGCCCCCGACGTGGACTTCCGTGCGGTCAACGACCGGGCGTCGTGCCGTTTCATGAAGATGATCACGCCCGCGGCGATGCTGCGCTGCCTGGTCGAAGGCGCCGACGAGGTCCACGTGGACCTGGAGACGGCCGCGAAGGCGCGCCTCAGCGTGCAACGGATGATCGAGATCGGGCAGCCCGGCGGCGGCGAATGAACGCACCCGCGTGCGGCGGCAGGAGCCCGTCCGCCGCCTGCGGCGGCAGGAGCCCGTCCTCCGCCTGCGGCGGCAGTGGCCTGTGGAGGCAACGCGCGGACGTCGTCGTCATCGGCACCGGCGTGGCCGGCCTCGCCGCCGCGCTGGCGGCCCACCGGCGTGGGCGCAAGGTCGTGCTGCTGAGCAAGGTCGGCGAGACCGCCACGTTCTACGCACAGGGCGGCATCGCCGTCGTCCTGCCTGACTCCTTCCACGACGACGGAGACTCGATCGACGCCCATGTCGCCGACACGCTGGCCGCAGGGGGCGGGCTCTGCGATCCGGACGCGGTCCGCTCGATCGTGGCCGACGGCTACCGTGCGGTGGCCGAACTGGTTGCCGACGGGGCACGTTTCGACGAGTCGGCACCCGGGCGGTGGGCCCTGACCCGGGAGGGCGGGCACACCCGGCGGCGCATCATCCACTCGGGCGGGGACGCCACCGGCGCCGAGGTGCAGCGCGCGCTGGATTCCGCGGCGGCCAACCTCGACATCCGGCGCAACCATGTCGCCCTGGAGTTGTTGGTGGAAGCGGGCGCCGTGACCGGCGTGCTGGTGCTCAGCGACGACGGCCCCGGCGTGATCCACGCGCCGTCGGTCATCCTCGCGACCGGCGGGCTCGGTCACCTCTACGAGGCCACCACCAACCCGGACGGATCGACCGGAGATGGTGTGGCGCTGGCGATGTGGGCCGGGCTACCGGTGGCCGACCTGGAGTTCGTCCAGTTCCACCCGACCATGCTCTTCGGCGGCCACAGCGGTGGCCGCCGCCCGCTGATCACCGAGGCGCTGCGTGGTGAAGGCGCCAAACTGGTTGATGCCCAAGGTGATCCCGTCACCGCCGGGGTGCATCCGATGGGCGACCTGGCGCCCCGCGACGTGGTTGCGGCCGCGGTCGAGGCTCGGCTGGCGGCGAGCGGAGAGCGGTGCGTGTATCTCGACGCACGCGAGATCACCGACTTCGCCTCGCGGTTCCCGACCGTCACGGCGGCCTGCCTGCGGGCGGGCATCGATCCCACGCGCCAACCCATCCCGGTGGTGCCCGGCGCCCACTACAGCTGCGGCGGTGTGCTGACGGATGTGCATGGGCGGACCGACGTCGCAGGGCTTTTCGCGGCGGGGGAGGTGGCGCGGACCGGGATGCACGGCGCCAACCGGCTGGCCTCCAACAGCCTGCTCGAGGGACTCGTCGTCGGTCGGCGCGCGGGCGATGCGGCCGCCCGGCACGCCGAGACCGCGGGCCCGAGCGAGATCGTCACCCCGGCGCTGCCGGTGTGGCCCGCCGTGGCCCGCGCCGACCTGCAGCGTGCCATGACCCGGCACGCGTCGGTCGTGCGAAGCGGGGAGGGCCTGCGGCAACTGATCGACCAGCTCGACGCCGCAACCCCACGAGTCATCAGGTCCCGCAACGATTTCGAAGATGCGGCACTGACCGCCGTCGCGGGTGCGGTGGCCGCCGCGGCCTCGGCCCGCACGGAATCGCGCGGCTGCCACCACCGCTCGGACTTCCCCGACACCGACCCGGCACAGGCCTTCAGTAGCACGCGCGCTGGCGCAGGCATCACCCCGGCCGCGGTGAGTTGCTGATGGGGCTCACCGAGGACGAGCTCACCGAGGCTCGTGCCGTCATCGCCCGCGCGCTCGACGAGGACCTGCGGTACGGGCCTGACGTGACCACGTTGGCCACCGTGCCCGCCGACGCTTCGACGACCGCGTCGATGGTGACCCGTGAACCCGGTGTGCTCGCAGGCTCCGACGTCGCGTTGCTGGTCCTCGACGCGGTTCTGGGCGACGGCGGGTACCGCATCGAGCACCGGGTCGCCGACGGCACGCGCCTCGATGCCGGCGGCGTTGCGCTGGTCGTCGAGGCGCCGACGCGTGGGCTGCTCACCGCCGAACGCACGATGCTCAACCTGGTGTGCCATCTGTCGGGCATCGCCACCGCCACCGCGGCCTGGGTCGAAGCCGTCGCGGGCACCGGGGCCCAGATCAGGGACACCCGCAAGACGCTGCCCGGGCTGCGCGCGCTGCAGAAGTACGCGGTGCGGGTGGGCGGCGGCGTGAACCATCGCCTGGGTCTCGGCGATGCGGCGCTGATCAAGGACAATCATGTGGCCGCGGCCGGCTCGGTGCTGGCCGCCCTGCGTGAAGTGCGCTCGGCGGCACCGGATCTGCCATGCGAGGTCGAGGTCGATTCGCTCGAGCAGCTCGACGAGGTGCTGGCCGAGGGCGTGGAGCTGGTGCTGCTCGACAACTTCCCGGTGTGGCAGACGCAGATCGCGGTGCAGCGCCGCGACGCGCGATCTCCCGGCACGAAGCTGGAGTCCTCGGGAGGCCTGTCGCTGGGCAGCGCGGCGGAGTATGCGGGCACCGGGGTGGACTACCTCGCGGTCGGAGCGCTCACCCACTCGGTGCAGGTGCTCGATCTGGGGTTGGATCTGTAGCGTGACCGATCCGTCGCCACGAAGCGGCCTGCTCTACACCGCTCTGGTGCTGGCCGTGCTGTCCCTCGGTGTCGCCGCGTTCGCGCTGATCAGGCCGACCGTCGGGCCGGACCACACCGAGGCCGAGCGCAGCGACGCCAAAGCCGCGATCTGCGCCGCCTTCGACACCGTCCGCACCGGGGTGGCGACCAACACCAACGTGGCGCCGCCGGGCGGATCCGATGACATCGCGGGCGCGCTGGCGGTCGCGGCCAATGCGCGGGTGGCGCTCTTCGACGGCGGGCAGTACCTGCTCGCACGTCTCGACCCCGCCACCCCCGGCGACCTCGCAGGTGAGATCGAGAGGTTCGGCAACCTGCTGATGGACATCGGTGCCGCGGCGACGGCCGGAGTGCCCAACACCGATCCCGTGCAGGCAGGCAGGCTCGAGGACGCGCAGGCTGCCGGCACCGCCATCACCGGGCTGTGCGGATAGTCACGCGGTGGCAGGACCCCGGCGGATGAGCGCCAGCACCACCGCGGCGGCGGCGAACAGCCCGGAGAACACGCGGTTGAGGACGGTCTGCTGGCGCGGAGTCCGCAGCCATGCCAGCAGGCGCACCGCCAACCCGGTGTAGAGGCCCATCACCACCAGATCCACCGCGACCATCGTGGCCCCGATGGCCAGATACTGAGGCAGCAGTGGCGCGGTCGGCACGACGAACTGCGGCATCACGGCCAGGAAGAACAGCAGGCCCTTCGGGTTGGTGGCGTTGACGAGGAAGCCGTGCACCGTCAGCGCCATCCGTCCGCCTGCCACGACGCTGTCCACCTGGAGGTTCAGGTCGACAGCCGCGGCACGCCACTGCCGGAACGCCAGGTAGAGCAGGTAGGCCACGCCGATCCACTTGATGATCGTGAACGCCAGGATCGAGTTGGCGACCGCTGCGCCCAGCCCGGCTGCGACCAGCGCCAGCTGCAGCATCAGCCCCACCTCGAGCCCCAGAATGCTCCAGTAGCCGCGCTTGACGCCGTGCGTCAGGCCGGTGGCCATCGACTGGATGGCGCCCGCGCCGGGCGACACCGCGATCGCGATGGCCGCACCGAAGAAGGCGAGCCACATCTGCCAGGTCATGGCGATCAGTGTGTCAGGCGATATCGGCGACAAACACCGCGATCTTCTTCGCCTGACGGCGCGCGAACCCGGGAAGTGCGGCGACGCCGTCGCCGTTCGGCACGATTCGCGGGTTCACGACGTGCACTTCGTCACGGAACAGCCGGACGTCGGCCTCACCCGCGGCCAGCACGTTCTTGGCCCAGTCCGTCTTGCCGTGTCCCAGCACGACGGCCAGCTCGTTGTCCTTGCGGTAGGCGGTCACCAGCGTCTCGTACGGGCGACCGGACGCACGACCTCGGTGTTTGACGACGGAAAGCCCGGGCACCCGGCCCCCGAACGGCTTGATCACCGGGTTGAGGTACTTGATCTGGATCCGGTCCAGCCATTCCGGGAACATCCGCGGCAAGTCGGACATGACGCCTCCAAATCGATTTGGCCTGCTCTGGGACAATGGACAGCGTGAATGTATCGCCAGGGCTCCTGCGGCGCATCGATCTGCGTGGTGCCACGCTGTCGGCGGCCCGACTCCGCACCGCTCTGCCACGCGGCGGAGTCGACGTCGACTCCGTCGTGCCGAAGGTCAGGCCCATCGTCGATGCGGTCGCAGAGCGGGGCGCGGCGGCGGCCCTGGAGTACGGCGCCTCGTTCGACGGGGTCCGGCCCGACCATGTCCGGGTGCCCGCCGAGCGGCTGACCGCGGCGCTCGCCGAACTCGACCCCGCTGTGCGGACCGCCCTCGAGGTGGCGATCGACCGGACCCGCGCGGTGCACGCCGAGCAGCGCCGCACCGACACCACGACCACGCTGGCCCCCGGTGCGACGGTCACCGAGCGCTGGGTGCCCGTGGAGCGGGTCGGTCTCTACGTCCCCGGCGGCAACGCCGTCTACCCGTCGAGCGTCGTGATGAACGTCGTGCCCGCGCAGACGGCCGGCGTGGACTCGCTGGTGATCGCAAGCCCTCCGCAGGCCGACTATGACGGTCTGCCGCACCCCACGATCCTGGCGGCCGCCGCGCTGCTCGGGGTCGAAGAAGTGTGGGCCGTCGGCGGGGCGCAGGCCGTCGCGCTGCTGGCTTACGGCGGCACCGACACCGATGGCGTGGGGGCAAGCGGAGCGCCGGGAAATGGCAGCGAGCTCGCACCGGTCGACATGATCACCGGCCCCGGCAACATCTACGTCACCGCCGCCAAGCGGATCTGCCGGTCGGCGGTCGGCATCGACGCCGAAGCCGGCCCGACCGAGATCGCGATCCTGGCCGACGTCACCGCCGACCCGGCGCACGTCGCCGCGGACCTGATCAGTCAGGCCGAGCACGACGAGATGGCGGCGAGCGTGCTCGTCACCGACAGCGCCGAGCTCGCCGACGCCACCGACCGGGAACTCGCCGCGCAGGTGGAGACGACGGTGCACCGCGCGCGCGTGACGGCCGCGCTCAGCGGGCAGCAGTCGGCGATCGTCCTGGTCGACGACATCGACGCCGGGGTGCGCACCGTCAATGCCTACGCCGCCGAGCACCTCGAGATTCAGACCGCCGACGCCGGCGACGTCGCTGCCCGGATCCGTTCGGCCGGTGCGATTTTCGTCGGGCCGTGGTCTCCGGTAAGCCTGGGCGACTACTGCGCGGGTTCCAATCACGTACTGCCCACCGCCGGGTGCGCGAGGCACTCCAGCGGCCTGTCGGTGCAGACGTTCCTGCGGGGCATCCACGTCGTGGACTACACAGAGGCGGCGCTCAAGGACGTGTCGGGGTACGTGATCACCCTGGCGCAGGCGGAGAACCTGCCCAGCCACGGTGAGGCCGTGCGCCGGAGGTTCGAGAGATGACGGCAGGCGACATCCCAGGCGCCGCGGTGACCCTGGACGATCTGCCGTTGCGCGAGGACCTGCGCGGCAAGTCGCCCTACGGCGCACCGCAACTCGCCGTGCCGGTGCGGCTGAACACCAACGAGAATCCGCATCCGCCCACCCGGGCACTGATCGACGACGTCGCCGCGTCGGTGCGCGAGATCGCTGCCGAATTGCACCGCTATCCCGACCGCGACGCGGTGGCGCTGCGCACCGACCTGGCGGCCTACCTGACTGCCCAGACCGGCACCCGGGTCGGCGTCGAGAACGTCTGGGCCGCCAACGGTTCCAACGAGATCCTGCAGCAGCTGTTGCAGGCCTTCGGCGGGCCGGGCCGCAGCGCGATCGGGTTCGTGCCGTCCTACTCGATGCATCCGATCATCTCCGACGGCACCCAGACCGCCTGGCTGGTCGCCAACCGCGCCGAGGACTTCGGCCTCGACGCCGGCGTGGCCGCGCGGGCGATCAAGGAGCACACTCCCGACGTCGTGTTCGTCGCCAGTCCCAACAACCCGTCGGGCCAGAGTGCTTCCCCCGATGATCTGCGACAGCTGCTCGATGCTGTGTCTTCGCAGAGCAAAGGCCTCCTGATCGTCGACGAGGCCTACGGCGAGTTCTCGTCCCAGCCCAGCGCGATCGGCCTGCTCGCCGAATACCCGACCCGGCTCGTCGTGACCCGCACCATGAGCAAGGCGTTCGCGTTCGCCGGTGGCCGGTTGGGGTATCTGATCGCCGCGCCCGCGGTGATCGACGCGATGCTGCTGGTGCGGCTGCCCTACCACCTGTCCTCGGTGACTCAGGCCGCCGCGCGCGCCGCGCTGCGCCACGCCGACGACACCCTGGCCAGCGTCGCCACCCTGATCTCCGAGCGCAACAGGGTGTCAGAGGCGTTGAGCGCCATGGGCTTCCGGGTGATACCGAGTGATGCGAACTTCGTGCTGTTCGGCGAGTTCGCCGACGCGCCCGCCACCTGGCAGCGCTACCTGGACGACGGCGTGCTGATCCGCGACGTCGGGATCCCCGGCTACCTGCGCACCACCATCGGCCTGGCCGACGAGAACGACGCGCTGCTGGCAGCCAGCGCCCGGATAGGAGCATCGTGACCAGTGACATCGGCGACCCGGTTCGGCCCACCCGCCGAGCCAAGATCGAGCGCACGACCAAGGAGTCCGACATCACCGTCGAGCTCGACCTCGACGGCACCGGGCAGGTCAGCGTGGAGACGGGCGTGCCGTTCTTCGATCACATGCTGACCTCGCTGGGCAGCCACGCCAGCTTCGACCTGACGGTGAAGGCCAAGGGCGACATCGAGATCGAGGGCCACCACACCATCGAGGACACCGCGATCGTGCTCGGTCAGGCGCTGGGACAGGCGCTCGGCGACAAGAAGGGCATCCGCCGCTTCGGCGACGCGTTCATCCCGATGGACGAATCGCTGGCCCACGCCGCCGTCGACGTCTCCGGCAGACCGTATTTCGTGCACACCGGGGAACCGGACTACATGGTGGAGTTCACCATCGCGGGATCCCAGGCGCCGTACCACACCGTCGTCAACCGGCACGTGTTCGAGTCGCTGGCGTTCAACGCGCGGATCGCCCTGCACGTGCGCACCCTCTACGGCCGCGACCCGCACCACATCACCGAGGCGCAGTACAAGGCCGTCGCGAGGGCGCTGCGTCAGGCGGTCGAGTACGACCCGAGGGTCACCGGCGTGCCGTCCACCAAAGGGACGTTGTGACAAAGAAGCTGGTCGTTCTGGACTACGGGTCGGGCAATCTGCGCTCGGCGCAGCGCGCGCTCGAGCGGGTCGGAGCCGACGTCGAGGTCACCGCCGATCCATCGGCAGCGATGGCCGCCGACGGACTCGTGGTCCCCGGGGTCGGGGCATTCGAGGCGTGCATGACCGGCCTGCGCAAGATCGGCGGGGACAAGATCATCGCCGACCGGTTGGACGCCGGGCGGCAGGTCCTCGGGGTCTGTGTGGGCATGCAGATCCTCTTCGCGCGGGGCGTCGAGTTCGGGATCGAGACGACGGGCTGCGGCCAATGGCCGGGTGCGGTCGTGCGCCTGGACGCACCGGTGATCCCGCACATGGGATGGAACGTCGTCGACGCTCCCGCCGAGAGCGTGCTGTTTCGCGGGATGGATCCCGACACCCGCTTCTACTTCGTGCACTCCTATGCCGCACAGCAGTGGGAGGGCGATCCCGACGCGCTGCTGACCTGGGCGACCCACGAGGTGCCGTTCCTGGCGGCGGTCGAGGACGGCCCGCTGTCGGCCACCCAGTTCCATCCCGAGAAGAGCGGCGATGCCGGTGCCGAATTGCTGTCGAACTGGGTGGGGGCGCTAAATTGACCAGCGTGAATGCCACCCAGGTGAATTCGACCTCGCCGAAGCTGATCCTGTTGCCCGCCGTCGACGTCGTCGAGGGGCGCGCGGTGCGCCTGGTGCAGGGACAGGCAGGCAGTGAGACCGAGTACGGCTCGGCCCTCGACGCGGCGATGGCGTGGCAGCGCGACGGCGCCGAGTGGATCCACCTCGTGGACCTCGACGCGGCTTTCGGCCGCGGGTCCAACCGGGAACTGCTCGCCGAGGTCGTCGGCAAGCTGGACGTCAAGGTCGAGCTGTCCGGCGGGATTCGCGACGACGAGTCGCTGGCCGCGGCACTGGCCACCGGCTGCGCGCGGGTCAACCTGGGCACCGCGGCGCTGGAGAATCCGCGGTGGTGCGCCGAGGTCGTGTCCGAGCACGGCGAGAAGATCGCGGTCGGCCTCGACGTCAAGATCGAGGACGGTCAGTACCGCCTGCGCGGCCGCGGGTGGGAGACCGACGGCGGCGACCTGTGGACCGTGCTGGAACGTCTTGACGGCGAACGGTGTTCGCGGTTCGTGGTCACCGACGTCACCAAGGACGGCACCCTCAACGGACCGAACCTGGAGCTGCTGGCCGAGGTCTGTGAACGCACCGACGCGCCCGTCATCGCCTCCGGCGGGGTGTCGAGTCTCGACGATCTGCGCGCCATCGCGACACTCACCGACCGCGGCGTGGAGGGTGCGATCGTCGGAAAGGCGTTGTACGCCGAGAGGTTCACGCTGCCGCAGGCACTCGCCGCGGTCAACTCGTGACCGTCGAACCGCAGCAGCTGGCCGAGCTGCTCACCACCGCGGCCGGGGTGCTGGACGCCGCCTCGACACAGTTCGTCGCGGGTCATCGCGCCGATTCCGCGGTCGCCAAGAAGGGCAACGACTTCGCCACTGAGGTGGATCTGGCGATCGAACGCCGGGTGGTGGCCGAGCTGACGCGGCTGACCGGCATCGGGGTGCACGGCGAGGAGTTCGGCGGTGAACCGTTGGACGCGGAGTTGGTGTGGGTGCTGGACCCGATCGACGGCACGTTCAACTATGCCGCCGGCCTGCCGACGGCGGCCATGCTGTTGGGGCTGCTGGCCGACGGCGAGCCGCTTCTCGGGCTGACCTGGCTGCCGTTCACGGGGCAGCGCTACACCGCCATGGTCGGCGGTCCGGTGCGGTGCAACGGCGAGGTGCTGGCGAAGCTGCAACCGACGGCGCTCTCGGACTCCGTCATCGGGATCGGCACCTTCAACATCGAGTCGCGGGGTCGCTATCCCGGCCCCTACCGGGTGGCGGTCCTGGAGGGGTTGAGTCGCGAGTGTTCGCGGTTGCGGATGCACGGCGCCACCGGGGTCGACCTCGCCTATGTGGCTGCCGGAATCCTGGGCGGTGCAATAAGTTACGGCCACCATGTCTGGGATCACGCCGCCGGAGTGGCGTTGGTGCGCGCCGCCGGTGGCGTCGTCACCGACCTCGCGGGCGAGCCCTGGACCGTCAGCTCGCCGTCGGCGCTGGTGGCCGCGCCCGGCGTGCACGAGCAGATGCTGGAGATCGTCAGGTCCGCAGGTGATCCGAAGGACTACCTGTGAGGCCCAGCAGCGACGTCGCCACCCGCGTGATCCCCTGCCTGGACGTCGACGACGGACGGGTGGTCAAGGGGGTCAACTTCGAGAACCTGCGCGATGCAGGTGATCCCGTCGAGCTCGCCGCGGCCTACGACGCCGAGGGCGCCGACGAGCTGACGTTCCTCGATGTGACGGCGTCCTCGTCGGGTCGCGCCACGATGCTGGAAGTGGTCAGGCGAACCGCCGAGCAGGTGTTCATCCCCCTCACGGTCGGCGGCGGGGTGCGCTCGGTGGCCGACGTGGATGTCCTGCTGCGCGCCGGGGCCGACAAGGTCGCGGTCAACACCGCCGCGATCGCGCGCCCCGAATTGCTCTCGGAGTTGTCGCGGCAGTTCGGCTCGCAGTGCATCGTGTTGTCGGTCGACGCCCGGACCGTTCCCGAAGGGGCCGAGCCCACCACGTCGGGCTGGGAGGTGACCACCCACGGGGGCCGCCAGGGCACCGGCATCGACGCGGTCGAATGGGCGGCGCGTGGCGCCGAACTCGGGGTGGGCGAGATCCTGCTCAACTCGATGGACTACGACGGCACCAAGGCGGGATTCGACCTGAAGATGCTGCGTGCGGTGCGCGGAGCGGTGTCGGTGCCGGTCATCGCCAGCGGCGGCGCCGGCAAGGTGGAGGATTTCGCCCCCGCGGTGCTCGCAGGTGCCGACGCCGTGTTGGCGGCCAGCGTGTTCCACTTCCGGGAGCTGACCATCGGGCAGGTGAAGGCGGCGATGGCGGCGGAAGGGATCGTGGTGAGGTGACACTGAACCCGGCGATCGCTGCGCGGCTCAAGCGCAATGCCGACGGCCTGTTCACCGCCGTGGTGCAGGAGCGTGCCACCGGACAGGTGCTGATGGTCGCCTGGATGGACGACGACGCACTGGCCCGCACGTTGGAAACCCGTGAGGCGACCTACTATTCGCGTTCCCGCGGGGAGCAGTGGATCAAGGGGGCGACCTCCGGGCACACGCAGCATGTGCACTCGGTGCGCCTGGACTGCGACGGCGACACGGTGCTGATCGAGGTCGACCAGGTCGGCGCCGCCTGCCACACCGGTAATCACACCTGCTTCGACGCGGACCTGCTGCTGAGCCCGGAGTCCTGACCGACCCTCCGGCGAATCTGATGTTGTTGCTCAAATCGTGCCCCGGAAAACAAGCAACAAGTTCAGTTTCGCCGGACCAGGTGATGCGGCGATGCTCCTACGCCGACTGACGCCGGCGCAGCACCTCCAGTGCCTTGTCGGCGTGGGTGTCCATGCTGAACTCGCTGGCGATCACCTCGAGCACGGTGCGGTCGGTGTCGATGACGAACGTCGTCCGCTTGACCGGCATCAGCTTGCCGAGCAGGCCCCGCTTGACCCCGAATTGCGTGGCCACCGCACCTTCGGTATCGGACAGCAGGGGATAGTCGAACTGCTGCTGATCGGCGAACTTCGCCTGCTTGTCGACCGGATCGGCGCTGATGCCCACCCGGCCGGCGCCCACGGCGGTGAACTCGCCGGCCAGATCCCGGAAGTGGCACGCCTCCTTGGTGCACCCCGGCGTCATCGCCGCAGGGTAGAAGAACAGCACGATCGGTCCGCCGGCGAGCAGTTCGGTCAGCGTCCTCGTCGTCCCTGTCTGGTCCGGTAGTTCGAACTCCGCCACCCGATCACCACGTTTGACCTGTGTCATGGGGACAACCGTACTTCTGGGAGGATGACGGGGTGCAGACGACCGCCAACCTCTCCGTGACGACGTCGCGTGAGGATTTCCGGGCGCTGGCCGCCGAGCACCGGGTGGTTCCGGTGACTCGCAAGGTGCTCGCCGACAGCGAGACACCGCTGTCGGCGTACCGCAAGTTGGCCGCGAACCGACCGGGCACGTTCCTCCTCGAGTCGGCCGAGAACGGCAGGTCCTGGTCGCGCTGGTCGTTCATCGGGGCGGGTGCCCCGTCGGCGTTGACGGTGCGCGACGGCGAGGCGGTGTGGCTGGGTGTCACCCCGCAGGACGCGCCCGCGGGCGGTGACCCGCTGGACGCGCTGCGGACGACGCTGGCGTTGTTGGAGACCGCGGCGCTGCCGGGGCTGCCGCCGCTGTCCTCCGGGCTGGTCGGCTTCTTCGCCTACGACTTCGTGCGCCGGCTGGAGCGGTTGCCCGAGCTGACCACCGACGACCTGGGTCTGCCCGACATGCTGCTGCTGCTGGCCACCGACATCGCCGCGGTCGACCACCACGAGGGCACCATCACGTTGATCGCCAACGCCGTCAACTGGAACGGCACCGACGAACGCGTCGACTGGGCCTACGACGACGCGGTGGCCAGGCTCGACGTGATGACGACCGCGCTGGCGGCGCCGCTGACCTCGACGGTGGCGACGTTCAGCAGGCCGGCTCCGCTGCACCGCTCCCAGCGCACCGTCGAGGAATACACCGCGATCGTCGACAAGCTGGTCGGTGACATCGAGGCGGGCGAGGCGTTCCAGGTGGTGCCGTCGCAGCGCTTCGAGATGGACACCGACGCTGATCCCCTCGATGTCTACCGGATGCTGCGGGTCACCAACCCCAGCCCTTACATGTACCTGCTCAACGTTCCCGATCATGCTGGGGGACTGGACTTCTCGATCGTCGGGTCGAGCCCGGAGGCGCTCGTCACTGTCAAGGAGGGGCGTGCCACCACGCACCCGATCGCCGGCACCCGCTGGCGGGGCGATACCGAAGAGGAGGACCTGCTGCTCGAAAAGGAGCTGCTGTCCGACGAGAAGGAGCGCGCGGAGCACCTGATGCTCGTCGACCTCGGGCGCAACGATCTGGGCCGGGTCTGCACGCCCGGCACGGTGCGCGTCGAGGACTACAGCCACATCGAGCGCTACAGCCACGTCATGCACCTGGTGTCCACGGTGACGGGGCTGCTCGCCGACGGCAGATCCGCGCTTGATGCGGTGACCGCGTGCTTCCCGGCCGGGACGCTGTCGGGGGCGCCGAAGGTGCGGGCGATGGAATTGATCGAGGAGGTCGAGAAGACGCGCCGCGGCCTCTACGGCGGGGTTCTGGGGTATCTCGACTTCGCGGGCAACGCCGACTTCGCGATCGCGATCCGCACCGCGCTGATGCGCGACGGAACGGCCTACGTCCAGGCCGGCGGCGGCGTCGTCGCCGACTCCAACGGGCCGTACGAATACAACGAGGCCGCGAACAAGGCCCGTGCCGTGCTCAGCGCGATCGCGGCGGCCGAGACGCTGAGCGAGCCGTGATCCGTCTCGCGCAACTGTGCCTCGTGCTCGCCGCGGCGGGCCTGTGGGTGGCGTCGCGGCTGACGTGGGTCCAGATCAGTTCGTTCGACGGCCTGGGGCAGCCCAAGACCGCCGACCTGTCGGGTGCCACCTGGTCGACAGCCCTGATCCCGCTGGCGCTGCTGGTGGCGGCGGCCGCGGTGGCGGCGCTGGCAGTGCACGGTTGGCCGCTGCGGATCCTCGCGCTCCTGGTGGCGGCGGCCAGTGCCGGAATGGGGTACCTGGCGATCAGCCTGTGGGTCGTCGCCGACGTCGCTGTCCGTGCCGCCCAGCTGGCGGACGTGCCGGTGGCCGACCTGCTGGACACCGAGCGGCACTACGTCGGCGCCGCCCTGACGTTGGTCGCCGCGATCGTGTCGCTGACCGGTTCTGTGCTGCTCATGCGTTCGGCGACCGGGGCGCGCTCCAACGCCGCCCGCTACACCCGTCGTCCCGCGGCGGAGACCGACGCGCCCGCGGCCGCGATGTCGGAGCGGATGCTCTGGGATGCCCTCGACGAGGGCCGGGACCCGACCAACCCGGACAACAAGGGGCGGTGATCGACAGTGGCATGGTGGCGACTACCCTTCGTTAAGAATCAAGCGGCCGTCAGGGGAAGGGAAGCGACACCTATGGGTTCGGCGACGGTGCTCGACTCCATCCTCGAGGGAGTCCGTGCCGACGTTGCCGCTCGCGAAGCCGTCGTCAGCCTGGCCGAGGTCAAAGAGCAGGCCAAGCGCGCACGCAAGCCGTTGGACGTCATGGCCGCACTGCGCGCGCCCGGTATCGGGGTGATCGCCGAGGTGAAGCGGGCCAGTCCGTCACGCGGCGAGCTGGCTCCGATCGGTGACCCCGCGGAACTCGCCCGCGCCTACGAGAGCGGCGGTGCGCGCATCATCAGCGTGCTGACCGAGGAGCGCCGCTTCAGCGGGTCACTCGACGACCTGGACGCGGTGCGCTCCGCGGTGTCGATCCCGGTGCTACGCAAGGACTTTATTATCTGGCCGTACCAGATCCACGAGGCAAGGGCGCACGGCGCCGACATGCTTCTGCTGATCGTCGCGGCGCTGGAGCAGCCGGTGTTGGTGTCGCTGCTCGAGCGCACCGAATCGCTGGGCATGACCGCGCTGGTCGAGGTGCACACCGAGGAAGAGGCCGACCGGGCTCTGCAGGCCGGTGCGTCGGTGATCGGGGTGAACGCGCGCGACCTCAAGACCCTCGAGGTGGACAGGGACAGCTTCGCCCGGATCGCGCCGGGACTGCCGAGCAACGTCATCCGGATCGCGGAGTCGGGGGTGCGCGGCACTGCCGACCTGCTCGCCTACGCGGGTGCGGGCGCCGACGCGGTCCTCGTGGGTGAGGGACTGGTCACCAGCGGTGACCCCCGTAGCGCCGTCGCCGACCTGGTCACTGCCGGCACGCATCCGTCGTGCCCGAAACCCTCGCGTTAAGTGGTCAACAACCCCGGCCCCGAACTCCCGCGCGCCAGTGCGGCGGTCGCCGAACCCACCGCCCACGACCCGGACGCCCGTGGGCACTTCGGTGTGTACGGCGGACGGTATGTCCCCGAGGCGCTGATGGCCGTCATCGAAGAGGTGACCGCCGCATACGAGAAGGCGCGCGGTGACCAGACCTTCCTCGACGAGCTCGATCGCCTCCAGCGGCACTACACCGGACGGCCGTCGCCGCTCTACGAGGCCGAGCGGCTCAGCGAGCACGCTGGGGGCGCCAGGATCTTCCTGAAGCGAGAAGACCTCAACCACACCGGATCTCACAAGATCAACAATGTGCTGGGCCAGGCCCTGCTTGCCCGGCAGATGGGCAAGACCCGGGTGATCGCCGAGACGGGCGCCGGCCAGCACGGGGTGGCGACGGCCACCGCGTGCGCGCTGATGGGTCTGGAATGCGTGATCTACATGGGTGCCGTCGACACCGCGCGGCAGGCGCTCAACGTGGCCCGGATGCGGCTTCTGGGTGCGACGGTGGTGCCGGTCGAGTCGGGGTCCAAAACCCTGAAGGACGCCATCAACGAGACGTTCCGGGATTGGGTCACCAACGCCGACGACACCTACTACTGCTTCGGCACGGCGGCGGGCCCGCATCCGTTCCCGATGATGGTGCGCGATTTTCAGCGGGTCATCGGCCTCGAAGCCCGGGCTCAGATCCTGGATCAGGCGGGCCGGCTTCCCGATGCGGTGGTCGCATGTGTCGGCGGCGGCTCCAACGCCATCGGCGTGTTCCACGCCTTCATCGACGATCCCGGCGTGCGCCTGGTCGGTTACGAAGCGGCGGGCGACGGCGTCGAAACCGGTCGTCATGCAGCGACGTTCACCGGCGGATCCCCGGGGGCGTTCCAAGGGTCCTACTCGTACCTGTTGCAGGACGAGGATGGCCAGACCGTCGAATCACATTCCATCTCTGCGGGTTTGGACTATCCGGGCGTCGGCCCAGAGCACGCGCTGCTGAAGGACGTGGGCCGGGCGCGCTACGAACCGATCACCGACACCGAGGCGATGGACGCGCTGTCGCTGCTGAGCCGCGCAGAGGGGATCATCCCGGCCATCGAGTCTGCGCACGCCGTTGCGGGTGCGTTGAAGCTGGGTGTCGAGCTCGGCGCGGGTTCGATCATCCTGGTGAACCTGTCGGGCCGCGGGGACAAGGACGTCGAGACGGCAGCCAGATGGTTCGGTCTGCTCGAAGGCGGTCCGGTATGAGCAGGCTGGCAGGTCTGTTCGATTCGTGCCGCCGCGAGGACCGTTCGGCGCTGATCGGCTACCTGCCCACGGGCTTTCCCGACGTCAAGACTTCCATCTCGGCGATGACCGCGCTGGTCGAATCCGGTTGCGATCTGGTCGAGGTGGGCATCGCGTACTCCGATCCGGGCATGGATGGTCCCACCATCGCCGCGGCCACCGAAGCTGCACTGGCCGGCGGTGTGCGGGTGCGCGATACGCTCACCGCGGTGGAGGTGATCAGCAACGCCGGCGGCCGTGCCGTCGTGATGACTTATTGGAACCTGGTGTTACGCAAGGGCGTTGACGCTTTCGCGCGCGACCTGGCATCGGCCGGCGGGCTCGGGATGATCACCCCGGATCTGATTCCGGATGAGGCCGACGAATGGCTGGCCGCCTCGGAGGCGCACGACCTGGACAGGATCTTCCTCGTCGCGCCGTCGTCGACACCGCAGCGACTGGCCGAGACGGTGCAGGCGTCGCGCGGGTTCGTCTACGCGGCGTCGACCATGGGGGTCACCGGCGCGCGGGACGCGGTGTCGAACGCCGCACCTGAGCTCGTGAGCCGGGTCAGGGCGATCTCGGACATCCCGGTTGGCGTCGGACTCGGGGTGCGGTCCCGCGAGCAGGCGGCAGAGATCGGCGCCTACGCAGACGGCGTCATCGTCGGCTCGGCGCTGGTGTCCGCGCTCAAGGACGGCATCCCCGCGCTTCGGTCCTTGACCGAGGAACTCGCTGACGGGGTGCGTCAGAGGATCACTGCGTGACGACCACGGTTCTGGCATACATCCCGAGCCCTTCCCAGGGTGTCTGGGAGTTCTTCGGTGTGCCGCTGCGCGCATACGCGCTGTTCATCATCGTCGGGATCATCGCCGCGATGGTGATCGGTGATCGGCGATGGGTGGCCAGGGGCGGTGAACCCGGCGTCATCTACGACGTCGCGCTGTGGGCGGTGCCTTTCGGCCTGATCGGCGGCCGCGTCTATCACGTCCTGACCGACTGGAGCACCTATTTCGGTGATGACGGAGCCGGTTTCGCCGCCGCCCTGAGGATTTGGGACGGCGGCCTCGGCATCTGGGGTGCTGTCGCGCTGGGCGGCATCGGGGCGTGGATCGCGTGCCGGCGGCACGGGATACCGCTGCCTGCATTCGGCGATGCGATCGCGCCGGGGATCATTCTCGCGCAGGCGATCGGACGGCTCGGCAACTATTTCAACCAGGAGCTCTTCGGCAGGCCGACGACGCTGCCGTGGGGTTTGGAGATCTACGAGCGACGCAATGCCGCCGGCGTCCTGGACACACTCAACGGGGTGTCGACGGGTCAGCTGATCGAGGTTGTCCATCCGACGTTCCTGTACGAATTGCTGTGGAATCTGCTGGTTTTCGCGGTGCTGATCATCGTCGACCGCAAATTCAGGATCGGGCACGGCCGGCTGTTCGCACTGTATGTGGCGGGCTACTGCGTGGGGCGGTTCTGGATCGAGCTGATGCGCAGCGACGCCGCGACGCTGTTGGCAGGCGTTCGGGTCAATTCGTTCACGTCGACGTTCGTGTTCATCGGTGCGGTCGTGTACATCATGGTTGCGCCCAAGGGTCGCGAGGATCCGGCGACGCTCAAGGGTCGCCGAGACGCCGAGGCCGGCGAGGCAGGCGAAGTCGAGGACTTCGTCAAGGGATTGGCTGTCGGCGCGTCGACGACCGGTGTCGTCGCCGCTGCCAAGGTTGCGGGCGAGGATGACGAGAGGTCGGTCGTCGAGGCGGCTGAGGCCGAAACTCTGACGGCGGATGTCGAGGAGCCTGCTGAGTCTGGGCATGAGGTTGGCGGCCTCGGTTCGGTCGAGGGTGACGAAGCGGTCGAGGCTGCCGACGGTGCGTCGGCTGCTCACGATGCCGCCGTCATGGGCGAGGCCGACGCCAAAGCACTGGCCGCTGCGGTCGAGGTCGAGCCCGAGGCGTCCGAGGTCGAGGTCGACGAAGCCGCCGAATCCGCCGAACCGGCTGAGGGCGCTCCACCCGAGTTGGCGACCGAAGCGGGCGGTCTCGGTTCGGTCGAGGGTGACGAGGCAGTCGAGGCGGCCGAGGGAGCGTCGGTCGCTCATGACTCGGTCGTCGTGGACGAGGCTGCTGCCGCGTCGGCCCACGTCGACTCGGAGGTGACCGAGGAGCCGGAGACCGAGCCTGCGGGCCTCGGCGCGGTCGATGGCGATGAGGCGGCAGAGGCGGCCGAGGATGCGTCGGTCGCGCATGAGGTGGCAGTCGAGGGAGAGGTGGCAGCGGAGGCGCTGGCCACCGACGTCGGGGCCGAAGAAGCCGAAGCCGAAGAACCCGACGCCGAAGAGCCCGAAGCCGAAGGCGCTGATACCGATGCTGAGGGCTTGGGCTCTGTCGAGGGTGATGAGGTGGCTGAGGCCGTCGCGGATGCGCCGGAGGCGCATGAGGTGGCGGCTGAGGGTGCGTCGGTGGCCGAGGCGCTGGCTGCTGAGGTTGAAGAGCCCGGAGGCGACGACGAGGACTCCGATTCCGTTGCCGAGGAAGTCGACGACACGGAGGACGAAGCCGTCACCGGGGATGCCGATGAGTCCGAGACTGCGGAGGCTGATACCGATGCTGAGGGCCTGGGCTCTGTAGAGGGTGATGAGGTGGCTGAGGCCGTCGCGGACGCGCCGGAGGCGCATGAGGTGGCGGCTGAAGGTGCGTCGGTGGCCGAGGCGCTGGCTGCTGAGGTTGAAGAGCCCGGAGGCGACGACGAGGACTCCGATTCCGTTGCCGAGGAAGTCGACGATACTGAGGCCGCTGTCAGCGCGGATGGCGATGACTCTGAGGATGACGAGGTGGCGGCCGACGGTGCCCCGGCGGCCGAGGTACCCGCTGCAGAAGCCGAGTCCGACGAGAACGCCGCCGACAGCGGAGTCCGGCCGGAACAATCCGAGACCTCCGCCGCCAAGCCTGGTTCCGAGAGCAGCCCCGAATCTGCGTTCAGCAGCAGCGTTTTGCAGTCCGGCGGTAAGGTCCGCCAATGGTTGCGCCGCCGACGGAACCGCTGACGCGAGGTCCTCGCCCGCGGGGTGGATGTCAGCGAGGCGCACGGCGCGACGCTGTTCCCGGCATTGGGCCAGCCCACCGGTGAGGCCTCGGCCGCCACAGCAACTACCGCGGCGAGGGTGTCGTCGAAGCCGGCGATGAGGATGCCGACCCGGCGACGCACCCGCGGTCAGGACCGAGGTGCCCGCATTCAGCGGGAACGCCAGCGACGTCTCGACATCAACGCCGAACTCGAACGCCAACACCAAGCCTGGCTAGCCGCCACCTATGAGCCGCCTCCTTTCTGAGCGGTTCGTGGTCTGGCATGCTGTGGGAATGACCGAGCCCCAGTTCAGTGGCAACGAGGGAGAGGGTTCCTACCCGCCCCCGCCGCAGCAGTCGGGTTATCCGCCGCCAGGCCAGTACCCGGCGCCCGGGCAGTTTCCGCCGCCCGTGGGCCAGTACCCGCCCGCCTACTCGGATCCGATGGCGCCGTATGGCCGTCACCCCATGACCGGTGAACCGTTCTCGGAGAAGTCCAAGGTGGTCGGCGGGCTCCTTCAGCTGCTCGGGCTGCTCGGCCTGGTCGGCATCGGGCGCATCTACCTCGGCTATACCGGCCTGGGCATCGCGCAACTCGTCGTCGGGCTGATCACCTGCGGTATCGGCGCCGTCATCTGGGGGATCATCGACGCCGTTCTGATCCTCACCGACAAGGTGCGGGATCCGGACGGACGTCCCCTGCGCGATGGCACCTAACCGCACAACCAACAAGCGACTGGCCGGCGCGCTCGGTGCGGGCGCGGTGGTGGTGGGCGGGCTCGCCTACGTCGGCATCGGGAACCCGCACAGTCCGAGCTTCATTTTTCCGCCGTGTCCCTTCCAGGCCCTCACCGGCTGGAACTGTCCGGCATGCGGCGGTCTGCGGATGACCCACGACCTCCTCCACGGCGACCTGGCCGCCGCGTTCGTCGACAACGCCTTCCTCCTCATCGGCCTGCCGCTGCTGTTGACCTGGGTGCTCGTGCGCAACAAGGGCGGCAGACCGGTGCTGAACACCTCGGCGTTCGTTGTGATCATCGCCGCAGCCGTGACGTGGACGGTTGTGCGAAATCTCCCTGGGTTTCCCCTGGTCCCCACCGTTCTCGACGGGTAGCCGCCGACCTGCGCTGATACACTCGATCAACGGGCCGATGCAGTCCCTGAACAGGAATTTCAGGACTGCGGAGGCCCATGTCCATGCTGTTTTCGGCATTGCCCGAACGCCAAGGCCTGTACGACCCCGACAACGAGTCGGATTCGTGCGGTGTCGCCATGGTCGTCGACATCCAAGGTCGGCGTTCGCACTCCATCGTCGCGGACGGTCTGATCGCACTGGAGCACCTGGAACACCGCGGAGCGGCGGGAGCCGAACCCAACAGCGGTGACGGGGCAGGCATTCTCATCCAGTTGCCCGTCGACCTGCTGCGCGCGGTCGTCGACTTCGACCTCCCGGCCCCCACCGCCGAAGGCGCCAACACCTTCGCCGCCGGCATCTGCTTCCTGCCAATGGAGCCCGGCGCCCGCGCCGCCGCACGAGGGTCCGTCGCAGCCATCGCCGAAAAAGAGGGCCTGGAGGTGCTGGGCTGGCGCGACGTTCCCGTCGACCCCGACGGCGCCGAGGTGGGCACCACCGCGCTCGGTTGCATGCCCTTCATGTCCCAACTGTTCGTCGCCGCGCCCGACCGCAAGCTCGGAGGCATCGATCTCGACCGCCGCGTGTATCCGGTGCGCAAGCGTGCCGAGCGCACCGGGGTGTACTTCCCGTCGCTATCGAGCCGCACCATGGTCTACAAGGGCATGCTCACGACAATGCAGCTGCCGCAGTACTTTCCGGATGTCCGCGACGACCGCTGCGTCAGCGCCATCGCGATCGTGCACAGCCGGTTCTCGACGAACACGTTCCCGTCCTGGCCGCTGGCCCACCCGTTCCGATTCGTCGCCCACAACGGCGAGATCAACACGGTGCGAGGCAACCGCAACCGCATGCACGCCCGCGAAGCCATGCTCGGCAGCACACGGATTCCCGGTGACCTGAGCAGACTTTCGCCCATCTGCACGCCGGAGGCCTCCGACTCGGCGTCGTTCGACGAAGTGCTGGAGCTACTACATCTCGGTGGCCGCAGCCTGCCCCACGCCGTGTTGATGATGATCCCCGAGGCGTGGGAGAACAACACCACCATGGACCCCGCCGAGCGGGCGTTCTGGCAGTTCCACGCCTCGCTGATGGAGCCGTGGGACGGACCCGCCTGCGTCACCTTCACCGACGGAACCCTGGTCGGAGCGGTTCTGGACCGCAACGGATTACGGCCGGGACGCTGGTGGCGTACGATCGACGACCGGATCATCCTTGCCAGCGAGAGCGGCGTGCTCGACGTGCCCTCGGCCCAGATCGTGGCCAAGGGGCGCCTACAGCCGGGCAAGATGTTCCTGATCGACACGGCGGCGGGACGCATCGTGTCCGACGACGAGGTGAAAGAGCAGCTCGCCGGAGCCGAACCCTACGGCGAATGGCTGCACGCGGGTCTTCTCGACCTCAAGACGCTGCCCGACCGCGCGCGGGTTCAGCCCAACCACGAGTCGGTGGTCCGCCGCCAGGTCGCCTTCGGCTACACCGAGGAGGACCTGCGGATCCTCCTCACCCCGATGGCGGCCTCGGGGACCGAACCCCTGGGGTCGATGGGCACCGACACCCCTGCGGCCGTGCTGTCACAGCGGTCGAAGCTGCTGTACGACTACTTCGTCGAACTCTTCGCCCAGGTGACCAACCCGCCCCTGGACGCCATCCGCGAGGAAGTGGTGACCTCGATGTCGCGCGTCATGGGTCCCGAGCAGAACCTCCTCGAACCCACCGCGGCCTCGTGCCGCCAGATCGTGCTGCGCTGGCCGGTTCTCGACAACGACGAACTCAACAAGATCGTCCACATCAACGACGACGGCGAACAGCCCGGGCTGCGCACCGCGGTCCTGCGGGCCCTCTACGACGTCGAACGCGGCGGTGACGGACTGGCAGAAGCACTCGAGGACCTGAGGCTGCGGGCCTGCGAAGCCATCGCCAAAGGTGCACGGACACTGGTCCTCTCCGACCGCGACTCCGATCACACCAGGGCCCCGATTCCCTCGCTGCTCGCCGTGTCGGCGGTTCACCACCATCTGGTTCGCACCAAGGAACGCACCACGGTGGCTCTCGTCGTCGAAAGTGGTGACGCCCGCGAGGTCCACCACATCGCGATGCTCATCGGCTTCGGCGCCGCCGCGGTCAACCCGTACCTGGCCTTCGAGTCCATCGAGGACCTGATCCGCGAAGGCGAACTCACCGGCATCGAAGCGGCCACGGCGATGCGTAACTACCTCAACGCGCTCGGTAAGGGCGTCATGAAGGTGATGAGCAAGATGGGCATCTCCACGGTCGCCTCCTACACCGCCGCACAGGCCTTCGAGGCGGTGGGGATCGACAGGGAGGTCATCGACGAGTACTTCACCGGCACCCCCACCCAGCTGGGTGGGATCGGTCTGGACGTGATCGCCGAAGAGGTCAAGTTGCGGCACCGCCGCGCCTACCCGGAGAACCCCACCGAACGGGTGCACCGGCGTCTCGAGGTCGGCGGTGAGTACGCCTTCCGTCGGGAGGGCGAATTGCATTTGTTCACACCGGAAGTGGTCTTCCTGCTGCAGCATGCCACCCGTACCGGTCGCTACGAGGTATTCCAGAACTACTCCGACGAGGTGAACCGCCTGGCCCGCGAGGGCGGCGCACTGCGCGGACTCTTCGAGTTCAAGAAGGACCTCCGCCCTCCGGTGCCGTTGGAGGAGGTCGAGTCGGTCGAGTCCATCGTAACGAGGTTCAACACCGGGGCGATGAGCTACGGGTCGATCTCCGCCGAAGCGCACGAGACGATGGCTGTCGCGATGAACAAGCTCGGCGGCAGATCGAACAGCGGCGAAGGCGGGGAGGATGTGGACCGGCTGTACGACCCGAAGCGGCGGAGCGCCGTCAAGCAGGTCGCCTCGGGCCGTTTCGGCGTGACCAGCGACTACCTGGTGAATGCCTCCGACATCCAGATCAAGATGGCTCAGGGCGCCAAACCCGGTGAAGGCGGCCAGCTTCCGGGTTACAAGGTGTATCCCAACATCGCCAAGACGCGGCACTCGACCCCGGGCGTCGGGCTCATCTCCCCGCCGCCGCACCACGACATCTACTCGATCGAGGATCTCGCGCAACTGATCCACGACCTCAAGAACGCCAACTCCGACGCCCGCATCCACGTCAAGCTGGTGAGCTCGGTGGGCGTGGGCACCGTCGCGGCCGGGGTCTCCAAGGCGCACGCCGACGTGGTGCTCATCTCCGGCTACGACGGCGGCACCGGCGCGGCGCCGCTGACCAGCCTCAAACACGCCGGGGCGCCCTGGGAGATCGGCCTGGCCGACACCCAGCAGACGCTGGTGCTCAACGGTCTGCGCGACCGGATCACCGTCCAGTGCGACGGCGGCATGCGCACCGCCCGTGACGTGATCGTGGCGGCGCTGCTGGGCGCCGAGGAGTTCGGCTTCGCCACCGCGCCCCTGGTGGTCGCCGGTTGCATCATGATGCGGGTGTGCCATCTCGACACCTGCCCGGTGGGTGTGGCGACGCAGAACCCCGAGCTGAGGGCGCGGTTCAACGGCAAGCCCGAATTCGTCGAGAACTTCTTCCAGTTCATCGCCGAGGACATCCGCAGGTACCTGGCCGAGCTCGGTTTCCGCAGCCTCGACGAAGCAGTCGGGCACGCCGAGGTGCTCGACACCGCCACGGGGGTCGCGCACTGGAAGAGCAAGGGGCTCGACCTGACACCGATCTTCGCCGTGCCCACCGACGCCCACGGCGCGGACGTGACGCATCGCAGGCGGATGCGGGGTCAGGACCACGGCCTCGACCACGCGCTCGACCGGACCCTGATCCAGCTCGCCGAAGGTGCGTTGGAAGACGCGCACCCGGTCCGGCTGGAACTGCCGGTGCGCAATGTCAACCGCACGGTCGGAACGCTGCTGGGCAGCGAGGTGACCCGACGGTACGGGGCCCAGGGCCTGCCCGAGGACACCATCCATGTCAACCTCACCGGCTCTGCGGGCCAGTCGCTCGGTGCGTTCCTGCCCCCCGGCATCACGCTGGAACTCATCGGTGATGCCAACGACTATGTGGGCAAGGGGCTTTCGGGCGGGAAAGTGATCGTGAAGCCACAGGATGATGTGCTGTTCCTGCCCGAGGACAACGTCATCGCAGGCAACACGCTGCTCTACGGCGCGACGTCGGGTGAGGTCTACCTGCGCGGGCGGACGGGCGAACGGTTCGCCGCCCGCAATTCCGGCGCGCTTGCGGTCGTCGAGGGCGTGGGGGACCACGCCTGCGAATACATGACGGGCGGGCGCGTCGTGGTGCTCGGCAAGGTCGGCCGCAACATGGCGGCGGGCATGTCGGGCGGTATCGCGTTCGTCCTGGGCCTCGACCCCAAGCGGGTCAACACCGACATGGTGGAACTGCAGCGCCTCGACCCCGAGGACCTGGTGTGGCTGCGCGACGTCGTCGCCAGGCACGCGCACCACACCGGCAGCACAGTCGCGACATCGGTGCTCTCCGACTGGCCCAGGCGCAGCGCGCAGTTCACCAAGGTGATGCCGCGCGACTACCAACGCGTACTGCAGGCGACCCGGATGGCCAAGGCCGAGGGGCGCGACGTCGACGCAGCGATCATGGAGGCAAGCCGTGGCTGATCCACATGGATTTCTCGAGGTGCACCGGGTCGAGGCCACCAAACGTCCCGTCGACGAACGTGTCGGGGACTGGCGGGAGGTCTACGAGCAGCAGGATCCTCATCAACGGGCCGGTGAGGTCTCCCAGCAGGCCCGCCGCTGCATGGACTGCGGAATCCCGTTCTGCCACTCCGGGACTGCGGGCTGCCCGCTGGGCAACCTGATCCCGGAGTGGAACGACCTGGTCCGTCGGGGCAGGTGGGATGCGGCCAGCGACCGGCTGCACGCGACCAACAACTTCCCGGAGTTCACCGGCCGGCTGTGCCCGGCCCCCTGCGAGGCGGCGTGCGTGTTGTCGATCGCCGAGGAGCAGACCGGCGGCGCCGTGACGATCAAGCGCATCGAGCAGACGATCGCCGACCAGGCGTGGATGGACGGGATCATCGAGCCGCAGCCCGCGGCCATCTCGACCGGCAAGCGTGTCGCGGTCGTCGGCTCCGGTCCCGCGGGCCTGGCCGCAGCCCAGCAGCTCACCCGGGCAGGCCACGACGTCACGGTGTACGAGCGCGACGACCGCATCGGCGGGCTGATGCGCTACGGAATCCCGGAGTACAAGCTGGAGAAGGCCACGCTCAACCAGCGTCTGGCCCAGATGCGGGCCGAGGGAACACGTTTCGTCACCGACTGTGAGGTGGGTGTCGACCTTCCGGTCGAACAGCTGCGTGCGCAGAACGACGCGGTGGTCCTCGCGGTCGGAGCGCTGCGCGCGCGGGACAACGACGTGGAGGGACGCGACCTCAAGGGCGTGCACCTGGCGATGGAGCATCTCGTTCCCGCCAACAAGGAGTGCGAGGGCGACGGACCCAGCGAGGTCAGCGCGGCGGGCAAGCACGTCGTCATCATCGGCGGCGGCGACACCGGCGCGGACTGCCTGGGCACGGCACACCGCCAGGGTGCCGCGTCGGTGACCCAACTGGACTACAACCCCGAACCGCCGGAGTCACGAGACGACTCGCGGTCACCGTGGCCCACGTGGCCGATCGTGCTGCGCACCCGCCTGTCACCCGCCCACGCAGAGGGCGGCGACCGCCGGTACGAAGTCGCGGTGCAGCGGTTCCTCGGTGACGAGCAGGGCAACCTGCGCGCGATGGAGATCGCCGAGGTCAAGGTCGAGCGCGACGAATCGGGACGCCGGCACATCGTGCCGGTCGGCGGCTCGCTGCAGATTCCCTGTGAATTGGCCCTGCTGGCAATCGGTTTCGAGGGTGTCGAGCGCATGGCGCTGTTGGACGGCCTCGGGCTGACGCTCAACCGGCGCGGGGCCCTGCCGTGCGGGCAGGACTGGCAGACAGACACCCCAGGGGTGTTCGTCTGCGGGGACGCGCACCGGGGCGCTTCGCTGATCGTGTGGGCGATCGCGGAGGGCCGCAGCGCCGCGCATGCCGTCGACAGCTACCTGATGGGGGAGTCCGACCTCCCCGCGCCGGTCAGACCGGGTGCCCTTCCGCTGGCCGTCGTCTGAATCGATTAACGACTATGCTCGGCATCCGTGAATAGACGCGGAAAGATCGTCTGTACGCTGGGCCCCGCCACCGCCTCCGAGGAGGCTGTCAGGAAGCTGGTGGAGTCCGGGATGAACGTCGCCCGGCTGAACTTCAGCCACGGCGACTACTCCGACCACGAGGCCAACTACAAGCGGGTTCGGGCAGCGTCCGACGGAACAGGGCGCGCCGTCGGAATCCTTGCTGACCTGCAAGGACCCAAGATCCGGCTCGGCCGGTTCGCGGAGGGTCCCGTCTACTGGGCCAACGGGGAAACGGTGCGGATCACCGTCGAGGACTTCGAGGGAAACCACGACCGTGTGTCGACGACCTACAAGCGGCTCGCCCAGGACGCCTCACCGGGCAACCGGGTCCTCGTCGACGACGGAAACGTCGGTCTGGTGGTCGAGCACATCGACGGCAGTGACGTCGTCTGCACGGTCACCGAGGGCGGCAAGGTCAGCAACAACAAGGGCATGTCGCTGCCAGGGATGAACGTCTCGGCGCCGGCGCTGTCGGAGAAGGACATCGACGACCTGGAGTTCGCGCTGCGGCTCGGCGTCGACCTGGTCGCCCTGTCGTTCGTGCGCTCGCCGGCCGACGTCGAGTTGGTCCACGAGGTGATGGACCGCGTCGGCAGGCGTGTTCCCGTCATCGCGAAGCTGGAGAAGCCGGAGGCGATCGACAATCTCGAGGCCATCGTGCTCGCGTTCGACGCGATCATGGTCGCCCGTGGTGACCTCGGGGTGGAGCTTCCGCTGGAGGAAGTTCCGTTGGTGCAGAAGCGCGCCATCCAAATGGCAAGGGAGAACGCGAAACCCGTCATCGTCGCCACCCAGATGCTGGAGTCGATGATCGAGAACTCCAGGCCCACCCGCGCCGAGGCCTCCGACGTGGCCAACGCCGTGCTCGACGGCGCCGACGCGGTGATGCTTTCCGGCGAAACCTCGGTGGGCAAGTTCCCGTTCGAGACCGTCAAGACGATGGCCCGCATCATCTCGGCCGTCGAGGACAACTCGGTGGCGGCGCCGCCGTTGACCCACACACCGCGCACCAAGCGTGGCGTCATCTCCTATGCCGCCCGCGACATCGGTGAACGACTCGATGCCAAGGCGCTGGTGGCGTTCACCCAGTCCGGTGACACAGTGCGCCGGCTTGCCCGGCTGCACACGCCGCTTCCGGTCCTGGCGTTCACCGCACTGCCCGAGGTGCGCAGCCAGCTGGCGCTGACCTGGGGCACCGAGACGTTCATCGTTCCGCACATCGACACCACCGACGGAATGATCCGTCAGGTCGACCAGTCGATGCTCAACCTCGGCCGTTACAGAAGGGGCGACCTCGTGGTCATCGTCGCAGGCGCTCCGCCCGGCACAGTAGGCTCCACGAATCTGATCCATGTCCACCGCATCGGGGAGGACGACGTCTAGACGACCATAGGGAGGGGGTAGGCCTTGTCGGAGTCTGACTCCCGGTCCAGGTCGCCGCGCACCGATTTCGACGAGCTACTCGCGACACTGCACCTCGAGCGGCTCGACGACGACACCTTCACCGGCGCCCACCCCAGCAAGAACCCGGTGCGCACGTTCGGCGGCCAGATGATGGCGCAGGCGTTCGTCGCGGCCGGCCGAAGCCTCGAGATCCCGCTGCCGCCCAGCGCGTTGTCCGCGCACTTCATCGCAGGCGGCGACCCGGACCTGGACCTGGAGTTCCACGTGGTGCGGCTGCGCGACGAGCGCCGGTTCGCGAATCGACGCGTCGACGTCATGCAGAAGGGTCAGCTGCTGACGACCGCGATGGTGTCGTACCTGTCCGGTGGCCGCGGCCTCGAGCACGGCCTGCAGGCCCCGCCGCCGGACGATCCCGACACCCTGCCGCCCATCGACGACCTGCTGCGCGGGTACGAGGATGTGGTGCCGCACTTCGCCAACGCGCTGCGCCCCATCGAATGGCGCTACACCAACGATCCCGCATGGGTCATGCGCGACAAAGGTGAGCGGCTCACCAGCAACCGCGTGTGGATGAAGGCCAAGGGCCTGATGCCCGACGATCCGGTGCTGCACGGTGCCGCGCTGGTGTACTCGTCGGACACCACGGTGCTCGACTCGATCATCACCACTCATGGGCTGTCATGGGGGTACGACCGGATCTTCGCCGTGACCACCAACCATTCGGTGTGGTTTCACCGGCCGTTCCGGTTCGACGAGTGGGTGCTCTACTCGACCACGTCGCCGGTGGCGGCCGAATCCCGCGGCCTGGGGAGCGGCCACTTCTTCGACCGGTCCGGCCAGCCGCTGGCCACCGTCGTTCAGGAGGGGATCGTGAAGTACTTCCCGGGCCGGCCTACGGCGTCGGCGTGACCGTGATGGAGAACTGGTCCTCCACGCGCCGGCTGAACTCGTCGGCGCATTCCTGGACCGCTTGCTGGTCCGAACCGGCGCGGGTCACGCAGTCGACGTAGTCGGTGCCGCCGACCTCGTTGAAGCCCCACACCGCGATGGCGATCGCGGCGACGGACACCAGGATGCTCAGAACGCCCAGGACGATGCCCGCGATCGCGATGCCGCCGTTGGTGGCTTCGCCGCGCTTGACCCGGCCCCGGCCGAGGAAACCGAGAATGACCGCGACGACCCCGAGGATGATCCCGCCGAAGACGGTGAACAGGGCGATGATGGCGACGACGAGGGACGCCACACCGAGACCGTTCTTGGGCGCCGAGGCAGGCGGGGGATACCCACCGGGATAACCGCCGGGATAGCCGCCGTACTGCGGCGGCGGGGGCGGGTAGCCACCCGGGTATGCGCCGTACTGCGGAGGAGGCGGCGGTTCGCTCATGGAAGCTGAGATTACCCGCAGGGAGCCACGTTGACCGTGGTACAGACAGTTTCGTCGAGCAGTCCGTCGGGTAGGTGGTGGGTCGCCACCACCACGGTGCGTTCCGCCGAGAACAGCGCCCCGGGCGTGAGCAGGTCCACGAGCACCTGGCCGGCGTCGGAGGCGTCGAGGTGCTCGGTCGGCTCGTCGAGGAGCACGGTGGTCGCCGTCGAGACCAGCGCCCTGGCCAGCAACAGCCGCCTGCGCTGCCCCGCCGACACCGCCGCCGCGCCGCCGACGAGAATCGTGGACAAGCCCTCGGGCAGTTCGTCCAGCCAGCGGCCGAGGCCGCATCGCTGGAGCGCCCGCCGCAGTTCGTCGTCGGTGGCGTCGCCGCGGGCGACCAGGAGGTTGTCACGCACCGTGGTGGAGAACAGGTGGGCGTCCTCGGCGAAGAACACCCCTTGCGGACCCCCGGCTCCCGGCAGCAGTCCGGCGGTCTGCATCAGCAGGGTGGTCTTGCCGCAACCGCTGGGCCCGACCACGGCGATCCGGGCGCCCGGCGCCAGGTCCAGGGGCGCAACCTCGGGGCGGCGGTCGTCATCGCTCTGGCTGAGTGTCAGCAGGCGGCACGCGGCGATGCGGGCGCGGGCCAGCGTCACCGCGGCACCGGGCAGCGCCACGGTCGCCTCGAACGCCGACAGCGGCAACAGCATCAGGATCGCGACGGTGGTCGGGGCCACCGTGTTCGACAACGCGATGCCCGCGATCAGGGCGCCGAGCACGCTGACCCCCATCGCCGCGGTCGGTGCTGCCCCGGCCACCGCGGCCGGTGCGGCGGCGCGGTCGACGGCGCGTCCCCACTCGCGTTGTTCCGCACCCGCCTCGGCGATGACCGCCGACAACCTTCCGCTGACCCGCAGCTCCGGCGCGTGCTCGAGCGCGAGCATCGCCGCGGTATCCCGTCGCGAATGATGTTCGACGGCAACGGCTTCAGCTGCTGATGCGGCCCGCGCCGACACCGCTGGGGCGAGCACCCCTGCGATCAGCAGACACAGACCGAGCACTGCTGCGGCCGGGGGCGAGATGACGGCAATCACCCCGACGGCAGCCAGCCCGAGTACCGCGGCCACGCATACGGGCACGACGGCGCGCACGATGACGTCGGACAGTTCGTCGACGTTGGATCCGATGCGTGCGACGAGTTCGCCGCTGTGGCGGCGCATGACGGCGTCGACCGGTCCGGTGGTCAGCCGGGTGAAGAGCTGCTCGCGGGCGGTGCCTGCGGCCCGCAACGCGGTGTCGTGGGAGGCCAACCGTTCGCAGTAACCCAGCACCCCGCGCGCGATGCCCAGGGCACGCACCGCAACCACCGCGACGGTCAGGTGCAGCACGGGCGGCATCTCCCAGGCCCTGGTGATCAGCCACGCCGACACCGCGGCCAGCGCGAGCGCGCTGCCCAGCGACCCCGCCCCGAACGCGACGGCCATCGCCATCCGCGGTAGTCGCGGCCGCAACAGGGAGAAGGCGAAGAGAATCTCAGGGCGCGACACCGACAGCCCCCATGTCGATGACGGCATCGCCGAGCGCCAGGATCGGGTCACGGTGCCCGACGACCATCACCGTCGCCCCGTCGGCGGCCCGCTGCGCGATGGCTCGCAGCACCCGATCCTCCGTCGGACCGTCGAGGTGCGCGGTCGGTTCGTCGAAAAGCAGCACCGGCGCCGTGGACCCGAGCACCCGGGCCAGCCCGAGTCGCTGCCGCTGGCCCAGCGACAGGCCCACACCGCCGCGGCCGAGGACCGTCTGCAGACCGTCGGGGAGGCCGTCGACGACCTCGTCGAAACACGCCGCCCGGCACGCCGCGGCGAGGTCGGGCAGCGGGCCGAACAGCTCGAGGTTTTCCTGCACGGTGCCGGGGATCAGCACGGGTCGCTGAGCCAGCCACGCCACCATCGACCACCAGTGCCGCAGGTCGAGGTCGGCCACGTCGACACCGTTGACCTGTACCCGGCCTGGATTGAGGCCGAGGACTGCCTGCAGCAGCGTGGTCTTGCCGATGCCGTTGGGGCCGGTCAGCACCGTCACCCGGCCGGGTTCCGCTTCTCGGCCGTCGAGCTGTACGGTCAGCGGCCGGCTCACCCGCAGGATGCCCGACGGCGGCGGGGTGGCGGCGTCGATGAACCGAAAAGCGGCCTGCACGGCGGTCTTTCCGTCCTGCGCGGAGTGGAACGCCGCGCCGACGCGGCGCAACGGCCAGAACACCTCGGGCGCGAGCAGCAGCGCGGTGAGGCCGGCCGTCAACCCCATCTCGCCGTACACCAGGCGCATGCCGACGCTCACCGCGACCAGCGCGACGCCGAGGGTCGCGAGCAGTTCGAGCACCAGCGCGGACAGGAACGCGATCCGCATCGTGGCCATCGCCGAACGGCGATGGGCCGCACTGAGTTCGGCGATGCGCACCGCGGACCCCTGCGCCCGGCCGAGGGCGCGCAGCGTGGGAAGGCCCGCCACCAGATCGAGCAGCCGCGACTGCAGCGTCGACATGGCCGTCAGTGCCGCCGCGGACCGCTCTGCGGTGGCCAGGCCGATCAGCACCATGAAGATCGGGATCAGCGGCAGCGCGATCAGCACGATCACCGCCGACTGCCAGTCGTACAGCGCGATCACCGCGGCGGTGGCAGCAGTCAGGACCGCGGCAAGGAACAGCGACGGCAGATAGGTGGTGAAGTACAGCCGCAACCCGTCCAGCCCCCGGGTCACGACGACGGCGGCGTCGTCGCGGTGCCGGGCGAGGTCGCGCGGCGGCAGCGATGTGGCAGTCGTCAGCACCTGGTCGGTGAGATCGGCGATCACCGAGCTGGCGCCGCGCTGCGCGAGCCTGCCCTGCAGCCACTGCACCAGGGCGCGAACAGTCCACAGCACCAACAGGACTGCGATCTGGACGCGGTGGTCGTCGAACTCCCGCGAGGCGGGGTCGGTGATCACACGGGCGACGATGCCCGCGAGCACCACCGCCGAGGCGATCGTGGCGGCCGCGGTGAGCACGCCGCACATCGTGGCTGCGACCAGGAACCGGCGCATCGCCGTCGACGCCCGCCACAGTCGCGGGTCGATCGGGGCTCGCTGGTTCTCCGTCAGGACGAGCGCCTCGACAATCCGATGGAGGCGGGGATCCCGTCAGCGCTGATGCGCTTGCGGAACACCCAGTAGGTCCACCCCTGATACATCAGCACCAACGGCAGCAGGGCGAGCGACGCCCACGTCATGATCCGCAGGGTGTACGGCGTCGATGCACCGTTCTCGACGGTCACATTCCAGTCGGGGTTCAGCGTCGACGGCAACAGGTTCGGGTACATCGAGCCGAAGATCAGCACCGTCACCGCCGCGACGACGACCACGGTGGACGCGAACGCCCAGCCTTCGCGGGTGCCCTGCCAGATCAGTGCCACGGCGATCAACAGCGCCACCACGGCGACCCCCAGCGCAATCCAGGTCCACGGCCGGCCGTAGGCGAGTTGGGTCCACAGCCCGAAAGCACCGGCGAGCACGATCGCCGGGACCGACAGCCCCCGGCCGAACCGCAGCGCATCGTCGCGGATGGTGCCCGACGTCTTCAGCGCGATGAACACCGATCCGTAGAACGCGAACAGCGACGCGGTGGCCAGTCCACCCAGCAGCGTGTAGGGGCTGAGAACGTCGCCGATCCCGGCCTTGGACTGGCCGTCGGCATCGATCGGCAGGCCCCGCAACAAGATTGCGAAAGCGACCCCCCACAGAACCGCAGGCAACCACGAGCCGAGCGCGATGCCGATGTCGGCCCATCGCCGCCATTGCGGATCGTTGATCTTGCCTCGCCACTCGATACCGACGACACGCAGGATCATGCCGAAGAGGATTGCCAGCAGGGGTAGGTACAGCGCCGAGAACAGCGTGGCGTACCAGTTGGGGAAGGCCGCGAACATCGCCGCGCCCGCGGTGATCAGCCAGACCTCGTTGGCGTCCCAGACGGGCCCGATGGTGTTGAGCACCGCGCGGCGACGGTCGTCGGTGTCGCCTTCGCCTGCCGATCCCAGCGGGGCCATCAGCATGCCGACGCCGAAGTCGAACCCCTCGAGCACCAGGAAACCGAGGAACAGCACGGCGATCAGGTAGAACCACAGCTCATGGAGAGCCACGACGACCTCCTAGTACGCGAACGACAGCGGTGCGACGTCGTCCTTGTCGGGCGGCGTCGGCGGCGCGGGCTCTGAATCGTGTTCCAGTGGACCCTCGGTCACGTAGCGGCGCATCAGGAAGAACCAGGCGACCGCCAGGGCGCCGTACAGCAGCGTGAACACCGCGAGGGAGAAGAGCACCGTTCCGGCCGCGTTGTTGGAAACGCCGTCCTGCACCACCATTCGCACCATCTGATCGCCGGTCGGATTGGGCACCACCACCCACGGCTGGCGGCCCATCTCGGTGAAGATCCAGCCGGCCGAACTCGCAAGGAACGGTGTCGGGATGGTGAGCAGGGCGAACGTGCCGTACCACCGCTGGTCCGGGATTCGGCCCCTGCGGGTGAGCCAGAGGCTCAGCAGCGCGAACGCCACCGGCACCAGCAGCAGCCCGATCATCACGCGGAACGCCCAGTAGGTGACGAACAGGTTGGGCCGGTAGTTTCCTGGCCCGAACTTCTCCTCGGCCTGCTGCTGGAGGTCCTCGACCCCCTCGAGGGTCACCCCAGAGAACTTGCTCTCGGCCAGGAACGGCAGCACGTAGGGCACCTCGAGAACCCGGGTGATGCTGTCGCAGTTGTTGTGCGTGCCGACGGTCAGGATCGAGAAGTCGGGGTCGGTCTCGGTGTGGCACAGCGATTCCGCGGAAGCCATCTTCATCGGCTGCTGCACGAACATCAACTTGCCCTGCACGTCACCGGTGGCCAGCAGGCCGACCGCAGCGACCAGCGCGACGAAGCTGCCCAGGATGGCGGCCGGGCGGTACATCGTGCGTGCCTCGGCCGCCTCGTCCCGCCTGTGTGAGCGGACCATGAGCCAGGCGCAGATGGCGGCGACGAACGCGCCCGCGGTCAGCAAGGACGCGGTGACGGCGTGCAGGAATGCCCAGATCGCCGTGTTGTTGGTCAGCAACGCGCCGAAGTCGACGAGCTCCGCGCGGCCGCTCTCGGGGTTGAACTTGGCGCCGACCGGATGCTGCATGAACGAGTTGGCGGCGATGATGAAGTATGCCGAGGCGTTGACACCGAAGGCGACGATCCAGATGCACGCCAGGTGCACCAGGCGCGGCAACCGGCTCCACCCGAAGATCCACAGCCCGATGAAGGTGGATTCGAAGAAGAAGGCGATCAGCCCCTCGAATGCCAGGGGCGCGCCGAAGATGTCACCGACGAACCGGGAGTACTCGCTCCAGTTCATGCCGAACTGGAACTCCTGCACGATGCCGGTCGCAACTCCGATGGCGAAGTTGATCAGGAAGAGCTTCCCGAAGAACTTGGTGAGCCGGTACCACGCGGGGTTACCCGTGGCCACCCACACCGTCTGCATGACGGCGATCAGCGGGGCGAGGCCGATGGTCAGCGGGACGAAGATGAAGTGGTAGACGGTGGTGATGCCGAACTGCCACCGCGACACGTCCAGTGCGTCCATGCGCCACTCCCAGGGCTCAGCCTAATTCGTCCACTCTGCCTACGACAGAGTGTAGTAGCTTCGTCGGCTCCCGGCGCAAGGGGCTTTGGGCCTCATTCGGGCGCTGGCGCCGCAGCCTCCTCATCGGCGGTGACCGGTCTCCTGTTCGCCGCGCGGATGAAGAAGGCCGAGACCACCTCGAAGACGCCGATGACGATGAGCCAGATGCCGACGACCATGGTCAACGTCGCCAGTGATTCGAACGGCGAGGCCAGCATGATCACACCGGCGATCAAACTGATGACGCCGATGAAGATCTCCCAGGCCCGGCCGGGAAGCGTGGGATCGGTGATCGCCGACATCGCGGTGGCGACACCGCGGAAGATGAAGCCGATACCGATCCATATGGCCAGCAGCAGGATCGACTCCTGCAGGCTCAGGAAGCACAGCACGGCCAAGACGATTGCGGCCGCACCGCTGACGAAGAGCAGGATCCGTCCGGTGGTCGACCCGTGCAGGCTGAAGGCGAGTACCACCTGCGATATGCCGGTGACCAACAGAAAGGCCCCGAAGAAGATGGCGGCCACGAGGATGGTGATGGCCGGCCAGACCAACACCATGATCCCGAGAATGACGGCGAGAACCCCAGAGAGCAGAGCGGACTTCCACAGGTGCTGCAACATGCTTGGGGGAGCGGCGGTTTCCATGCGCGCAGTCTGACACACCCGCGAAGGGCGACGCCCGATTTCGCGGTACGGCTGTGATGTCTCAACAGGGTCGTTAATGTTCCGTTACCGGCGCTGCGCGTCGGGTCATCGGTCGTTAACGTCCTTGGCTGGAGACGCCCGGAGGGGACTCCGGACAAGGGGCTGACGGCCCGAAGAAGAAAGTAGAGGCAATCGTGTTGGGTTCAATCCAAGACCGCCGGAGCAAGATCTGGCGCTTCGCGGCAGTGTTCGCCGCCACCGGTGCCCTGGCCCTTTCGGGGTGTTCCAGCAGTTCCGAACCGAGCGGCGGAGAAGATTCCCCGACGGCGGCCGCACCGGCGGAGAAGGTCGATGCGATCGCCAACACCGTGCCCGAGGCCATCAAGTCGTCCGGCACTCTCATCATCGGCGTGAACATCCCCTACGCGCCGAACGAGTTCAAGGACCCCGACGGCAAGATCGTCGGGTTCGACGTCGACCTGATGAACGCGATCGCCGGGACGCTGGGGCTGACGCCCGAATACCGCGAGGCCGACTTCGCCAAGATCATCCCGTCGATCCAGGGCGGCACGTTCAACGTGGGGATGTCTTCGTTCACCGACAGCAAGGAGCGCGAGGAGCAGGTCGATTTCGTGACGTACTTCTCGGCCGGGACGCTGTGGGCCCAGCCTGCGGGCGGTGACGTCGACCCGGAGAATGCGTGCGGCAAGAAGGTCGCCGTGCAGGCGACGACCGTTCAGGAGACCGAGGAGCTGCCCGCGCGGAGCCAGAAGTGCACCGACGCCGGCCAACCGGCCATCGAGATCGTCCCGTTCGACAGCCAGGACGCGGCCACCAATGCCGTCGTCCTCGGCCAGGCCGACGCCATGTCGGCGGACTCGCCGGTCACGCTGTACGCGATCAAGCAGACCAACGGCAAGCTGGAGCAGGCCGGCGAGGTGTTCGACTCGGCGCCCTACGGCTGGCCGGTGGAGAAGGGCTCACCGCTGGCCCAGTCGCTGCTGCAGGCGCTCGAGCACCTGATCGAGACCGGACAGTACAAGGAGATCGCGGCCAACTGGGGTCTCGAGGAGGGCATGATCGACAAGCCGGTGATCAACGGCGCGGTCTCCTGACCCACGGGGGCAAGTACACATGACTGATGTCGGCACGCCGCCACAAGCCATCGACGCCATCCCGTTGCGCCACCCCTGGCGTTGGGTGGCGGCGGTCGCCATCGTCGTCCTGGTGGGGCTGTTCCTGTACGGCGCCGCGACCAATGCGGCATACGGTTGGTCGACCTACCGGGAGTACCTGTTCAACGAGCGAATCATGCTCGGGGTGTTCAACACACTGCAGTTGACGGTCTACTCGATGGTCATCGGCATCGTGCTCGGCGTCGTGCTGACGATCATGCGACTTTCGTCGAACCCGGTGCTGGGTGCGGTGTCATGGGTGTTCCTGTGGATCTTCCGCGGCACCCCGGTGTACGTGCAGCTGGCGTTCTGGGGACTGTTCCCGACGATCTACCAGAACCTGCGGTTGGGTGTGCCTTTCGGGCCGTCGCTGTTCGAATTCGACCTGCAGGCCCTGTCCATACCCTTTGCGCTGGCGATCATCGGCCTGGCTCTCAACGAAGCCGCGTACATGGCCGAGATCATCCGCGCCGGCATCACGTCGGTACCGGAGGGGCAGATGGAAGCGTCGACCGCACTGGGCATGTCCTGGGGGATGGCGATGCGGCGCACGGTGCTCCCGCAGGCGATGCGGGTGATCATCCCGCCGACGGGCAATGAGGTCATCAGCCTGTTGAAGACCACGTCGCTGGTCACCGCGGTCCCATACTCGTTCGACCTGTACAGCATCGCGACCCGGGAGATCGCCGCGCGCACCTTCGAACCGGTCCCGCTGCTGTTGGTGGCCGCCACCTGGTACCTGGTGATCACCAGCATTCTGATGGTCGGACAGTTCTATCTGGAGCGCTACTTCTCCCGAGGCGCGTCGCGCAAACTGACCACCAAACAACTCGAGGCGCTGGCCCTGGCGCAGCAACCGCCGGCCGGCTGAGAGGCACACGTATGACCGCTGAAGCGACGACCGGCAGACCGATGGTCAAGGCCGAACTCGTGTGCAAGGATTTCGGCGCGCTCAAGGTGCTCAAAGGCATCACGCTGGAGGTGCAGGAGGGCGAGGTGATGGTGCTTGTCGGCCCCTCCGGCTCCGGCAAGTCGACGTTCCTGCGCTGCATCAACCACCTGGAAACCGTCTCGGCGGGAAGGCTTTACGTCGACGGCAAGCTGGTCGGCTACAACGAGCGCGGCGGCAAACTCTACGAGATGAAGCCGCGCGATGTCGCCAGGCAGCGCCGCGAGGTCGGGATGGTGTTCCAGCACTTCAATCTGTTCCCGCACCGGACCGCATTGGGCAACATCATCGAAGCCCCGCTGAACGTGAAGGGCGTCAAGAAGAGCGACGCGGTCGAGCGGGGCAAGGACCTGCTGGAACAGGTAGGGATGGCCGACAAGGCGGAAGCCTATCCGGCGCAGCTGTCGGGCGGACAGCAGCAACGGGTGGCGATCGCCCGGGCGCTGGCGATGGACCCGAAGCTGATGCTGTTCGACGAACCCACCTCGGCGCTGGATCCCGAATTGGTGGGCGAGGTGCTCGCCGTGATGAAGAAGCTTGCCTCCGAGGGTATGACGATGGTGGTGGTGACCCACGAGATGGGCTTCGCGCGCGAGGTCGCCGACGAGGTGGTGTTCATGGACGCCGGCGTCGTGGTGGAGCGCGGTGACCCGGTCGAGGTGATGACGAACCCGAAACACGAACGGACGCAAGCGTTTCTGTCCAAGGTGATGTAACGCCCGACCCGGCCACGCCGCTGTGGCGGGCCGCTCAGGTGTTCCGTCTTCTCAGCTGCGTGTATGCGCTGGGCTTCCAGATCGCGATCAACCCGGATCTGGAGCATCCGGTCGCCGGTTGGCTGCTGTCCGCAGTCCTGATCGGCTGGAGCGCAGCGTGTGCGGTGGCCTATCTGCAGGGCTTCGGGCGCAGGCCCGCATGGGTGGTCGTCGAGATCGTGGTCGTGGTGGCGTTGATGCTGACGACCGAGCTCATCGCCTCCGACCAATGGGTGCTGGCCAACCAGTCGTGGCCGACCACGCTGTGGGCGACCAACGCCACCATCTCCGCGGCGATCCTGTTCGGTCCGATCGCCGGGATGCTCACCGGTGTGGTGGTCATGGCCGCGGGTGCCGCGCTGAAGGGGTACGTGCACATCGACCTGAGCCGGAACGCCACCATCGTCATCGAGTTGGCCGTCGGCCTAGTCGTCGGGATGGCCGCCCAGACGGCCAGGCGTGCGCATGCGGAACTGGAGAAGGCAGCCCGGCTTTCCGCGTCGATCGAGGAGCGGGAGCGGCTGTCGCGCCAGGTCCATGACGGCGTGATCCAGGTGCTGGCGCTGATGGCGCGCCGGGGACGGGAAATCGGGGGAGAGACGGCGGAGTTGGCGGAACTGGCCGGAGAGCAGGAACGGGCGCTGCGGCGTCTTGTCAATGCCGGTGACGCCGAACCCCGGGACGGCGCGACAGCCGACATCGGGGCGCTGCTTCGGCGCCGGGCCTCCGACCGGGTGTCGGTGAGCGTGCCCGCCGAGCCCGTGCTGCTCGAGGCGGCGGTGGCCGACGAGTTCTTCGCCGCGGTGTGCAACGCGCTCGATAACGCCGAGACCCACGCCGGTCCCGACGCCCGCGCGTATGTTCTCCTCGAGGATCTCGGCGACTCCGTCACGGTGAGCGTGCGCGACGACGGCGTCGGGATTCCCGACGGCCGGCTCGAGGAAGCGGTCGGCCAGGGCCGCGCAGGCATAGCGAAATCCATCGTGGGACGTATGGACTGGCTGGGTGGACGAGCCGAGCTGAGCACGGATCCCGGATCCGGGACGGAATGGGAGCTGACCGTGCCGCGGAGGTCCCGGTGAGCGAGGGAGCCACGACTGTCATGGTGGTCGACGACCACCCGATCTGGCGGGACGCGGTCGCCAGGGACCTGGCCGGCGACGGGTTCGACGTCGTGGCGACCGCGGACGGAGTGGGCTCTGCGAGACGGCGTGCCGCCGTCGTACAACCCGCCGTGGTGGTGATGGACATGCGGTTGGCCGACGGCGACGGGGCACAGGCCACGGCCGAGGTGCTGGCGGTGTCCCCGTCGTCGCGCGTCCTGGTGCTCTCGGCGTCCGACGAGCGCGACGACGTGCTCGAGGCCGTGAAGGCGGGGGCCATCGGATACCTGGTCAAGAGTGCCTCCAGGCAGGAACTAACCGAGGCGGTCCACGCGACCGCACAGGGGCGGGCCGTGTTCACTCCCGGCCTGGCCGGGCTGGTTCTGGGGGAGTACCGCCGCATCGCCAGGGACGCCGCCGGATCGGCAGAGCCGAAGGGGCCGACGCTGACCGACCGTGAAACCGAGGTGCTGCGCTACGTCGCCAAGGGGCTGACCGCCAAGCAGATCGCGTCGCGTCTGTCGCTGAGTCACCGCACGGTGGAGAACCACGTGCAGGCGACCTTCCGCAAGCTGCAGATCGGTAATCGGGTGGAACTGGCGCGGTACGCCATCGAACACGGGCTCGACGAGTAGTTGTACTCATCCGCTGTCGCCGCGCCGCTGCGACGATGGCGGCATGACCGAACCGCACACCGTCGTCATCTGCCGGCTCTCCGCGGACTTCGCCGCGATGTCGCATTATCTCGCCAGGGTGTCCATCGACCTGCGCGAGCTGGACCGGATCCTCACCGAGCGCCCTGAGACCCGGTACGTCGCGCCGCCGCAACCCGCGCCACCGCCGCGGCCGGTGCCGCCACCGGCCGCGCAGTATCGGCCCGCGTATCCGCCGCCTCCGCCGCCCAGGGTGCCACCGCACCCACCGAAGGAGCGCTCCGAAGGCTGGATCGGCAAGCTACTGGCCGTCGCAGGCGTCGCGGTCACGCTGATCGGCGTCGTGTTGCTGCTCGTGCTGGCCGCGCAGGCCGGCATCCTGCGCCCCGAGTTCCGGGTGGCAGCAGGCGCCGTGCTGGCCGCCGCCCTGGTGGCCACCGCGTGGTGGCTCAACGCCCGTCCGGGTGGGCGGGTCGGGGCGATCGCACTGGCCGCCACGGGCGTCGCGGCCGCCTACATGGACGTCATCGCGATCACCACGATCTACGAATGGGTGTCGCCACCGCTCGGACTCATCCTGGCCGCGGCGATCGCGGGCGGCGGGCTGACACTGGCCCGCCGGTGGGACTCGGAGCATCTCGGGCTACTGGTGTTGGTCCCGCTGATCGGGTTGGCGCCGGTCGTCACCGACGGCATCACGTTGCTGCTCGTCGGGTTCATGCTCGCGCTGGCCGCGGTGTCGGTGCCGGTACAGCTGGGCAAGGACTGGATCTGGATGCACGCGGCGCGCATCGCCGCCGTCGCCTTCCCGCTCCTGGTGGCGCTCGTCGCGCGCCACTTCGACTCCCGCGAGGACCTCTGGCTGGCCGGCGCCTGCGGAATCGCGGCTCTGGTGGCGATCGGATCTGCGCTGCTCCTGCTGCCTGCAACGTCTCAGCGCGGTGTGATGGCGTTGCTGACCGGGGCAGGAGTGACTCCGGTGCTGTGCGTGGTCCTGGCCGTCGACCACGTGATCGCGGCGTTGATGGCCGCCGCCCTTGCGGCCGCGTTGCTGGCGATCGTCCTTGTCGGCGAACGGTTTCCAGGCGTGCCAGGGGTGGTCCGCCAGGTGTTCTCGGCGCTGTCCGCGGTCGCCGCGCTGATCGCGGTGACGGTGGCGTTCGACGGGGAGATCGCGGGACCGGTGTTGCTGGCGATGGCGGTGGTGGTGGCGATGGCAGGTCGTCGTGACGTGGTCGCACGCTGGGCCGCGGTCGGGTTCGCGATCGTCGGCGCCGGTGTGCACCTGAGCTTTTCGCCCCTCGACACTCTTCTCGCGCCGACTGAAATCGCCATGGCGTCAGGCATTTCCACGCTGGTGGCCAGCATTCTGTTGGCCGCGTGTGCGGTGGCGATCGTGTGGTCGTGGGGGCCCGGGATGCGTGCGCTGTGGGTTGGTGCGGCCGCGGTGATCGTCTATGCCGTCACGTCGTTCACCGTCACGGCGGGCATGCTGGTCGGTGGCGACGGCGGGTTCTACGCCGGGCACATGGTCGCCACCATCTGCTGGATCGCGATGGCGGCCGCACTGTTCGGTTATGCCGCGCGGCTGACGCGTGCCGAGCGGTCGGTGCCGATCGGCGGCGGGCTGGGTCTGGTGGCTGCCGCGATGGCCAAGCTGTTCCTGTTCGATCTGGGCACGCTGGACGGCATCTTCCGGGTGGCGGTGTTCATCGTCGTCGGGTTGATCCTGCTGGGGATGGGCGCGGGTTACGCGCGACTGCTCGACAAGCAGGACAAACAGGACGACAAGACTGTGACGACAACCATAGGCTAAACTAGACTCATTCCAGATTAGGAGGCGTTGACATGAGCATGAGTACAACAACGAACGCACGTAGGACAGATGCCGAGGTCTCGGGCTTCCAGGCGTCCGCGCAACTGAGCGCCGCGCTGCAGCGGGTACTCGTCGACCTGATCGAGCTCCACCTGCAGGGCAAGCAAGCGCACTGGAACGTCGTCGGCTCCAACTTTCGCGACCTGCACCTGCAACTCGACGAGGTGGTCGATTTCGCCCGCGAGGCCAGCGACACCGTCGCCGAGCGTATGCGTGCGCTGGACGCGGTCCCCGACGGCCGGTCGGACACCGTCGCGGCGACCACGACCTTGCCGGACTTCCCCGCCTACGAGCGAAGCACCGAAGACGTCGTCGCTCTGATCACCGGCCGCATCTATGCCGCGGTGGGCACCCTGCGGGACGTCCACGACGCGGTCGACGCCGAGGACTCGAGCACCGCGGACATCTTGCACCAGCTGATCGACGGTCTGGAGAAGCTGGCCTGGCTGCTCAAGTCGGAGAACCGGAAGGTGTGACACCGTCCGTGACACGGACAATCCGGCCAGAGTCCGTGACACGGACAATCCGGCCAGAGTCCGCGAAGCGGACAATCCGGCCAGAGTCGGCCCGGTGGCCGACGAGGTACCAGGTGCGCATCAGACCCTTGCCCTTGATGTGGACATGGCCGCGCTCTTCGAGCACGAAGGAGTCGTGCAGACGTTCGTAGACGTTGTCGGGCACCTGAATCCGGCCTTCGACGTCGGTGGTCTCCATCCGGGACGCCACGTTGACCGCGTCGCCCCAGACGTCGTAGAAGAACTTCTTCGCGCCGACGACGCCCGCGACGACAGGTCCGGCTGCCATGCCGATGCGCAGCGGCACGTCGCGGCCTTCGGAGTCTTTGAGGTCGGCGACCGCGTCGGCCATGTCGAGGGCGAGAGAGGCCAGCGCCTCCATGTGGTCGGCGCGGGGGATCGGCACCCCGCTGACGACCATGTAGGAGTCACCGCTGGTCTTCACCTTCTCGAGCCCGTGCCGATCGACGAGCGCGTCCAGATCGGTGTAGAGGCGGTCGAGGAACCGCACCAGCTCGGCGGGTGCGGTTTCGCTGGCGCGCTTGGTGTAGCCGGCGATGTCGGCGAACAGGATCGACGCATCGTCGTACTTGTCGGCGATCACGGTGCGCGTCGGATCCTTGAGCCGGTGGGCGATCGTCTCGGGAAGGATGTTGGCCAGCAGCTGCTCGGAGCGCTGATACTCGGCCTCCATCGCCGCTTCCGCACGCTCGATCTCGCGCAGGGTGTACCAGATCGTCGCGACGATCATCACCACGGAGGAGACCGTCGAGCTGACGAATCCGACGGAGAGCGTCCAGGACGGCCCGAGGCCCCTGTCATGGGGCACCGTCAACTCGAGGGCGATCGTCAACACCACGCCCGCCGCGGCGATCACCGCCGCCATCGTGATGCGCTCGATGCCGAGCACAAGCACGGCCAGCGACGCCGCGACGAGGAAGTAGAACTGCAGGCCCGACCCGGTCCCGATGGTGTAGCAGATGAAACCGACCGACACGTAGGCGAAGACGACGAAGGCCAACGGAGCGGCCAGCTCGCCGAATCGGCACAGCCGCGGAATCAGGATGAACACCAGCCCGCACACCACGTTCACCGCGCCCAGCCACCACAGCGCGCCACCCATGACCAGCTGGAACACTCCGAAGGCTGCGGACACGACGGCCGCGATCCAGCTGGCGATTTTCAGCACCCGCAACCGGCGGTCCACCCGGCCGCTCCGGTGCCTGTCAGGAGACCAGGCGCGGCCGTCCAGTGCCACGTCGGGAACGCATACGGGTCGCACCTTGACCACGGGCAAAGACTAACGCTCAAATCCGATCAACCTGCTCGAATGACGCGTATCGCCGTGCTGCCAGATGGATCCGGTGATCGGCGGCCTCGGGACCGACACGGAGCTCATCGCCGCCGCCATCGCGACCGCGGCGTCCGCCAGGCGCGGAGGTCATCGTGCTTCCGGAGCCGGCTCCAACCGACCGGTCATCGCGGCATGCGACCGCACCGGGGTCGGGCGTGGGCATGGCGATCGCCGACATCGATCGGCGAGATGGCGGGATCGGGATATCGGGTTCCGCCGTCCCTCGCTCGCCGTGCCGACGGCCAGACCCTTCAGCTGACCCCGCTGCTGTACGCGACGTTGAGTGAGATCGACGGTCGCCGTACGCCGGCGGAGGTGGCGGTCGCGGTGTCCGAGTCGACGGGCCGCACCGTCAGCGAGGACAACGTCCGGAGCTTCGTCGAGAAGCTGCGGCCTCTCGGCCTCCTGATCCAGGCCGACGGCAGCCAGCCGGCTTTGAAGAAGCGAAACCCATTGCTGGGACTTCGTTTCCGCTACGCCGTCACCGACCCCGACCGGACGCGCCGCCTGACCGACCCGTTCCGGTTCCTGTTCCGGCCGTGGGTGGTCATGGTGGTGCTCGCGGCATTCGCGGTCGTGTGCTGGTGGGTGTTCTTCCGCAAAGGGCTGGCGTCGGCGGCCTACGACGCCTTCGAACGCCCGGGCCTGCTGATCCTGGTCTTCGCGGTCACCATCATTTCGGCGGGATTTCACGAGTTCGGGCACGCCGCCGCAGCCAGGTACGGCGGCGCCACTCCCGGCGTCATGGGCATCGGCCTCTACCTGGTCTGGCCGGCGTTCTACACCGACGTCACCGACTCCTACCGCCTCGGGCGCCGCGGGCGGTTGCGCACGGATCTCGGCGGTCTCTACTTCAACGCGATCGTCGCCGTCGCGATCACCGCAGTGTGGTTGTGGCTGAGCTACGACGCCCTGTTGCTCGTCGTGGCGACGCAGATCATCCAGATGCTCCGCCAACTCGCGCCGCTGGTGAGGTTCGACGGCTACCACGTGCTGGCCGACCTCACCGGTGTCCCCGACCTCTATGGCCGCATCAAGCCGATACTGCTGGGCATGCTGCCCTGGCGGTGGCGCGACCCCGAACCCCGCCAGCTCAAGTGGTGGGCCCGCATCGTCGTGAGCGTGTGGGTGCTGGTCGTGGTTCCACTCCTGATCGGAATGCTCGCGCTGGCGGTCATCGCCTTGCCCCGACTGCTGGGCACGGCGTGGGCGAGTTTGAACAAGCAGCAGGACGTCTTCGTCACCGCTTGGGCAGACGGGGACGTGATCCAGGCGACCGCGCGCGTGCTGGGGATCATCGCGATCGTCATCCCCGTCGCGGGGGTCATCTACCTGCTGGTCCGCTTCACCCGGCAGTGCGTCGGCACCGCCCGTAAGGCCACCGCCGACAAGCCCGTCCAGCGCGCGCTGGTGTCGGTGCTCGGGGTGGCCGTGCTGTGCGGAATCGCGTATGCGTGGTGGCCGCACGACGGCAATTACCGCCCGATCGAGGCGTCGGACCGCGGCACCATCGGTGACATCGTCTACGCGCTGGGCGTTTGGGACACCAGCGGTCAATCACGCAGAAGCGCCGATGGCGCCGATGTCGCGACCCGCCCGGTCGCCGCGAGTAGAACTCTTGCGGCCGGACAGCAGGGCCAGATATGGACCCTGTGGGACACCCGGACCCGGCCCCCGACCGCGAACTCGCCGAAGCTCGCGATGGTGCTGGTTCCGCGGGTTCCCTCGGCGTCCGTTGCCAGTGGTGGGTACGGCGTCGCTGCTCCGATGACGTCGGCCGACCAGGGCTGGGTCTTCCCGTTCGACAAGCCACTGGCCCCGGAAGATGGCGATAACCAGGCGCTGGCGGTCAACACCACCGACGGCACCGTCGAGTACGACGTCGCCGTCGCGCTGGTCTGGCAGACCGACGAGGAGTACGCGTTGAACGTCAACGAGGCGCACGCCTACGCGTCCTGCTCGTCGTGCGCGGCGGTCGCGGTCGCCTATCAGGTGGTGTTCGTCATCGACGAAGACGACGCCAACGACAACGTCGCCGTGCCGCAGAACCCGGCCGGCGCCCTCAATTACGACTGTGTCAACTGCCTGACCTACGCGGTTGCCCAGCAATTGTTCGTCACGCTGGACGATCCGTTGTCCGAGGAGGCCAGGGCGGAGATCGACGAGGTCTGGCGGCAGGTCGGCATCTACGCCGCATTGGTGGAATCGGGGGGCGTGCAGAACCTGAGCGAGATCGCGCCGACGTTCGACGCCTTCACGGAGCAGATCAAGGAAATCGTCGAGGCCGAAGTGCCTGGGACGTTCCCCACCCCCTCGTCGACAGTGTCGCCGACGAGTTCACCAACGGCGGTATCCACGACGGTCGCAGCCACCGCGACCTCCCAACCGCCGAGTAGTACGACGTCGGAGCCGACATTGACGAGTGACCCGACGGCGACGACTGGGTCGACGTCGACGATCACCACTACCGACCCCACATCCACCGGTGACCCCACGGCGACGAGTGACCCCACGACGACGAGTGACCCCACCACGGAAAGTTCCATCGACACGTCAGTCACCAGCGATCCCACAAGCGATTCCACGGCGGGGGACACTACGTCGGACGGATCGACCTCGGACGGGTCGACCTCGGACGGCACCGACTCCGGAGCCTGAGTGGGCGGTTGCCGCAACTGGGTTATCTGGTGCCCTCGGTGAGATTCGAACTCACACTGGACGGGTTTTGAATCCGTTTCCTCTGCCAGTTGGGATACGAGGGCGCGGCCTCCCACCATAGAGGATGGCCCCGAGGTCGCTCATCCGGGCTTCGACAGACACAATGTGTCCCATGACCGGGTCACCGACAGACTCACCAAGCCCCGCGGCCAAGCCGCACCGTGTGCTCGTCGCCGAGGACGAGGCGCTCATCCGGATGGACTTGGCCGAAATGCTGCGCGAGGAGGGCTACGAGATCGTCGGTGAGGCCGGGGACGGTCAGGAGGCCGTCGATCTGGCCGAGTCGCTCAAGCCCGACCTGGTGATCATGGACGTGAAGATGCCGCGACGGGACGGCATCGACGCCGCTTCGGAGATCGCCGCGAAGCGAATCGCCCCGATCGTCATCCTCACCGCGTTCAGCCAGCGCGAGCTCGTCGAGCGCGCCCGCGACGCAGGTGCGATGGCCTACCTCGTCAAGCCGTTCAACATCACCGACCTCATCCCCGCCATCGAGGTGGCGGTCAGCCGGTTCAGCGAGATCGCCGAGCTGGAGAAGGAGGTCGCGACGCTGTCCGACCGCCTGGAGACACGCAAACTCGTCGAGCGCGCGAAGGGTTTGCTGCAGGCCAAGCAGGGGATGACCGAACCCGAGGCGTTCAAGTGGATTCAGCGGGCCGCAATGGACCGGCGCACCACGATGAAACGGGTCGCCGAGGTGGTCCTGGAGACTCTCGACACGCCTCCAGGGGCCACGTCCTCGACCTAGGGAATTCGGCCTCCACCGGCGCCGCCCGTTAAGACTTCGTTTCCGTTACCGACTTTTACCGGGTCACCTGGCCGATCTGCGGGACGCGTTTGCCAACATCACGCACTGCGGCGACGGGTTGGTTATGGTCGTCGCGAAGCATCGCCGCCCTGGCCGTCCGCGGCCGGTACGACAGTGCCGACAAAAACAGTGAACCGGAGGTGGAACGTGCGCGGTCGCGTGGCACGCAATGCAATTGCTCTCGGTAGCGCTGGTCTGATTGTGCTGGGCATTGCCGGCTGCAGTCAGTCCACGCCGGAAGAGGAGGCATCGCAGACCAACCTGAAGATCGTCGAAAAGGTGCAGATCGACGAGAACGGCGCCGAAGTCGCGGCGGCCGAGGGCGCTGCGCCCGCCGATCCGGCCGGCGACGGACAGGCGACATGCCCGCCCGTGTCGATCGCCATGGCGGGGGCCCTCAACGGACCCGATGCCGCGCTCGGCATCAACATCAAGAACGGCGTGCAGCTGGCCATCGACAAGCACAACGCCGCCAACCCGGGGTGCCAGGTGCAGCTCAAGCCGTTCGACACCGAGGGCGACCCGCAGAAGGCCACCGCCATCGCCCCGCAGATCGTCGACGATCAGTACACGATCGGCCTGGTGGGCCCGGCGTTCTCCGGTGAGACCAAGGCCACCGGCGGTGTGTTCGACCAGGCCGGGCTGGTCGCCGCCTCGGCGTCGGCCACCAACGTGACGTTGTCGGAGAACGGCTGGAAGACGTTCTTCCGGGGACTGGCCAACGACGGCGTGCAGGGCCCGTCGGTCGCCAACTACATCAAGAACACCCTCGGCCATCAGAAGGTGTGCGTCGTCGACGACAGCACCGACTACGGCCTGGGCCTGGCGCAGGCGGTGCGCGAGACCCTCGGCCCGGTCGCCGATTCGGCGTGCAACATCTCCGTCAAGAAGGGCGACAAGGACTTCTCCGCGGCCGTGACCCAGATCAAGGGCGCCGCTCCGGACTCGGTGTTCTTCAGTGGTTACTACGCCGAGGCGGCACCGTTCGTCCAGCAGCTCAAGGACGGCGGCTTCGAGGGCACCTTCGTCACCGCGGACGGAAGCAAGGATCCCGAGTTCGTCAAGCAGGCCGGCGAGTCCGCCCAGGGCGCCGTCATCTCCTGCCCGTGCGGTCCGGCTACCGGCGCATTCGCCGAGGAGTACCAGGCCAAGTTCAACATGGAGCCCGGCACGTACAGCACCGAGGGCTATGACCTGGGCACCATCCTGCTCCAGGGCATCGACTCCGGCGCCATCACCCGGCCTGCGCTGCTTGACTTCGTACGCAACTACGAGGGACAGGGCGTGGCTCGTAAATACCAGTGGAGCCCCACCGGTGAGCTCACCAACACGCTCATCTGGATCTACGACGTCCAGTAGGCACTGAAGCGAGAACGCGTCCGAGACCTGATGGCTCGGACGCGTTCTCGTCATCATCACCATTGCACTGGTCACCGCGAACCTGTATCTAGGAGCCCGCCACCGGATGAACCTGGCCGCGAACATCAACTTCAACGTCGGAGCGTTGTTCGACGGTTTCTGGCAGCTCACCATCGACGGCCTGTCCTGGGGGGCCATCTACGCGTTGGTCGCCGTGGGCTACACCCTGGTGTTCGGTGTGCTGCGGCTGATCAACTTCGCCCATTCCGAGATCTTCATGCTCGGCATGTTCGGCGCGTACTTCGCGCTCGACATGATCCTGGGCTTCACACCGAGCGGAAACGCATACAACAAGGGCGTCGCCCTCACGGTGCTCTATCTCGGTATCGCAATGCTGTTCGCGATGCTGGTCTCGGGAAGCGCGGCGATCGGCCTCGAGTTCGTCGCGTACCGACCGCTGCGGAAACGTCATGCCCGATCCCTGACGTTCCTGATCACCGCGATCGGCATGTCGTTCGTCCTGCAGCAGTTCGTGCTGTTCATCCTGCCCAAGCTGATACCGGGCTACGGAGGACCCAACGCGCAGCAGCCCATGGTGCTGGTCCAGCCCAAGACGCAGTTCACGTTCTTCGGGGTGGCGATCTCCAACACCACGATCGTGATCATCGTGTCGGCGCTCGTGCTGGCCGTGCTCACCGACATCGCGATCAACCGGACCAAGTTCGGCCGCGGGATCCGCGCGGTCGCGCAGGACCCCACGACCGCGACGTTGATGGGTGTCTCGCGGGAACGCATCATCATGACGACGTTCCTGATCGGCGGGCTGCTGGCCGGGGCCGCGGCGCTGCTGTACACACTGAAGGTCCCGCAGGGCATCATCTACTCCGGCGGATTCCTGTTGGGGATCAAGGCGTTTTCGGCGGCGGTCCTCGGCGGCATCGGCAACCTGCGAGGGGCACTGCTCGGCGGCCTGCTCCTCGGCATCATGGAGAACTACGGCCAGGCGGTCTTCGGGACGCAGTGGCGTGACGTCGTGGCGTTCGTGCTGCTGGTCCTCGTGCTGCTGGTTCGGCCGACCGGAATTTTCGGTGAAAGCCTCGGGAAGGCGCGGGTATGAGCTGGACGCAAGATCGCGCGAGGACGACGTGGCAGCGGCTGCTGGATCGGTGGGATGGGCTGTCGCGCTCCCAGAAGTGGGTGTTCGGGATCATCCTGTTCCTCGGGGTGGGGTTGTCGCCGTTGTTCACTCCACCGTTCCTGGACACGCCTGGCATCAGTTTCGGCGGCACCATGGCGCAGTTCGCGATGGTGGCGATCATCGCGATCGGGCTCAACGTCGTCGTCGGCCAGGCCGGACTTCTCGATCTCGGTTACGTCGGCTTCTACGCGGTGGGTGCCTACACGGTGGCGCTGCTCACCAGCCCGGAGAGCCCATGGAACCAGATGAGCCCCAACGGATTTCTCAGCACGCCCTGGGCGTGGCTGTCGTGTGTGCCGCTCGCGATGGCGGTCACCGCGCTCACCGGTCTGATCCTGGGTTTCCCGACCCTGCGGCTGCGCGGCGACTACCTGGCGATCGTCACGCTGGGCTTCGGCGAGATCATCCGACTGCTCGCCGACAACCTGTCCGACATCACCAACGGCCCGCGCGGACTCAACGAGGTGGCCTTCCCGCACTTCCTCGAAAGCGAGAAACACCCCGAAGGGGTGTTCTCCGTGTCGAACTCGGGCGGCGACGCGAACTACGGCACGTGGTGGTTCTGGCTGGGCCTCGTGCTGATCGTCGCCATCCTGCTCCTCGTCGGAAACCTCGAACGCAGCCGCGTCGGTCGCGCCTGGATTGCCGTGCGCGAGGACGAGGACGCGGCAGAGGTGATGGGCGTCAACGCGTTCCGCTTCAAGCTGTGGGCCTTCACGATCGGCGCGGCGATCGGCGGGTTGTCCGGCGCGCTCTACGCCGGGCAGGTCCAGTACGTCGCGCCGCCGACGTTCAACATCATCAACTCGATGTTGTTCCTGTGCGCGGTCGTGCTCGGCGGCCAGGGCAACAAACTCGGTGTGATCCTCGGGGCCTTCATCATCGTGTACCTGCCCAACCGCCTGCTCGGCGTGCACTTCCTCGGCATCGACATGGGCAACCTGAAGTATCTGTTCTTCGGGCTGGCGCTGGTGGTCCTGATGATCTTCCGGCCGCAGGGTCTGTTCCCCGCCCGCCAGCAACTGCTGGCCTACGGCAAGGCCGCACGAGACCTACTCAGAGCCCGGCCGACGGACAAGGAGCCGACGCAATGACGGCCCCCGGCAACGACACGGCGCCGGAGAGCTTCGAGGAGAACATCGAGGAGATCGCCGGTGTACACCGTGAGATCCACGCCGACGAGGGCGAGGTACTGCTGCAGACCACGGATCTGACCGTCAAGTTCGGTGGTCTGGTGGCCTTGGACGCGGTGACCTTCGACATCCGCCGCGGTGAGATCCTCGGCCTCATCGGGCCCAACGGGGCAGGCAAGACGACGTGCTTCAACGCGATCACCGGCGTCTACCGGCCGAGTTCGGGTTCGGTGACGTTCGACGGCGCGCCGATCGGGCGGATCAAGCGTCACGAGATCACCCGGCTCGGTATCGCACGGACCTTCCAGAACATCCGGTTGTTCGGCGAGATGACCGCGCTGGAGAACGTGATGGTGGGGACCGACGCCCGGCATCGCACGTCGGTGCCCGGCGCGCTGATCCGCTCGTCGAGGCACCGGCGCGAGGAGCGCTCGGCGATCGAGCGATCGGCGGCGCTACTACATTTCGTGGGCATCGGGCACCGCGGTGAGGAGAAGGCCAAGAACCTGTCCTACGGCGACCAGCGCCGGCTCGAGATCGCGAGGGCGCTGGCCACCGAGCCCAAGTTGCTCTGCCTGGACGAGCCCGCGGCCGGCTTCAACCCCAGCGAGAAGTCCGCGCTGATCGACCTGATCCGCAAGATCCGCGACGACGGTTACACCGTGCTGTTGATCGAGCACGACATGCGGCTGGTCATGGGCGTGACCGACCGCATCGTCGTGCTGGAGTTCGGCCGCAAGATCGCCGACGGCCTGCCTGCTGAGATCCGCGAAGACCCGAAGGTCATCGCCGCCTACCTGGGGGTGCCCGACGATGACATCAGCTGACACGGCAGCGACCGACCCGCGGCCGGTTCTGCTCGAGGTGCGCGACGTCGTCGTGCACTACGGCCGGATCAAGGCCCTGCACTCGGTGTCCCTGGCGGTGCACGAGGGCGAACTCGTCACGCTGCTCGGGTCCAACGGTGCGGGCAAGACCACCATGATGCGCGCCATCTCCGGCCTGCTCCCGCTGACCTCGGGCTCGGTGTGGTTCGACGGCAGGGAGATCAGCCGGGTCAAGGCGCACAAACGGGTGGCCGACGGCCTGATCCAGGCGCCGGAGGGGCGCGGCGTCTTCCCCGGGATGACCATCCTCGAGAACCTCGAGATGGGCTGCTACGGAAGAAAATTCGCTTCAAAGGCCGAACACGACGAACGACTCGACTGGGTGCTGGAGACGTTTCCGCGGCTGGCCGAGCGCAGGAGCCAGGTGGGTGGCACGTTGTCCGGCGGCGAGCAGCAGATGCTGGCCATCGGCCGCTCGCTGATGGCGCGCCCCAAGGTGCTGTTGCTCGACGAGCCCTCGATGGGGTTGGCGCCGATGGTGATCTCCCAAATCTTCAAGATCATCGCCGAGATCAATTCCACCGGCACCACGGTGCTGCTCGTCGAGCAGAACGCCCAGCAGGCGTTGAGCCGGTCCGACCGAGCCTACATCCTCGAGACCGGCGAGGTCACCCGGACCGGCAATGCCCGGGAACTGTTGGCGGACGACAGCATTCGCGCCGCCTACCTCGGCGTGGCATAGCGGGGCAAATCTCGCCGAGCGTACGATTTGTGACGGAAATCGGGCGAAATCCGTCAGAAACCGTACGTTCGGCGTGCCTTTCGCGTGCGCACGTTCGGCGTCCTGTCACCCGATGCGGAAGCGCTTTACGCGGGATGTGGTGCCTGCGACCAGTTCGATGCGACTGCGGGGAACCCCGAGATGTTCGGCGAGGACGCGGACCACCGCGTCATTCGCCTTTCCCTCGACCGCCCGCTCGCGCACGTAGACGGTCAACTCGCCGTCGGTACCGGTCTCGACCAGCGGCCCCTTGGTGCTGCCGGGTTTGACCCGCACCGAAACCACCTCGGCCATCGCCCTATTGAACGACGAGCACGCGCAAAATGCCAGCATTCGCGGCGCGTCGGCGTGCAAACACGCGAGCTCGCGGTGAAAGCCGGCCACCCGAGCTAGCGCGCGACGATCACCGACGAGCCGTGGCCGAAGAGGCCCTGGTTGGCGGTGATGCCGACCTTCGCGTTCTCGACCTGACGGCCCGTCGCCTGACCCTTGAGCTGCCAGGTCAATTCGCAGACCTGCGCGATGGCCTGGGCGGGGATGGCCTCGCCGAAGCTCGCCAGCCCGCCTGACGCGTTGACCGGGATCCGGCCGCCGATGGTCGTCGCCCCGCTGCGCAGCAGCTGCTCGGCCTCGCCCCTGGCGCACAGGCCCAGATGCTCGTACCAGTCGAGTTCCAGCGCGGTGGACAGGTCGTAGACCTCGGCCAGGCTGAGATCCTCGGGCCCGAGGCCGGCCTCGGCGTAGGCGGCGTCGAGGATCTGGTCCTTGAAGACCCGCTCCGGCGCCGGCACCACCGCGGTGGAATCCGTTGCAATATCGGGCAATTCGGGAAGATGCTGCGGATACTGCGGGGTCTGCAGGCTGACGGCCCGCACCGATGGCACACCCTCGACGGAGCCGAGGTGCTTCTCGGCGAACGACTTGCTCGCCACGATCAGCGCGGCCGCGCCGTCGGACGTCGCGCAGATGTCGAGCAGGCGCAGCGGGTCGGACACCACCGGGCTCGCGAGGACGTCCTCGACGGTGGCTTCCTTGCGGTAGCGCGCGTTCGGGTTGTCCAGCCCGTGCTTCGCGTTCTTGACCTTGACCTGCGCGAAGTCCTCCAGCGTGGCGCCGTAGAGGTCCATTCGCCGCCGCGCGAGCAGCGCGAAGTAGACGGTGTTGGTGGCGCCGATCAGGTGGAACCGCTGCCAGTCCGGGTCGTTCTTGCGCTCGCCGCCGACCGGGGCGAAGAAGCCCTTGGGGGTGGTGTCGGCGCCGATCACCAGCGCGACGTCGCAGAACCCGGCCAGGATCTGGGCACGGGCGCTCTGCAGCGCCTGCGAACCGCTGGCGCACGCGGCGTAGCTCGAGGTCACCGGGACGCCGTTCCAGCCCAGCTTCTGCGCGAACGTCGAGCCCGCGACGAAGCCCGGATAGCCGTTGCGGATCGTGTCGGCGCCCGCGACAAGTTGGATCTGGCGCCAGTCCAGACCGGCCTCGGCCAGCGCGGCGCGCGCGGCGACGACGCCGTATTCGGTGAAGTCGCGTCCCCACTTGCCCCAGGGGTGCATGCCCGCACCGAGGATGTAAACGGGTTCGGGACTCATGCGATCCTCCAGGCGTAGACGATGCGTTCGACGCCGTCGTCGTCGACGTACAGCGGCATGATGTCCAGCTCCATCTCCATCCCGACCTTCAGGTCGGCCGCGAGCGTGCCCTCGACGACCTTGCCCAGCACGATGATTCCCTCGTCGGCCAGCTCGACCGCCGCGACGGCGAAGGGCTCGAACGGGTCAGGGGACGGATAGGGCGGAGGTGGCGCGTACCGGTTCTCGGTGTAGCTCCACAGTTTCCCGCGGCGTGACAGCGGGACCTGAGCGAGGTCGTCACCGTCGCAGCCGGGGTTGGGGCAGTTGTTGGCCCTCGGCGGAAAGACGTAGGTCCCGCATTCGTGACATTTGCCGCCGATCAGGTACGGAGAGCCGGAACCGTCGGTGGCGAACCACCCGTCTACCGCGGGCTGCGTAGATGCTGACACGCGGGTCAGCGTACCGACTCCGACCTTGAAACTGAAACGTGTTCCAGTTCGGCTCCCCGTGGGGATGTTGGGATCGGTAGCGGATCGGCTCGTGTCGACTCGTGCGTGAGCAGCGTCCCGGACATCACCGTCTGGGACCCGGACAATCGGAGACCGATATGGGATTTTTCAAGAAGGCCAAGGAAGCGGCCGAGCAGGCACAGCAGGCGTTCGCTCCCCAGCCGGGGCCACAGGGTCCGGGCGCGATGCACGTTCACGGGGCCGGGCCGATCGATCCGGCCGCGTTCGGCGGCCCATCGACCCGGTCGGTGGCGGGGGACGACCCGATCTGGCAGCCCATCAACGGCATCTCACTCGAGGACTATGCCGCGCTCGCACGCGATGCACAGGCTCGTGGCATCAACGACGAGGCCGGCATGATCACCCTCGCCCAGGAACGCGGGTGGAACCCGACCGACACCAAGGCGGCACTGGACGGCTGGGTGCAGCGGATGGGCCAGTCGATGGCCGTCGGCCAGCAGTTCCGCAAGTTCCTCGGATACTGACGGGACCGGCCCAATGCCCAACCCGTTCAAGGACTGGGCGCGGATGTACGGCGCCAACAAGCAGTTCCTGGAGTCGCAGGGACGGCCGTCGTCGTTCCTCGGCCAGATCGGCGACATCCCGAACCGGATCCACGAGGCCGCCGACGCCGGCGAGATCGGCATGAAGATGATGCGGCACTCGCAGCTGACGAACGGCGGGGGCCTGGCGGCCACCGTCACCGTCGAGGGTGTCTGGACGGTCGGCTCCTACATGGATCTGTCGCCGGTCCTGCGTATCCAGGGTCGGGCGGTTCGTGACGACGGGTCGGCGTCCTACGGCGCCGTCTTCGACGAGGTGGTGACGCACCTACACACCGCTCGCGTGCAGCCTGGCCGGCTACTCGCGGTCTCGGTCGATCCGAAAAATCCTCACGACATGGCGATCGACTGGATCCGCACCGGTCAACTCGGCTCGCCACCATCGGGTTCCACCCGGGGGGAGCCGGGCGCGCGGCCGATCTGAGTCACCGCGCCGCATCGAGCAGGATGCGCAGCAGATCCTCTGGGTTGTCCCGCATCAGGTTGTGCTTGCCGTCGAGTTCGTGGGTGGTCCAGTGCGGATCATCGCGGACGCGGTCGTAGGACTCCTGTAGCGGCGACTCGCCCGGCCAGTCCTGCGCGTAGACGAACACGCGGCGGCGGAACCGGTTGAGGTCGCCCCGCAGACGCAGCGGCTGCATGACGGTGGCGAGCGGATGCGCGGTGGCGCGCTCATCGAAGAACGGCATCGGAGGCACCCCGAATCCCGTGTCGTCGACCTCGACGTACCACTGGCGCTCCTCGTCGTTGACGAGGTCCCAGCACGCCTCGCCGTCGCGGGGGACCACGGCGTCGAGGAACACCAGCGAATCCACGCGGTCGGGGATGCGGTCGGCGACACCGGTGATCACCATCCCGCCGTAGCTGTGCCCGACGAGGATCAGTTCATCGCTCGCGGTGGTGTCGTTCTCGACGGCGGCGAGGACGTCGGTGGTGTGGGTGTCGAGGTTGACCGCACCGGGCATCAGGTGGGAACGCTCGGCGACACCGGTCGGCGTGATCGCGAGGACGTGGTGGCCCGCTGACCGCAGTGATGCGGCCAGGCCGTCGAAACACCATGCGCCGTGGCACATTCCGGGAACGAGAACATAGGTCGTCATGGCTCCACGGTGGCCGAGGATGCATCTATAAGTCCAATAGAAACTTGCGACTCGAGCTATAACTAGGTCTTATGGAACTACGTCAGCTCGAGTATTTCGTCGCGGTCGTCGAGGAACGCAGTTTCACCAGGGCGGCCCGACGCGAACGGGTGGCCCAGCCCGCGGTCAGCGCTCAGATCCAGCGCCTCGAACGCCTGGTCGGGCAGCCGCTGCTGAACCGCACCAGCCGCGAGGTGCGGCTCACGCAGGCCGGTGCCGCGCTGCTGCCGCACGCCAGGGCCGCGCTCGCCGCGATCCGCGACGCGCAATCGGCCGTGGACGAAGTGGCAGATGTGGTTCGGGGTGCGGTGGCGATCGGAACCGTGACGCTGCACCCGATAGACGTCGCCGGGTTGATCGCCGACTTCCACGCGAGCCATCCGGCGGTCGAGATCACCCTGACCACCGACAATTCCGAAGTCCTCATCGACAAGCTCCAGGACGGTCTTCTGGACGTCGTGATCGTCTCGATCGGCGTCGACGAAGACCTGCCCGGCTCGGACATCGAGGTCATCACCGATGAGGCCATCGAAGCGGCGGTGGTCCGGGGGCACCCGCTGACGCGCCGCAAGTCGTTGCCGTTGGACAAGCTGTGTGAGCACCCGCTGATCTCGCTGCCCGTCGGCACCGGCCTGCGCTCCAGGCTCGACGCGGCCTGCGCGGCCGCGGGACTCCATCCACGAATCGCGTTCGAGGCCACCAACCCGCTGGAACTCGTCGAGCTGGCACGGCACGGCCTCGGGGTGGCGATCGTGCCACAGTCGATGGCGCGCGACCGGGCAGACCTGCATCCGATGAGACTGGACCCCGAGCTGCGGGGACGCCTGGTGTGGGCATGGCGCCGGGACATGGCCGGACCGGCGGCCCGCCGACTCTGTGACCGGGCCCGCCGGATGACCGCCGGCGGCTGATCACATGTCGTGGCCGGTGCCTAGAGTGAAGGCCGTGAGCCCAGCCAAGACCGCATCGGAAACCACGGCAGGCACGACAGCAGGCGCCGGTCAGGCCGGCGACAAGCCGACTCTGATGCTTCTGGACGGCAATTCGTTGGCGTTCCGCGCGTTCTACGCGCTGCCCGCCGAGAACTTCAAGACCCAGAGCGGGCTGACCACCAACGCGGTGTACGGCTTCACCGCCATGCTGATCAACCTGCTGCGCGACGAGCAGCCCAGCCACATCGCGGCCGCGTTCGACGTGTCCCGCCAGACGTTCCGGCTGGAGAAGTACCCCGAGTACAAGGCGGGCCGCTCCGCGACGCCCGACGAGTTCCGCGGTCAGATCGACATCACCAAGGAGGTGCTCGGCGCACTCGGCATCACGGTGCTCGCCGAGGCAGGCTTCGAGGCCGACGATGTGATCGCCACACTCGCCACCCAGGCCGAGGACGCCGGCTACCGGGTCCTGGTGGTCACCGGCGACCGGGACTCGCTGCAGCTGGTCAGCGACGACGTCACCGTGCTCTATCCCCGCAAGGGCGTCAGCGAGCTGACGCGGTTCACACCCGAGGCCGTCGTGGAGAAGTACGGGCTCACACCGCTTCAGTACCCGGACTTCGCGGCCCTGCGCGGTGACCCCAGCGACAACCTCCCCGGCATTCCTGGCGTGGGGGAGAAGACCGCGACCAAGTGGATCGCCGAATACGGTTCGCTCCAGGCACTGGTCGACAACGTGGACAAGGTCAAGGGCAAGGTCGGCGACGCGCTGCGTGCCCACGTCTCCAGTGTCGTGCTCAACCGGGAGCTCACCGATCTCGTCAAGGATGTGCCGCTGGCGCAGACGCCCGACACGCTGCGAATGCAGCCCTGGGATCGCGACCACATCCACCGCCTGTTCGACGACCTCGAGTTCCGGGTGCTGCGAGACCGCCTGTTCGACACGCTGGCCTCGGCCGACCCCGAGGTCGAGGAGGGTTTCGACGTCCGCGGCGGGGCGCTGGAGCCGGGAACGCTGGCGGCGTGGCTCGCCGAGCGCAGCCAGGGGCGGTTCGGGCTCGCGGTGGTCGGCAATCACCTCGCGTTCGACAGCGACGCCACCGCGGTGGCGATCGTCGCGGCCGACGGTGATGGCCGGTTCATCGACACCGCGACGATGGATCCCGGCGATGAAGCCGCGCTGGCGTCGTGGTTGGCCGACCCTGGCCCGTCGAAGGCGCTGCACGAGGCCAAGCTCGCGATGCACGACGTGCAGGGCCGCGGCTGGACGTTGGCCGGTGTCACCTCGGACACCGCGCTGGCTGCCTACCTGGTCCGCCCCGGGCAGCGCAGCTTCGCGCTCGACGACCTGTCCCTGCGGTACCTCAAGCGTGAGCTACGCGCGGATAACCCTGAGCAGCAACAGCTTTCACTGCTCGACGACAGCGACGGCGTCGACGACCAGGCGGTGCAGACGTTGCTGCTTCGTGCCGGTGCGGTCAAGGACCTCGCCGACGCGCTCGACGAGGAGCTGGCCCGCATCGACTCCTCGGAGCTGCTCGGCAACATGGAGCTGCCTGTGCAGCGCGTGCTGGCCGAGTTGGAGACGGCCGGTATCGCCGTGGACCTGGAGAAGCTCTCCGAGTTGCAGAGCGAGTTCGCCGGCCAGATCCGCGACGCCGCCGAAGGGGCGTATTCGGTGATCGGCAAGCAGATCAACCTCGGGTCGCCCAAGCAGCTGCAGGTCGTGCTGTTCGACGAACTGGAGATGCCGAAGACCAAGCGCACCAAGACCGGGTACACCACCGACGCGGATGCGCTGCAGTCCCTGTTCGACAAGACCGGGCATCCTTTCCTGCAGCACCTGTTGACCCACCGCGACGCCACCCGGCTGAAGGTGACCGTGGACGGGCTGCTCAACGCGGTCGCCTCCGACGGCCGCATTCATACGACGTTCAACCAGACGATCGCTGCGACCGGACGGCTGTCGTCCACCGAGCCCAACCTGCAGAACATCCCGATCAGGACCGAGGCCGGGCGGCGCATCCGTGATGCCTTCGTGGTCGGCTCGTCCGATGGGGCGGGTTACTCCGACCTGATGACGGCCGACTACAGCCAGATCGAGATGCGGATCATGGCGCATCTGTCCCAGGACGAGGGCCTGATCGAAGCGTTCAACACCGGTGAGGACCTGCACTCGTTCGTCGCATCCCGGGCGTTCTCGGTGCCGATCGACGAGGTCACCGCCGAACTGCGTCGTCGCGTCAAGGCCATGTCGTACGGGTTGGCCTACGGCCTGAGCGCCTACGGCCTGGCCGCTCAGCTGAAGATCTCCACCGAAGAGGCGAAGGTCCAGATGGACCAGTACTTCGACCGGTTCGGTGGAGTGCGTGACTACCTGCGTGACGTCGTCGACCAGGCCCGCAAGGACGGCTACACCTCGACGGTGTTCGGCAGGCGGCGCTACCTGCCGGAGCTGGACAGCAGCAACCGGAATGTCCGCGAGGCGGCCGAACGTGCTGCCCTCAACGCGCCGATCCAGGGGAGCGCCGCCGACATCATCAAGGTTGCGATGATCAACGTCGACCGGGCGATCAAGGACGCCGGGCTGACCTCACGGATGCTGCTGCAGGTGCACGACGAGTTGTTGTTCGAGGTCGCCGACGGCGAGCGCGACGCGCTCGACGCGCTGGTGCGCGAGCACATGGGCAATGCTTATCCGCTCAATGTGCCGCTGGAGGTCTCCGTCGGCTACGGCTGCAGCTGGGATTCGGCGGCGCATTAGGCCGGCCTCGTACGCTTCTGGATGTGAAGCCCGAGAAGCGTCGACGCGGTCGTCCGGTCGGCGGTGTACGCGATGTATCCCAACCGCAAAGCCCTCCTCGCGGCACTCAGCGACCGGACGGCGCAGTGTCTACTCGCCGAAATCACCCGCCGTACCGAGGCTGCGAGTTCCCACAGATGGATCAACGACGCTCCACCATGCGGCACGACTTCTCCTACGTCGCGGTGCAGGAGCCCGCGAGGTACCACTGCCATGGTGCCGCCCGGATCGATCATCGGACCGGGGTCAGCCAAATATACTGTGCGGCAGGCAATGTCCTCGTCGAGCCCACCTTTGTGGCGCGACCGGGGGGCGTCGCGGAGGACGACGGGTGGGTGCTCAGCGGGGGGTACGACGAGAGCCGGCATCGCAGCAGGCTGATGGTGTTCGACGCCGCTGACGGTCAGGTCGACGCCTCTCGGTTATGGTACTTCCCATAACGGTCCATCACGGCGCGAGGGTGAAGTTGTCGCGGGCGAACCGGTGGCAGTTGATCAGCGTCCGAAGCTGAGCCAGGGCGTCCTCCAGTGGAGTGATGCTGCGGTGAGCGCGGCACAACACGACCGCGCCCTCGATCGTGGCGATCGACAGCGTCGCGAGTTGGCGCGCCGTCGACTCGCTCATGCCTTCGGCCAGGAACGCGTTCGTCAGCGCGGTGGCCCACTGGTTGAAGAACCCGCGGGCCTTGTCGGCCAATTCCTCACTCTCCGTTCGGCTCACAGCCACCGCGACCACCGGGCACCCCGCCGTGTATCCACTGTCGGTCAAGACGTGGCGCCAGATGTCGATGAACTCCTGCAGTACCGACTCCGGTCCATCGGTCGCCGCCCTGTTCAACAGCGCCGAGACGGTGTTCCCCGCATACGTGAGCGCCTCGTCGAGCAACTCCGTCCGGCCCCCGGGGAAGTGGTAGTACACCGAACCCTTCGGGGCGCCGCTGCGCAGCAGGACCTCCTCGACGGTGAGTCCGTCGGCGCCCCGCTCACGCAGCACCTGCACGGCGGTGATGATCATTCCCCGGCGGGTATCCCGTGCCATCGGCCCTCCCCACATCAAAGAATCTGAGCATCAACGGGTTAAGCGACAGCACCGGTGCGGTGTGAAGCACGGACCCCGTTATGGTGGAAACCATAATAGCTGATGAGGTGCCGTCGTTGAGGAAGGACGATCACGATGCCGGACCATCCCTTCGACGACGCTCTCGAGTTGCGGCCCACGGACCCCGGCTGGGCACGTGGGCACACCCGGTCGCAATGGGCGAACATGGTCGGACCCTTCGGCGGCGTGACTGCGGCGCTGCTGCTACGCGCTGTCGAGAACCATCCCGACCGGATCGGCGAACCGGTGTCGCTCACGGTGAACTTCACCGCACCCGTGGCCGACGGCGCTTTCGACATCGCGTGCACGATCGTTCGGACCAATCGAACCAATCAGCACTGGCTGGTGGAGCTCTGGCAGGAGGGCTCGGTCAGGACCAATGCCACCGCGGTCTTCGGCATCCGGCGCGACACGTGGTCGGACACCGAACTCGAGCCCGCGGCGGTGCCCGGGCCGGAGGGGCTGGCGCCGACGGGACTGCCGGAATCCATCGTGTGGGCGCACAACTACGAGATGCGCTACGTCGAAGGGGCGGTGCCGGGCGACGCGGCCGAACCGGCGCCCTCGTCGGCCACCTCGCTCTGGGTGCGTGACCGGCGGGGCCGAGCCTTGGACTTCGCCGCGCTCACGGCGATGAGCGACATCTTCTATCCGCGCGTGTTCCTGCGCCGGGGTGCCATGTCGCCGGCCGGGACGATCTCGCTGACGACGTACTTCCACGCCGACGGACCCGACCTGGCGGCCGTGGACACCGATTTCATCCTGGGCCGCGCCCGGGCGCACCGGTTCTCCCGCGGGTACTTCGATCAGTCGGCTCAGATCTGGAGCCGGGCTGGTGAGCTGCTGGTCACCACCCACCAACTGGTCTATTTCAAGGACTGAGGAGTCACCGGCGCGCGGTAACCCGCCAGCTGTGTCAGCGCAGGTGCTGCGCTCCTTGCGGCGTACACCCCGTACGCCTGCTCGTAGAGCAGGCCGGTCACCCGCTGATCACCGAAACCGCGGTCGATGCGGTCCCGCACGAACGCCAACTCCACGACCTGGTGGGCGAACGTCTTGACCGACTCGCCGGCCTGCCTGCCGCCGAATCGCGTCGCCTCGGCGACCGCCAGCTTGCGGGTGCGGATGGAGCCCAGCCAGGTCGCCTCGTTGGGCGACACCACACCCGCGGCCACCATGCCGGGCAGCTTGGCGCTGACCACGTGCTGTTCCCGGCGCCTGCTGTTGACCGCGAGGGCGATGGCCAGCGCGAAGATCGGCACCATCCAGAACACGTAGAGGCCGAAATAGGCCCCGGCGCCCAGCAGTGACGAACCGTTCCACATGGAGTGCAGGACCACCGCCCCGACGTAACCGAGCAGGATGCAGCCGGCCTTGGCGACACCGCTTCGCCTGTGCAACGCGAACCACACGCCGACGGCGAGCAGCGTGGTGAACAGTGAGTGGGCGAACGGCGACATGACCAGCCGCAACGCGGCGGTGAACAGTGAATCGGCCAGGCTGTCGCCGTTGGCGATGTAGAGGATGTCCTCCAGCCAGGCGAACCCTGCTCCGACCAACCCGGCGTAGACCAGGCAGTCGGTCAGCGAGTTCAGCTCGTTGCGGCGCACGCCGGTCATCATGATCAGCAGGAACAGGCCCTTGGCGGCCTCCTCGGTGACCGGTGCCCCGACGATCAGCGTGAACGGGCTGATCGCCGACGAATGCGCGGTCCCGGCGGCGACCCAGGACTCGAGGGCGATCTGCAGTACCGAGGCGATGACCACCGCCGCCGACGTACCCCAGAGGAACGCGAACACGAGCAGTCGTGGCGGTTCGGGCTCCCACCGGTCCAGCCACAGGTAGGCCAGCACGACCAGCGTCATCGCGATGCTGGACAGCACGAAACCGACCGCTGTCCCGACCGGGTTGAGCGCGGTCAGCAGGATGACGATCAGACCCGCGAGAGTGCCGAGGGCGATGATCACCCCCAGCGGTGCGCCGACCTTGCGGACGCGGCGCCCGAACGGCGCTGGGAGTGGATGGGGCGGCCCCGGTGCGCCGGCGTATGACACCTCAGCAGGGTAGCCGCCAGCGGAACCGGGTTTGTCCTGCATGTGCCCCGTCGAGTAACCTCAACGTGTACCTGTGTGCGCATTACTCGCAGGTGCAAACCAAGAAACAAAAACTGTCCCTACGATCACCCTGTCCGGAGCAACCCACCACATGCCAAGTCCCTCCGTCACCTCGCCGCAAGTAGCCGTCAACGACATCGGCTCGGCTGAGGATTTTCTCGCCGCCATCGACAAGACCATCAAATACTTCAACGATGGCGACATCGTCGAAGGGACCATCGTCAAGGTCGACCGCGACGAAGTCTTGCTCGACATCGGCTACAAGACCGAAGGCGTCATCCCTTCTCGCGAGCTGTCCATCAAGCACGACGTCGACCCCAATGAGGTTGTGTCCGTCGGCGACGAGGTCGAAGCTCTGGTCCTCACCAAGGAGGACAAAGAAGGCCGCCTGATCCTGTCCAAGAAGCGTGCTCAGTACGAGCGCGCCTGGGGCACCATCGAGGAGCTCAAGGAGAAGGACGAGGCCGTCAAGGGCACCGTCATCGAGGTCGTCAAGGGTGGCCTGATCCTCGACATCGGCCTGCGCGGCTTCCTGCCCGCGTCGTTGGTCGAGATGCGTCGTGTCCGCGATCTGCAGCCGTACATCGGCAAGGAGATCGAGGCCAAGATCATCGAGCTCGACAAGAACCGCAACAACGTGGTGCTGTCCCGCCGCGCCTGGCTGGAGCAGACACAAAGCGAAGTTCGTAGTGAATTCTTGAACCAGCTCACCAAGGGCGCCATCCGCAAGGGTGTCGTGTCCTCGATCGTCAACTTCGGCGCGTTCGTCGATCTCGGCGGTGTCGACGGCCTGGTGCACGTCTCCGAGCTGTCCTGGAAGCACATCGACCACCCGTCCGAGGTCGTCCAGGTCGGCGACGAGGTCACCGTCGAGGTGCTCGACGTCGACATGGATCGCGAGCGGGTTTCGTTGTCGCTCAAGGCCACTCAGGAAGACCCGTGGCGCCACTTCGCCCGTACCCACGCGATCGGTCAGATCGTGCCCGGCAAGGTCACCAAGCTGGTGCCGTTCGGTGCGTTCGTCCGCGTCGAGGAGGGCATCGAGGGTCTGGTGCACATCTCCGAGCTGTCCGAGCGTCACGTCGAGGTCCCGGACCAGGTGGTCCAGGTCGGCGACGACGCGATGGTCAAGGTCATCGACATCGACCTGGAGCGGCGCCGGATCTCGCTGAGCCTCAAGCAGGCCAACGAGGACTACACCGAAGAGTTCGAGGCCTGGAAGTACGGCATGGCCGACAGCTACGACGAGCAGGGCAACTACATCTTCCCCGAGGGCTTCGACGCCGACACCAATGAGTGGCTCGAAGGCTTCGAGAAGCAGCGTGACGAGTGGGAGGCGCGGTACGCCGAGGCCGAGCGTCGTCACAAGATGCACACCGCGCAGATGGAGAAGTTCGCCGCTGCGGAGGCCGAGGAGGCTGCCAAGCCCGTCTCGAACGGTTCGTCCCGTTCCGAGGAGCCGTCGAGCGGTGGGTCGCTGGCCAGCGACGCCCAGCTCGCTGCGCTGCGCGAGAAGCTCGCAGGCAACGCTTAATCCGTAACCGACCGAAGGCCCCGGCTCATGCCGGGGTCTTCGTCGTTTCGCGGCCTGACAGACTGGTGCGGTGCTGCGCATTGGGTTGACCGGAGGAATCGGAGCGGGTAAGTCCACGGTGTCCGCCACGTTCAGTGAGCTCGGGGCCGTCGTCGTCGACGGGGACGTCATCGCCCGCGAGGTCGTCGAACCCGGCACCGAGGGACTGGCCAAGCTGGTCGAGGCGTTCGGCGACGGGATCCTGCAGGCGGACGGCGCCCTTGACAGACCGGCGCTGGCCGCGATCGCGTTCAGCGACGAGGACAAGCGCGCGACGCTGAACGGCATCGTGCATCCGCTTGTGGCGCACCGGCGTTCGGAGCTGATCGCGAATGCGCTCGAGGCCTCGAAGAACCCGGTGATCGTCGAGGACATTCCGTTGCTCGTGGAGTCGCAGATGGCCCCGATGTTCCCGTTGGTGGTAATCGTGCACGCCGACGAGGACCTTCGGGTACGCCGCCTCATCGAGTACCGTAACTTCAGCGAAGAGGACGCGCGGGCGCGCATCGCCGCGCAGGCCACCGAGGCGCAGCGGCGCGCAGTCGCCGATGTCTGGCTCGACAATTCCGGCACCGCCGCAGACCTCATCGAGAAGGCCCGTGCGCTCTGGCACGAACGCATCCAGCCGTTCGCCCACAACCTCCAGGCAGGCCATCCGGCGTACGCCGAGCCACACCTGGTGGCGTCGGACCCGCAGTGGCCCGCCCAGGCTCAACGCATCCTGGCGCGACTGCGCACCGCGTGTGGGCACCATGCGTCCAGGGTCGACCACGTCGGTTCCACCGCGGTTCCCGGCATGGCCGCCAAGGACGTCATCGACGTCCAGGTCACCGTCGCATCGCTGGAGGTCGCCGACGACCTCGCCGAGGCATTGCTGGCGGCCGGATATCCGCGCACGGCCGTCACGCACGATGTCGCCCACACCGACGATCCGTCCGAGTGGCGGAAGCGGCTGTACTGCTCGGCAGATCCGGGTCGCCCCACCAACGTGCACGTCCGGGTCGACGGCTGGCCGGGCCAGCAGTTCGCCCTGCTGTTCGTCGACTGGCTGAAGTCCAATCCGGCGGTCCAGGCGGATTATCTGGAGCTCAAGCGTCGGGTGGCATCCCAGGGGCATCGCGACACCGGCGCGTACGCCGAAGCGAAGGAGCCGTGGTTCCTGGACGCCTACTGCAGGGCCTGGGAGTGGGCGGACACCACCGGGTGGCGGCCCTAGGCCGGTGGCACCGAGGCGTCGGCCTGCGGCAGCGGGTCCGGACCCGGGTCGGTGGGGGTGGCACCGTCGATCGGAAGGTTCAACGGCGCGCCGCATTGAAGCACTCCGTACAGCGGATCGTCCTTCGGCCTGAACAGCCGGGGCGCGATGAACTGGTCGGCCTTGGCCACGACCTGGTCGTCGACCAGGATCTCGCAGTGCAGGTTGGATCCGTAGGGCCACTCGATCGAAAGCTCCATGCCCGCCAGGTTGGGGTCGTCCAGCACCGCGTTGATCTCGAAGGTCTGGCCGGGCAGCAGCGCGGGCTGCGCGCTGTTGACGTTCTGGTCATCCATCTTGTAGGCGACCACCGCTCCGCGCGATGTGCCGTCCGCCCGGGCGCGGTAGATGACGTTGTGCAGGATTTCGGGCTCGGCGGGCGCCGGTTGGGCCTCGGTCTGGGTGCCGTCGGGCTGGGCCGATGCGGCCGCCGGCGCCAGCAGGGCGGCCACCACCGCGGCCGCGGCTGCCGCAGTTGCCGTCCGGGTGCGCTTGGTGGGACCCACGTGACGAGAGAATACCGGCCGCCCCTGCCCGGACAAATACATAGTGGTTGCCATCGGAATCAAGATCGGCACCCGGCGGCCAACCGTTACACATCGTCGAGCAGCGTCGGCGTCAGCCGTCCGTGCCGCGCCAGGTCAGCGGCATACCTATGCCTGCAAGCCAGCGGTGCAGGTCGTAATCGTGCCTGGCCAGCGCGTCGACGGTGGTGACGGCGGTGCGGATGGCCCGTTCCCCGCACTCCGGCCTGAGCACGCCGTGTCGGACCGCGGCGAGAAGTTCGTCGACGTCGGTGATCTGCACCCCCGTGCCGGTGCTCAGGATCAGGTCGAGGTAGTGATCCTCGCCCTGCCACGCGGTCGGTCCCGGCAGGTAGTCGCCGATGTCGAGGTAGAAGTCCTGGTCGCGCTCGTGGCCCGGGTTGAAGTGGAACACCGTGACGCGAAGCCCCAGGGAGGGCAGCAGCCACGACTCGATGTAGTGGAACTGCGTGCGCCCCGGCGTCGGCCGGGCCATGTACAGCCCCCACGGCAGGACCGTGTAGACGTCCACCGCCCGGACAATGCCCTTGGGGTCGGTGTTGGTGTGCGCCGCGAGGTCGAATGTCTCGTGTTTGGGAGGGTGGATGCCGACCAGGATAAGCCCTGGTGGGGTTGGCGGGGCAGCGTCGGGAAGAGACGTTGTCGGTCCCGGGTTCTACCCTGGTGAACATGGCTTTCGCGACCGAACACCCGGTGCTCGCGCACTCCGAACACCGCCCCGTGGACCAGATCGTCCGCGCCGGGGGTCGCTTCGACGTGGTCAGCGAGTTCGAACCCGCCGGCGACCAGCCCGCAGCCATCGACGAACTCGAGCGCCGCATCCGCGAGGGGGAGCGTGACGTCGTGCTCCTCGGCGCCACCGGCACCGGCAAATCGGCCACCACCGCGTGGTTGATCGAGCGTCTCCAGCGTCCCACCCTGGTGATGGCGCCCAACAAGACGCTCGCCGCCCAGCTCGCCAACGAGCTTCGGGAGATGTTGCCGCACAACGCAGTCGAGTACTTCGTGTCGTACTACGACTACTACCAGCCCGAGGCCTACATCGCGCAGACCGACACCTACATCGAGAAGGACAGCTCGATCAACGACGACGTCGAGCGGTTGCGACACTCGGCCACGTCGAGCCTGCTGTCGCGCCGGGACGTGGTGGTGGTGGCCTCGGTGTCGTGCATCTACGGCCTGGGGACACCGCAGTCGTACCTGGACCGCTCGGTGGAACTGAACGTCGGCGACGAGGTGCCGCGCGACGCGCTGCTGCGGCTGCTGGTCGATGTGCAGTACAACCGCAACGACATGGCGTTCACCCGTGGGTCTTTCCGGGTGCGCGGAGACACGGTCGAGATCATCCCGTCCTACGAGGAACTCGCGGTGCGCATCGAGTACTTCGGGGACGAGATCGAGGCGCTCTACTACATGCACCCGTTGACCGGCGACGTGGTCCGCAAGGTTGAGTCGCTGCGGGTCTTCCCGGCAACGCACTACGTGGCGGGCCCCGAGCGGATGGCCCAGGCGATCTCGTCCATCGAGGCCGAGCTCGAGGAGCGGCTGGCCGAGCTCGAGGGTCAGGGCAAGCTGCTGGAGGCCCAGCGGCTGCGGATGCGGACCAACTACGACGTCGAGATGATGCGCCAGGTCGGGTTCTGCTCCGGCATCGAGAACTACTCCCGCCACATCGACGGACGCGGTCCCGGCACGGCGCCCGCAACCCTGATCGACTACTTCCCCGAGGATTTCCTGCTCGTCATCGACGAGTCGCACGTGACGGTGCCGCAGATCGGCGGCATGTACGAAGGCGACATGTCGCGCAAGCGCAACCTCGTCGACTTCGGTTTCCGGCTGCCGTCTGCTGTCGACAACCGGCCGTTGACGTGGGAGGAGTTCGCCGACCGGATCGGCCAGACGGTGTACCTGTCGGCCACCCCCGGCGCGTACGAGATCAGCCAGGCCGGCGGCGAGTTCGTCGAGCAGGTGATCCGGCCGACCGGCCTGGTCGACCCGCAGGTCATCGTCAAACCCACCAAGGGCCAGATCGACGACCTCATCGGGGAGATCCGCAAGCGCACCGAGCGCGACGAGCGGGTGTTGGTCACGACGTTGACGAAGAAGATGGCCGAGGACCTCACCGATTACCTGCTCGAGATGGGAATCCGGGTCCGATACCTGCACTCCGAGGTCGACACGCTGCGCCGGGTCGAGTTGCTGCGCCAACTGCGGCTCGGGGAGTACGACGTGCTCGTCGGCATCAACCTGCTCCGGGAGGGCCTCGACCTTCCCGAGGTGTCGCTGGTGGCGATCCTCGACGCCGACAAGGAAGGCTTTCTGCGCTCGCCGCGCAGCCTGATCCAGACCATCGGCCGCGCCGCCAGGAACGTGTCCGGCGAGGTGCACATGTATGCCGACACCATGACCGACTCGATGAAGCAGGCCATAGACGAGACGGATCGGCGCCGGGCGAAACAGATCGCCTACAACACCGAACATGGGATCGACCCGACTCCGTTGCGCAAGAAGATCGCCGACATCCTCGACCAGGTGTACCGCGAGGCCGACGACACCGAGTCCGTGGAGGTCGGCGGCTCCGGCCGCAACGCGTCCCGGGGCCGGCGCGCGCAGGGTGAGCCCGGCCGCGCGGTGAGCGCGGGGGTGTTCGAGGGCCGCGACACCTCGAACATGCCGCGGGCCGAGTTGGCTGATCTCATCAAGGACATGACCGCGCAGATGATGGCCGCCGCAAGGGATCTCCAGTTCGAGCTGGCGGCACGCATCCGTGATGAGATCGCCGACCTGAAGAAGGAACTCCGCGGCATGGATGCCGCCGGCCTCAAGTGAGTTGATCTCAAGGGCTGTTGAGGTTCTACGGTCTAGTTCGTGACCGACACCGCGATTCTCGCGACGGGCAGCTGGCGCGAGCTTGCGAGCCCGAAGACCCTCGGAGCCTGCACCGTGCTCGCCGGCGGGGTGGCGCTGTATGCCACCAACGAGTTCCTCACGATCAGCCTGATGCCCAGCGCCGTCGGCGATATCGGGGGCCAGCGGTTCTACGCCTGGGTGACGACGGTGTACCTCGTCGGTTCGGTGATGGCTGCGACGACGGTGCACTCCGTCCTGATGCGGCTGGGCCCGAGGTGGGCGTACCTGTCGGCCCTCAGCGTCTTCGGTCTGGGCAGCCTCGGCTGTGCCGCCGCGCCCAACATGGAGATGCTGCTCGTCGGCAGAACCGTCCAGGGCGCTGCGGGCGGTCTGCTCGCCGGGCTGGGGTACGCGGTGATCAACACAGCGCTGCCGAACTCGTTGTGGACGAAGGCATCTGCACTCGTGTCCGCGATGTGGGGCGTCGGGACGCTGCTCGGGCCCGCCGCGGGTGGGCTGTTCGCCCAATACAGTTCGTGGCGATGGGCGTTCGGCGCTCTCGTGGTGATGACCGCGACGATGTCGCTGTTGGTGCCGCTCGCCCTGCCGGGCCGCCGGGACACGACGGTCTCCATGGCCGAGGGGCGGGTCCGGATCCCGGTGTGGTCGTTGCTTCTCCTCGGCGGCGCCGCGCTGCTGGTCAGCGTCGCGGGTATACCGCGCCACGCATGGGCCACGGCGGTCCTGGTGGCGGCGGGGTTCGCACTCGTCGCGGTGTTTCTGGTCGTCGACCGTCGCCTTTCGGCATCGGTGTTGCCCCCCAGCGCTTTCGGCAAGGGGCCGCTGAAGTGGATCTACCTGACGTTGGGCGCGTTGATGGCCGCGACGATGGTGGACATGTACGTTCCGATGTTCGGTCAACGGCTGGCCCACCTGTCGCCGGTGGTTGCGGGGTTCCTCAGCGCGGGGCTGGCGATCGGCTGGACGGTGGGCGAGATCAGCAGCGCGTCGCTGACCCGCCACCACGTCATCGTCCGCACGGTCGCGGTCGCTCCGTTGGTGATGGCGACGGGTCTGACGATCGCCGCGCTGACCCAGCACGAGGACGCCTCGCCGGCGTTCGTGGCGCTGTGGGCCGTCGGCCTGGTGATCAGCGGTGCCGGTATCGGGGTCGCGTGGCCGCACCTGTCGGCGTGGGCGATGAGCAAGGTGGACGACCCCGCGGAAGGACCCGCGGCCGCGGCGGCCATCAACACCGTGCAGGTGATCTCGGCGGCGTTCGGTGCCGCACTCGCCGGCGTGGTGGTGAACCTCACCGACGTCGGGGACGCCACCGCCGCGCGCTGGCTGTTCGTCTCGTTCGCTGTGCTGGCGGCGCTGGCGGCGGTGGCGTCGACGAGGAGCGGCCGGCCTGCGGTGCGGACCGTCGGGTGACGATCACGGTGATCTGAAAGGTGTTCGGATCGAGCCGTGTTTGGCAGGGTTGTGCTCAACGCGGGTGTGGCTGAGTGGTCAGGCACCGGCCTGCAAAGCCGTTTACACGGGTTCGAATCCCGTCACTCGCTCGCGCTGGCATGATGTCCCTTTGCCGAACCACGGCGGAGAGGCGCAACGATGAGCAGCAACGTCGCGGAGAGCGATCTGGTCGGCGGGGTTCCCCGCCGACGCATTGTGATGGCCTCGATGGTCGGCACCACCATCGAGTTCTACGACTTCTACATCTACGCGACCGCAGCGGTCTCGGTGTTTCCGCATCTCTTCTTCCCGAAGAGTGATCCGACGACGGCGCTCCTGGCGTCGCTGGCCACCTTCGGCCTCGCGTTCGTCGCTCGTCCGGTCGGGTCGGTCCTGTTCGGACATTTCGGTGATCGAGTGGGCCGTAAGGCCACCCTCGTCGGCTCGCTGCTGTTGATGGGCGTCGCGACGTTCGCCATCGGGCTACTGCCGACCTACGCCCAGGCGGGGATCGTCGCACCCGCGCTGCTGGCGGTCCTGCGCTTCTCCCAAGGCCTGGCTCTGGGTGGCGAATGGAGTGGTGCGGCGCTGTTGGCCACCGAGACCGCAAAACCCGGCAAGCGCGGCTGGGCGGCAATGTGGCCGCAGCTCGGAGCGCCGATCGGGTTCCTGCTGGCCAACGGGTTGTTCCTGGCGCTCATCTTCTGGCTCGGACACAGCACCGCCGAGCCCGATGTCGACGGCACGTTCTTGACGTGGGGCTGGCGCATCCCGTTCCTGCTGAGCTCGGTGATGGTGGCCATCGGTCTCTACGTGCGGCTGCGCATCATCGAGACGCCCGTTTTCACCCGGGCGGTGGCGCGCGGCGAGAAGGTGAAAACGCCACTGGCTGAAGTATTCCGAAGCAGCTGGCGGCAACTGATCATCGGCACCTTCGTGATGTTGGCGACGTACACGATGTTCTACATCGTGACGACATGGGCGCTGAGCTTCGGCACCGGCAAGCGACCACCCGACGGCACCGGCCTCGGGTTCGCGTACGTCGATTTCCTGCAGCTACAGCTGATCGCCGTGGTGTTCTTCGCCGGCACGCTGCCGCTGTCGGGCTGGCTGGCCGACCGCTTCGGGCGTCGGCGGGTACTGTTGCTCGTCACGATCGGCATCATGGCCTACGGCGGGCTGTTCGCCCCGATGCTGGGCTCCGGCGACATCTCGTACGGCACGATGCTGCTCTTCCTGGTGATCGGGATGACGTTGATGGGCTTCACCTTCGGCCCGATGAGCGCCGTTCTGCCCGAGCTGTTCCCGACGAACGTGCGCTACACCGGATCGGGGATCTCCTACAACGTGGCGAGCATCCTCGGTGCTGCCGTGGCGCCGTTCATCGCGACCTGGTTGGCGACGCAGTACGGCGTCGGCTGGGTCGGCCTGTACCTGTTCATTGCGGCGTCGCTGAGCCTCGTGGCGATCCTGATCATGCGCGAAACCAAGGATGCGTCGCTGGACACCACCGACGACCATGCGGGGGTTGCCCGCTAAGAACCGATGTGACGCACCAACGTCCAGTGATTGCCCTCGCCGTCGCGGCGGTAGGAGAGTTCGTCGAGCACCCGGTAGGCGATGGCCAGGCCCCTCCCGCGTTCTGACATCTCGTCGGGCATGGCGACATGGGACAGGTCGACCGGTGCCGGATGGCCGTTGTCGGTGAAGGTGACCCGCACGACGCCGGGCACCACCTCGACCTCCATCCGCAGCCGCACCGGACCGCCGTCGCCAGAATGCTCGATGATGTTGGCACCGATCTCGCTCACGGCCAGATCGGTGTGCATGCGCACCAGTTCCGGGATGTCATGGGCGGACCACAGTTCGTCGAGGATCCGCTGGATCTTCTCGAGTGTCTCTGGGCCGGTGGTGGTTTCGAGAACGCGGCGCTCGTCAGGATTTGTCATCGAAAGCGCTTTCCGGGGACGGATGAGTCCGCAGCACCCTGTTGAGGTTGGTCAGTTCGAGCACCGTCGTGACCTGACGGCTCGGCGCGGCGATGCGCAGATCACCGCCGGCCTGCCTGGCCACCTTGAGCCCGGAGATCAACGCCCCCAGACCCGAGGAATCGATGAGTTCGGTCGTGCTGAGATCGACGACGACGTGCTTCTGCCCGCCGTCGACGAGCGCGTGCAGTTCCTTGCGCAAGGCGGGTGCCGCCACCATATTGAGTTTTCCCGTCGGTTTGATCACGACGACACCGGAATCCAGTGTGTTCCGCTCGAACTGACTCATCAAGTCCCTTCCGTTTCATGTCCGCGGTAACGCACCGCCTGGAACACCACGCTGAGAATGACCACGTCGAACAACACCCAGAACAGGTTCACTCCCACGCCGAGCACCGAGATTGCGCCGAAGTAGAGCTGCAAGATCCCGATCACCGACGCCACCGCGAGCAACGCGATGGCCGCCAGTTGCCACTTCACCAGGTGCCAGGGGATCGCTCCCGGCGCCTGGCGCGTCTTCGGCGTCACTGCGAACCCCAGCGGGCGGTCGAAGTAGACGTTGCGGAAAGCCGTGACGCAGGCCCGGATCCAGACCGGGAACAGCGCGAGGCTGTATTGCTGACCCCGCCAGGTCGGGGTTCCGCGGCTGATGATGATGAACATGAACTGGTTGAGCAGCAGGAACGGAATGAGACGGCCGAAGAAGTCCCAGCTGTATGCGTTGACGGGCAGGATGCCGAAGATCAGGTAGATGGCGGGTGCGGCGATGTAGGCCAGCGCCGCGAAGCCCGCCAGGTAACTCCACATCGTCGCCCAGTACATGAGCCGCTGACCGATGCTCAAGCCCTTCTGGACCAACGGGTTCTCCCGCAGCATGACCTGCACGGTGCCCTGAGCCCAGCGCAGCCGCTGCGTGAGCATGGTGCGGACGTCGTCGGGCGCCAGGCCTCGCGCCAGAACCTCGTGGTGGTAGGCCGACCGCCACCCCTGCGCATGCAGGCGCATGCACGTCGCCATGTCCTCGGTGACCGATATGGTCGCCATCGGCAGCATCGGCTGAGCCTCGTCGTCGCGCCCGACGTCGACGGCGCGGACCATGGCGCTGATCGATTCGAGTGCACCGAGCGGAGACCACTCGCGCATGGTCAGTGATTCGAGTGCCTCGTCGTCGAAGATCACCGCCGTCGACGTTTGTTCGGGGTCTTCCTGCAGCGCGGCGATGATTTCGAGGTCCGCCCGCATCGTGGTGACATCGGCTTCGACGATCGAGCGCGCCGCGGCGTCGACCCGTTGCTGGAACTCGTAGGTGATGTCGGCGAGGGGGCGTTCCTCCCGCAACTGGGCGCGGGCGTCACGGACGGCGACCCGAACGGCTTCGAGGGCGGTACGCACGTGCGGCTCGTCCGACCCGGGCTGTGCGGCAGCCTTTTTGAGGATCTTCCTGGCGGTGTACAGGGTGCGACGGATACCGTCTTCGACGGCGCGGACGTACCCGCGGATGCCGAGTTGCATCAGGGCTTCGCGGCGCAGCACGGCGTTGGAGCCGCAGAAGTAGGCGGCGTTCCATCCGTCTTTGCCCTGCTGGATGGGTCCGTAGAACAGGGGAGCCTGGCTGCCGAGAGGGTCGCTGAACGGCACGTTGTGGAAGTACTGCGGGGTCTGCACCAGGGCCATCTGCGGGTCACGGAAGTACCCGAGGGTGCGGTCGAGTATCTGTGGTTCGGGGACCTGATCGGCGTCGAGGATGAGAAGGAACTCGCCCTCGGTCTCGAACAGGGCGTTGTTGAGGTTTCCGGCCTTGGCGTGGCGGGGCTTGTCCGACCAGCTCATCGAACGCGTGATGTAGCCGATGTTGCGGTCGGCCGCGGCGGCTTCCAGCTCGCGCCGGTCGCCGTCATCGAGAATCCAAGTCCTGTGCGGGTATCGGATCGCCGCCGCGGCCTCCGCGGTCTCCATCACCATGCCGATCGGCTCGTTGTACGTGGTGATCAGGACATCGACCGTGGCACCTTCGGGGGGCGGGGGAGGCGGGTTCCGGCGGAGCAGCCGCCACATCGTCAGACTGAAGAGGAGCGAGTCGATGACGCTGTAGGTCTCGGCGATCACGAGGGGCACCGCGATCCACCACGCCGACCAGTTCACCGACGCGACCCAGCGCCACACGATGTAGTTGATGCCCAGCAACGCCGTGCACAGGATCAGAAGCCGCAACCACGGTGACGGATAGCTGCCGGCCGGTTCCCCCGGCAACCGATGTCTCATGACGGAAGCACACCGAGTGGCGGGCCGTTGCTGTTGAGTGGTTCTACCGCGCCGTCGAGCCGAATCACGGCGGCGATTCCGTGACCCGCGTCGATCTGCGCGGACGCGGCGTTGACGGCATCGGCGAGATCGCCTGCGCTGCCACAGGACTCGACCGCCCGGGAGGCCGCTCGCAACGCCGCGCGCACCGTCACCGTGAGTATCGCCGCACCCAGACCTTTGCCCATCACGTCAACACCCCGCAGTCCTCCCGGTCGGCGGTGACGTGGTGCAGCGCAGCGGCCATCGCTGAAGTCGACTCGGGGGAACTCGTGATTCGCCAGTCGGTCTCCTTGTCATGGTCGAACCAGATGAACCCGACGACCTCGGGTCGGGCGCTCAGATAGTCCACCAGTGCTCCGATCCAGTTCGCCTTGCAGCCGCCGGCTTCGGCGCACGCCACTTCAGCGATGACGACGGGCAGCGTGCCTGCGAACGTCCGGATCTCCTCCAGCGTCTCGTCGAAGAGGTCGGCGGGTTCGATCCAACCCCCCGAGTCCCGGGTGGTTCCCCAGTTGTATCCATCGACGCCGATGAGGTCGACGTACTCGTCGCCGGGGTACCATTGTTCGAGCCGTGGACTCGAGGGCAACCCGGCGTTCGGAGACCACATCCAGCGCACCCCGGTGGCGCCCTCCTGTGTGAAGATGTCGTGGAGCCGGCGCCACACCTGGATGTACCTCGCGGGTTCGGTTCCCGCGGACGGACTCCACGGGTACCAGTGACCGTTGAACTCGTGACCGAATCTGAGATCGACGGTGACACCCGATGCGCACAGTTCCCTCGCCCAGTGCCGTACATGCTCGTCGTAGACCCCGACGTGAAGCAGATGCATCAGTGGGGCGGGCCGCGCATCCCAGCGCCAGGGTTCCCACGTGATGACCGGCCGGGCGCCGAGTTGGCAGACTGCTCTGACCGCGTCGACCGGGGGTGCCGCGTCGAACTCCTCGTACCACAGCACCCAATCGAGTGGTCGACCGACGGCGTCGGCCGTGGCCGTGAGCTCGTCGATAGCAAACGGCCCGCCCCCCGTGGAAAGGCCGAACAGAAGACGGTCGTGCAGGGTCCCCACCCAGTAGAGACTAGGGCAAACACCGGTTGCCCGGCGGGGATCCGGACTTTGCGCCGCCCCGGTACCAGACAACACGATCAGCAATCGGCGGGAGCACACCCTGCCTCCATCGAGAAGGTCGGCTCGCGCCGGCGCGCGGTCTCAACGGCCATCAAAGTCATTGCCGGCCAACCGGCTTCGATCGAGCGGCTGGGCGCTATGACGTCGGCCGGCAGTTACGTGCCACCCCCAGCGCCGAAGTGGATTATCCGCGCTTCCGGCTCTTCTGGGATTTTGTTGCAACACAAATCGGCAACTGTTCGATCACCGTTGCGTTGCCACCGGGTGCGCATTTGCTGAAATGTGTCAACGTTGTCGGGTGCGCACACGCCGGCTCGCCCGTTTCCTCTGTGTTGGGGCGGTGACAGCGACATTCTTGTCCGGCGCCAATGTCGATACTTCCGTTGCTGCGGCAGCCTCGTGCCCCGATGTCGAGGTGGTCTTCGCCCGTGGCACCAGTGACAAGGCCGGGTTCGGCTTGATAGGCAGGGCTTTCATCAACTCGTTGAGGTGGAAGCTGCGCGGCAAGACGATCTCGACGTACGCCGTCGACTACCCGGCCAGCTGGAATTTCCCCAAGTCGACTTCCCAGGGCGCACAGGACGCCAACAGGCACGTCCAACAGGTGGCGGGTCTATGCCCGGAAACCAAGATCGTGCTCGGTGGAATGTCGCAAGGTTCAGCTGTGATCGATCTGATCACCATCGGCAACCGCCGAATCTGGTTCTTCACACCCGCACCGCTGCCCGACACGATGGTGAATCATGTCGCCGCAGTCGCTGTGTTCGGCAATCCGTCCCGCGACCGGCCAGCGCTCGGCCCGCTCACCGAGATCAGCCCGCAGTACGGGCACAAGGCGATCGACCTGTGCGCCACCGGGGATCCCTACTGTTCGACAGGCAACAACCCGTTCGCCCACTACTCCTATCTGTGGAATGGGATGGTGAATGAGGCGGCGATGTATGTGGCGCGCAAAGTGCTCAACGAGGAGGCCTGACGACGCGATGCCGGCGTCATCGCTGTCTTGTCACTGAGGGGGCTCCGCCCGGTATCGGTTCGATAAACGCGGCAATTACGACTTGAGTAAGTTCAGTAACCGACTACGTTCTCAACAGGTGGGGGCGCCGAAGAGAGTTCAAGGAAACACCATGTCACCCACCATGAATCGCATCGGCGTCGCGACTGTTGTCACGGCGAGCGTGGTCTGGCCGCTGCTGTTGTGGTGCGGACCTGCCTCCGCCGAGCCGAGTCCCGGTGTGCCGTGTTTCGACATGGTGCAACAGTTGGCCGCCGAGCCGCCCAGCGTTCCCGAATCCCTCGACGCCGCCGCCAGTGCGTTGAACAGCGTTGTGCCCGAAGCATCTTCGCCACTTCCGCCGGTGCCCGTGGCAGATGTGGTGCACGGCATGACGGCGCTGGCGGCGTCTGGGCCGGTGCCGCCCCCGATCGAGGCGGCTCCCATGGCGGAGCTGGTGCAGTCCGCCGCCGTTGCTGCGCCTGCTGCACCTTCGGTTCCGCTCGGCGCAGTGCCGATTCCTGTTGCGGTGCCGCCGGTTCCACCCGTTCCGGTGATTGCCGACCTTCCTGCGGCAGCAGCCGTCATCGAGGCCGCCGCGCCGGTGCCGCCGGTGCCGCCGGCGATACCGACCCCTGAGCCTGCATCGGTGGAGGCGCTTCCGGGAGCGCCGGCGGCCGTGCCCCCGGCTGCGCCGCCCGAGGCGGCTCCGATCCCGGCGGCGGC
>NZ_JACKSH010000152.1 GCF_025821625.1 Mycolicibacterium pyrenivorans
GCCGACCGAGGCCGCCCCGCCGCCGGAAGCGCCGCCACCGACGGAAGCGCCGCCGCCGGCGGAAGCGCCGCCACCGACGGAAGCGCCGCCGATCGAGGGGCCCGTCATCACGATCCCCGGGCTGCCCCCCATCCCGGTGTTCCCGCAGCCGGCGCCGTGACCGAGCCGCGCTAGGTCTTCGGGCGCTTCATCAGCACGACGTGTGCCTGAGGGATCTGCGTCTGCTCGGGCGCTGCGCTCAGGCGCTCTGCGACAGCGGCTTCGAGCCGGTCGAACAACACGGGTATCCGTGGGTCTGCCTCGCCGTCGGCGAGCGCCGCCGACAACGCCGGGAATACCGAGGCCCGCGCGAAGCCAGCCCACCGTGCCCCGAAAGCACCTGCGTTGCTGTCGATCCGGTAGCGGGCCCAGAACCGGTCCTCGGCATTGAACACCTCCAGATGTTCGATCTCGAGTCCTTCGAAACGTCCCGACGGCGCGAACGGCGCCATGAAGTCCTCTGCGCACCTGGCCACCGTCGGAACGCACATCCGGGTCACCTCCTCGGTGGTGATAAGTCCGTCGGCAGCCAGTTCGTCGAGCGCGTCCATCATCGCCGTCAGCAGCGACCGGAAGCCGGCCTCGCCGTCCTCGCCGACGGCCATCGTGGTCACCACCAGCCGGCCACCGGGACACAGTTCGCGACCACGGAACGCGATGAACTCGTGCCAGTCGCGGGCGGCTTGCCTGGCGTAGGCGGCGCGCACGGACTCGTCGGCGCAGTACGCGATCTGCAGATGATCGTCGATGACGGCCGGCACCTTGCTCAACCAGTGGATCGCCCAGGAACTCCATCCGAGGTTGACACTGTTGGACGGCAGGATCTGCGCGTAGAAGGACCGGCCGACCGCCGAGGCGTAGGTGGCTGGGTCCTTTCGCAGATAGGTGTCCGGGTCCTCCTCCAGCGTCCGGAACAGTGCGGTGAAATCGTTGTCGGGCCTGTCGGTGTGGGCGACCAGCACGGAGTGCTCGGGGCGGGTGCGCTTGCGAAGCACCGCGATCGCGGCACCGATCGGTAGCAACGAGTTGTGCCCGGTGGCTGCGCCGTAGTCGGCGATGACGATCGGCTGAGGCGGCGATGGTAGAGGCACCGCGGCGGCTGCCTCCTCGAAGACCGCGATGGCCGACTTCAGCCCGGCAGCCTGCAGTCGTGCTGCGGCTGTGTAGGTGCTGCTGCCCTCCGGTTCTGGCTGCACCACGATGCTCGACTCAGGCATCGCGACCTCCGAGGACATCCGGGCAAACTGTTACTTCACCCGACGGTAGTCCTCACACTGCGGCCGCGTCGCAGAAGTGCCGGCACGTCGCGTCGTGACAGACTTGGCCCATGACGGGACGGGTCGGTCCGCGGATCGCGATCGTCAGCGCGATCGTGACATTGGTGGCAGGGCTGTTCGGGTTCGTCATCGCGATCGTTCTCAACGTGTTCGTCTTCGACGAGTTCGACGCCTACGGGGAGGTGCCGATCCCCGGGTCCGACAGCCTTCATCTCCCCGCCGGCGAAGTGACGATCAGCTTCCACACCGCCGTGCCGGGCGGGTTGGACGGCGGTTTCCCGGTGCCGCCACTGCAGCTGGGCCTCAGGCCGCGCGCGGGCGGACCCGAACCGGTCGTGACCGAGAGCCCGGGTTCGACGACATCGGTGAATAGCGATGTCCGCGTCCGGATCTGGATTGCCCAGATTCCCGAGGACGGCCTCTACGCCGTCGACACCGGCGGCGAGGTCAACGGCTACATCGACCCGGCGCTCGCGTTCGGCCGTGACACCTCGCCCGGGTGGTTGCCCTGGGTGTTCGGTGGCCTGTTCGCGTTAGGAGCCGTCGAGTTGGTGTTCGCGCTGATGTGGCGGGCGCGCTCCGGCAAGCGGGCGCAACCGCCCCGGGCTCCCGTCAGCCTTGACGAGCCGAGTTGGCCCGGTCCGCTGCCGCCGCCGGTGGCGACCTATGAGCCCAGCGACCACGGCGTCCAGCTCGAACAGCTCAGAACACTGGCGGCGCTGCGGGATTCCGGCGCGCTCACCGAGGCGGAGTTCCAAGCCGAGAAGCGCCGCGTGCTGGGGCACTAGCCGCTTCAGCTGCCTCAGCTCATGGGCAGCTCAGCTGCTCCACCTGTTGGGCAGCTCAGCTGCTCCACCTGTTGGGCAGCTCAGCTGCTCCACCTGTTGGGCAGCTCAGCTGCTCCACCCGATGGGCAGCTCAGCTGCCGCGGGCCACCCACTCGTCGTAGTGCACGATCTCGTCTCCGACGGTCGTCGAATCGCCGTGTCCGGTATAGACGACCGTCTCCCCGGGAAGCGTGCCGAGCCGGCCCGAGATCGACTCCAGGATGGTGGGGAAGTCGGAGAACGAGCGACCGGTGGCCCCCGGCCCGCCCTGGAACAGCGTGTCGCCGCTGAACACCGCGTTCAGCTCGGGTGCGTGCCAGCACACCGACCCCGGCGAATGCCCCGGAGTGTGCAGCGCGCGCAGCTCGGTTCCCGCGACGCGCAACGTGTCGCCATCGGCCACAGACCGGAAGTCGCTGTCGGGGTGGGTCATTCGCCACAGCACCTCGTCGGCCGGGTGCATCAGCACCGGAGCGTCGAGTGCCTGGCCCAGCTGGGGCGCGACGGTGACGTGGTCGTTGTGGCCATGGGTGCACACCACCGCCACCACATGCCTGCCGCCGACCGCGTCGATGATCGGCTGCGCGGTGTGCGCGGCGTCGAACACCACCACTTCCTTGTCGTCGCCGACGATCCAGATGTTGTTGTCGACGTCCCAGCTGCCGCCGTCGAGCTCGAAGGTTCCGCTGGTGACCAGGCGTTGGATCGGTCCGCCGTTCACTAGAGCACCACCACCGATCGCAGCACCTCGCCGGCGTGCATCTTGTGGAACGCATCCTCGATGTCGTTCAGCCCGATGCGTTCGGACACGAACTTGTCCAGCGGGAACCGGCCCTCCAGATACAGGCTGATCAGGGTCGGGAAGTCGCGCTCGGGCAGGCAGTCGCCGTACCACGAGGACTTCAGAGATCCACCGCGAGAGAAGAAGTCGATCAACGGCATCTCCAGCTTCATGTCCGGCGTCGGCACGCCGACCAGGACCACCGTGCCCGCGAGGTCGCGGGCGTAGAACGCCTGCTTCCACGTCTCCGGCCTGCCCACGGCGTCGATCACGACGTCGGCGCCGTTACCGTCGGTCAGATCCTGGATCGTCTCCACCGGGTCGAGTTCGCGGGCGTTGATGGTGTGGGTCGCGCCGAACTCGCGGGCCCAGTCCAGCTTCCGGTTGTCGGTGTCGACGGCGATGATGCGCTTGGCGCCGACGAGTCGGGCGCCTGCGATTGCCGCGTCACCGACCCCGCCGCAGCCGATCACGGCGACGGTGTCGTCACGGTTGATCGCGCCGGTGTTGATGGCCGCGCCCAGGCCTGCCATCACGCCGCACCCGAGCAGCCCGGCCGCGGCGGGGTCGGCGGCCGGATCGACCTTGGTGCACTGGCCCTCGTGGACCAGCGTCTTGTCGGCGAATGCGCCGATGCCCAGCGCGGGAGTCAGCGGCGTGCCGTCGGTCAGGGTCATCGACTGGGCGGCGTTGAACGTGTCGAAGCACAGGTGCGGCCGGCCCCGCTTACAGGCCCGGCACTGCCCGCACACCGCGCGCCAGTTCAGGATCACGAAGTCGCCTGGCTCGACGTTCGTCACGCCGGAGCCGACGGACTCGACCGTCCCCGCGGCCTCATGGCCGAGCAGGAACGGGAATTCGTCGTTGATGCCGCCCTCGCGATAGGTCAGGTCCGTGTGGCACACGCCGCAGGCGAGGATGTCGACGACGACCTCGCCCGGTCCCGGCTCGGGAATGACGATATCCACCACTTCGACCGGTTGAGCTTTCGTCCGTGAGATCACACCTCGCACCGTCTGAGTCATGCCTAGACCCTAATAGCGCGATCTCGGGCACACTCGACTCGTGCCCCAGATGCCCACCGTCTTCCTCTCTCACGGCGCGCCGCCGCTGGTCGACGACGCTCTGTGGGTGTCGCAGCTGACGGCGTGGTCGGGCGAGCTGCCGACCCCCTCGGCGATTCTGATCGTGTCCGCTCACTGGGAGGCGGCACCGCTGACGATCGGGTCCACCGACGCGAACACGCCCCTGACTCACGACTTCTGGGGATTCCCCGCGCGCTATTCCGACGTCACCTACGCCCCACCGGGCGCTGGCGGCCTGGCATCGGAGGTCGAGGCGCTGATGCCCGACAGCGAGCCGGTCCGCCACGACGCCGACCGCAGGCTCGACCACGGTGCCTACGTCCCGCTGACGGTGATGTACCCGCACGCCGCCATCCCGGTGCTGCAGATCTCGCTGCCCACGCTGGATCCGGAAAGGCTCCTGAGCCTCGGGGAGCGATTACGTCCGCTGCGTCAGAACGGCGTGCTGATCATCGGTTCCGGATTCACCACCCACGGGCTTCCGTTCCTGACCGATCCGTCGCCAGGTGCCGAACCGCCGGGCTGGTCGGTCGATTTCGATCACTGGACGCGCGAACGGCTCGCCGTCGGTGACGTGGACTCGCTGATCGACTTCCGGACCAGAGCCCCCGGAATGCCCTACGCCCACCCGACGATCGAGCACTTCTCGCCGCTGTTCGTCGCACTCGGTGCCTCGGGGGACCCCGGGCAGCGGCCGAAGCAGGTGATCGATGGCTATTGGATGGGGTTGGCCAAACGCTCCATCGAACTGTCCTGAGACTGTCGTGAGCAGGGAAACCGGCATACCGTAGAACGCGATGCTCGCCGACACCCAGACCGATCTGCTCTCCGCCGCGCGCGCCGCGCACCAGCGGCGGGACTGGGCCGCGTGCTACGAGGCCTTCGAACTCGCTGGCAGGCATTCGCCGCTGCACACCGACGACCTCGACGCGTTCGCGTTCGCCGCGTGGCGGCTTGGCCACATCAAGGAATCCAGCCGCGCCGCCGAAAGAGTGTTCGCGGAGCTGACCCGGGCCGACCCGATCGCCGCCGCGATGAAGGCCAATGAACTCGCGCTGGCGTGGTTGGTCCGCGGGGACGTCAACATCGGTCAGGGCTGGATGAGCCGGGCCCGCAGGCTGCTCGCCGACACCGACGAGAGCCCGGCGCACGGCTACCTGGCCTACCTCGACGCTGTGGTGGCCGCAGTGTCCGAGGATCTCGATGCCCTCTCCGTCCACGCTCGCGCACTGCGCGAGATGGGTACCCGGTTGGAGGCGCCTGCGGTCACCGCGCTCAGCCTGATCGCCGGCGGCATCGACGCGATACTGCAGGCGCGCACGGCCGACGGATACGCGTTGCTCGACGAAGCGATCCTGCCGCTGCTGGCCGACCAGGTGCCGATCGAATGGGCCGGCGACATCTATTGCATGGTGCTGCATCACTGCCACAAACTCGCCGACCTGCCGCGGATGCGAACCTGGACCCAGTCGATGGAGCAGTGGTGTGGCCTGTCCGGTTCGGTGCCCTACGGCGGGGTCTGCGACGTGCACCGACTGCAGGTGCAGGTGGCCACCGACGACTACCGCGGCCTGGAGAATCGGCTCGGGCCTGCCAGCCGGGCGCTCGAGGAGGTCAACGCCTGGGCAGCCGCCGAGGGTTACTACCAACTCGGCGAGGTGCGGCGGCTGCTGGGTGACTTCGACGGCGCCGCAAACGCTTTCGCCCAGGCGCGGATTCTCGGCATGGATCCGCAGCCCGGTGAGGCGTTGCTGGCGTGCCGGCGCGGCGATGCGGCAACCGCATGGAACTCGATCCGGGTCGCGCTCGCGAGCTGTGACCGGCTGGCCCGGGTGAAGTTGCTGCGCGCCGCGGTCGAGATCGCATTGGGCCGCGATGCCCTGGACGAGGCCGAAAGCTACTGCCGTGAACTGGAAACCGACGCGAAAGCATTCGGCACCCCGGGGTTCCTGGCGTGGGCCGCGCATGCGCGCGGCGCGGTGGCGGTGCGCCGGGGACAGTTCGAGCAGGCGTTGGAGTCGTTGCAGGAAGCGCTGCGGGAGTATCGAATTCAGAAATCTCGCTACGAGACGGCCGAAGTGTACGAGTGGATGGCGTTGGCGCGTCGTGGGCTGGGGGCGCATGCCGCCGCCGCTGCCGACGCGGCGACGGCCGACGCGATCTATGCGCAACTCGGCGTCGAGCCCGCCGGAATCTGCGGATCGCCGGCACCCGGTGGACTGACCCGCCGCGAACTGGAGGTGCTGGCGGGCATCGCCCGCGGCGCCACCAACCGGCAGGTGGCCGAGCAGTTGCATCTGTCCGACAAGACGGTCGGTCGGCACCTGGCCAACATCTACGCCAAGCTCGGGGTGTCCACCAGGACCGCGGCGGCGTCGTGGGCCCGCGACCACGGTGTTCTGTAGGGCGGGCCGTAGCGCCACCGCGGTCGGCGCCCTACATGATCTGCACCAGCGGTCGGCGCCGCAATTACATCGTGTAGCGGATCCGCCGCGGCCGCCTTCGGCCTAGCGTGTCTGTCATGACGACAATGCATGAACAATCAGCGGTCCCGACCGACACCACAGAACAGTTCGCCGAGCGGATGGTCGGAGCCATCGACGCCGCCAGTGTGGCGATCCTGCTGTCGATCGGTCATCAGACCAGACTTTTCGACACCCTCGCCGGCCTCCCGCCGGCCACCAGCACGCAGATCGCCGACGCCGCCGGACTCAACGAACGCTATGTCCGCGAGTGGCTCGGCGGCGTGGCCGCCGCACGGATCGTCGACTACGACCCTGCGACGCAGTCGTATTCGCTTCCCGAGCAGCGCGCCGCGGTGCTGACCCGGGCCGCCGGGCCGGACAACCTCGCGCGCGTCGCGCAGTTCATCCCGCTGCTGGCCGAGGTGGAGCAGAAGGTGATCGAGTGCTTCCACCACGGCGGTGGTCTGTCCTACAGCGAGTACCCGCGCTTCCACACGCTGATGGCCGAAGAGAGCGGGGAGGTGTTCGACGCCGCCCTCATCGATGTCATCCTGCCGATGGCCGACGGCCTGCCCGACCGGCTGCGCGCCGGTGTCGACGTGGCCGACTTCGGCTGCGGGAGCGGCCACGCCGTCAACCTGATGGCACAGGCGTTCCCGCGCAGCCGATTCGTCGGAATCGACTTCTCGCAGGAGGGTCTCGCCGCAGCCGCCGCCGAGGCTCACCGGCTCGGGCTGAAGAACGCGACCTTCGAGTCGGCCGACGTCGCCGAGGATCACCGGACCGAAGCCTTCGACGTCATCACCGCGTTCGACGCGATCCACGACCAGGCGCACCCCGGACAGGTGCTGGCCAACATCCATCGTGCGCTGCGGCCCGGAGGTGTCTTCCTGATGGTGGACATCAAGGCCTCGAGCCGGCTCGAGGACAACGTCGGCGTGCCGTTCGTCCCGTACCTGTACACCGTTTCGACGATGCACTGCATGAGCGTGTCGCTGGGGCTCGACGGCGACGGGCTCGGTACCTGCTGGGGCCGTGAGGTCGCCACGTCGATGCTGGCCGACGCCGGATTCGACGACGTTGCGGTCCGCGAGATCGAGTCCGACCCGCTCAACTTCTACTACATCGCCACGAAGTCGTAGGGCCGGGGCGGGGCGGCGACGACCGGAGCAAAACCCGTACGGTCGAAGTCATGGATGTGCACAACTTGGCTTTCGAATGGACGGAGACAAGTCGGCATTGGCTGGTCGAGGTGCCGCTGCGGATAACGATCTACGTCGTCGTCGCACTGATCGCGCGGTACTTCCTGCACCGGATGATCGACCGGGCCACCGGTCGCTCCCGCAAGAAGGGGGACGTCGACAGGCAGACCGCGGCGGGGAAGCCGCCGCTGCTGCGCCACCTCCGCGACCGCGTGCCGACATCGGCGAGCGGTCCGGAGGTGGCTGAACGTCGTCTGCAGCGCGCGCAGACGATCGGGTCGGTCCTGAAATCAACGGTGTCGATCGTCCTGCTGACGTGGATCGTGCTGGCGATTCTCAATGTTGTCGGGGTGAACATCGCCCCGTTCATCGCCTCTGCCGGCGTGATCGGACTCGCGATCGGTTTCGGCGCCCAGAACCTGGTGCGGGACTTCGTCACCGGCGTCTTCATGCTGCTGGAGGACCAGTACGGGGTGGGTGATTTCGTCGACCTCGGCGAGGCGACCGGCGAGGTGCAGAGCGTCGGGCTGCGCATCACGACCGTCCGGGACATCGACGGCACTCTCTGGTACGTCCGCAACGGCGAGATCGCGCGCGTGGGCAACATGAGCCAGGAGTACGCCGTCGCGCGGATCGAGGTTCCGGTTGCGTTGACCGCCGATGTCGACATGGCCGAGCAGGTCGCCCTCGACGCCGCAGAAGCCGCCGTCGCCGACCCGGCGATGGCCGAGAAGGTTCTCGGCCGACCCGAGATGCTCGGCGTGCAGGAGTTGTCGCCGGATCTGCTGACCCTGCGGATGACCCTCAAGACGCGCCCCAACGCGCAGTGGGCGGTGCAGCGCAAACTTCGGCGGGAGATCCTGCGGGCCTACGACGAGCACGACATCGAGCTGCCCTATCCCCGCGGCCGCGTCCACGCCGTGGTCGGCGACTGAGCAGAGAGAACTCCGCATCTGATGGCTGCGCTCGACGTTCTGACCGACTGGCCCGTCCCCACCGTGGCCGCCGCGGTGGTGGGGCCCGCCGGCGTGTTGGACAGCCACGGCGACACCCGGCGCCGCTTCGCGCTGGCGTCGGTCACCAAGCCGTTGGTCGCCCGCGCCGCGCAGGTGGCCGTCGAGGAGGGCGCCGTCGACCTCGACACGGCGGCGGGCCCGCCCGGGTCGACGGTCCGCCACCTGCTCGCGCACGCCGCGGGCTACGAGATGACGTCCGGGAAGGTGCTCGCCGAACCGGGTACCCGACGCATCTACTCCAACCACGGCTTCGCGGTGCTCGCCGAGGTGCTGCAGCGGGAGTCGACCATCGCGTTCGAGGACTACCTGGCGGGGTCGGTCCTCGAACCGCTCGGGATGGCCGACACCGTGCTCGACGGCGGCGCACCGGCCGCCGGGTACGGCGCGACGTCCGCCGTCGATGACCTCGTCGCGTTCGCCGGGGACCTGCTGGCGCCGACGACGGTGTCCAGGCAGATGCACGACGAGGCCACCTCGGTGCAGTTTCCCGGCCTCGACGGCGTGCTGCCCGGCTTCGGCGTGCAGCGGCCCAACGACTGGGGGCTCGGGTTCGAGATCCGCGACGGAAAATCACCACACTGGACCGGCGCGTCGAACTCGGCGCGCACCTACGGGCACTTCGGCCAGTCGGGGACGTTCCTGTGGGTCGATCCAGACGCCGATCTTGCGCTCATCGTGCTCACCGACCGCAAATTCGGCGAGTGGGCGCACGCGGTGATGCCCGCCCTGTCTGATGAAGTTCTGAGAGAATTCCGAGCGGACTAGCGCAACATCCGCCTCACAAGGCACAATAGACGCGTACGGCACAATTTCATCTTTTGCCTCTCTCGGTAACTCACCAGGTCGTTGGGGAAGACGTCCCTCGTGGAGCCGAAGGAGCAACAGATGCGTGCAGCGAACCAATTCGCCGACGCGACGACGGGCGTGGTTTACATCCATGCCTCACCCGCGGCGGTGTGCCCGCACGTCGAGTGGGCGTTGTCGTCGACCCTCTCCGCGAGGGCGAATCTGAAGTGGACCCCGCAGCCGGCCATGCCCGGCCAGCTACGCGCGGTCACCAACTGGGTCGGGCCGGTCGGCACCGGAGCCCAGTTGGCGAACGCGCTGCGCTCCTGGTCGGTGCTGCGTTTCGAGGTGACCGAGGACCCGAGCCAGGGCGTCGACGGACACCGCTGGTGCCACACCCCGCAGCTCGGGCTGTGGAGCGGCGCGATGAGCGCCAACGGGGATGTGATGGTCGGCGAGATGAGGTTGCGCTCGTTGATGGCCTCGGGCGCGGACACCCTGGCCAGTGAGCTGGATACGGTCCTGGGGACCGCGTGGGACGACGCCCTCGAGGCCTACCGCGATGGCGGGGACAACGCCGAGGTGAGCTGGCTCAACCGGGGAGTCGGCTAGTCGGGTCGAAGGATCCTCAACGCCGCCGGTACTGCCGACACCTCGACCGGCAGCGGGCACACGTACTCGCCATCGGCGTACGCGTTGATACCCGGTGACTCGACCGTGATGGTGCGCGCCCGCCGGGTGTCGACCTCGTCGAGGTCGACGTGCGTGCCCTTGAACACCGTCGGAAACAGCCGGATCAGCCTGGTCCGTGAGGCCGACGCCACCATCGTCGCGTCGAGCAGCCCGTCGGTCGGGTCGGCATCCGGGCAGATGAGCATGCCGCCGCCGTAACTGCGGGTGTTGCCGAACGCCGCGAGGGTGAGGTTGGTGACCATCTCTTCTTCTCGGTCGCCGCCTCTGAACGACAGCCGGAACGGAAGCAGTCGCAGCTTGGAGATCTCGGCCACCATCGCCAGGTTGTAGCGCATTCGGCCGTGCGGCCAGCGCATCCTGTTGGTCCGATCGGTGACCAGCGAGTCGAACCCCGCCGCCATCACCGTGCCGAACCACTTGTCCGTGCCGTCCGCGCCGATGATGCGGCCCAGGTCGACGGTCTCCACCACGCCGTCGACGACCACGTCGGCCGCCGCTTCGGGATGCTTCGTGGGGATCCGGAACTCGCGGGCGTGGTCGTTGCCGGTGCCCGCCGGGACGATGCCGAGGGGGATGTCGGTCTGCGCGAGCACCTGCAACGCCAGCGAGATGATGCCGTCGCCGCCGACGACCACCAGCGCGTCCATGCCGCGCTCGAGAGCCCCCTCGACGAGTTGCCTGGCGTGCTCGGCGTCGCGGCCCGCGATCGCGACCACGTCGACGCCGCGGCGATGCAACTGCGCGATCGCGCGCTCGGCCGCGTGGGACGCGCTGCCGTGCCCCGAGGCGGGGTTGGTCAGCACCGTGACGCGGGCACGTTCCGTCACGGAATCAGCTTGCCCGGGTTGAGGATTCCGGCCGGGTCGAGCGTCGCCTTGACGGCCCGCAGCACCTGCACCCCGACGTCACCGACCTCGTCGCGCATCCACGGCCGGTGGTCGGCGCCGACGGCGTGATGGTGGGTGATGGTGGCGCCGACGCGCACCATCGCATCGGTGGCCGCTGCTTTGGCGGTGCGCCACTGCTCGATCGGGTTTCCCCGTTGGGCGGCGACGACGGTGAAGTACAGCGACGCACCTGTCGGATACACGTGCGAAATGTGGCACAACACCAGCGCGGGCGTCCCCGAATCGGCGAGGGTACGGGTGAGTGCCTCCGTCACCGCGGACTTCAGGGTCGGGACGTTCGACCAGTTGGTCGCCGTCTCCAGGGTCTCGCACAGCGCGCCGGCCGACAGCAGCGAGTCGCGCAGATAGGGCGCGTTGAACCGGCCGTGCTCCCACGCGCGCGCGGGGCCCTCGCCCAGCGATGTGCCCCCGCACGCTTCCAGCAGTGCGCGGGTCTCCGCGTGGCGGCTCTCGACGTGTGCCTCGGTGCCCTCGAACGCCGTGATCGCCAGGCATCCGCCGGTGCTTGTCTTCTCCTCGCGCAAGCGCTCGTCGGTGATCTGCTGTTCGCCGATGTTGTCGGCGGTCGCCAGGTTGACGCCCGTCTCGGCTTCGTCGGACAGCCGGATCACCGTCGGCCCGGTGCCGGTCTGGACGACCGCGCGCAGCGCGTCGGCGCCGGTGGCGAAGTCGGAGAACCTCCACGCTTCGTAGCGGGTGGCCGCCGGGATGGGATGCACCCGCACCCGTACCCGGGTGATGATCCCGAAGGTGCCCTCCGAGCCGATGAGCAACTGGCGCAGGTCGGGGCCCGCCGCCGACTCCGGTGCGCGCCCCGGTTCGAGGATGCCCGCCGGGGTGACCGCCCGCAGGCCGCGGACCATGTCGTTGAACCGGCCGTATCCCGCGGAATCCTGACCGGAAGAACGGGTGGCGGCGAACCCGCCGATGGTGGCGAACAGGAAGCTCTGCGGGTAGTGGCCGAGCGAGAAGCCGCGCGCCCCGAGCAGCCGTTCGGCCTCCGGCCCGCTGAGGCCGGCGCCGAGTTCCGCCTCCCAGGACACCTCGTCGAGAGCATGCAGTTCGTTCAGGCGGCGCAGATCCAGCGACACCACCGCCTTGAAGTCCCCGCGCACCGGGTCCAGGCCGCCGACCACGCTGGTGCCACCCCCGAACGGGACGACGGCGATGCTGTGGTCGGCGCAGTAGGCCAGGACCGCGACGATCTCGGGTTCGTCTGCGGGCAGCAGCACCGCATCCGGTGCGTCCTGGACCCCGAAGTCGCGGCGTCGCAGCAGGTCGAGGGTCGATTTGCCACCGGCGCGCAGCAACCGGCCGCGGTCGTCGACCGTGAGGTTCGCGGCGCCGACGATCGAGCTCAGGCCGTCGCGGTCGGCCTGTGACAGGGCTGACGGCCGAAGCCGGACCTGCTCGGCACTCGGCTCCTCGACGCCGAGCCCGTCGATGCCCAGCGCCTGCCGGAGCAGATCGCGGATTCCGGGGGACAGCGGTTTGGCCGCGGCGGGGTCACCCCAGGCGTTCCACTTCATCGGGGGATCGTCCGGGTGGGCATCGGCGTGGCTCATGGGTTACAGTATTACAGATCATGTCAATCCGTAACTCTGATACGAGCGTCGAGGCGCGAATCCTCGACGCGGCGGCGGCGTGCATCCTGGCCTACGGGGTCGAGCGGACCACGATGACCGAGATCGCCCGGCGTGCGCGGGTCAGCCGCCCGACGATCTACCGGCGCTGGCCCGACATCCGCTGGGTGATCGCCGAACTGCTCACCTTGCGGATCGCCGGAGTGCTCGACGCGGTGCCCGAACGCGGCGTCGGCCGTGAGGCGGTGGTCGCGCGTGTCGTCGCCGTCGCCGAGCACCTGCGCAACGACGAGATCGTGATGTCGGTGATCGTCAACGCGCCGAGCCTGGCGATGGTGTACATCGCCGAACGGCTGGGTACCAGCCAGCAGATCCTGATCGACGCACTCGCCGAGGCGATCACCGCGGCGCAGGAGGGCGGCAGCGTGCGGCCCGGCGATCCCACGCAGATGGGCGCCATGTGCCTGCTCATCACGCAGTCGACCATCCAATCGGCACAGATGGTCGAGAAGATCCTGGACCGGGACACACTCGGCGTCGAGCTGTTCCACGCGTTGGACGGATATCTGAAACCTTGAGCAGTTCAACGGCTTTGAACACATCGCGGCGCGCGAGTGAACTCGGCGAGCTCGCCGACGGCGCCGCGGTCGACCTCATCGTGATCGGTGGCGGCATCACCGGTGCCGGGATCGCCCTTGACGCCGCGACCCGGGGTCTGTCGGTCGCTCTGGTGGAGAGACACGATCTGGCGTTCGGCACCAGCCGGTGGAGCTCGAAGCTCGTCCACGGCGGACTGCGCTACCTGGCCAGCGGCCACATCGGCATCGCCCGGCGCAGCGCCGTCGAGCGTGGCATCCTGATGACCCGCAACGCACCGCATCTGGTGCGTGCGATGCCGCAACTCGTTCCGCTGCTGCCCGAGATGACCACCGCGTCCCGCGCGCTGGTGAGGTTCGGGTTCGCGGCGGGCGACGGGCTCCGCAAGCTGGCGGGCACGCCGGCCGCCACACTGCCCAGGTCCCGACGGATCGACGCGCAGCGTGCCGTCGAGCTGGTTCCGACCGTGCGCCGCGACGGCCTCGACGGTGCTCTGCTGGCCTACGACGGGCAGCTCATCGACGATGCCCGGTTGGTGACCGCGGTGGCCCGCACCGCTGCGCAGCACGGCGCCAGAATCCTCACCCGGGTGGCGGCATCTCAGGCGACCCGTACGTCGGTGACGCTGACCGACATGCTCACGGGGCAGTCGACCGACGTCACGGCCCGCGCCGTCGTCAACGCGACGGGTGTGTGGGCCGGCGAGGTCGACCCCTCCATCCGGGTGCGTCCCAGTCGGGGCACCCATCTGGTGTTCGACGCCGCGACGTTCGGAAATCCCGTTGCAGCGCTGACTGTTCCGATCCCCGGTGAGATCAACCGGTTCGTGTTCGCGATGCCCGAACAGCTCGGCAGGGTCTACCTGGGCCTGACCGACGAGGACGCCCCGGGCCCGATCCCCGACGTTCCAGAACCCACACCGGCGGAGGTCACGTTCCTGCTCGACACGGTCAACACCGCGCTGGGTACGGCGCTCGGTCCCGGCGACGTCGGGGGCGCCTACGCCGGGCTGCGGCCGTTGATCGACACCGGGCCGGGCCGCACCGCCGATGTGTCGCGCGAGCACGCCGTCACCGAGTCCCCCTCGGGCGCCATCAGCGTGATCGGCGGCAAACTCACCGAGTACCGGTACATGGCCGAGGACGTCGTGGACCGCGCCGTTGCGTTGCGGGGTCTGGCCGCGGGGGCATGCCGGACCCGCAACCTCCCGCTGGTCGGCGCGCCGTCGAATCCCGTTGCGACGCTTCGCTCACCGGCCGAACTTCCGGGCTCACTGGTCGCACGCTACGGCGCCGAGGCACCCAACGTGATCGCCAGGGCAGCGTGCGAGCGGCCGACCGACCAGGTGGCCGACGGGATCGACGTGACGCGGGCGGAGTTCGAATACGCGGTCACCCACGAGGGCGCGCTCACCGTCGATGACATCCTCGACCGGCGCACCCGCATCGGGCTCGTCGCCGGGGACCGCGCACGCGCAGAAGCCGCCGCCGAGGAGATCCTCGCCGAAATTGCATTCCGGCAGGGGATTTCCGAGTAGGGGCCTGCTAATCCGAAAATAGAGGTGAGGTGCGCTGGGTGTGGGCGCGTCGGTGTTGCCGTGGGTGCCACGGCGGGTTTGGTGTGTTCGCGGGTCAG
>NZ_JACKSH010000153.1 GCF_025821625.1 Mycolicibacterium pyrenivorans
GAAGCGCAAGGAAGCCGTCGAGGACGCCGTCGCTGCCGCCAAGGCCGCGGTGGAAGAGGGCATCGTCACCGGTGGTGGCGCCGCTTTGGTCCACGCTCGCACCGCGCTGGACGGCCTGCGTGGCTCGCTGTCCGGCGACGAGCTGCTCGGCCTCGAGGTCTTCTCCTCGGCGCTGTCGGCCCCGCTGTACTGGATTGCCACCAACGCCGGCCTCGACGGCCCGGTCGTGGTGAACAAGGTGGCCGAGCTGCCCGTCGGCCACGGTTTCAACGCCGCCACCCTGACCTACGGTGACCTGCTGGCCGACGGTGTCGTCGACCCGGCCAAGGTGACCCGGTCCGCGGTGCTCAACGCGGCCTCTGTGGCACGGATGATCCTGACGACCGAGACGGCCATCGTCGAAAAGCCGGCTGAGGAAGCCGATCACGGGCACGGCCACCACGGTCACGCCCACTAGGAGTAGCTAGACGAAACGCCCCC
>NZ_JACKSH010000154.1 GCF_025821625.1 Mycolicibacterium pyrenivorans
GCGAAGTACCCGCCGAACGCCGTCGACATTTGCTCTTCGGTGAGCACGGCGTAGCTGCCCTGCCCCCCGACCAGCAATCCGGTAACCCCGTTGGTACAAGACGTGCACACCTCGGAGACAAGCTCACCCGGCGCTGCGGCAAATGCCGGCGCTGACGCCAACAGGATCAATGTGCTGGCGGCAATGCCGGAAACGAACGGTTTTGAAGGATTTCCCATAGATACCGTCCCAAGTTTAGGCGGGAACCATCAGCTGACAGCCCTACCACGCACAGAGCGTAGCAGTGACCACCGTCACAGACCAGTAATTTCAGCAAACTTGTGATCATTTGCCATGCGAGGCCTTCGAGTTCAAGATCAGAATCTCGCGGGAGGTGGCCAGCCTCGCGGGTGCCAAGCTCCAGCATCTTGTCCCATGTTCAAGCGCCCGACTTCAAAGTTCATCGCTCAATCTCGTGATGGAGAGGTAGCCAGCGCTGGTTCTTGCTCCGTCAACTATCTTCGGCCAGCTGGCCAATAATCTGAGCATGACCAGCTAACGGACGGAGAGTTGAGCATTATCCAACACGAGTCGTAGTGAGCTTCCGCCAACTTCGAGATTTGCTCGAGGCCACATGCGCCGAATCCCGCGGGAGCACACATGACACCACGCCACATTCGCTTACTTGCGCCGCCTCGCACTCGCCTCAGCGTTTGCGGCGGCGGCGGCCAGTATGTGTGGCCCGGCCAACGCCGGAAGCGGTGGCCCCGGCCCCGCCAGCCGGTAAGAGACACTTTGCGCGGCAGACACGACCGCCGGAGATCACGCATTCTCGGTCTCGATCAATCAGCGTCGCCGGCAGAGGGCCACTGACGAGTGCGTCAAAAGAGATGAACTGTCGGCCCACCCCTCCTCATTGCGCTTACAGTTGATACCCGAGTCCAGCTCAAGGGGGTGCATTGATTCCTTCAGAGCCACGGCGATGGGCTCCCAATCTGTCGCAGACGTCGTCAGCTAGGCGCGCCACAGGACCGCCGTTCACCCGCCGCGGTTCCCTATCATCACGGTCCTCGGAATTGCCCGGGGACTTGGATATCTCAGCAATCCGCGCGGCCCTGCGAATCTCTCAGGCGGTCTCCGGCGCACGCCATCTGAACCAGGCCCTGGAGGTCGTCGCCGAGCAGAGCCTTCTCATTCTCGATGCGGCCTCGTTCTCGATCAGCCGGTGGGAACGACAGCGCGGCGTGCTGCGCACCTTGATCAACGTCGGCGCCCTCGGTCCGGGCGAAGAACGCTGGCCCGAAGACGAGTTCTACCCGTTGACCGAGTACCGCCTCGTCACCGACCTTCTGCGGCACGGCGAGCCCTACGTCAACTCCATCGACGATCACGACGCCGACGACGACGCCGTCGCGCTCATCAGGTCGCTGGAGAAGGAGAGCGAACTCGCCGTGCCGGTCATGGTCGCGGGGGCGATGTGGGGTGAGTTGTGGGCCGCGGGACACGAGGGGCGCCGCTTCGGCGGCAGAGACATCCAGATACTGCAGGCCATCGCGACCCAGCTGTCGATCGCGATCGAAACGGCGAAGATCTTCAGCGAAATGTCGCGGTGCGCCAACGAGGATGCGCTGACCGGGCTGGCCAACCGTCGCGCCCTCGATGAGCGACTGAGCGACTGCAAGGACGGCGGCGAGCGGGCGACGCTGCTGATGGGTGACCTCGACGGGTTGAAGGTCGTCAACGATCAGCACGGTCACCCTGCCGGTGACGCACTGCTTCGCGCGGTCGCCGACGTCCTCAGCGCTGCGGCTTCGACCGTGCCCGACGCCCTCGTGGCCCGCCTGGGCGGCGACGAGTTCTGCATCATGATGCCCAACTCCACGCTGTCGGATGCGCAGCGCCTGGCATGTGACGTCACTCGGCTGCTCACCGCCGAAGTCAGCCCGGCGGTGTCGCTGTGTTGGGGAGCGGCCACCGTGAGCGACCAGATCGCCTGCGACGGGGAACTCATCGCCGCCGCCGACGCGGCACTGCTCGAGGCCAAGAAGCTCGGCCCCGGCCGGCTCGCCGTCCATTGCGCCCCCGCCCGGCAGCAGCCCGCGCACGACTCGAGACGACGGCCCGACACTCCCCTGCAGCGCCAGATGGACCGGCTGGTCGCACGCGTCGTCGCGGTCCACGAGCCCGCGCTACCGCTACTGTCGACCCTGGAGATGCTCGCTGTGGAACTCACCCGCATCGCCGGCGCAGCCGCCTGGTGCGTCTCAATCGTCACCGACGATCGTCGCGGCGTCAAAGCCGTTGCAGGACTTGAGAGTTCATTGACCAGCTCCGGTCTACGCCTCTTGGCGCCGGCCGAACAGAGCGTGTACAGCTTCGACGATTACCCCGCCACCGCCGCCGCGGTTCGGAACGGAGCCGTCTTCATTGCCGCCACCGACCGCGACGACTCCGACCCCGCCGAAGTCGCGCTGCTGCGCGAATACGGCTATCGGGCCGCCCTTGTCGCCGGCATGAACACCCCGGCACCCGGCTACGTGATGGAGATCTTCGCCGACGGCCCATACCCCGGTTTGGCCGAGATCGTGCCGCACGCCACGGTGCTCATGCACTACTGCTGCAGCAAGCAACGCTGAACACCCCACGCGCTGCACACGCTCCGCGATAGGTGGTCTGATCGTTACCGCTTTCGCAGCCGGGACCTATGTATTTATCAGGTCGCTCTCAGGTTGCGTCCATACCTTCAAAGTCAGATCGACGACCAACCGACAGACAACCCCGATACACTCGGCCCGCCACCAACCCCCCCAGGTGGCGGGCCGAGATCGTGTTTGCTGGTACCGAAAGACCGCGACGGGCCCGCCATACCCGATAGTCTTCGCGGTGACGCCAGCACGGTTCAGACGACCCTAGGGGTGGGACATGCTTCGCGAGTTGCTCGTTGCGACCGCCATCGGCGCCGCTGCCATGTGCGCGGCACCGGCCGCGACAGCTGAGCCGGGCACGGACTATCCCGACGAGCCAGGGCGCTACGCCACCGACGTACCCGGCATGGTGTACGACGCCCACCTCACCGGCCCGTGCACCAACATGGAACTGTTCACGTTCGGCCGCGGCCCCGGTGGCGAAGCGCTGCAGTGCCGGTGGATCCCCAATCAATGGCCGCCGGTGTACACCGGATTCTGGCAGGCGACCTACGCGTTGCAGGGTGTCCAGGACATCGGCGCACCGTGCCCGAAGCCGCAGGCCGCCGCCCAGGCTCCCGACGGCCGCCCCCTGCTGTGCCGCGGCCCCCAAGGCTGGCAACCAGGTTTCCTCACCAGCGCCGACGGCCGCTTCTTTCCCCGCTGACGGGCCTAGCTGCGCAACGTTCTGCTCGGTTCGGTTCCGAACACCTGCTTGTAGGCGCTGCTGAATCGACCGGGATGGCTGAACCCACACCGGCCCGCGATCGACGTGACGGTTTCCAGCGCGGGGTCCGCCGACTTCAGTTCGCGGTGGGCACGCTCCAGACGCACCCGCCGCAGATACTCCAGCGGCGTCAGGTTCAGGTGCTCCCGGAACGCGTACTGGATCGCCCGCGGCGTGACGCCGCTGGCCGCTGCGATGTCGCGGATGGTGATCTCGTACTGGGCGTTGGCATGGATGAAGTCCAAGGCCCGCCGCAGCATCCGCGGTTGCGTCGTGGTCGTCCTGTCGTGTGCCCGCATCGCCGGTGGGATTCCCTGACTTCGCGCAGGGCGAAACCCCCGAGTGATCCACACCACTGCCTCGCCTGACACGATCGTGCCATGACCGAGCGCATCGAGGTGCCGCGCACGATTCCCGCCCCGGCCGCCGATATCTTCGCGGTCCTCTGCGATCCGCAGGGCCACGTCGCCATCGACGCCACCGGCATGTTGCAGGACGCCGACGGCGGACCCGTCCGCGCGGTCGGGGACAGCTTCGTCGTCCACATGGACCGCGAGGCACTCAACGACTTCCCACTGGGCCGTTACGACGTCACCGTGCAGATCAGCGAGTTCGTCCAGGACCAGCTGATCGCGTGGACGATCCTCGGCCAGATCAAGCCACAGATCGGCCATGTGTACGGCTACCGCCTCGAGCCTGCCGACGAGGGCACGCTGGTCACGTCGTTCTACGACTGGTCCGATATCGACCAGCACTGGCGCGACGCCGACATCTTCCCCGTCGTGTCCGAGGGTGCACTGCGCGCGACCCTCGGCATCCTCGACCGCACCGTCCGGCGCGGCTAACCGCGCGGGACATCGTCAACCCAGGGTTGACGATTCTGGTTCGTCAACTTAAGGTTGACGCATGACCGCGAAGATCAGCCACCCCGTCCGCCTCGACGATCTCATCGACGTCATCAAGCAGGTGCACGACGAGCCCCTCGAACAGCTGACCGACGCCGTGCTGGCCGCGCAGGCCCTCGGCGACGTCGCCGACCACCTCATCGGGCACTTCGTCGACCAGGCCCGCCGATCCGGCGCATCGTGGACCGAGATCGGCCAGTGCATGGGCGTCACGAAGCAGGCCGCCCAGAAGCGGTTCGTGCCCAAGACCCCGACGGCCGCCGACGCGCTCGACCCCAACGCCGGCTTCAGCCGGTTCACAGAACGGGCTCGCAACGTCGTCGTGCAGGCCCAGAACAAGGCCCACGACGCCGGCAACCCGGAGATCCAACCCACGCACCTGGTGCTCGGCCTGTGCGCCGACCCGACGGGCCTGGCCGCGCGACTGTTGGCCGGACAGGGAATCGACGTCACCGCCGTCGCCGACACCATCACCCTGCCGCCGCGGGTCGACGACGTCCCGGCCCTGATCCCTTTCGATCCGCGCGCCAAGAAGGCACTCGAACTCACGTTTCGTCAGGCCCTGCGGCTCGGCCACAACTACATCGGTACCGAGCACCTGCTGCTGGCGCTCTACGAGGAAGAGGACGACGACGGCCTGCTCCACAACGCCGGGATCGACTGGGACCGCTTCGAGCGCGACCTGCTCGCCGCCCTGGAGGCGATCACCAAGTCCTGATCTCACATCTGGGCGTACCCCGACGTCTTCATGATGTGAGGATGCGACCGTTCGACGACCTGGTGACCGAACACGGCGCGGCCGTGCTTCGGGTCTGCCGCGCGGTCGTGGGCCCCGGCGACGCCGAGGATGCGTGGTCCGACACGTTCCTGTCGGCCCTGCGGGCCTACCCCGACCTGCCCGCGGACGCGAACGTCGAGGCCTGGCTGGTGACCATCGCCCATCGCCGGGCCCTCGACATCGGCCGCGCCCGCTCCCGGCGCCCCGTCCCCACCGCGACGCTGCCCGAGCGTGCCGACACCCGGGCCGATCCCGCCGCCCGCGACCCCGACCTGTGGGCCGCGCTGCAGCGGCTTCCCGACAAGCAACGTCACGCCGTGGCCTACCACCACATCGCCGGGCTCCCGTTCGCCGAGATCGCCGTGATCCTCGGCAACTCCCCCGACGCTGCCCGCCGCGCCGCCGCCGACGGCATCAAGACCCTGCGCAAGCACTGGAAGAAGGACGAATCAGCATGAACGACAACATTTTCAGTGGATCACTGCTCGACGAGGACGACACCCTGCAGCGCCTTCGTGACCGCCTGACCGCCACCGCGGAACCCGCGGGACTGCTCGACGTCGCCTACCGGACCCTCGACACGCCCGTCGGCACCCTGCTGCTGGCGGCCACCGCCGCCGGCCTGGTGCGGGTCGCCTTCGACGTCGAGGGCCACGACGCGGTGCTGGCCCGACTCGCCGAACAGCTCAGCCCGCGGATCCTGCGCTCCGCCGCGCGCCTGGACCGCGCGGCCCGCCAGCTCGACGAGTACTTCGCCAAGCGGCGCACCAGCTTCGACGTGCCCGTCGACCTGAGCCTGGCCGACGGGTTCCGGCGAAGCGTCATCGAGCATCTGCGCGACATCGACTACGGCCGCCGGGAGAGTTACGCAGAAGTCGCCGCCGCGATCGGCCGTCCCCGCGCGGTCCGCGCCGTCGGCACCGCCTGCGCGCACAACCCGCTGCCGGTCGTCATCCCGTGTCACCGCGTCGTGCGCTCGGACGGCTCCACCGGCCAGTACGTCGGCGGACCCTTGGCCAAAGCAACCCTGCTGGAACTGGAAGCCGCGTGAGGACGGGAAACAACCCGGCCCTGTGTGTCCTGACCGCCAACCACTCCTGGCCACGGGCCGCGTATGCGATCATGCGAAGCACGCCTAGGAGGGGACACAACACCATGCGTCGCTGGCTCGCGCTGCTGATCGCCACATCGGCAGCCCTCGGAGGTCTGCTGGCACCGTCGGCGACAGCGGCCACCATTCCGATCGGCCGTCTCGGTGAGCCGCTGCGCGTGGAGTTCAAGGGGCTGATCGCCGACGTCACCGTCAACAACATCCTGCCCGCTCCGGTGCCCCCGGGATTCGGCTATCCGCCCCGCGCACCGCGCTACCAGGTCTTCCGCGCCGACATCACCATCACCCCGGTGCAGGTGCCCACCCCGTACGCGATGGCCATCACCTGTCAGTTCCGCGGGGTCACCCCGACCGGCGATGCTACGAGCCGCGCAACAGCGACTCTCCCGATGCACTGCAGTTCGGCATGCAGAACGCGCGAGTAGGCCAGACGTTCACCGGCGGCATCTGGTGGGACTGCTACCGCGACCTGGTCTCCAACGTCGTGCTGCTCGACAAGATCAGCGGTGTCCACCTGGCGCAGTGGAACGTGGCCTGACACCCGACGCTGTGACCGCCGAGATCGTCCCGGCCGCCCCGTCCCGGCTGGCCGAGCTGGCCGACGTCGCCGCCCGCACCTTCCCGCTGGCCTGCCCCCCGTCCGTCGCACCCGAGGATGTCGCGGCCTTCATCGCCGAGAACCTCACCCCCGGGCGCTTCGGCGACTACCTGGCCGACCCCGAGCGAACGGTGCTCACCGCGGTCGAGGACGGCCGGATCGTGGGGTACGCCATGATGATTCGCGGCGAGCCCACCGACCCCGACGTCGCGGGCGCGATCACCGCCCGCCCGAGCGTCGAGCTGTCGAAGCTGTACGTGCTGCCCGCCGCCCACGGCGCCGGGGTGTCCGCGATGCTGATGTCGGGGCTACTGAACGAGGCCACGACGCTGGGCGCGGCGTGCGTGTGGCTCGGCGTCAACCAGCAGAACACGCGCGCACAACGCTTCTACGCCAAGCACGGCTTCGCGATCACCGGCACCAAGACCTTCCGGCTCGGCGCCCACATCGAGGCCGACTACGTGATGGTGCGCCCGAGTTGACCGGCGGCGGTCAACGCCAGCAGTCGTGAGGTCGCCCGCAGGTACTTCTTACGGAAACCGCCGGCGAGCATCTCGTCGCTGAAAATGGTGTCCAGCTTGGCTCCCGACGCCACCACCGGGATCCCGGCGTCGTAGAGCCGATCGGTCAGCGACACCAGGCGCAGCGCGACGTTCTGGTCGTCGATGGGGTGCACGCCGGTGAGGAAGACCTGCGACACCCCTTCGATCAGCGTCAGATAGCGCGAGGGATGCATCGTCGCCAGATGCGCGCACAGCACATCGAAGTCGTCGAGCGTCGCCCCGGGCACGGCGGCTGCGCGGTCGGCGACCCCGGCATCGCTCAGCGGTTCCGGTGCGGGCGGCAGGTCGCGGTGGCGGTAGTCGGGCCCCTCGATGCGCACGGTGGTGAACATCGCTGCCAGCGTGTGGATTTCCCGCAGGAAGTCCTGCGCGGCGAACCGTCCCTCACCCAACTGCTCGGGCAACGTGTTGGACGTCGCCGCCACCGAGACGCCACGTTCGACGAGTTGGGACAGCAGCCGCGAGATCAGGGTGGTGTTGCCGGGGTCGTCGAGCTCGAACTCGTCGATGCAGACCAGGACATAGTCGGACAGCAGCTCGATGCACTCGACGAACCCGAACACCCCCGCCAGCTGGGTCAGCTCACCGAACGTGGCGAAGGCCCGCTTGCTCTCGGGGGCTCCGCCCACCGCGTAGTACGACGACGCCAGCAGGTGGGTCTTGCCGACACCGAACCCGCCGTCGAGATACACCCCCACCCCTGGCAGCACCTCGCGCTTGCCGAACAGCTTCTTCTTTCCGGCCCGCCGCTGCACCGCCTGCTCGCAGAACCGGCGGCACGCCTGCACCGCCGCGGCCTGCGACGGCTCGCCCGGATCGGGCCGGTAGGTGTCGAAGCTGACGTCGGCGAACGTCGGCGGCGGGATCAGCTGAGCGATCAGCCGTTCCGGCGTGACGCTGGGATGTCGATCGACCAGATGCCCGACACCGCTGGACCCGTGCATGCAGGCACCTTAACGGCGTGCTGTGATTCTGCGTATGTCCGCCGAGGGTGACGGGACGCAGTTCACAGTGTTGGGCCGGATCGACGAAGTCGACACCGGCCTGCTCACCCAGCGCTACACCTATCCGGATACCGACCCCGACGTCCTGCGGTCGTGCTGGGTGCGGGGCAACATGATCGCGTCGGTCGACGGTGGGGCGACCAGCAGCGGCAAGTCCGGCGATCTGGGCGGTGCCGGCGACCGTGCGGTGTTCGGGGTGCTGCGCGAGCTCGCCGACGTGATCGTGGTCGGCGCGTCCACGGTGCGGGTGGAGAACTACTCGGGGGTCCGGCTCGGCGCGGCGCAACGGCAGGCACGTCGAGGACGCGGGCAGGCCGAGGTTCCGCCGATCGCGGTGCTGACCCGGTTCGGCAGCCTGAAGCGCGACGCGAAACTGTTCCACCGCACCGACGTCCCCCCGCTGATCTTGACCAGCGCCGACGCCGTCGCCGACACCACGGCGCGCCTCGGCAGGCTCGCGGAGGTCCTCGACGCCTCCGGCGAGCACCCCGACTCGGTGGATCTGCGCACCGCGCTCGGCCTGCTGGCCGACCGCGGACTGACGCGGGTCCTGACCGAAGGGGGCCCGGGCGTTCTCGGCATGTTCACCGAACACGACCTGCTCGACGAGCTGTGCCTGACGGTGGCGCCGGTGCTCGTCGGCGGCGGGTCCGGCCGCATCGTGACCGGTCCCGCCGAAGTGCACACCGCGATGCGGCTGCACCACGCGCTCACCGACGACGACGGCTACCTCTACCTGCGCTATGCCCGCCGCGACCCGCCGCGCTCCAGCGCGGCTCGATGACACCGGTCAGTACTGTGGTCGGCATGCGTCGACTGCTCCGTGCTCCGCGCGCTCGGGCCGCCGTGCTGGCCGTCGCGGCGTCCGTGGTCGTGGCCGGCTGTTCGCCCGGCCTGGCCGCAAACCCGCGCTACGCCACCGACTCCGGGGCGGGACCCCAAGGTGCCACCGAGACCACTGACCAGCCGGCCGGCCCACCGGCGATCGAAGCACCGAAGAACGATCTGTCCTGGCGCGACTGCACGTCGCGGATGTTCCGCGAGGCCGCGCTCGACCCGATCCCCGGCGTCTCGCTCGAATGCGCCAGCTACGACGCCGACCTCGACTCCCTCAAAGGCGCGACCGGGACCGTCAGCATCGGGGTGGTCCGCGCCAGATCCGCGCAGACCCCCGGCGACGCAGGGCCGCTCGTGATGACCACCGGTTCGGACCTACCCACATCGGTGCAGCTGCCGGTGTGGCTGTCGCGCGCCGGCGCCGACGTGCTGGCCCAGCACCCCGTCGTCGCCGTGGACCGCCGCGGCATCGGCATGTCGGGGGCGCTGGACTGCCGCGACCTGTTCGACCGCCAGGAGATGTTCGAGCAGGCCCAGTTCCAGTCCGGCGACGACCCCGTCGCCAACCTCGGCGCGGTGACGATCACGGCCACCACGAGTTGCACCGACACCATCGCCCCCGGCGATTCGGCGTACGACAACGTCCACGCCGCCGAGGATCTCGAGCGGCTGCGCACCACGTGGGACGTCCCCGCCCTGGCCCTGATGGGCGTCGGCAACGGCGCGCAGGTGGCGCTGGCCTACGCCGGGTCACACCCGAGCAAGGTGGCCAGGCTCATCCTGGACTCTCCCCTGCCCCTGGGCATCGCCGCCGAAGCCGCCACCGAGCAGCGCGTCAAGGGTGAGCAGGCCGCTTTGGATGCGTGGGCGACCCAGTGCCAGGCGACGAACTGCCCACTGGGAAGCGATCCCAAGGGCGCCGTCGACTCGCTGCTGGAATCGGCGCGCGCAGGCAACGGCCCCGGCGGGGTGTCGGTGGCCGCCGTCGCCGACGCGATCTCCACCACGCTGGCCTTCCCGCGCGGCGACAGGGTCGGCGCAGGCAACGAACTCGCCCTCGCGGTCGCCGACGCCCGCTCCGGCAACACCAACCGGCTGAACAACCTGATCAACCAGGCCGAGACGCTGCGCCAGACCGACGGCCAGTTCGTCAACACCTGCAGCGACGCGCTGAACCGGCCGACCCCCGACCGGGTCCGCGAACTCGTCGTCGCATGGGACAAGCTGTATCCGCAGTTCGGCACCGTCGGAGCGCTCGACATGGTGAAGTGCCTCAACTGGCCCAGCGGCACCGCGCCGCAGGAACCCAAAGACCTCAGGATCCCGACCCTGCTGCTCGGTGTGCAGAACGATCCCGTCGTCGGCAACGAAGGCGTCGCGGCAGTGGCGGCGACCGCCATCAACGCAGGTTCGTCGAACCGGCGGGTGATGTGGCAGGGCATCGGACACGGCGCGGCCATCTACTCGTCGTGCGCACTGCCACCGGTGCTCAAGTACCTGGACACCGGCCAGTTGCCGGAAACCGACACGTACTGCCCGGCCTGAGGCTGGTCATGTCGCGGCCATCCCCTACCGCGCCCCGGCCACTCGTTCGGGTACGGTGCGCACGTGCGTGATCTTGTTCTGACCGCTTTCCGGCCTCGCACGTCCCCACCCAGCACCGCGTCGGTCCTGCGCTCCATCCTGTGGCCGCTGGCGATCCTGTCGATCATCCACCGCAGCTTCGTCCTCGCCACCAACGGCTACATCACCGACGACTTCGCGCCCGTGTACCGCGCCGTGGTGAACTTCAAGCTCGGCTGGGACATCTACAACGAGAACTTCAACCACGTCGACCCGCACTACCTGTATCCCCCCGGCGGCACGCTGATCATGGCGCCGTTCGGGTATCTGCCGGTGGAAGCCTCGCGGTACTGGTTCATCTTCTTCAACACGCTCGCGATCCTGCTCGCGGCGTACTTCCTGCTGCGGCTGTTCAAGTTCACCCTCGCCTCGGTGGCCGCACCCGCGCTGCTGCTCGCCATGTTCTGCACCGAAAACGTCACCAACACCCTGGTTTTCGGGAACATCAACGGACCGATCCTGTTGCTGGAGGTGCTGTTCTTCCGGTGGCTGCTAGACGGCAACCGGAGCCACGAATGGTGGGCGGGCGTGGCCATCGGCCTGACGCTCGTGGTCAAACCACTGCTCGCGCCGCTGCTCTTGCTGCCGCTGCTCAACCGCCAGTGGCGCGCACTGGTGACCGCCTTCGCCGTCCCCGCGGTGTTCAACGCCGTGGCCTGGCCGCTGATCAGCGACCCGATGAGCTTCGTCACCCGCACGCTGCCCTACATCCTGTCGACCCGCGACTACTTCAACAGCTCGATCCTGGGCAACGGCGTCTACTACGGCCTTCCGATGTGGCTGATCATGCTGCTGCGCGTCGCCTTCGCCGTCCTCGGCGCGGCCTCGCTGTGGCTGCTGTACCGCCACTACCGCACCCGCGACCCGCTGTTCTGGATGCTGACCTCCTCGGGCGTCCTGCTGCTGACCTCGTGGCTGGTGCTGTCCCTCGGGCAGGGCTACTACTCGATGATGCTGTTCCCGTTCCTGATGACGGTCGTGCTGCCGAACTCGGCGATCCGAAGTTGGGTGGCGTGGCTGGCGATCTACGGATTCACGACGATGGACCGCTGGCTATTGATGCACTGGCCGACCACCGGCCGGGCGCTGGAATACCTGAAGATCACCTACGGCTGGTCGTTGTTGTCGATCGTGGTGTTCCTGGTGCTGCTGTACCGCTACCTCGACGCCAAGGACGACGGTCGGCTCGACGACGGCATCGACCCGCCCTGGGTCACGCAGTACGCAGCGTCGGGAGCCAAGCCCGGCGGGTAGCCTGAGACCCATGACTGCGACAGGTTCCGGGTCAGACGCCGCGCCGGGTCCGGCGCTGGTTCTCAGCGACGACCAGTGGCGCGAACGCCTCAACCCCGAAGAGTTCGCCGTGCTGCGTCGGGCCGGCACCGAGCGGCCCTTCACCGGCGAATACACCGACACCAAGACCGAGGGCGTCTACCAGTGCCGCGCGTGCGGCGCCGAGTTGTTCCGCAGCAGCGAGAAGTTCGAATCGCATTGCGGCTGGCCGTCTTTCTTCGATCCGGCCGACTCGAGCGCGGTGCTCCTGCGCTCGGACGACACGCTGGGGATGCACCGTGTCGAGGTGGTGTGCGCCAACTGCCACAGCCACCTCGGGCACGTCTTCGAGGGTGAGGGCTACCCGACACCGACCGATCAGCGCTACTGCATCAACTCGATCTCGCTGCGCCTCGTGCCGTCGGGTTCGTAGTCGTCCCCACCGACCGGATCGTCCCCGTCCCGGCTGTTCTGAACCCGACGCTGCGATTCCAGCAGCTCCAACACGGCCGGTGCGGGCAGCGGTGGACTGTAGTAGTACCCCTGGGCGACATCACAGCCATACTCGAGCAATCTGGCCGCGGTCTCGGCGTTCTCGACGCCCTCGGCAACGGGGATCACTCCCAGCACGTGCGCGAGGTCGATCACCGCGCGAACGATCGCGGCCGAGGCCGGCTGCGTCAGGATGGGCGCGATGAACTCCCGGTCGAGCTTGACCTCGTCGACCAGGAAATCGCGCAGGTACCACAGCGCCGAGTAGCCGCTACCGAAATCGTCGATCGCGATGCGAATCCGGCAGTCCCGCAGCATGGTCAACACCACCGGGGTCTGCGCCATGTCCTGCAGCAGCTGGTCTTCGGTGATCTCGACGGTCAGGATCTCCGGCGGCAGGCACCTGCTGTCGAGTGCGTGCACGAGTTGGCCGGGCAGATCGGTGTCGCTGATCGACGGGGCGAACACGTTGACTGCGACGGGCACCCCGACACCCTTGGCGTACCACCGGGCAGCGTCGTCCAACGCCCGATCCAGCACCAGCGACGTCACCGAACGCATCAGGCCGTGCTCACGCACCAACGGCAGAAACTGCTCGGGGACAAGCAGTCCCCGCCGCGGGTGCGGCCAGCGGACCAGCGCCTCCACTCCCACGATCTGGCGGGTTCGCACGTCGAACTTCGGCTGGTAGACCACGCTGAGACCGCCGTGCTCGATCGCCAGCCGCAGCTCGGTGAGCTGCCGGGAGGCGATGCGACCCCCGGCGCGACTCCTGGTGTCGGCGACCAGCACGCCCGCGGAGTTCTCGCTGTGCGCCATGTCGGCACCGAAAACGTGCAGTCCACCCGACCGCGACTTCTTCGCCGCGTACATCGCGACATCGGCCTGCATGAGCAGCTCATCGGCGGTGATCTCGGCGCCGTCGGTCATGGTCATCGCCAGACCCACGCTCGGGCGCACCCACAGCTCGTGTCCCGCGACGGTGAACGGCCCGTCGAAGGCATGGACCACGCGCTGCGCCACCGTCTGCACGGACCCGTCGTCACCCTCCATCAAGACCGCGAACTCGTCACCGCCGAGCCGGGCCGCCGTGTCGCATGGGCGCACGGCGCCGCTCAGGCGTTCGGCGAAGCGCACCAGCATGGCGTCCCCCATGGCGTGCCCGTGGCTGTCGTTGACGAGTTTGAAGTCGTCGAGATCCATCAGCAGCACCGCCACCGAACGCGTGTCACTGCGCGGCGCCTCCATTGCGCGGTCCAGTCGGCTCTGGAACAGCGTCCGGCTCGCCAGGCCCGTCAGCGGGTCACGCATCACCTGGTCGGACACCTCGGCCAGCAGCCGATGGCTCTGGTCGAGTACCAGGTACTGGCGGATCATCACGGCGAACACCGTGATGATCCCGACGATGTACAGAGGCCCCAGCATCGGGACCATCACCGGAGCGCACACCGCCACGGCGATCGTGACCGGCACGAACGGCAACCACATCGACACCCGCGACGGCACCCACGGCTGGGCCTCGGATCCTCGCGATGCCCCACGGCTGACCAGGGCGGCGCCCCCGATGGCCAAGAAGCCCCACGCATACCCGAGCGAGATCGACTCGAGATACTGGCCTTCCACCGTCGTCACATAGGCGTACGCGGTGTCCGCGACTGCGATGAGGACCAGCCCCGCCGTCAGCATCGCCACCATGGCGCGGTCCCCGGCCGGGACGCGTACCAACAGCAGCAGCGCAATGGTGACCACCGCGATGTCGGCGAAGGGGTATGCCAGCGTCAACGCCAACGCCGTCGGTTTCATGACCCGAGCGGCATACACGGTGTTCAGCAGCATCACCCAGGTCGCACCGAACAGCGCACCGGCCATGATCACGCCGTCGAGCAGCACCCGAAGCCTCGTCGCACGTGGATGGCCACCCAGCAGGAACATCAGGCCGAGTACCGTGCCGATGGGTTGCATGGCATACCCCACGTCGGCCCACGACTGGAATTCAACCGTGCCGCGGACCAGGCCGTTGTAGGCCCACACCAGTTGACCGGCCGCGAAGCCACCGGCGCCGAACGCCACACATGCCCATGCGGCGCGGCGCCTGCCCAGCAATCGCCGTGCGGCGGTCGCGGCGCACACCGTGGCGAACAGCGCGATGGCGAGAACGACGAGATCTGCGGCAAACCGGATCGCCGGTTGTCCACTCCAGTCGCTCAGCTGCAACGCGGAAAAACCGGCACCCACTGCGACGATGACTGCCCCCAACAGCCTGGCGTTCGGCACCGGACGATGCTAGCAACAGCCGCAGCCAGGCACGGGATGATTTGACGCTCTCGTCACAGAGCCGTCACGTGCGGCGGATGACCAGCGAGCGGTTACTGCGGCGGATCGCGGCGGACAGCACACCCTGCGAGAGACGGGCTCGGCGAAGATCTTTCAGCAAATTCCTACGGAAGGGTGGCGATGAGCTGCTCGACCGTGACCCGCGGCCCGGTGAAGAACGGGGTCTCCTCCCGCACATGGCGGCGGGCGTCGGTGGCCCGCAGATCGCGCATCAGGTCGACGATGCGGTGCAGTTCGGGAGCCTCGAACGCCAGCAGCCACTCGTAGTCGCCCAGCGCGAACGCGGGCACCGTGTTGGCCCGCACATCCTTGTAACCGCGCGCCGCCATCCCGTGCTCGGACAGCATCCGCCGACGCTCCTCGTCGGGCAGCAGGTACCAGTCGAGGGACCGGACGAACGGGTAGACGCAGATGTAGGCGCCGGGCTCCTCACCGGCCAGGAACGCCGGGATGTGGCTCTTGTTGAACTCCGCGGGCCGGTGCAGCGCCACGTTGCTCCATACCGGGGTGGACGCGCGGCCGAGCGTGGTGGTGCGGCGCAGATCCGAATAAGTGGACTGCAACGCCTCGATGCTCTCGGCGTGGGTCCACATCATGAAGTCGGCGTCGGCGCGCATCCCGGCGATGTCGTACAGGCCGCGCACCACGACCCCCTTCTCCTCCTGCAGCTTGAGGAACGCCGCGGTCTCCTCGGCGACGTCCGCGCGCGCGTCATCCTCGTAGGCCAGCGCGCCCGGCCGCACGGAGAAGACCGAGAACATCAGGTAGCGGATCGTGGAGTTGAGGGTGTCGTAGTCGAGCTTGGCCATGCGCCTATCGTGCCACGGTCACATGCCCCGTCGCTTCGCTCGCCCCCGGTCACATCCCCCGTCGCTTCGCTCGCCCCGGTCACATCCCCCGTCGCTTCGCTCGCCCCGGTCACATCCCCCGTCGCTTCGCTCGCCCCGGTCGCAGTTCCCGCTCAGCTCCCGTCGACCACCACGGCCGCCGCCGCCCGCGTCGCGGCCGCGACACACGCAGGCACCCCGATGCCGTCAAGATAGGCGCCGGCCACCGCCAACCCGGCCGGCAGCCCCGCCCGCAGCTCGGCGACGACATCCGTGTGACCCGGTCCGTACTGCGGCATCGCGTCGATCCACCGGGCCACGCGGTGATCGACCGGCTCGACCGAGATCCCGAACAGGGTCGTGAGGTCCTCCCCCGACCAGCTCAACAGGTCCTCGTCGCCGACACTGCGCGCCACGTCGTCGCCGAACCGGCCGAACGACAGCCGGACCATCTCGACGCTGCCGCGCCGCCCCCACTTGCGCGACGACAACGTCACCGCCTTGGTGTGCAACCGCCCCCGGCCCGCGACCAGCACCCCGGACTGTTCGGGCAGCGGCGTGCCGCCCGGCAACGCGAGGGCCACCACCGCCGCCGACGCGACCGGGATCTTGCGTGCCGCCGCCGCGCTGCGAGGCGCGAGGTCGGCGACGAGTGCGGGCAGCCGCGGCGCGGGGACGGCGAGCACCACCGCGTCGGCGGACCAGCGGGTGCCCTCGTCATCGACGAGCTCCCACCCCCGCGGCGCCCGCTGAACTCCGCGGACGGCGACCTGCGCCCAGCGCAGCCCGGACCGGCGCACCAGTTCGTCGACCAGGACCGTGTATCCGCCGTCGACCGCACCGAACACCGAACCGGTCAGCGGCGGCGGCAAGGCCGCCACCACCGCCTCGGTCAGGCTCCGGGCGCCGCGGTCCAGCTCTGCGGCGACCGTCGGCGCCGCCGCGCGGATCCCGATCGTCGCCGCCGACCCGGCGTACACCCCGGACAACAGGGGGTCCACCGAGCGGACCACCACCTGCTCCCCGAATCGGTCACCGACCAGGTCGGCAACGCTGGGGTCGGCCCCCGCACGCCAGGTGAACGGTCGCCGGGGCTCGTCGAGCATCCAGCGGATCGTCGCGTCGTCGACCAGGCCGGACAGCGCCGACGGCCGTGACGGGATGCCGTTGACGGTGTCCTTGGGCAGCGGATGCAGACGGCCCTCGCTGTAGATCAGCGGTCGCGCGCCGCTGGTCGCGATCTGCTTGCCCGACAGCCCCAGCTCGGCGAGCAATGCGGGCACCTCCGGCCTGCGCGCCACGAAGGCCTCGGCACCGACATCCAACGGCTGCCCGCTGATCCGCTCCGTCCGCAGCACACCGCCGAGCCGGTCGGCCGGGTCCAGCACCGTGATCGACGCGTCCGGGCCGGCAGCCACCCGCAGTCGGTAGGCGGCGACGAGGCCCGAGATGCCGCCCCCGACAACGCAATACTCGCGACGACTGGCGGGCGTCACAGCTCGTGCACCAAGGCCACCGCGTCGGTGATCACCTCGGGGTCGGTGCCGGGCAGCACTCCGTGGCCGAGGTTGAAGACGTGGCCGACGGCACCGGCGTCGACGGCACGCCTGCCGTCCTCGACGACGGCGCGCACCGCGCGCTGCACCACCGGCCAGCCCGCCATCAGCACCACCGGGTCGAGATTTCCCTGAAGCGCGCAGCCGCGTTGCACCCGCGCGGCCGCATCGGTCAGCGACGTCCGCCAATCCACCCCGACCACCGCGGGCACGCCCTGCCCGGCGACGGCCTCCGACATCGCGCCGAGCAGCTCGGCGGTTCCGACCCCGAAGTGCGTCATCGGGACCCCGAAGCCGGCCAGCGAGGCGAACACGCGCGCACTGTGCGGCAACACATAGGTGCGGTAGTCGGCCAGAGACAATGTGCCGGCCCAGGAGTCGAACACCTGGATGGCGTCCACGCCGGCCTCGAGCTGGGTGCGCAGGAACGCGATCGTCACATCCGTCAGGGCGGTCATCAGGGCATGCCAGGTGGCGGATTCGCCCAGCATCATCGCCTTGGTGTGCTCGTGGTTGCGGCTCGGCCCGCCCTCCACGAGATAGGAGGCCAGCGTGAAGGGTGCGCCGGCGAAGCCGATCAGCGGGACGTCGCCGAGTGCGGAGGTCAGCTGCGAGATCGCGGTGGCCACCGGGGCGACCTGGCCGGGCTCCAGCGGCGCGATGGCCTCGACATCGGCGCGGGTGCGGATCGGGTTGTCGATCACCGGGCCGACGTCGGGGACGATGTCCAGTGCGATCCCGGCGGCCCGCAGCGGCACCACGATGTCTGAGAACAGGATCGCCGCGTCGACGCCGTGCCTGCGCACCGGCTGCAGCGTGATCTCGGTGATCAGATCGGCGTCGAAACAGGCCTGCATCATCGTGTTCTTCGCCCGCAATGCCCGGTACTCGGGCAGCGACCGACCCGCCTGTCGCATCATCCACACCGGTACGCGGTGGGGTTTGCGGCCGGCAACGGCGGCCAGGTAGGGCGATTCGGGCAGCTCGCGACGCGTGTTCATCGCCCCCCATGCTGCCATGACACGGTCATGATCGAATCGGCGCGCCATGAGTACAGACCTGCCCAAATGGACTAGCGTCAGATGTCGTGACCACCGCCGAACCGGCTCAATTCCGTGAAGCGGTGGCGGCCATGAATGCCACCACCGTACGACCGGAGATCGAGCTGGGCCCGATCCGGCCGCCGCAGCGCCTGGCGCCGTTCAGCTACGCGCTGGGCGCCGAGGTCAAGCACGCCGAGACGACGATCGTCCCGGAACGCTCCGAGGGCGATGCGTTCGGCAGGCTGATCCTGCTGCACGACCCCGAGGGCGCGGAGGCCTGGGACGGCACGATGCGCCTGGTCGCCTATATCCAGGCCGATCTCGACTCCACCGAGGCCGTCGACCCGCTGCTGCCCGAAGTCGCCTGGAGCTGGCTGGTCGATGCGCTCGAGGAGCGGGCCGAGCACGTCACCGCCCTCGGCGGGACCGTCACCGCCACCACCTCGGTCCGCTACGGCGACATCTCCGGACCGCCCCGTGCCCACCAACTCGAGCTGCGCGCGTCGTGGACCGCGACCACGCTGGAGCTCGGCCCTCACGTCGAAGCCTTCTGCGAGGTGCTCGAGCACGCCGCCGGCCTGCCACCCGACGGGGTGACCGACCTCAGCTCCCGTACCCGCGCCTGACCACATGTCCGAACCCGAGCCGGCCGGTCCCGCCGTGGACCCTGAAGTATCCGAGGTGCCCGGCGATCCTGAGCCCCCGGCCACTCCCCTGCTGGCCCCGCGGGACGGGATGCCCGAGGTGTCGGTTAGCCGTACCGAAATCGCCAGGGCTGCAGACCTTCTCGCGTCCGGCACCGGACCCTTCGCCGTGGACGCCGAACGGGCATCGGGGTTCCGATACTCCAATCGCGCCTACCTCGTGCAGATCCGCCGCGCCGGCGCGGGCACCGTGCTGATCGACCCCGTGATGCACGGCGGCGACCCCCTCGCCGTCATGACGCCGGTCGCCGAAGTCCTCGCCACCGATGAATGGGTGCTGCACGCCGCGGATCAGGACCTTCCGTGCCTGGCCGAGATCGGACTGCGGCCCACCGCGCTCTACGACACCGAACTGGCCGGGCGGCTCGCCAACTTCGACAGGGTCAATCTCGCCGCGATGGTGCAGCGGCTCCTGGGCCTGCAGTTGACCAAGGGTCACGGCGCCGCCGACTGGTCGAAGCGTCCGCTACCCGACGACTGGCTCAACTACGCCGCACTGGACGTCGAGGTCCTCGGCGAGCTGCGCCACGCGATCGCCGAGGTCCTGGAGGACCAGGGCAAGGCCGATTGGGCGAGACAGGAATTCGAGTTCCTTCGCACCTTCGAGGGCGCCCCGACCAGGCGCGACCGCTGGCGGCGCACGTCGGGCATCCACAAGGTCCGCAATCCGCGGGCCCTGGCCGCGGTGCAGGAGCTGTGGACCACCCGCGACCAGATCGCGAGGCGTCGTGACATCGCACCCGGACGCATCCTGCCCGACAGCGCGATCATCAACGCCGCGACGGTGAACCCCGACACGGTGGAGAAGCTGATCGCGCTGCCGGTGTTCGGCGGGGCGAAGCAACGGCGCAGCGCCCAGGTGTGGTTGGACGCGCTGGACCGTGCCCGTGCCGCCACCGACCCGCCCACCTCCTCGGAACCGTCCAACGGCCCGCCACCGGCGTCCCGGTGGGCGCGGCGCAAGCCGGAGGCAGCCCTGCGCCTGGAAGCCGCGCGATCGAAGCTGACCGAACTCGCGCAACGGGTTGATGTGCCTGCCGAGAACCTGCTGTCCCCCGAGACCTTGCGGCGGTTGTGCTGGGACTGGGAAGCCGTCGAGGACACCGTGGCCGCCATCGACGGCTTCCTGCGCGAATCGTCGGCCCGGCAGTGGCAGCGCGAGCTCACCGTGCCGGTCCTCACCGATGCGCTGTCTCCTCCTGATCCGTGACGCCCGCCTCGTCGAGGTGACTCCGGGTCCGGGACCTGCCGTCAGCTGAGCTCGCGCATCACGAACGGCGTGGAGTCCGGCAACGACGCCAGCACCGTGCCGCCGTGGTCCTCGCCGGGATAGACCTTCAATGTCATGTCCTGGCCGTTAGCCGCCAGTTCCTCGGCGAACCGCAGAGTCAGGTTCGGTGGCACGTCGCGGTCCAGGAGCCCGACGCCGAGGAAGAGCGGGTGGTCATGACCCGTCGCCGGCAGGCCCATGAACTGGTCGCAGTTCCCAGCACGCCGGCCGCCATCAGCAGTGCGGCCATCAGAACACGAACGGGCCCAGTTGTTTTCACAGCGACAGCGGTACGGGGCCGTCAGTCGAGGTGTTCGCTGACTTCCTGCTCGGTCACCGAGGCGCCCAGCGCGGCCACCCAACCGGTGATCTGGCGGGCGATGTTGCGTTCGGTCAGACCGACGTCGGCGAGCACCTCCCCGCGGGACGCATGGGCGAAGAATTCCTGGGGCAGTGCGGCGTCCCGGCATGGCACGTCGACCTCGGCACGCCGCAGTGCGCCCGAGACCGCCGAACCCACACCGCCGTGCACGCCGTTGTCCTCGAGCGTGACCACCAGTTTGTGGCCGGTGGCCAGCGCCGTGATCTGCGCGGGCACCGGCAGCACCCAGCGTGGGTCGACGACCGTCACACCGATGCCCTGATTGCGAAGCCGTTCGGCGACCGCCAGCGCCATGCCGGCGAACGGCCCGACGGCCACCACCAGAACGTCGTCGGACAGGCCCTCGGCCGGAACGGCGAGCACATCCACGCCACCGCGACGCTCGAGTGCCGGAATGTCCTCGCCGACATCACCTTTCGGGAATCGGATCGCGGTCGGCCCGTCGTTGACGTCGACCGCCTCGCCGAGTTCCTCGCGTAGCCGGGCACCGTCACGTGGGGCCGCCACGCGCATCCCGGGCACGATGCCAAGGATCGACAGGTCCCACATGCCGTTGTGGCTCGCGCCGTCGGGTCCGGTGACACCGGACCGGTCCAGCACCATCGTCACCGGAAGCTTGTGCAGCGCGACGTCCATCATCACCTGGTCGAACGCGCGGTTGAGGAATGTCGAGTAGATGGCGACCACCGGGTGCAAGCCGCCCATCGCCAACCCGGCGGCCGACGTCACGGCGTGCTGCTCGGCGATGCCGACGTCGAAGAATCGGTCCGGGAACCGCTTCCGGAACGCGCTGAGGCCAGTGGGACCCGGCATGGCCGCGGTGATCGCGACGATGTCGCGCCGCTTGGCTGCCAGCCGGATCAGCGCCTCCGAGAACGTCGACGTCCAGCCGGGGCCGGGGATCGAGGTGGCCAGTCCGGTCTCGGGGTCGATGACCCCGCAGGCGTGCATCTGGTCGTCTTCGTCGTTCTCCGCCGGTGCGTAGCCCATCCCCTTGCGGGTGACGACGTGCACGACGACCGGCGCGTTGAAGCCACGGGCGTGACGCAGCGCGTTCTCCACCGCGTGTTCGTCGTGACCGTCGATCGGGCCGACGTACTTGAGCCCCAGATCGGTGAACATCACCTGAGGGGAGATCGCGTCCTTGATGCCGGCCTTGATGCTGTGCATGCACTGATAGCAGAACTCGCCGATCACCGGCACGCCACGGACGGCCTTGCGACCCTCGTCGAGCACCCGCTCGTACCCCGGCTGCAGCCGCAGGCCGGCCAGGTGCTCGGCGAACCCGCCGATCGTCGGTGCATAGCTGCGGCCGTTGTCGTTGACGATGATGACGACCGGGCGCCCGGATGCGGCGATGTTGTTCAGCGCCTCCCAGCACATCCCGCCGGTGAGCGCACCGTCGCCGACGACGGCGACGACGTGCCGGTTGCGGTGTCCGTTGAGCTCGAAGGCCTTCGCCAGGCCGTCGGCATAGGACAGCGCGGAGCTGGCATGGCTGGACTCGACCCAGTCGTGCTCACTCTCGGTCCGCGACGGGTAGCCCGACAGGCCGTCCTTCTTGCGCAGCGTCTCGAAATCCTGGCTGCGGCCGGTGAGCATCTTGTGCACATAGGCCTGGTGACCGGTGTCGAACAGGATCGGGTCGTGGGGCGAATCGAAGACGCGGTGCAGCGCCAACGTCAACTCCACGACGCCGAGGTTGGGTCCCAGGTGCCCACCTGTGGCCGCGACCTTGTGGATCAGGAAGTCGCGGATTTCACGGGCCAGTTCGTCCAGCTGCGCCTGTGTCAGGTGTTGCAGATCAGCGGGACCGCGGATCTGTTCAAGCATCCCGTCAGTCTACGCACGGCCGTCACTGTCAGTCCTGTTGAGTCTGATAGACATCGGGCACTCCGTCGGCGTCGTCGTCGGCGGTCTCCAAGAGGTGAATGCGCCGGTAGGCCCTGTTTCTGGACAGCAGCAGCACCGAGGCCAACCCGGCAGCCAACAGTGACCCGCACAACACGCCGACCTTCACCAATTCGTCACGATCGGACCCCAGTCCGTACGCGAGATCGCCGATCAGCAGCGACACCGTGAAGCCGATCCCGGCGAGCATCGACATGCCGAGCACGTCGATCCAGCGCAGCGAGGAGTCCAGGTTCGCGCGGGTGACCGCCGACATCACCCTGGTGGTGAGCAGAATCCCGACGGGCTTGCCCACCACCAGCCCCAGCACGATGCCCAGCGCGATCGGGTCGCTGAGGGCCGTCGTGAGGCCGCTGATGCCGCCCAGGCTCACCCCGGCGGCGAAGAACGCGAAGACCGGTATCGCGATCCCAGCCGACAGCGGCCGGGTGCGGTGCTCGAAGTGCTCGGCCATCCCCACCCGATGCTGCCCGTCGACCTCGACACCGCGCCGCGTCGCGGAGCGGCGAACCGGCACGGCGAACCCGAGCAGCACCCCCGCCACCGTGGCGTGCACGCCCGACTCGTGGACCAGCACCCAGGTCGCCACCGCCAGCGGGATCAGCAGCCACCAGGCCTGAACCCCGCGCTGCACACACAGCGTGAACAGCGCCAGCGGCACCAGCGCGAGCGCCAGGGCGACCCCGTCGATGTCCTGGGTGTAGAACACGGCGATGACGGTGATCGCCAGCAGGTCGTCGACCACGGCCAGCGTCAGCAGGAACGTGCGCAGCGCCGACGGCAGGTGCGTGGAGATGACCGCGAGCACGGCGACCGCGAACGCGATGTCCGTCGCGGTCGGGATCGCCCAGCCTCGTAGTGCGCCGTCACCGGTCTGGATGTTGACCAGGACGAAGATGACCGCGGGCACCACCATCCCGCCGACGGCCGCGGCGATCGGCAGCGCCGCGCGGCGAGGATCGCGGAGATCCCCGGCGACGAACTCGCGTTTGAGTTCCAGCCCGACGACCAGGAAGAAGATCGCCAGCAACCCGTCGGCGGCCCATGCGCCCAACGTCAGCTTCAGGTGCAAGCCGAAGGGCTCACCGCCGACCTCGAGGTCTCGCAACGAGAAGTAGGTCTCCGCCCACGGTGAATTGGCCCAGACGAGCGCCGCGGCCGCGGCCACCAGCAAGATGATCCCGCCGACGGTCTCCTTGCGCAGGATCGAGGTGATGCGACTGGTTTCCGACCAGGACCCGCGCGCGAGAAGCGGGCGCTTGCCCCCGGCTGGGACGCGGTCGGAAGGCATGACTGGACCCCTCTTTGATTTGGCGCTCGACGAATACGCGCCGACCAGACTTCCCGGCACACCTACTACGATCAATCTAAGTCATCTGCCACCCGCGTACTCACCGAGCCGGGTTCCCAGAATCGGTGAATGCCGGGAGCCTGACCGCAACGATGCCGCGGTATGCCCGGATCGACGGCATGTAACGCGATTCGGAGCGCGCACATGACCACACGATCGCCCGACAGGTTTCCCCAGTTGTCCAGGCGCGGCCGGGCGATCGTGATCGCGACCTCGGCCCTGTTCGCGCTATTGCTTTTCGGCCCACGCCTTCTCGACGTCTACGTCGACTGGCTGTGGTTCGGTGAGGTCGGCTTCCGGTCGGTGTGGCTGACCGTGCTGCTCACCAAACTGGCCACGTTCGCCGTCGTGACGATGCTGATCGGCGGCGCGTTGACGATCGCGATCGTGATGGCCTACCGCGCCCGCCCGGTGTTCGTCCCGGAAACCGAACCGAACGATCCGTTGACGCCCTATCGCACCCCGGTGATGACCCGCCCGCTGTTGATCACCCTGTCGACCGCAGGCGGGCTGGGCGCGCTGTGCGGTTTGATCGCCCAGCTGAACTGGGCGACAGTGCAGTTGTTCCTGCACGGCGGCCCGTTCGGCGTCGACGACCCGGAGTTCGGTCATGACATCGCCTTCTTCGTTTTCGACCTGCCGTTCTACCGGTCGGTGCTGAACTGGTTGCTCATCGCCGCGGTGCTCGCCTTCGTCGCGAACCTTGTCACCACCTACCTGTTCGGCGGGTTTCGCCTGAAGAAGGGAAAGGCGACGCTCAGCCAGCCCGCGCGGATGCAGCTCGCCGTGCTGGCGGGCACCGTGATCCTGCTCAAGGCGGTGGCCTACTGGTTCGACCGCTACGACCTGCTCACCAGCGGACGCAAGGAACCGACGTTCACCGGAGCGGGCTACACAGACATCAATGCGAATCTGCCGGCCAAACTGGTTCTGCTGGCCATCGCCGTGCTGTGCGCCGCCTCCTTCTTCGCCGCGGTGTTCCTGCGCGACATGCGCATCCCGGCGATGGCCACGGTCCTGCTGGTGCTGTCGTCTCTGCTGGTCAGTGGCGTGTGGCCGATGCTGATGGAACAGTTCTCGGTGCGCCCCAACGCGGCCGACGTCGAAAGGCCCTACATCCAACGCAACATGGACGCCACGCGGCAGGCTTTCCGACTCGACGGGGACGCCGTCGAATACCGGGACTACCCGGGCGTCGGCACCAAGGCTCCGCAGGAGGTGCCCGCCGATCGGACGACCATCGCGCAGACCCGGTTGCTCGACCCCAACATTCTGTCGCGAACGTTCACCCAGCAGCAGCAACTGAAGAATTTCTACAGCTTCCCCGACGTTCTCGACATCGACCGGTACCACATCGACGGGCAGTTGCAGGACTACATCGTCGGTGTGCGCGAACTCTCGCCCGAGAGCCTGACCGGCAATCAGACCGACTGGATCAACCGCCACACGGTCTACACCCACGGCAACGGCTTCGTTGCCGCGCCGGCCAACCGCGTCAACGCTGCGGTGCGCGACGCCGCGGAGGCGTCGGAGACCAACAGCGGTTACCCGATCTACGCGGTGAGCGACATCGCCACCCAGTCAGCGGGCGGACAGGTAATCCCCGTCGACCAACCCTGGGTCTACTTCGGTGAGGTCATCGCCAGCACCGACCCCGACTACGCGATCGTCGGCGGCGCAGCCGGCTCCCAGCCGCGGGAGTACGACACCGACACCTCGACCTACACCTACACCGGCGCAGGCGGGGTCTCGATCGGGAGCTGGCTGCACCGCGGTGTTTTCGCGGCGAAGTTCGCCGAACGCAACATCCTGTTCTCCCGCGCGATCGGCTCGGAGTCCAGGGTGCTGTTCCACCGCGATCCGAAGGAACGGGTGCAACGGGTGGCGCCGTGGCTCACCGTCGACGCCAACGCATATCCCGCCGTCGTCGACGGACGCATCCTGTGGATCATCGACGCGTACACCACCCTCGATGCCTACCCCTACGCCCAGCGGATGTCGCTGGGGGCTCCGGTCACCACCGCGACCGGGGTGGTGCGACCGGGCGCGAGCGTGTCCTACGCGCGGAACTCGGTCAAAGCCACCGTCGATGCCTACGACGGCACCGTGACGCTGTATCAGTTCGACACCGCGGACCCCGTGTTGGCGGCGTGGATGCGATCGCTGCCCGGGAGCGTCAAGGCCGAAGACGAGATTCCCGACGAACTGCGCGCACACTTTCGGTATCCCGAGGACCTTTTCCGCGTCCAGCGGGAGCTGCTGGCCAAGTATCACGTCAACGAGCCGCGAGAGTTCTTCACCACCAACGCGTTCTGGTCGGTGCCCAGTGACCCGACCGATGACGCCAACCCGGCGCAGCCGCCGTTCTACATCCTCATCGGGGACGACCAGACGGCTGAACCATCGTTCCGGCTGGCGACCGCGATGGTCGGCTACAACCGCGAGTTCCTCTCGGCCTACATCTCCGCGCACTCCGACCCCGGCGACTACGGCAAACTCACCGTGCTTCGGCTTCCGACCGACACGCTCACACAGGGACCGCAGCAGATCCAGAACTCGATGATCTCCGACACCCGGGTGGCCTCGGAGCGCACGCTGCTGGAGCGGTCGAACCGTATCCATTACGGAAACCTGCTGACTCTGCCGATCGGCGACGGCGGTGTCCTGTACGTGGAACCTCTTTACACAGAGCGTATTTCGACCAACCCGAACAGTTCGACGTTCCCGCAACTGTCTCGCGTCCTTGTGAGCTTCCGCGAACCCGGTGCCGGCGGTCTCCGGGTGGGTTACGCCCCGACGGTGGCCGAAGCGCTCGATCAGGTCTTCGGCCCGGGCGCCGGCCGGGTGGCCACCGCACCCGGCGGTGATGCCGCGTCGGCTCCTCCGCCGGCACCGACGGCGCCGCCGCCGGCACCTCCGCGGGCCGCGCCGGGACCCGTGGCCGACGAGCCGCCGACGTCGGCGACCGAACTCAGGGAAGCCCTCGCGGAGATGCGCGAGGCCCTCGAGCGGATGGAGCAGGCGGTCGACGGACTCGCGCCGGGGGGCCCGTGACGGATGCTGCTCAGCGGGTCAGCACTGCGATGCACTCGACGTGGTGGGTCAACGGGAACGAGTCGAACACCTCCAACCGTTCGACCGTATATCCGTGGCCGCGGTAGAGCCCGACGTCCCGGGCGAATGATGCTGCCTCACAACCTATGTGGATGATTCTGGGCACCTCGGCGGCGGCCAGCATGTCGATCACCTCACGACCCGCACCGGCACGCGGCGGGTCGAGAACCGCGACGTCGGCGCGGTCCCGCTGGCCGGCCAACGCCCGGCGCACGGAGTCGGTCAGCACGGACACGCAGCCCAGGTCGGCGAGCGCCGCGCGCGCCGACCGCGAGGCACCGCGCGACGTGTCGACGGTGAGCACTCGGCCGGTGTCACCGACGGACTGCGCCAGTGCCGCGGCGAAAACGCCTGCGCCGCCGTAGAGATCCCACGCGGTCATCCCCGTCCCGAGCCGGGCCCACTCGGCGACAAGCGCGCTGTACAACTCCGCGGCGTCGCGGTGGGCCTGCCAGAAGGCCGTCACCGGCACCCGCCAGCTGCGCCCGCCCACGCGTTGAACCGCCTCGTAGCCGCCTTCGGACGTCGTGGTCTTGCGGCCACCGCGAGTCCCGGCCACCACCACGTGGCGGTCGCCGTCGTCGTCGATCACCACATGGACGTGGGACTCGCCGGGCCACCGCGTGTCGGCGATGCCCGCGAGCATGCCCGCGGGCAGCTGCGCACAGTCGAGCCGGTGCACCAGCTCGGTGCTGTGGTACCGGTGAAATCCTGCGCGACCGTCGGCCGAGGTGTCGAGCCGCACCCGGGTCCGCCATCCCGTGGCCCCCAGTTCACCCACCGGCTGCGCGACCGCGTCGTGTTCGTCGCGCCACCGGTATCCCCCGAGCCGCGCGAGCTGATTGGCCACGACCGCGCCCTTGAGCCTGCGTGCGGCCGCGGGTTCGGCGAACGCGAGGTCGCAGCAACCCGCCCCGTCAACTCCGGCGATCGGGCACAATGAGTCGATCCGGTCGACGGAGGGCTCGAGCACCTCGATCACCTCGGCGTTCCAGTACGACCCGCGCTCGCCCGCTCCCCCGGTCAGGCGGGCCCTGACCGTCTCGCCGGGGAGCGCGTACCGCACGAACACCACCCGGCCGTCGTGGCGCGCCACACAACTGCCGCCGTTCGCGGCGTCTCCGGTCGTCAGCGTGAGTTCGTCGGGTGCTTCGAAGGCGGTCAATCCAGGAACCCCTTGCGCGCGTCGCCCGGGGCGGACTGTGGCGCCAGCTTCTTCAACCGCTCCGACGAGGACAGCTGCCACGGAACCGAGGTCACCATGACGTTGGGTTCGAACAACAGCCTGCCCTTCAGCCGCAACGCACTCTGGTTGTGCAGCACCTGCTCCCACCAATGCCCGACCACGTACTCGGGGATGAACACCGTGACCACGGTGCGCGGCGAGTCCTTGCTGACCCGCTTGACGTAGTCGAGTACCGGCCGGGTGATCTCGCGGTACGGCGACGCGATCACCTTCAGCGGCACGCTGATGTCGCTGTGCTCCCACTTGTGCACCAGCTCGCGGGTCTCGGCGTCGTCGACGCTGACCGTGATGGCCTCCAGCATGTCGGGGCGGGTGGCCCGCGCGTAGGCCAGCGCCCGCAGCGTCGGCATGTGCACGTTGGACACCAACACGATCGCGTGGTTTCGGCTGGGCAGCACGATGTCCTCGGTCTCCGCGGCACGCAGCTCGAGCTCGCGGCTGACCGACGCGTAGTGCTTGTGGATCAGCTTCATCAGGCCGAACAGCGCGCCCATCGCCAGGATCGCGATCCATGCTCCGACAAGGAACTTGGTGACCACCACGATGATCAGCACGGTGCCCGTGCAGACGAAGCCGATGGTGTTGATGACACGGGAACGCTTCATGCGGGCCCGGGCCGTGGGCTCGGTCTCGGTGCGCAGCAGCCGGGTCCAGTGCCGGACCATGCCGATCTGGCTCAGCGTGAACGACACGAACACCCCGACGATGTAGAGCTGGATCAGCTTGGTGACCTCGGCCTGGAACGCGACGACGAAGGCGACGGCGCCGAAGGCCAGGAACAGGATTCCGTTGGAGAACGCCAGCCGGTCGCCGCGGGTGTGCAGCTGGCGGGGCAGAAACCGGTCCTGCGCCAGGATCGATCCCAGCACAGGGAATCCGTTGAAGGCGGTGTTCGCCGCGAGCACCAGGATCAGGGCGGTCACCGTGGCGATCAGGATGAGGCCGAGCGGGAAGCCGTGGAACACCGTCTCCGCCAACTGGGCGATCAGCGTCTTCTGTTGGTAGTCCGCGGGCGCGCCCCCGAGTTGTTCGTGCGGCCGCTCCGCGATCTGCACGCCGGTCGCCTTCGCCAGCATGATCATCCCCATGAACATCGTGACAGCGATGACCCCGAGCAGCAGTAGCGTGGTGGCGGCGTTGCGGGACTTGGGTTTCCGGAACGCCGGGACACCGTTGCTGATCGCCTCCACACCGGTCAGCGCCGCACTTCCCGACGAGAAGGCCCGCGCCACGAGGAACACCAGCGCGAACCCGAGAATGTCGCCGTGTTCGGAGTGCATCTCGAAATCGGCCGACTCCGCACGCAACGGCTCGCCGAGGACGTAGATCTGGAAGAAGCCCCAGGCGAGCATCACGATCATGCCGATCATGAACGCGTAGGTCGGAATCGCGAACGCGGTGCCCGATTCCCGGATACCCCGCAGGTTCAGCGACGCCAACACCAGAATCGCGACGACCGCGAACAGCACCTTGTGCTGGTCGACGAACGGCACCGCGGACCCGATGTTCGACATCGCCGAGGACATCGACACCGCGACGGTCAGCACGTAATCCACCAGCAGCGCGCTGGCGACGGTGAGACCCGCTGTGGGACCCAGGTTGGTGGTCACCACCTCGTAGTCGCCGCCGCCCGACGGGTAGGCGTGCACATTCTGCCGGTAGCTGGCGATCACGATGAGCATCACCGCCGCCACCGCCAGGCCGATCCACGGTGCCATCGAGTAGGCGGCCAGCCCCGCCACCGACAGCACCAGGAAGATCTCCTCGGGTGCATACGCGACCGAGGACAGCGCGTCGGAGGCGAAGACCGGCAGGGCTATCCGCTTGGGCAGCAGGGTGTGCGACAGGTTGTCGCTGCGGAAGGGCCGGCCCAGCACCAGACGCCGCGCGGCGGTAGAAAGCTTGGACACGAGTGCCAAGAGTAGGCCCAGGGCCGAATCACGGTAGCGTTCACCGTGCGCAGGTTCTGTTTCAGCAGTCTTGGGTAAGCCACCTCTGGCTCCAGCCGGAAAGGACACCTCAGGTGCGTGTAGTGGTGATGGGATGCGGCCGGGTGGGCGCGTCGCTGTCGGACAGCCTGGCCAGGATCGGCCATGACGTCTCCGTGATCGACCGGGACGGCACGGCCTTTCACCGGCTCTCTCCCGATTTCCCCGGGGAACGGGTGCTCGGCATGGGGTTCGACCGCGACGTGTTACTCCGTGCGGGCATCGAAGGCGCATCAGCCTTCGCGGCGGTGTCCTCGGGCGACAACTCGAACATCATCTCCGCCCGGGTCGCCCGCGAGACGTTCGGTGTTTCGCGCGTGGTCGCGCGCATCTACGACGCCAAACGTGCCGCCGTCTACGAGCGCCTCGGTATCCCCACCGTCGCCACGGTGCCGTGGACCACCGACCGGCTACTCCATGCGCTGACCCGCGAGACCGAGACGACCAAATGGCGCGACCCGACCGGCAACGTCGGGGTCGCCGAGCTGTCGCTGCACGAGGACTGGGTGGGACACCGGGTCACGGAGCTGGAAGCGGCCACGTCGGGCCGGGTGGCGTTCCTGATCCGGTTCGGTGCCGGCACGCTGCCCGACGCCAAGACCGTCATCCAGGCCGGCGACCAGGTCTACCTGGCCGCCGTCTCCGGTCACATCGCCGAAGCGCTGGCCATTGCGGCGTTGCCCCCCAGCGAGGATTCGGAGGCCCGATGACGCGGACGCGGGGGGCAAGACGATGACGCGGACGCGAGGAGCAAGACGATGACGCGGACGCGAGGAGCAAGACGATGAAGGTCGCGATCGCCGGAGCCGGGGCCGTCGGCAGGTCCATCGCGCGCGAGCTCGTCGACGCCCACGACGTGACGCTTCTCGAGCGCAACCCGGACCACATCGACGTCGAGGCGATCCCGACGGCGAGCTGGCGCCTGGGTGACGCGTGTGAGCTCAGCCTGCTCGAGGCGGTCAAGCTCGAGGAGTTCGACGTCGTGATCGCCGCCACGGGCGACGACAAGGCCAACGTCGTGGTCAGCCTGCTGTCGAAGACCGAATTCGCGGTCCCCCGTGTGGTGGCCCGGGTCAACGACCCCCGCAACGAATGGCTCTTCGACGAGGCTTGGGGCGTCGACGTCGCGGTGTCCACCCCCCGGATGCTGGCCTCACTGGTGGAGGAGGCGGTGTCGGTCGGTGATCTGGTCCGGCTGATGGAGTTCAGCAAGGGCCAGGCCAACCTCGTCGAGATCACCCTCCCCGATGACACACCGTGGGGCGGCAAGCCGGTCAAGCGCCTCGAACTGCCAAGAGACGCTGCGCTGGTGACGATCCTGCGAGGGCCGCGGGTGATCGTGCCGGAAGGCGACGAACCACTCGAGGGCGGCGACGAGCTGCTGTTCGTCGCGGTCTCCGAGGTCGAGCCCGAGCTGCGCGAACTGCTGCTTCACCCGCGTCAGCGCTGAGCGCCCGTCAGCGCGGCTTCCGCGCCGAGTCGCCGGCTTCCGACGTCTCGGTGTCCCCTGCCGCGTCCGTGTCCCCCGACGTGTCAGTGTCCCCTGACACCTCATCGGTGCCGTGGTGCTCGCGCACCGCCCGCTGCGCGGCTCTGATCGCCAGGTAGGTCACCAGCGCGGCCACCGCCGTCAGCGGCCATCCCATCGCGATCCGGGCGACACCGAGCCATCCCGTCTGGTCGGCGTCATACAGGTGGTGCTGCACCACGAACCGGGACGTGAAGACCACCACCCACACCAGGGTCGCCACGTCGAAGGCGAGCACCGCGCGCCGCACGCCGCGCCAGCGCCGGTCGTGGGTGTTCACCCAGCCCCAGATGTAGCCGACCACCGGCCGGCGGACGATCACGGATGCGGTGAACACGATGGCCCAGAACAGCGACATCCAGATGCCGAGAAGGAAATAGCCCTTGGAGGCGCCGACGAGGTAGGCGATGAGCGCGCTGATCCCGACGGCGAAGAATCCGGAGATGGCCGGCTGCACGGAGTCCCGGCGCAGCAGCCGCCACGCCAGGATCAGGGTGGCCACGGCGAGCGCGGCGCCGATGGCGGGCATCAGCCCGAAGGCCGACGACACGGGCACGAACACCACCACCGGCAGCGACGAGTAGATCAGCCCGCTGATGCCGCCCATCTGTTCCAGGACGGCCGCTCCCCGCGGTGGTGAGGTCTGACTGCCCGGTTCGGAGCCGGGGTCGGTCACTTCTGAATCTCGTAGTGGGGGTTGTAGATCGCCTTGGCGCCGTTGTCCAGTTTGCCGACCCGGCCGTGCACCTTGAGGGTGCGGCCGGATTCGATGCCGGGGATGCGGCGCTGTCCCAGCCACACCAGGATCACCGAGTCGGTGCCGTCGAACAGTTCGGCCTTGACGCCGCCCGCACAACTCTTGCCGTTGCACTCAACGCTGCGCAGGGTGCCGACCATGGTCACTTCCTGGCCGCGCTGACAGTCGATCGCCTTCTGCGCGCCGGTGCTCGCGGCCTCGTCGCCGAGCTCCTCGACGTCGAGCTGTTCCGGGTCCTCGGTCAGCCGACGGGTCAACCGCCGCAGATACCCCTCGGCCGTGGCCATGGCTTCTCCTGACCTTCTGTGGAACTTGTTGCCAAGCAACTGTGTGTACCCCAATCAACGCCACGCTAGACCTCTTGGTTCCGATTCGCCACGTCGGCACGGCCCGCCGCGCCGGGGATTTCGCGACCGGGCACGATCGAGTGATGACGGTCAATCTGCGCGGCGTCACCACCGTGCTGCTTCCCGGAACAGGATCCGACGACGACTTCGTCTACCGGGCGTTCTCCGCCGCATTGCACGCGGTCGGCGCGGTCGTCGTCACCCCGGCACCGCAGCCGCACCGCCTGGTCGACGGTTACCGCGAGGACCTCGACAACGCGGCCCGCGCAGCTCGACCTCTGCCGATCGCCGTCGGAGGTGTGTCGATCGGCGCCGCCGTCGCCGCTGCGTGGGCATTGTCACATCCGGACCGTGTGGCCGCGGTGCTGGCGGCGCTGCCGGCGTGGACCGGCGCCCCCGACGCGGCGCCGGCGGCGTCGGCAGCCCGTCACGCCGCGGAGATGCTGCGTCGCGACGGACTCGTGTCGGCCACCGGGCAGATGCAGGCGTCGAGCCCGAGGTGGCTCGCCGACGAGCTGACCCGATCGTGGGTCGGGCAGTGGCCGTCGTTGCCCGACGCGATGGATGAGGCGGCCGGATACGTCGCGCCGACGAGCGTCGATCTGGAGTCGCTGACGGCGCCGATGGGGGTGGTGTCAGCCACCGACGATCCGGTGCACCCTCTGGAGGTCGGCCTCGAGTGGGTGTCGGCAGCCCCACGAGCGTCGCTGCGCACGGTGACCCTCGACGAGATCGGAGCCGACCCCGGGGTTCTGGGCGCGCAGTGCCTGGCCGCGTTGCGGGACGCCGGGGGGTAGTCAGCCGCCGGTGATCGTGCGCAATTGCTGCATCGCCGATCCCTGGGTGCCGCGCCGCGCGGTGGGCTGCTGTTGCTGAGGCTGCGTCGGCTGAGGCTGCCCCGTCGCCTGCGCCTGCTGCGCTGCGGCCTGTTCGGTCGCGGCCCGCAGCTGGGCGGCCATCGGCTCGGGCAGCTGGATCGGAAGCGGGTTGCGCACCGGCATCGGGGTATCGCCACGGCGAACAACGGTGTCAGCCAGCGCATCTCGTGCCTGTTCGACGAGGGCGTCGATCCGGTCGTGCGGCCCGCTGACCACACAGCGGATCATCCAGCGGTATCCGTCCACGCCGATGAAGCGCACCACCCCAGCGTTCTCGGCGCCGACGCCGACGACCTCGCGACCCCAGGGACCGTCCTCGATGCTGACCTTGCCCGTGTCTTTGCGCAGCGAGTCGGCCAGCTCCGAGGCGACCTCGCGCCACAGGCCCGCGGACTTGGGCGCGGCGTATGCAGCGATGGTGAAGCGGCCGTTGGGGGTCACCACCCAGATGGCGCTGGGTGCGCCGGCGTTGTTCAGTTCGACCTGCACCTGCCCGCCGTCGGGCATCGGGATCAGCACCGATCCGAGGTCCAGCCTGGCCACCGCGGCGACCGACGGGTCGTCGAAGTCGTCGATGTCGAACGGACCCTCGAGTTCCTCACCGGCGTCCTGCGGCGCCACCTCGGGTGTCTCGGGGCTGTCTTGGTTTTGTCTTCTCAGTGCCATGGTCAGCTCAACTCGATTTCTAGAGACTGGCGTGTCCGCCGGAGGAACCGTGGCCACCGTCACCACGGGTTGTGTCGGCCAGACCCGCCTCGTCGAAGGACGTCACCTCGACCAACTCGGGTAGTTCCACCCGCTGCACGAGCAACTGGGCGATCCGGTCCCCCCGTCGGACGACGATCGGGACGACAGGGTCGAGGTTGATCAGGGAGACCTTGATCTCGCCACGATAACCCGCGTCGACCGTGCCGGGACTGTTGACGATTGAAAGCCCCACGCGGGCAGCCAGACCCGAGCGCGGATGAATCAGGCCCACCATGCCGAACGGGATGGCCACCGCCACCCCCGTCGACACCAATGCCCGCTCACCGGGCGCCAATTCGACGTCCTGTGCGCTGTAGAGGTCGACTCCCGCGTCGCCGTCGTGAGCCCGGTGGGGCAACGGCAGGTCGCGATCCAGTCGCACTACCGCAAGAGAGGTGGACACGACGTCAGAGATTACTCTTGGCCGCGTGTCCGACACGCGCGCCACCACGCAAACCGTTCGCTACCGCGAACGGCTGTGGGTCCCGTGGTGGTGGTGGCTGCCCGGCCTGGGCCTTGCCGGCCTGATCGCACTCGAGGTCAACCAGGGCGTCGCAGCCCTGCCGAACTGGCTGCCCTTCGCCGTGCTGCTGCCGGTGGCGGCGATCGTGCTCGTGTGGATGGGCCGAACCGAACTGCGCGTCACCACCGGCGACGGCGTCACCGAGGTCTGGATCGGCGGCGCCCACCTGCCGGTGAGCGTCATCGCGCGTTCGGCAGCGGTTCCCCGTTCGGCGAAGTCGGCGGCCCTGGGCCGACAGCTCGACCCGGCGGCCTACGTCGTGCATCGGGCGTGGGTCGGCCCGATGGTCCTGCTGGTCCTCGACGATCCCGATGACCCCACCCCGTACTGGCTGATCAGCGCCAGGCACCCCGACAAGGTGCTCGCCGCGCTCGCGTCCTGACCTCAGGCCGCGCAATCGGTGCAGATCATCATCCCGTTCTTCTCGCTGGCGAGACGGCTGCGGTGATGCACCAGGAAGCAACTCGAGCAGGTGAACTCGTCGGCCTGCTTGGGGATCACCCGCACCGACAGTTCCTCACCGGAGAGGTCGGCGCCGGGCAGTTCGAACGACTCGGCGGATTCTGACTCGTCGACGTCGACGACGGCCGACTGAGCCTCGTTGCGGCGTGCCTTCAGTTCCTCGAGCGAATCCTCGGAGACGTCGTCGGTCTCGGTGCGCCGTGGGGCGTCGTAGTCAGTGGCCATCTCGGTCCCCTCCATCAAGCTTGTGCAGCAGTGCTTTGTACCAGCGTCGAACGCATCCGCCAAATGATTCGTGCCCGTATTGACACCGGTTCTAATGTGATTTATGTCACAGTTTGGTCCTCACGCCTTGCGACACCGGTCGGAACCCCGGTCATGCTGGCCTTAGAGTGCTCAACGTGGTCGCTCAAATCACCGACGGCACGGCGTTCGACAAACACGGACGCCCCTTCCGACGCCGCCATTTCCTCCCCGGGATCGTGTTGTTCGCATCCCTGGCGGTGGTGGCCCTTCTCGTCTGGATGATCGCGCTGTCGCGGCCACCCGAGGTCAGGGAGGCCGCGGTCTGCAACCCGCCCCCCGCTCCCGCCGAACCCGGCGCATTTCGGCCCCAGCTCGGCGAGCAGGTGTCGCGGGCCGAGATGATCGACGTGACGCCGGCCAAGCTCGCCGACACCGACGTCCGGGTGCTCAACGCCAGCGGGCAGGGCGGGCAGGCCGCCGAGGTCGCGGGCGCGCTGCGCGACCTCGGGTTCGCCGACCCGGAGGCTGCCAACGACCCGATCTACGAGGCGGTGCGGCTGGTCTGCCAGGGCCAGATCCGGTTCGGACCGTCCGGCCGGGCCGCGGCGGCGGCGCTCTGGCTGGTGGCCCCGTGCACCGAACTCTTCCAGGATCAGCGCACCGACGACACCGTCGACCTGGCGCTGGGAACCGAGTTCGCCGAGCTGAGCCACAGCGACGACATCGACGCCGTGCTCGCCAGCCTGCTGCCCGATGCCACCCAGCCGGCCGACCCCACGCTGCTGTCGAAGATCCACACCGGAACGTGCTGAGCGCGGCCCGGTTTCTACCGGCCGCGGCCGCTACATCGCGCCGCAGCGGACCAGCGCGTCGCCGAACGCCGCGCTGATGCCCGGCGCGGCGGCCACCACCAGGCCCGCACCCTCGGTCGTCTGCGGCAACCGCACGTGCGCGCCGGCCTCGGTGGCGATGAGGGCGCCCGCGGCCCAATCCCACACGTGGACGCCCTCCTCGTAGTAGGCGTCCAACCTGCCCGCGGCGACCATGCACAGGTCCAGCGCGCAGGAACCGATCCGTCGCAGATCGCGCACCTCCGGCAGCAACCGGGCGACAACCTCACCTTGGCGCCTGCGCCGCTCGGCCTGGTAGCCGAAACCCGTCCCCACCAGCGCCATCGACAGTTCGGTGACACCGCTGGCCCGCAGCTCACAGACCACACCGCCGCGGCGCACCCGGGCACCGTGCCCCAGCGCCGCCGAGTACACGGCGCCGGCGGCGACGTCGGCCACCGCCCCGGCCACCGAGACGCCATCGCGCTGCACACCGACCGACACCGCGTACGCCTCGATGCCGTAGAGGAAGTTCACCGTGCCGTCAATGGGGTCGAGCACCCAGATGACCTTCCCGTCCGCCGCGCCCACCGGCCCGCCCTCCTCCTCGCCGAGAATGGGGTCGCCCGGGCGCAGTTCGGCCAACCGGTCCCGCAACAGCCGCTCCGTCTCGGTGTCGACCACGGTGACGGGGTCGGTGGCCGAGCTCTTGGAGGACACCGCGCTCGTGAAGGACACCGCCCCCACGGTCGAATCGGCCCCGGCCCGGCCCGTGCCGAAGACCTCGACCCGGCGGCGCCTGACGAACGCGGCGGCTTCCGCCGCGAGCTGCTCGGCCACCGAACGAAGCAGCGCGGGATCGGTGTCGAGGTCGGTCACACGCCCATCGCAGCACATCCGGCGATCGGCGGCCCTTCGGATGCGCGACTGGCACCCATCAGAATTGGCGAGCCGATAATGTGTGGAGTGCGCCTTGGCTGCCGCACGGCCGAGCCGTGCCGATGACTTTCGTGGCCGCCGACCTGCGCAGAGGAGCTTCCATGACCGCCAGCGATTCACCTGCCGCCGAATCCAGCGGCGCCGGGCAGCACCGCGGGTTCGGCGTCGACGTCGGCGGCAGCGGGGTCAAGGGCGGCATCGTCGACCTCGACACAGGCCTGTTGATCGGTGAGCGCTTCAAACTGCTCACCCCCCAGCCGTCCACGCCTGACGCCGTCGCCGAGACCATCGCCCAGGTCGTGGAGCACTTCGGCTGGGAGGGCCCGTTGGGTGTGACGTACCCGGGTGTGGTGACGGATGGGACGGTGCGCACGGCCGCCAACGTCGACAAGGGCTGGATCGGCGCCAACGCCCAAGACGTGATCGGCGGGGCGCTCGGCGGCCGGCGTGTGACGGTGCTCAACGACGCCGACGCCGCAGGACTCGCCGAGGAGAAATTCGGCGCAGGACGCGACGAGACGGGAGTGATCGTGCTCCTGACGTTCGGTACCGGCATCGGCTCGGCGGTCATCCACAACGGCGTGCTCCTGCCCAACACGGAGTTCGGGCACCTCGAGGTCGGCGGCAAGGAGGCCGAGCATCGGGCCGCGAGTTCGGTCAAGGAACGCAAGGAATGGAGTTACGAGCGCTGGACCGAGGAGGTCACGAAAGTGCTGGTGGCGATCGAGAATGCCATCTGGCCGGACCTGTTCATCGCGGGCGGCGGGATCAGCCGCAAAGCTCACAAGTGGATTCCGCTGTTGAAGAACCGCACGCCCGTGGTCGCGGCGGCGTTGCAGAACGAGGCGGGCATCGTCGGTGCCGCCATGGCGGCCGACGTCGACGTCACAGCTACCCGCGGGTAGCCTCGGCTGGTCGGCACGCTCGCGCGTCAAATTTGCCGCTCGGCGCAGCACCCACCCACACTGTCGTTACAATGGATGACGGCGGCCGCCTACCGAGTAGCGGCGGATGTATCCCACCTCGACCAAACCGCCGTGAGATCCACGCCGACATTCGACATAGCCGACACTTTTCGGTGGCGCACGTGTGCGCGCCGGAAACCGCACGACCGAAAGGGTGTACGTGGCAGCGACAAAGGCAAGCCCGGCAACCGATGAGCCGGTGAAGCGCACCGCCACCAAGCCCCCCGCCAAGAAGGCCTCGCCGGCGAAGTCGGCGAACGGTGCAGCGCCCGCCAAGAAGGCCGCGAAGACCGCCAAGCCGCGTGCCGCCAAGGCCGCCGACGCCCCGGCAGCGCGCAGCCGGGCCAAGAAGGCGACGTCGCCCACTCCCGGTGCGGCCGACGACGATCTCGTCGACGGCGACGCCGCCGAGATCGAGGGTGAGCCCGGTGACGTCCTCGAGGTGGACGACACCGAGATCGACCTCGAGGACATCGTGGTCGAGGACGACGCCGACGACGAGGAATCGTCCGACGACGAAGCCGACACCGACGACGAGGCATCCGACGACGCCGTGGGCACGGCCAAAGCCGCGCCCAAGGCGGCAGGCAAGCCCGCCAAGGCGGCCGAGGTCGAGGACGAGATCGCCGAACCCTCGGAGAAGGACAAGGCCTCCGGCGACTTCGTCTGGGACGAGGAGGAGTCCGAGGCACTGCGGCAGGCCCGCAAGGACGCCGAGCTCACCGCGTCGGCCGACTCGGTTCGCGCCTACCTCAAGCAGATCGGCAAGGTCGCGCTGCTCAACGCCGAGGAAGAGGTCGAACTCGCCAAGCGCATCGAGGCGGGGCTGTACTGCACGCAGTTGATGACCGAGTTCGCCGAGCGGGGCGAGAAGCTGACGACGGCGCAGCGCCGCGACTATCAGTGGATCTGTCGTGACGGCGACCGCGCCAAGAACCATCTGCTCGAGGCCAACCTGCGACTGGTGGTGTCCCTGGCCAAGCGCTACACCGGACGCGGCATGGCGTTCCTCGACCTCATCCAGGAAGGCAACCTGGGCCTGATCCGTGCGGTCGAGAAGTTCGACTACACAAAGGGTTACAAGTTCTCCACGTACGCGACATGGTGGATCCGGCAGGCGATCACCCGCGCGATGGCCGACCAGGCCCGCACCATCCGCATCCCGGTGCACATGGTCGAGGTGATCAACAAGCTCGGCCGTATCCAGCGCGAGCTGCTGCAGGACCTGGGCCGTGAGCCCACGCCCGAGGAACTCGCCAAGGAAATGGACATCACGCCCGAAAAGGTGCTGGAGATCCAGCAGTACGCGCGTGAGCCCATCTCGCTGGACCAGACCATCGGCGACGAGGGTGATTCGCAACTCGGCGACTTCATCGAGGACAGTGAAGCCGTGGTGGCCGTGGACGCCGTCTCGTTCACGTTGCTGCAGGATCAGCTTCAGTCGGTGCTGGAGACCCTCTCGGAGCGTGAAGCGGGCGTCGTCCGACTGCGCTTCGGTCTGACCGACGGTCAGCCGCGCACCCTCGACGAGATCGGCCAGGTCTACGGCGTCACGCGCGAGCGCATCCGCCAGATCGAGAGCAAGACGATGTCGAAGTTGCGCCACCCGAGCCGTTCTCAGGTACTGCGCGACTACCTGGACTAGGACCATGGCCGGACGTATTGCCGCACCGCCGCCCGCGGTGCTGCGGATGATCAGCGGGCTCCGGGGTGCGCTCGCCCGGCTCCACAGGTCAACGGCACCAGCCAACGTCACGATGATGGAGATCGTGCTGGGGTCATGGCTCACGCAGGCGATCTACGTCGCGGTGCGGCTGGGTATCCCCGACGAACTGAGCACCGGTCCGCAGAGGGCCGACGAGGTGGCCCAGCGGGTCGGTTCGCACCCGGGAGCCACCTACCGGCTGATGCGACTGCTGGCCAGCTACTCGATCCTCGAGCTTCGCCGGGACGGACGATTCGAGCTGACCAGGTTGGGGCGGACGTTGCGCCGCGACGCCCCCAACAGTGTGGCGGCGATGGCCACCATGGTGGGGAGCCGCCAGCATTGGGAGCACTGGGGCAGCATGGAGCATTCCGTGCGGACAGGGCAGACCGCGATCGAGGCCATCCGCGGCGTGCCGACATTCGACTATATGGCCACCGACCCCGAGTTCGCCGAGATCTTCAACGACGCGATGACGGGAGCTTCCACGCTCGCCATCGAAACCGCGGTTCCCGCATACGATTTCAGCGATACACGGCTGATCGTCGACGTCGGCGGCGGACACGGCGCCCTGCTGGCCGCGGTGTTGAAGCAGGCTCCGCAGGCCCGCGGCGTGCTCTTCGACCTCCCGTCGGTGGTCGCCAACGCCGCAGACCTGCTCGAGTCGGCGGGGGTGGCGTCCCGGTGCGGCATCGAGGGCGGATCCTTCTTCGGCGCGGTCCCCGCAGGCGGGGACGCCTACCTGCTGAAGGCCGTGATCCACGACTGGGACGACGAGAAGTCGGTCGCGATCCTGCGCAACGTGCGCACCGCCATCGACCCCGCCGGCAAGCTCCTGTTGTTCGAACTGGTCCTTCCCGAGGGCGCCCCGGCCCATCTGGGCATGTTGGTCGACCTGGAGATGCTGGTCTCCGCCGGCGGCATGGAGCGCACCGAGGCCCAGTACGCGGAGCTGTTGTCCAGAGCGGGCTTTCGGCTCTCCCGAGTGGTGTTCACCCCGGGCCCGGTGTCGATCATCGAGGCCGTTCCCGTCTGAGTCAGTCGGGCCTCGGGGGTGTCAGTCTCCGCTGTCGCCAGAGCCGCGGCCACCGTCGCCGCCACCGCCACCCTGACCGCCGGCCCCGCCACTGGTGCCCCGCGGCCCACTGCCGCCGACACCTGCGCTCCCCGACCCTCCCGCTTGGCCGTCCCCGGTCGCTCCGCCCGCGCCGCCACCGCCGCCGGAGCCACCGGAGCCACCGGAGCCGGTAGTGCCCTGTGCACCGTCCGCGCCTGCAGGCCCTTCGACGCTGCCGGCTCCGCCCTTGCCGCCGGAGCCCCCGGTTCCACCGTTTCCGCCGGCACCTCCGGAGCCACCGGAACCGCCGCTGCCTCCGTCACCGACCCGCACCGTGCCGACGCCCGGGTCGGACAGGTTCGCGCCGCCCGCGCCGCCGCTCCCGCCGTCACCGCCGACGGCACCGTCGAGTGGGCCCACCGCGAGCTCGAGGTC
>NZ_JACKSH010000155.1 GCF_025821625.1 Mycolicibacterium pyrenivorans
GGCCACCGGATCGGTAGTACCGGACAACATCGACCAGATGGCCGACGACGCGATAGCGTTCATCCGAGCCCTCGGCCTGACAAAGGTCGATCTGATCGGGTTCTCCCTCGGTGGGGCCGTCGCACAGGTGGCGGCGCTCGAGGCGCCTGACCTGGTTCGGCGAATGATTTTGGCGGGCACCGGACCTCGCGGTGGCGGCGGCATCGACGCGATGCGCAAAATTGTCGCCGTCGCCTACACCAAGGCCTTCCTGACGCGGAAAGATCCCCGCGAGTACCTGTTCTTTCCCCGTACTGCGGA
>NZ_JACKSH010000156.1 GCF_025821625.1 Mycolicibacterium pyrenivorans
GCCGAGCGGGTCGGGCCCGCCGGTGGCCCGCCCGTCGGTGAGCACCACCACGAGGCTGCGGCGCGCGCGGTCACGGGCCCGCTCCCGCACCACCATGTCGCGGGCCGCCATCAGGCCCTGCGCCAGCGGCGTCCTGCCGCCGGTGTCGAACCGTGCCAACCGGCGGCTGGCGATGTACACCGACGACGTCGGGGGCAGCAGCACCCGGGCGTCCTTCTGCCGGAAGGTGATCACCGCGACCTTGTCCCTGCGCTGGTAAGCGTCGCGGAGCAACGACAGCGTGGCCCCGCTGACCGCCGACATGCGATCGCGGGCGGCCATCGAGCCCGAGGCATCGACGACGAAGATCACCAGGTTCCCCTCGCGGCCTTCTCGCACGGCACGCCGCACATCACCGGGTCCCGGACGCAACCGGCCCGGTTGCACCTGCCGTCCCGCCGCGGCCAACAGCGTGGCGAACACGTGCAGACCATGCCCCGTCTCGGGTTCGGTGGCGGCCGAGACGACGGTGCCGGTGCGGTTGCGGGCGCGTGACCGCCGCCCTGGCGCCCCCTCGCCCACCCCGGGCACGACGAGCGCCTTGGTCCGGAACGCGGTCGACGGCGCGGCACTGGACCGGGTCGACTTCCCCGAAGACTGCGACTCCTGTTGCGCTACTTGACCGTCGCCGTCTGTCTCGGATGCCGAATCGCCACCACCCGGTGGATCAGGATCGGGATCGGGTTCGGGTTCGCCGGGTTCGGCACCGTCGTCCGCCGACTCACCGGCCTGCTGCATCGCGTCGTCGAGACGACCCGGATCCAGACCGGGATCGTCGAACGGGTCGCGGCGACGACGATGCGGCAGCGCGAGTTCGGCCGCCACCCGGATGTCCTCCTCGTCGACGGTGATAATCCCCGTCGCTCCGCTCGCCCCGGTGATAATCCCCGTCGCTCCGCTCACCCCGGTGACATTTCCTCGCCACGCGGCGTGGGCCACCGCCGTCCGCGCCACCACCAGGTCGGCGCGCATCCCGTCGACGTCGAACGCCGCACACAGCGCCGCGATGCGCCGTAACTCCTTGTCGGGCAACACCACATCGGGCAGCACCGCTCGGGCTTCGGCGATTCGGGCGGCCAGGTCGGCGTCGGCCCCTGCGTGACGGGCGGCGAACCCCGAGGGATCGGCCTCGTAGGCAAGCCGTGCACGGATCACCTCGGCCCGCACGTCGACGTCGCGGGACGCGGCCACGTCGACGGTGAGCCCGAACCGGTCGAGCAGCTGCGGACGCAGCTCACCCTCTTCGGGGTTCATCGTGCCGATCAGGACGAACCGGGCGTCGTGGCTGTGGGACACCCCGTCTCGCTCGATGTGTACGCGGCCCATCGCCGCGGCGTCGAGCAGGACGTCGACCAGGTGATCGTGCAGCAGGTTGACCTCGTCGACGTACAGCACGCCGCCGTGCGCGCGGGCGAGCAGGCCGGGCGAGAACGCGTGCTCGCCGTCGCGCAGCACCTTCTGCAGGTCCAGCGATCCGACCACCCGGTCCTCGGTGGCGCCGATCGGCAGCTCCACGAGATGTCCACCGTCGTCCCCGGACGCCCTGAAGGCCTCCGTGAGCACCTTCGCCAGGCCCCGGACGGCGGTCGACTTCGCGGTGCCCTTCTCGCCGCGGATCAGCACTCCCCCGATGTCGGGCCGCACCGCGCACAGCACCAGCGCCAACCGCAGCCGGTCGTGCCCCACCACCGCGCTGAACGGATAGATCGGGGGTGACTGGTCGCGAACCGTCACGGCTTCACCATCGGCACGTGCGGGATGCCGTCGTCGAGGAACTCGTCACCGTCGCGGACGAACCCGTGCCTGCGGTACATCTCCTCGAGGTAGGTCTGCGCGTTGATGTGGCACGGGAAGTCGCCGACCTCGGCCAGCGCGGCCTGCAACAAGCGCGCGGTGTGACCGTGTCCGCGGTCGGTGCGTTTGGTGCAGACCCGGCCGATCCGGAACGCCTTCTGACCGGCGGGATGCTCCTCCATCAGCCGCAACGTCGAGATGACGCCGCCCTCGGGATTCTCCAGCCAGAAATGGCGGGTCTCGGCGAGCAGGTCACGGCCGTCAAGTTCGGGGTACGGAGTGGCCTGCTCGACCACGAACACCTCGACGCGCAACTTGAGCAGTTCGTAGAGCGTCGCGGCATCCAGATCCTTGGCCCAACTGCGCCGCAGCGCCACTGTCATCCGGTGGCCACCGTCATGCGGTCGCCGCGGTCGGGGAATGCTCGGTGCCCGCGGCCGACCCGTCGCCGGCGGCTGCCGGAACCCCACCGGCGGGCTTGTCGAGCTTGAGCACCTTGGTGCCGTGCGCCCACACTTCCTCGAAAAGCTCAGGCTCATCGGACAATTCGATGCCCAGCGACGGAACGATCTCCTTGAGCCGGGGCAGCCAGCCCTGGTAGCGGTCGGAGAAGCACCGCTGCATCACGTCGACCATCGCGGGAACCGCGGTCGACGCACCGGGCGAGGCGCCGAGCAGTCCGGCGATGCTGCCGTCGGCGGCGGTCAGCACGGTGGTGCCGAACTCCAGCACACCGCCCTTGCCCTTGGCCTTGCGGATCACCTGCACGCGCTGGCCCGCGATGTCGAGCTCCCAGTCGGAATCCTTGACGCCGGGGGCGAATTCGCGAAGCGCGTCGACCCGGTCGGACTCGCTGAGCAGCAGCTGGCCGATCAGGTACTTCAACAGGCCCATCTCGGTGAGGCCCACACCCAGCATCGACACCAGGTTGTCGGGTTTGACCGAGAACGGCAGGTCGGTGACCTTGCCCTGCTTGAGGAATTTCGGCGACCAACCCGCGAACGGACCGAACAGCAGCCAGGACCTGCCGTTGATCACCCGGGTGTCCAGGTGCGGCACCGACATCGGGGGGGCGCCCAGCGGCGGCAGTCCGTACACCTTGGCCTGGTGGGCGGCGGTCAGCGCCTGATTGCCGCTGCGGAGCCACTGACCGCCGACGGGGAAGCCGCCGAAACCCTTGGCCTCCTTGATGCCCGCCTTCTGCAGCAACGGCAGCGCGCCACCACCGGCGCCGACGAACACGAACTTGGCGTTGATCTTCCGGGTGACGCCGGTGCGCCGGTTGACGACCTTGACCGTCCAGGTGCCGTCGGAACCCTGGCTCAGGTCGCGCACGTCGTGGCCGAACAACGTGGCCATCCCCGCCTTGGCGCCGAACCCGATCAACTGCCGCGACAGCGAACCGAAGTCCACATCGGTGCCGTCCTGCGTCCAGTTCAGGCCGACCGGCTGGGAGAAGTCGCGCTTCTCGGCCATCAACGGCAGCCGCCGGGTGAACTCGTCGCGATCGTCGATGAACTCCATCGAGGCGAACAGCGGGTTGCCGACGAGCGCCTCGTACCGGCGCTTCAGGTAGTCGACGTTGTCGGCGCCCTGGACGAAGCTGACGTGCGGGATCGGGTTGAGGAAGCTGCGGACGTCCGGGATCACGCCGTTCTCGACGGCGTACGCCCAGAACTGCCGCGACACCTGGAACTGCTCGTTGACGTGGACGGCCTTGGTGATGTCGATGGAGCCGTCGGGACGCGCCGGGGTGTAGTTCAACTCACACAGTGCCGAATGGCCGGTGCCTGCGTTGTTCCACGGGTCGCTGCTCTCCGCGGCAGCGCCGTCGAGTCGCTCGACCAGCGTCATCGACCAGTTCGGCTCCAGCAGACGCAGCAGCGCACTGAGCGTGGCGCTCATGATGCCCGCTCCTACCAGCAGGACGTCGGTCTTCTCCGGTTCAGACACCTTTTCCCATGGTCCTTCGTGGTCGCGGTCCGTACCTGACGGCTTACCGCTGTTCAGGTTATCCCGCCGCGCCCGAAGGGAGCGTGGCGACCACTGCACATACCGCTGGGGTCACGCCACAGATCGGCATTAGGGTGGCTGACGTGTCTGGATGGGAGCCCGACGTGCTGCCCGGATATTGGCAGTGCACGTTCGCGCTCGGCCCCGATCCGGACGGCGAGGGCGAACTGGAGGCGACGCTGGTCCGTCGCGGCGAGCCCGACCCGTCGGCAGACCGCGCGGTGCTGATGGTGCACGGCTTCACCGACTATTTCTTCAACACCGAGTTCGCCGATCACCTCGCCGAGCGCGGGTTCGCGTTCTACGCGCTCGACCTGCACAAGTGCGGACGCTCCCACCGCGAGGGCCAGACCCCGCACTTCACCACCGACCTCGCTCGCTACGACGTCGAACTCGAACGGGCCCTCGACGCGATCGCAGCCGTCTCGCCGGCGCGTGTCCTGGTCTACGGGCACTCGGCCGGCGGGCTGGTGGTGTCGCTGTGGCTCGATCGGCTGCGCCGCCGCGGCGCGACCGTCGGCAAAGGGGTGTCGGGGCTGATTCTCAACAGCCCATGGCTGGACCTGCAGGGGCATCCCATCCTGCGGACCCCTCCGACCTCGGTGGCGCTGCGGGCGCTGGGCCGGCTGCGCAAGCGCACGGTGGTGCGACGACCGACCGAAGGCGGGTACGGCACGACCCTGCACCGCGACTACCACGGCGAGTTCGAGTACGACCTGACGTGGAAACCTGTCGGCGGGTTTCCGGTGACCTTCGGCTGGATCCACGCGATCAGGCGCGGTCAGACGAGGCTTCACCGTGGCCTCGACGTCGGGGTCCCGAACCTGATCCTGCGCTCGGACCGCAGCGTGCGCGAGATCAGCGACCCGGCCCTGATCGAGCGGATCCATCGCGGAGACGCCGTGCTCGACGTCGCACAGATCGCGCGGTGGGCAGGCTGCATCGGCGACCGGACGACGGTCGTGCCCATCACCGACGCCAAGCACGACGTGTTCCTGTCGGTTCCGGAGTCCCGGCAGCAGGCCTACGCCGAGCTGGACCGGTGGTTGGACTGGTATGTGACACATCACCTTGCCGACACTTCGGCTGCGCCGATTCGGCCGACACCACCCGAGGAGAAGTGACCGGCATGGCTGACTTCGACATCGCGATCATCGGAACAGGCTCGGGGAACTCGATTCTCGACGACCGCTACGTCGACAAGCGAGTGGCCATCTGTGAGCAGGGCGTATTCGGCGGAACCTGCCTCAACGTCGGCTGTCTGCCGACCAAGATGTTCGTCTACGCCGCCGGGGTGGCTCAACAGGCCGGTGACTCAAGCCGTTTCGGGGTCGACGCGCACGTGGACTCGGTGCGCTGGGCCGACATCGTCTCCCGGGTCTTCGGCCGCATCGACCCACTGGCGAGCGGTGGCGAGCACTACCGACGGTCGTCACCGAACGTGGAGGTGTTCGCCAGCCACACCCGGTTCGCCGCACCGGCTCCCGGGGGTGGCTATCGTCTGCGCACCGACGACGGCGACGAGTTCAGCGCGGACCAGGTGGTGATCGCCGCGGGCGCGCGGGCTACGGTGCCGCCTGCCATCGTCGAGTGCGGGGTCCCGTACCACACCAGCGACACCATCATGCGGATCTCGGATCTGCCCGAGCACATCGTGATCGCCGGCGGCGGGTTCGTGGCCGCGGAGTTCGCGCACGTCTTCTCGTCGCTGGGGTCCCGGGTGACGATCGTGTTGCGCGGCACCACGATGCTCAGCCACTGCGATGACACCGTCTGCGAACGGTTCACCGACATCGCGGGGAAGAAATGGGAGATCCGCAGCCGCCGCAACATCATCGGCGGGAGCTCCGACGATTCCGGTGTCACGCTGCACCTCGACGACGGCTCGTCGCTGCACGCCGACACACTGCTGGTCGCCACCGGACGCGTCCCCAACGGTGACCAACTCGATGCGCACCACGCCGGCGTCGAGGTCGCCGGTGGCCTGGTCGTCGTCGACGAGTTCCAGCGCACCACCGCGCGAAACGTCTTCGCGCTCGGTGACGTCAGCTCGCCCTATCAGCTCAAGCACGTCGCCAACCACGAGGCGCGGGTGGTCAGGCACAACCTGTTGCAGGACTGGGACGACACCGACAACCTGATGCCCGCCAATCACCGCAACGTGCCCTCGGCGGTGTTCACCGAGCCACAGATCGCGTGCGTCGGGCTGACCGAGAACGAGTCGCGCGCTGCGGGTTACCGCATCCGGTCCAAGGTGCAGGACTACGGCGACGTCGGCTACGGCTGGGCGATGGAGGATTCCACCGGATTCGCGAAGTTGATCGTCGACGACGACACCGGGCTGCTGCTGGGCGCGCACATCATGGGGCACCAGGCGTCCTCGATCATCCAGCCGGTGATCCAGGCGATGGCGTTCGATCTCCCCGCCCAGGACATGGCCAGGGGCCAGTACTGGATACACCCGGCGCTGCCCGAGGTGATCGAGAACGCGGTGCTGGCGCTGTGCGGCGAACCGCCCTGGCCGCCACCGAAGCGGCACTAGTACGTTCGTCAGCCGGAATTGCATTCCAGCCAATGTGACCTTGCGGTCGCCCGTTCCGGGGTGAAAAGGGGCTGGTGGTCGCCTTGCGACGCCGTGTCTGCATGGTTCT
>NZ_JACKSH010000157.1:0-30684 GCF_025821625.1 Mycolicibacterium pyrenivorans
CGGGCCGGAAGGAACCCGGCACCACCTTCTGACCGTAAAACAACTCATGACGCAACCCCGAAGGATCCGACAGCGTCACAAAGCCCAACACCCCGCGGGCCGCGCAGTCCTCCTCGGTCCCCACCTCAAACCCAATACCCTGCCGATGCAACGACTCCCCGGCAGCCTCAAGCGCCTCCTCGCTGCCCACATCCCAGCCCGCATACAGCATCCGGTTGCGCTCTCCGTGATGCACAGCCAAACGATGATCGGCGTCGTCGATCCGCAACAGGACCGANCCTCGCTGCCCACATCCCAGCCCGCATACAGCATCCGGTTGCGCTCTCCGTGATGCACAGCCAAACGATGATCGGCGTCGTCGATCCGCAACAGGACCGACCCACTGGACGCCTCAACCGCCTCCATCCCCAAAACCTCCGGACCGAACGCCAACCACTCCTTCGCATCCGGAGACTCCACACCCACATAACCCAACGTCTTCACCAACATGTGCTGTCCTCAGGCGATTCAGTGGTTCGAGACGGCAAGTGACGCATAGCGCTGCTGGAGTGCGGCCCAGTTCTTGCCGGCCTCGCGCCCGCCAGCCAAATAGGACTCCGGCACTTCGGTGTACGGCGGTCGGGTGGGCCCCGTGCGCATAAAACCGGCCGCCTGGAATTGGGCGTTGTCGATCTGGATGCTGTACTTGAGGAATTCGGCGAAGTTGCCGCCCGGGTACAGCGTCTCAAGAGCCCCCTCGAGTTCGTCGGTGAGCGCTTGGCAGTCGTCCCAGCGGCGGGCTCTGATTAGGTCGCGCAAGTGCGTTACTGGCGCAGGGCCGCAGGCCACATTGCCCGACCAGCAGGCGGTGACCTCTTCTGGGAAGAGCCGCGCAAAGTAGTACCAGTCAGTCTCAAGCGGCAGTAGCCGCACGCGACCGCTTACCGCGCGGAGGTCGGAAAGGAAGGCGGAGCCACTGAGCAGCCCGAGATGCTTGGCAGCGACGACCTGGGGTATCTGGCTGAGTGCCTCGTAGGCGGGCGTCCCGATCTTTCCCTTGAAGGCGCCGGGGTTGTCGTAGACCACCAATGCCATGTTCGGCACTGCCTCGGCCACATCCCGGTAGAAGCGCACGATGCCGGCGTCATCCAGGGGCAGCCACATCGGACGACCCACGAACAGGCCATCGGCGCCGAGCTCGCCGAGCCGGCGACCCCTCGCGATCGTATCGCGGGTATTGAGCGTCGTCGCTCCGGCGAAAACCGGGATACGTCCCGCGACGGCGTCGACCACGGTGGCGACAAAGCTCTGCAACTCGTCCCACGTCAGCGAGGCGCACTCGCCGAAGGTGCCTGTGGTCATGAGCACATCCACTCCGCCACGGACCATCGCGTCGGCGAGCGTCGCCGCCTCATCGAGGTCTACGGAGAACGCGGTGCCCGGTTGGTCGGCCGTCGGGATGGAGGGCGTAGGGATAATGCCGACGACACCGGTGATGTCATCAACGGTCAACTTCGTGTCACGCACGTGCACTGCCTCTCTCGTGAATCGTCAGCGGGCTCGGAGGTTAGCGGGGACCGGCGGAAATGGCTGCGTCCCCAAAGACAGCTCGGGCTCTTCGTAGTAGAGATCGAGAGCCTTCAATGTAGGGATGTCGTTGACCGAGAACAGCACGGCATCTTCTGCCGACCGGTTGACGAAGTGATGGGTGCTCCAGTTGGGCACCACGAAGCTGTCGTGGGGCCCCCAGTCGAGTTCGACCCCGTCGACAACCGTCGTCCCTTCGCCACGCACGACGAAATACACGGCACTCGACGTGTGGCGATGGGCCTCGGTCTGCTGGCCCGGCCGCAGCAACTGCACCCAGCAATCCAGCGTTGGCATAGTCGATCCGCCGGTAACGGGGTTCGCATAACGCAGGACTACGCCGTCGTAGGGACTGCCCGCAAGGCCCGCCATCCGCTGGAGCTGCCGCTCGACGTCACGCCACGGATAGCGGTACGGGAAGTTCGCCGCCTTGACCTGCTCCCACGCCGGGCGCAGCATCCCACCGCGGTCAGCGAGATGCTCTCCCGGGTCCTCGCGTTGAGGTTGGCGCATCTCGCCATAGGGCTCATAGAAGGGCACATTCAGCCCGAGCACTAGGCCGATATCCAGCACGTCGAGCCAAACGACGTTCTCCGAGGTGGCGTTCTCATGGTCATGCCACGTCCAGCGAGGGGTCAGAACCAGGTCGTAGGTGTCCATTTGACAAGGCTCGCCATCCACCACAGTCACCAGGCCGGGGCCGCCTTGAATAGCGAACCGCAGCGCCGCCATGGTGTGGCGGTGCGCATAGGCAATCTCGCCGGGCTTGAGCATCTGCATACCCATGTTGATGGTGTGCGTGGTTCCCCGGGCATCCGGATTGATGAACGAGAGATTGCGTCGCGCCGTCAAACTTTCAGGCATCACGTCGCACGACTTCAGAAGCTTCGCGTAAACATCGTGCCATCGCCACAGAAACGGAACACCGGCGGGCTTGGGGCCGCCGACGACGCTCTCCAGCATTTCGTCGTAGATCCATTGTCCACGTAAGTTGGCAGCCTCGAGCTCGGCGTCGAATTCGTGAAGCCCTGAAATCTCAGCGGTCGACATGAGACTACCTTCTCTGTTTTGCAGAACACTACTCTGTTACTTAGAGAGTATCGGGACCGGCCGATTGCGTCAACACCAGGAAGTGCCGCGTACTAACCTCACCGTACTGACCATCGCCGTTGGTGACGGCGTGGCGAGGTGAGAACAAGAAGACCTCCAAGTGAGCTAGGAACGCTCAACAACCTCCGAGGTCTTCTTCATGACTCGTGGCGCCGTGTCGGCTGCGACAGGTTGTGCTGTCGATAGGGTCCCAGAGGTCACCGATGTGGGTCGGTCGCCAGCGGCGCAGCCCCGAACCTCGATGATCGGCCACTCCGTTTCGAGCCGAGTTCCGTCTAGGGGAGCGATGCGGTCGCGGCAACTCATCCGTGATGCCGGCGCCCAAGGCGCGGTATCGGCCTGTCCACCGAGCCGGGGCGGTGGCCGAAACCTGAATACCGCGCCGCGGCCACCGAGGACCTCGCGCGGTAGAAAGCCGCGACATTCCGAGCTAAGAACGCGGCGAAGCCGCAGCGAGCATGTTCGGTGGGAAACCAGTCCCACTTGCAATGCGGCGCGCAACCACTTGTGGCCCGACTATGGCGATCGCGTTGCGGCGGTATCGGGTGGGTTCGTCAACACTTCGAGCCTTCCCCGCACACTTTCGAGATCGCTACCGGCCTGCAGCGCACGCCTGCACTCGATCAGTGCTCGAGGCCAGTTCACCACCGCCGCGCCACCAAGACGTTGCTCGCCATCCGGGTAGAGGACTGTGAATCGATTGTCGGACAGTCGATCTCCGACGACGAGTGGCTCTCCTAGGTGAGTTGTCTGGCCACAGACCTGAATCTTCCAGTCGTACTGGTCGCTCCAGACGTACTCGACGGGCTCGTAGCAGCGCAATTCATCGGGATACAAAATATTATGCGCGACGCAAGAGGCCTGGTCGACCGCGTTTGTCCAGTGTTCGATGCGCATCGTCACGCCGCGGGCGCGATGGAACCAACGCGACACGTCGCCGACTGCGTAGATGTTTTGTGACGTAACTGCACGACAGAACTCGTCGCAGACCAGGCCGTCATCGACTAGCAGTCCCGACGGCATCAGCCAGCCGTCATTCGGAACGGCGCCGATGCCCACCACCACCGTGTCGGCTTCTAGGACCGTCCCGTCCGTGAGGCCGATCTTAAGGTTGCCGCGCTCCCCCTCAATATTCTCGACACCGATACCGAAGCGCGTGTGCACTCCGTGGTTTCGGTGCAAATCGATGAACCACTCGCCGATCTCTTCGGTCAGAACCCTGCTCATCGGAACGGGCACCGGGTCGACAACGGTCACCTGCCCCCCCATTGACCGGGCGGTTGACGCAACTTCGGCCCCGATGAATCCTCCCCCGATCACCACGAGGCGGACACCGGCGACAAGGTCGTCCCGTAGCCGCAGACAGTCCTCCAGAGTGCGGAGCACATGAATGCCCGATCCGTGGCCCCACGGGGATGGTCGCGCGCTGGCTCCGGTGGCCACCACCAGGTGGTCATAACGCAGGGGCTCATCATCGGCGAACTCGACCTGACACGCTGCGACATCCACTCCGATCGCGCGGCGGCCGAGGAGAAGCTCGATGCGGTCGGCGGCGGCAGCGTCTCTACTGAGTAACGTCACAGCGGCGATGTCACTCGTACCCGCAAGCAATGCCTTGGATAATGGCGGCTTGTCGTAGGGCAGCGCAGTTTCCTCGCCCACCAGGACGACGTCGCCATCGTAGCCTTGCGAGCGCAGCGCCTGGGCCGTGCGGACCCCGCCGACAGAACTGCCGACGATGACGACCCGCGACGTCATTCGTCTACGACTTCCAGCGCGGCCACCGGACAGCTGCGCGCAGCCTCCTCGACCCGGGTCCTGTCCGCGGAAGGAACCTCCGTCTTGCGGACCTCCACGAGTCCCCGATCGTCGATGTCGAAGTAATCCGGGGCCGCAACGACACAGTTCGCGTAGCCCTGACATACCTCGCGCTTAGCCTTTATAACTCCGCCCATCTGCTTTCCTTCCCTGTGTTCGTCGGGTTCAATTCCGCTGGGGTGGGGGTCCGAGGCTGAAACCGCCGTCGGGATGGATCGTTTCGCCGGTGAGCCCGCGGGAGCGGTGAGAAGCGAGGAAGACGTAACTCCAGGCGTGGTCTTCACCCGATAGGGCCACGCCCAGCGGTGTGCGAGCAGCCAATTCGCGGGCCCGATCTGGTGCAGCATCCAGACGGCGGGCGCCAAGGTCGAGGCTGTCGAGTCCGCGCAGGTCGGTGTTCAACGTCCCCCCGGGGGCGACACCGTTCACACGGATCCTCGGCGCGAGTTCGTGAGCCAGTGCAGTGACTACGCCGCGCACCGCGAACTTCGACGCCACATACAGCAGGCCGCCGCGTCCTGGATAGAACGATGACGCGGACTCGGTGAGCACGATCGAGGCGCCGTCCTGGCCCATCAGCGCCGGCACTGCTGCCTTGACTGAGTGGATATGACTCAGGACGTTGATGCGAAACATTTCGTCGAACGCCTGGTCGATCAGCTCGGCGGGGATGTCCTGAATACGGCGGTAGAAATCGAAAATCCCCACGCAGTTCACCAATGTGTCGAGTCCGCCGAAGGCGTCGACAGCGACCTGCACTGCTTCGTCGTTGGCGGTGCGAGTGGTCCCATCACCCTCGATCACCGGAACGTCGGGCAGCTGATGGCGCAGCGTGGCGCACTTACCGCTGTCGTACTCGAGCACGGCCACCCGGGCATCCTCGTTCAGGAACGCGTCGACCGTGGCCCGACCGATACCCGAACCTCCGCCGACGATCAATGCGCGTTTGCCCGCCAGCCAGCCAGTCATACCTCCTCGCCCAGAATCAACGGAGTACCTGCGTTCCCCACCATGGCCGCCAAGGTGGCCGGATTCTGCCAGGTCAGCGCCTCGATCTCCAAAGCATCCAGCGACACCCACTGCGCCGATTTCGGCGCCTGAATCAACAGCCGAGCTCCATTGCGAGTGGTCACTCGGCGCACGACGACCTCTGCGAACTCGTTGGCAATGTTCAGTGCATCACCGGTCGCCCCAGCCAGCAGCGACGACAGTTCCTCGCACCCCGGTTGTGGGGGCGACTGCGCGCCCTCGCCGGATCCGTTCGAGCTCATAGGAAGACCGCCAGATTCTGCATTCGAAGCACTGATTCATCGACGCAGATTGTTCGGCGTGCGAGTTTGAGCGCGTTGCCATCGCGACGTAGAAGATCCTCACGACCGCATGAGAGGAGCGTGGACTCATTGACGTCGCCACGGCTGCGGAACAACAACTCAGCGCTGTCGACCACGAGGTAGTCGGCGTCGTCGGTGAGGAATGTGCGCACATTGGTGATGAAGTGACGCAGACGCGACGGCGGATCCTCAGTCCAGGCATGCTCGGTGGCGAAACGGGCAACCCGGCGCTCAAGTGAGTATTTGTTCTCGTCGAAATGCGCCATTCCCGGTGAGCTATCGAATCCGGCGCCGGCGGCGGTGGTGATCCGCACCGGCATGTAATAGTGAATGTCCTCGGTAAGAACACCCAGCCACCTGTCGTAGTCTTGGGCATCGAGGAGGTACGCCTCGTTGACGAGGAAGCGATGCGCCTCCAGATGGCGAGAATCGTCGAACGGTAACGGGTCGCCGACGCGTTGGGCGCGCGCGGCGTGCGCACCGAGTACCGATGGGGCCATGGGTCGACCAGTGCGTTGATCGTCGACGGTCACAGCGTCACCGACGTCGTAGCCGACTCCGAGTCGATACCGGCGACGGCCCCGCCGTTGGTCTGCACCATCGGCTCAATACCTTGCGGGTTGTCCGTGAGCACAGTAGCCGGGTCGACTCGCAGCGGCGGCATGTCCAGGTAGTCGGCCCAGAGCCTCAACAATTGCCGTTGATTGTTCTCGTTGTAACCGAGCTGAGCGTATCCAGGCCCGTGGAATTGAGCGCTGCTAAGGGTGTCGACCACCCGGGCATCGTCTGCGAGCAGCCCCATCCGGCTGTTCAGCCGCAGTCGGCGGGCCATGGAACCCCCCGCGGTGTTGGTCAGCGACACCCAGTTCTCGACATCGTCTTGTTCGAACATTCCCGTCGAGCCGAAACACATCAAATAAGCCTTATACGAGTCCGCCTTAAAGTCTGCCGGGGCATCAGAATCCACCGCAAACCAGGACAGCACCTCAGTTTCGTTCTCGCTAATGGGCTGCCATACCCGGATTGAAATGAACGGCAAGACGTGCTCGCCGTCCTCCACTTTCGGCCAGTTGTGCACGAAACTGATGTTGGGAAAGCACGTCGCGGCCGAGATCATGAACCCGTCGGTGCCGACGACTTGTTGCTGCTGCTCGGTCCATGTGGCCTTGGCTCGACTAATCATGTCCGCCGGGTAGCCCACATAGCTCATCCGGTCTTCGAAACTCCCCTCGGGCAGCTTGTATGTGGTGCCCCCACCTCTACCCGCCCAATACGTGGCGCCGTCTTTGCGCTTGTTGGCCTTCGGCTCTCGGAACAAGCCGATCTCCACCACAGACGTGTGCGTCTGAGGTGTGTGGTACATGTCCCCGGCGAAATTCTCAGCTGCGATCTTCCAGTTCGCTTTTACCCGCCAACGCTGCGGACCCCGCACCTCAAGGCCGTTGGGGCCCTGCCTGGTGTAGAAATCGAGATAGAACCTGAAATCACCCAGATACTCTTCAAGCGATTCCGCGTCAGGATCCATCGACAGGAAGATCAACCCGTTGTAGCTGGCCACACTCGGCGCTGGCAACAGGGTCTGCCCCGCCTTGTTGAACCCGGCGTCTCCTCCGTAGGCCTCTTGGTGAAACGGCAGGCCGATAATGCGGCCGTCGTTGCGGTAAGACCACCCGTGGTACGGGCATCTGAAGTTCGACGCGTTCCCCATTTCCGCCCGGCAAACCTGCATACCGCGATGGAGGCACATATTGAACATCACCCGGATCTCGCCGGCAGAATCACGAGCGACGATGAACGAATCCTGCAACACTTGTCTGACCACGTAGTCCCCCGGCTGCGGAATCTCCGATTCGTGCGCCACGAACAACCACGCCCGACTGAACAGGCGCTCCTTCTCGAGCGAGAAAATTTGCTTGTCGTTATACACGTGCGCCGGGATCATGCCAGTGCGTACAGCCGCTAACACCTCACCGTTATCCTGCATCTTCAACTCCATGATTCAGCGACTGGACTCGATCCACGACTAATACACCTTCACTGTTATGTAGAACGCGACTCTGTCTAGCAGAGATTATGCCGTCTCCTTATCGGTGGAGTCAAACGAGGGCGTTGACTAGTCGAGACTGCAGCGAGTGAGCGCTAGACCGCGCAAAAGAGGACCGCAACCCGTTACCACAGGGGGGCCGGAAACATGCGTCCGATCCGAGCGGCTACCACAGGGATGACCCGAGACGCACTAACGCGGCGATCCTGTACTGCCACAGGCGAACTGCTCGTCGACGAGGCACCGCCGCGTGCGCCAAGAGGCAACTCGGCGGCCTCCAACTACCCGCCGCAGCCATGGGAGACAAACGCAGCCAGGCTTGTGCGCTGGAAGGCGACTTTTCGCCCCCCTGCACCGGCCTCGTCGCGATTCTTCGACCTGCATTCGAACCTGACCGCGGGTACGCTCTCTGTCATGCAGAAACCCTCACTCGCGGGCATGGAGCGTGACAGCACAGGGAAGCCCCCGCAATATCCGATCGAGTCTGTCGACAACGCTCTTCGCCTACTCCTCCTCCTAGGAGAGCGCTCTGAGATCCGGCTCACTGACGCCAGTGAGTACCTGCGCGTCGCTTCGTCGACCGCGCATCGCCTGTTATCGATGCTTCAGTACCGCGGGTTCGTCCGCCAAGATCCGGCCAGCAAGGCGTACCAGCCCGGACCGTCCCTGACAAACGTGGCGTTCGCTGTCCACTCCAGGATGGACATACCACGCACGGCCGCCCCGATTCTGCGCCAGCTTGTCGACACGCTGCAGGAAACCGTGCACGTAGGAACGTTGGACGGCAGACTGGTTCGCTTCATCGCGGCACTCGAAAGCCCTTCTGCCGTCCGGGTGATCTCGCGTTTGGGTAGCACGCGTCCTGCACACTGCACGTCGACCGGCAAAGTCCTACTCGCCGGCCTATCCGACGACGAGCTGGACCAGTTGTACCCCGACCCACATTTGGAGCCACTCACTGAGCATTCCGTGCGCACTCTCACCGAACTGCGCGCTCAATTGGCAGAGGTCAGGAAAAGCGGGTTCGCGATCAGCAGGCAGGAAAGTGAGGAAGGCGTCGCGTCTGTTGCCGTGGCGGTACCCCAAGGTGGTTCCGGGATAAGGCTGGCACTAAACGCGTCAGCGCCGAGTTATCGATTCCGGCCCTCTGATGTTCGCAAAGCTTGCAGTGCCCTAAAAGACGCCGCCGCCGAGCTAGCCCACAATCTCGGCTGATGACATCCGGAGAAACGGAGGCCGACAGGAAGGTGCCCGGCGGCGCCCCGGACCTGCCTGGCTTCATTGCGACCATCGACTTATTCCTTCGATTGGAGAAGCGAAGGAAATCCGAACCGATGTTCGCCGCGGTCCTCACCGACGACTTTCAGATCGGCTTTCGTGGTGGTCACCAGTGGAAAGGCCGCGATGGTCTACAGGTGTACCTCAACCAACGCGACGGGATCTTCGACGAACGCCTCGAGCTGCGCCACGTACTTTCCTACGTCCCGGTGAATGAGGGTGTGGTGGAGCTGACGACCCGTCTTGAGTTCTATTTTCGTCGCTGGAAGGCGCCCGCGTTGGTCAGCGAAGAATTCACTGGGTCGGCCTTTCGCACGTGGCTGATTCGCATCGCTGACGACGAGATGCGCGTGAAGCGGGTGATCATCGATGGATTTGCCAATCTCAACGAAAACGCACGGACGGTGTTTGCCATCCCAGATGAAGGGTTCGACGAGTAAACGATACTGCCCGGTGAACGCGGTATACGACCACGGACGCCGAGGCGCACGATCGCCACACGCTTCTCCATAGTGAAGTTCGATGTGCTTTATGTGAGAAACCCACATCGAGCTCGTTGACGTGGCTCACTGGTTAGTGGAAGAAAATGAAACCGGCATCTCGGGTCACTCGCCGATTATTTTTTCGTGATGCCCAGAAGGTTTTTCCGTGACGCCCAGAAGGTTTCGGTAATCGTCGGCCCATGTTCGGATGGCTTCGGGTGCGTGGCGGTGGACATCCACTTCGAAGCCAGCTGGTCCGGACCCTGAAGCGGCTGTGCGATCGCCAACGCGAGGGCAATGTAGGCCGTGATGTTGGCACCGACTTAAGCCGGAATTGACGGCGCTCGCTGAAATTCCCCACTGATGCTCATCGAAATTCCCCACCCGTGTGGCTCCGCCGAGAAGGGCGAGCCTCCTTCGAAGCTGCTGGTGTCTGACGCCAGTTGCTTCACCGAAGGAGGCCCGCTTTCTCATGCTCACATGGGAGGACGATGTGGAAGTACATGCTCTACGCAAACGTGGTTGGTCGATCTCGGCGATCGCCCGCCACACCAAGTTCGATCGCAAGACGGTCCGCAAGTACCTGGCCGGTGACGGCACCCCTGGGGTGCGGATCCGTACCGGGCCGGACCCGTTTGAGCCGTTCGTCGACTACGTGGTCGCGAGGCTGAGCGAGGACCCGCACCTGTGGGCCCGCACCCTCTACGACGAGTTGGAGGACCTGGGGTTCGGGCTGTCGTATCAGAGCCTGACCCGCCACCTCCGCGACCGCAAACTGCGTCCGGTGTGCGCAGCGTGCCGCACGGCTACACAGCGCCCGAACGCGGTCATTGCGCATGCCCCGGGTGATGAAACCCAATGGGACTGGCTGGAATTGCCCGATCCACCCGATTCCTGGGGATGGGGCAAGACTGCTCATCTGTTGGTCGGCTCGCTGGCGCATTCGGGCAAGTGGCGCGGCGCGCTGGCATCGTCGGAGGATCAACCGCATCTGGTCGCCTGCCTGGACCGGGTGACCCGCGGACTCGGCGGCGTGACGCGAGTGTGGCGGTTCGACCGGATGGCCACGGTCTGCGATCCCGGCTCAGGCCGGGTGACCGCGTCGTTCGCCGGGGTGGCCAAGCACTACGGGGTATCGGTGGCGATCTGCCCGCCGCGGCGCGGCAACCGCAAGGCGTGGTGGAGAAGATCAACCACACCGCCGCCCAACGCTGGTGGCGCACCCTGGCCGACGACGTGACCGTCGAGCAGGCCCAGGTGAGCTTGGATCGCTTCGCCCGGGTGCGTGGTGACACCCGGTTGCGGGCCACCTCCGACGGGCGCTCCACGGTCGCGGTGGTTGCCACGACCGAACCGCTGAGCCCGGTGCCCGCGCTGGCCTATCCGGTCATCGTGGCCGAGACCGGCACCGCGTCGCGCCAAGCGCTGGTCTCCTATCGCGGTAACCGCTACTCGGTGCCCCCGGAACTGGCCGCCGCCCAGGTGGTGGTCAGTCATCCAGTGGGCGGGCAGTTCTGCGACATCGCCACCACCGGCGGGATCGTGATCGCGCGGCACCGGATGGCCGCCGATGGGCTCGGGGTGATGGGTGGTGCGCGACAGCGGTCACGTCATCGCCCTGGACACCGCGGCGATGGCCACCGCCACGACCGGGCGTCCGCACCGCCGCAAGGAACGCATCCCACCCGGACCGGCCGCCAAAGCTGCTGCCACACAACTCCTCCGCCTCACGGCAGGTGATCCTGCGGGATCTGAGACATCAACGCCGTCAGCCGATTCCACCGTCATCGACCTGTCCGCCTACGAGCGGGCCGCCCAGCGAAGGACCATCCAATGACACCCACCCCACGCACCCCAAAAACCACCGCCACCCTTGAGGGCCCGTCGGCGGCGGCCAGCCGCTATCAGCAGTTGCGCTCGCATCTGGCCGAACTCAAACTGCACGCCGCCGCCGAAGCCCTCCCTGCAGTCCTGGACCAAGCCAACGCCGAAAACCTCTCACTCACCGTCGCCCTGGAGCGGCTGCTGGCCGTGGAAGTCGACGCCAGCACCGCACGAAGGCTGGCCGGACGGCTACGGTTCGCCTGCCTACCCACCCCGGCCACGCTGGCCGACTTCGACGTCGATGCCGCCGCCGGGATCGACCGCAAGCTCATCGACGAACTGGGCACCTGCCGTTATCTGGAATCGGCGACCAACGTGCTGCTGATCGGGCCACCCGTTATCGAAGGTTCGAACGCGGAACGACCGTGTTATGCCTGTTCAGGACGTTGTTGCGATCGATACGACGTTAGGTGAGGGCTGGATGCCGCGGCGAGCCAGTTCGCGCCGTAGGTCGAGGTTCTCTCCGTGTGCTCGTTCGAGAGCGGCGCGGAGTGCTTGCAGTTGCTGGCGGTGCTGTTTCTTGAGTTCGGCAATCTGGCGCGTCAGCGTGATGACGAGCGTGCTGTCGGTGTCGACGGGCTGGTCGGCAGTTGCTTTGCGGCGGGTGCCGCGCAGGTGCTCGATGCGTGTGCGCAGTTCGGGATGGTTGTAGAGGAAGGCGTGGGAGACGCCTGCTTCGCGTTGCACGGCCTGGAACGTGATCGGGTCGCCGCGTTTGATGAGTCGGCGGATAGCCTGTTCGGCGTCTCGGGTTTTATTCTGCGACTTGACTTTCGCTGCTTCGGTGAGGGCGGTGATGCGGCGTTGTCGGGAGTCGGTCATGTGCTTCTCCTGCGGTGGGCGGTCAGATCGAGCGTCAGCGGGACCGGTCTAGCGCTGGGTCGATTGCAGCTGGTTTTCTCGCCGGGAGTAGAGGAGTCGGGCGCGTCGTCCAAAGCGGCCAGGAGTCGGGTGAGCGCGGAGTGTTCGGCGCGGCGGCGGATAAGCCAGACGTTGTCGTCGGGCATGGAGTGGCCGTGTCGTTGCTCGAATTCTGTTGTGGCCCGGTCGATCAGGGTGGTGGTCTCGCGGAGTTGGCGGTGCAGCACGTCGTGGTGGGTGTGGTCGGTGACGAAAACCGAGCAGGTCAGGCAGGCGTTGCCTTTGTCGCAGGATTGCAGCGGCGGCAGCATGCACCACCCGTTGGGCAGGAACCGGTCGGCGCGGCGGAACAGGTGCAGACTGTCGTGGTCGTCGCTGGAGAGTTGGATGCGGGTGCCGTCGGATCGCAGCTTGGCGGTGGCCAGGAACGCCTGCTCGGCATGTTCGTCGCGGGCGGCGATGTAGTGCATCGTCATGGTGGGGGTGGCGTGCCCGGCATAGCGCTGCAGGACGTGAATCGGCAGACCGAGTTCGGCCAGCCGGGTGAGCCGGGTGTGGCGAAACCGGTGGGTGTGGCTCAACCGCACGACCTGGCCCTTGGCGTCGGTGATCTGAACAAGGTCGCTGAGGCTGCGCAGCACCCAGTTGTAGGTGCCCGATGGATAGGGTTTGTCGCCGCGGCGGTTGCCCAGACGCCGGGCGAACAGATACCGCCTGGTGCTGTCGGGGTACTGGGTGTGCAGCCAACGGTGCTGTTCGGCAATGACTTCGGTGACCTCGTCGTCAACGAGGATGGTGTCGGGTGCGACGTCGATCTTGCTTTGTGCGTAGCGGAACCTGGTCAGTGTTTGGTCCTCGCCCGCGGCTGTGGTGGTGGGTGCAGCCGAAAGGCAGTCGAAGTCGCAGGTGCGGATTTCGCTGGCTCGTCGTCCAGTGAGGATCTGCAGCAGGATCATCCGCATTGCTTGCGGGTCGTCGAGTCCGCTGGCGGTGATGGTGGTTCCGTCGCCGCGGGTGATGGTCATCTGCTCGGTGCGAGGCAATCCGATCAGCGGCAGCGCGGCGGTGATCTGTGCGAGTGCGTGGTCGTCGATGTAGTTCGCGTCGTTGAAACCGCGTTGATGCGGTATCCGGGTGACCCGGCCGAACCAGCTGGCCGCGTGAGCGCTGGTGACCCGGTGCCAGGGCTCGATGCCGAGAATGCGGCGAGCCTCGGCGGGGTTGGCGGCAATGAAGTCCAGGAGGCCGGCCACCGCTCGCAGGTCGTCGTTGATTCCCCGGAGCGGCACGGTTCTGCCGAGGTGGCGTGTGTCGGATTGGCGGGTGACGCGGTTGGCTGCCACGGCGGTCCACCGCGCGAACGCCGCCGCCTGTTCGACCGCGGTCGTCGGGTCGCCCAGGATGTCAGTCGGGTCGTCGAAGCTAGCGGTCAGCCAGTTGTCGAACCGGCGGAAGCTGCGCATGCGTTCCTGGCTGATGCTGGTCCAGCGCAGCGCCCCGGATTCGAGCATCGTGCCCAGGTGCCACTTCACCGCGGCCCGCAGCCACGGCAGTTGGATGTCTCCGGGTGAGCAGCCGTAGTTGGCGACTGGTTCACGATCGGTCAGTGGGATCCGCGGATCGCAGCGCGGGTGCCAGAAGTTCAGCTGCCACCATGGGCCGTCGTGGCTAGCGGCGATCAGGGCGTGGCGAGCGAAGCCGAACAGTGCGTGCACCCGGCCCCGGCCTCGGGGTGAGGGCAGTCGCTTGCCCCTGCTGAGATAGAACCAGCTCTGCAACGTCGCGGCGGCGTCGTAATCCATCGCCCGGATCGATGACGGGATATCGCGGCCCCCGGTGACGGCCCGTCGAATCATGTTGGCCAGCTGGGCCATTGCCAACACCGAGACGCGGGTGCCGTCGCTGGTCTGCCAGTGCGCCAAGCCAGACAGATCCCGAGCGGGCACGCAGATGGGCGGCCCGGCGCCTTTCGGTCGGCCGGCGGATCCGCACTCTGCGTATCGAGAGAGGGCTCACGCAGGAAGCGCTGTCGCTGCAGTCCGGTGTGACCCGCAACGTGCTTGTCGACGTTGAGGCGGGCAAGCGGGGGCTTCTTTACGAGCGGTTGTTCGATCTGGCTGAGGCGCTGGAAGTTTCGGCCTGGGAGCTACTAACAATCGACGGCGATATCTGAAGCCGTGTGCGGGCACCGGTGACAACCATGTGCGTCAGCGTGTTGTGTCCGTCAGTCTGTGTGGGGAACAGACATCCGCGGTTGCTGAAACGGTGTCCAAGAGCAACGCGGTTGTCACGGGCGCTGACCCTGGGCTTCATGGTGAACTGCCTTCGCCGCGGCCGCCACTTTGATTCCGAGGGCAGTGGGCGCCATTGATAGCAGGGGCATATGAGCCCTCAGCAGTAGTGGACCACCGAAGTCCTTCTCCAGCTGTCGTATTTGGTACCACAGGGTCGAATGGTCGATCCCGCAACGGGCCGCCGCTGCAGTCAGATTTGGGTGGTTGAGCGCCAGCAGGAAGTTTTCCAGCTGGCGCCTTCCTGCGCGACGCGCCAAGGCCGGTGCCAGCAGGTCGGCCATTTCTGTTGCGCTAACCGGCTGGGCCGCTTCAGGTGTTGCTCGAGGAGCTGAGGGCAATCCGTCGCGGTGCACCCACCCCGAGACTGTCAGAGCGCAAACGTTGAGTTCCTTCGCGATGTCGACGAGGGCACGGCGCTTGACAACATATTGTCCTCGAAGCCATTCAGGTGTCGGTCGTTGTGGATGGTAGCCAAAGGTGATCCCGTAGCTGGTTGCCAGGGTCCTCAGGACTTTGTAGCTCACGCCGATTTCTCTGGCGATCGCGAAGCCGCTTTTCCCCTCAACGTGGTGCATCGCCCTGAGTTGGTCCGCTGTCAAGTCATGCCGGAGGCGTGCGCGAGCCGGCCCCGATTTCATCGACGCGGGATTTTCTGCACGCGTCTGATGAGCGTCGACGGGCTGTTCGGCCAGGAGATGCCGAACGACGTCTGGATCGGTGCCCAGAGCGGCGGCGATCGACCTGGCCGTTGCTCGTGGTTTTGCGGCCAGGCTGTGCAGTACGTCGATGTCAACTCGGTGAACGTCTGTGTTGGGCAGATCGAGACCTTCCAAAAGGCGCAGTGGAGGCTGCCAGGTCAACGGTTCATCGATGTGATGCATGTCGAGAAGTAGTCGTCCCGCGTTGTCGAGGCCATGCAGTAAGGGCGGTGAGAGATGAAGAGGCAAGTCTCTGACGCGATATAGGAGTCCGTGACGAACTTCCGGTTTGCATGCCGTTAGAAATTTCTCAGGAGGTAGGCCGCTGATCTTGGCGGACAACGCAATTCGCGCAACGTGGGCTGTTGAGGGTCCTCCCGGTGGCATGCCAGCTGCTGCGCAGATTCTGTGCCAGTCTGCGGTAGCCAACAATCGGCTGTAGTCCAGGTTACGGCGGCGGTTATAGTCGATCGGTGGTGCGTGAGCGCTCAAGTAATCCGCGAGGCGGGTTAGCGCGATGCTGATCGCCGCCCATTGCGGATCGCGGCGGAGCACATTTAGATTCCCGGTGAGCGTCCATACGTTGAGGTTTCCGCCCAATAGTTCCGCCGCCCGCGCTACAGTGATTCGTGTGGCTGCTAGGACGGCGGCGCACGAAAGACATTGCGGTACAGCTGATTTGTGCGCTCCTCTTGGTTGGACTCTGACTGCCCATGCTGGCCACAGCATGGGGGGGATTCGTCGGGCCAGCAGCTCCGCTATGGCGGGATCTGTGCGCTTAGCTCCAGGAATGGCGAGGTTGGATCGGTGACGAAGTTGCAGGGCGGGCCCGAGTTCGGTTGAGAAGGCCTTGATGTAGATCGCGGCTCCTATCGGGCTTGCGTGCAGGCCCGCTGAGAAACCAGCTGGCTTCTGTCCAGCCCCGCAGGGTGGCACCAGCCACTTCATCGCCGCTGCCGCATCTGCAATTGTCTCGGCACCAAGTATTTTCAACGCCGCAGTGATACTCACCGCCGTTTCAGCCGCGGTTTTGGGCGGCTCCTTACTGGAGGTGTATTGGCGGCCTAACCACGCCGCGGCGCGTGGAGGCTGCTGATCGAGGTAGGTGGCGATGAGTTCTTCGTCACTGGTGTCCGTTACGCCGTTGCACTTTGCGTGCGCCAGCACCCGCGAGGCCAGCGCGCGTAGATCAGAGAGAAAGCCACGCGCAACGGCAGAGTCTTCGGCGTACACGCCAAAGCTGGCGCACCGCTGGGCAATAACGTCGTACACTCGCTGTTGGGCAACGACTGCGGGGTGCGCCGCCGGCAGTTGCAGGGTCTGAGCGTCGCGAAGGTCTCCATCGCAGTCGGGGCTCTTCTGCGTTGCAGTGCATCGGCCGAGGCGCGGCGTCGCCATCAGAAAGGCTGCTCGCGTCCGTTGGTTGTTCTGGCATTGCGGGCATTGGTCGACGAGCAGACAGCGATGGACAGTGCATAGATACGACCACTTGAGCCGCCAGGCCAGCTGCCAGCGCCCTCCGGACTCACGCAAACAATGTGGGCAGTAGCGAGACCGGTAGGTAACGCCCCACGGAAACGTTGACACGAGGTGACCTGACAAGTGGTCGACCTCCAAAGCGGCCTGGTGGAAGTGATTCAGGGTCATAGATTCAAAGCATTCAGAGCTGAGTCCTGTTGTTAGGGAAAGGCTCTGCAGCTCCCGGTGTGCGAGTTTGGTCATCCACCTCGGGCGCACGCTGTGCGGAATGCCCACGGCGCGGGTTATCTCGCCGAGAGATAAGTCATAGCGGATGGCGACGGCCTCCAACCATGAGTCAAGCGCCTCGCCAGGGCCCGGGATGACCCGCAACGGCAGTGTCCGTGTCATTGTAGTTGCAGCTTGGTGGTTTTCTTCCGGGTGCGGAATGCGCCTGCCAGTGCGCGGCGCGCCTGCTCGGCAGCGCTGTCGATCCTGATGGTATCGAGTAACTTGTGGGTTAGAGACTCGGTTCCCGTGCGAATCGCTCGGGCGCACCCCCGACGTATCAGATCCATCAGCGAGCCGATGTGGCCGGTGCTGCGGATGAAGAGATAGTCAGAGAGCTCCTCCGCCAACATTCCCCTGTGCTTATCGCCTAATACCAGCCGCTGTTCAATGGTCGTCAATAGATTGCGCCAATCACGACGTTGCCGCTCGGTGTTGATCTCGTACGGGCGCATCTCCAGCAGCGTCGTCCGGCGGGCGGTTTGAGCCAAAAGCTCGTCGTACGAGTAATCCTCGATGAGGAGTCCGCGTTCTTTGAGCCCGACGCCGATCGATAGCAGCGTGACAGGGAAATCGTTTGCGATGTATTTGAAGTGGTTGTTGATCTCGATCCCGCCTCGATGTTGCCAGTGCAGGAAGTGCAGATCGTCAATAATGAGCAACCGGGTTTCGCAGTGAAGCACGTAGTCGAGGGCGCGTCTGCCAAGTTCGTCGGTGCTACCGCTTCTGCCGGGGTGTGCGTAGAAGTGGCACATCGCACGGTTGAAGTCTTTCATGCTGGTGTTGCCGGTCATCCCGATTCGGCAGACCGGCCACCGCTCGTCGCCGGCGCGGGTGAATTCGCCGTGGCGTCGGATTTCGCGCCGGTGAAAATCCTTGGCGAAGGTTTCCACGGCAGTCGTCTTGCCAAGACCTGGATAGCCCGAAAGGGCCACAGCTCCCTTGGCGTGATTTCCATCTTGGGCGTTGCTATCGATGATGTCCCACAGGTCATCGTGCAGAGCTGCTAGTTGCGGTGTCTTGAAGGGCCCCAAGTTGTCGTGCCAGTCTGTTCGTCGTTGATTGTAGCTGTCAGCCGCGGTGTCACCGAGACATCGAATTTGACTCTTCTTCAACGCTTCTGGGCAAACCCGCTTGTGTGCTTCAGTGAAGTCGCGCCAGCCTTCTTTGCGGGACAGGGTGAGATTGTCGAGGTTGGGCGCCTTGACTGGTGGTGACGCCGTAGGGGTGCTCACACGTCCTCCAGGACGCCGTCGTAGAAGTGGCCGTCGTCAATCGTGAAGTCCTCATCGAGTTCATCTACGAAGGCGTCCCCCTCACCGGTACGGCCATCGGAACCTTCGGCTGTGTTTGGTAGCGGATACGCCGCCGCCAAATGCGGGACTAAGGCGGCCTCATGCACATCTAGCCCCAGGGTGGACTGTTGACGTGAAAGTCGCAGCGCCGCGCGCCGTTCAGCCATGGTGTGCCCCTGGCCGAGGTGGCGACGCTCAAGCATCTCGGCCAACACCATCTTGTCGTCGAACAGGCGGTGCTTGGCTCCTACGAGCTTGCGGCAATATTCGTAGCCGTCCTCATTGAACGGTCCGTCGCAGCGGGCTGCTTCCGTCCATGGCAAGGCGTGCCACTGCTTGTTCTTCGAATTGAAGAAGTAGACCTGCCGAATGTCGTCAGTGTCGACGTGAATGGGCCACTGTCCGTTGCGCTCCCGGTATGGGCTTTCCTCGCCTGCTTTGTATCCGGTGAGTCCGGGACCCCGGTAAATCCGCTTGTCAACCTGGAACCCGTAATGCTGAATGGTGCGCCACTCGACCCTGAGGAACTGGTAGGCCATGCACAGGTCACGTGGGGCCTCGATATACCCCGCGCGGGCGATCCCATGTTCGAACATTTGTGCCGGCGACAACCGCAATGACCATAATCCGGGTTCGCCGATGCCATCGTGTGGCCTACGGTGATAGACGGAGGCCACCCACTCCCGCAGCAGCGCCTCCAATTCGTCGATAAAGAAGAACGCATCCTGCTCCGGCGCGACACCGCGCGAGTAGAGGTCAGGCCCCTTGTAGCCGGGGAGTTCTTGGAGGAAGCCCTCGCGGATTGTTCGGAAGAACCGCTCAACCGGTCCCTTGTCGTAGCCAACCCGTATCCGCGCGGGTTGAATGGATATGCCCATCTGTCGGCATGCGCTGGTCAGTTGTTCGCCCACGTAGATTTTTCCGTGGTCGACCACGATAGTGTCGGGAACGATCGCCGGTGCGGCTGCGCATGCACTGCACGGATCCAAGGCGTCGCGTTCTACCAATACTGACCGTGGTATTCCGTGCGCAGGCCACACCGCTTCGGCCGACCAGTCCCGTCCTGCACGCATCGGCCTAAACGATTGGTAGAGCACCGAAGCAGCATCTATCGCTTTGGTCGACACCGGCGTCAGCCGCAAGCCGGTGATACACCTGGAATACCAATCCATCCCCACGGTGAGATCCACACCCACCCACCGCAACGTGTGTGGATCCATCGCGAAAACGTCCAAACGAGTGGTGTCCATCAACAAGTACTCACCGGGCCGCGACGGGTGCAGCTTGCCGTACGGCAGCACTGGTCGGGCGGCGATGTCGCGGTTACGTTTGGTGCTCTTGGAAAACAGCGGATACTGCCGTTCGAGTTTGCCCAGAATCCGATACGCCGTGGCCGGTGACGGTAACCGCACAGCGCCTACGCCGTAGGTGGCGATCAGGCGTGCCCGAGCATGAGCCGTCACGCAATCGCGCGTCGGTCTGGACGAGTCAGTGTGCTCACGCATGACGTCCAGTGCCGCTTGTTCGAACAACTCGAAGGTCTTGCTGGGCATCGAAGGCTGCACCGCCTTGGCCGAGATCAATCCAACTTCACCTTCCGCCTCGAAGCGACTGACCCAGCGTTCGACGGTGCGTAACCCGACGCCTAGTTCTCTTACCTTCGCGGCCAATCGATCCCCTTTGGTCAACGCGGTCCTGTAGCAGGGGCGCGGCTCGAGTGGCAATGCAGTTTGGGCACTCCCCGAACGGTACCCAGTCAGGGCCTCACGTACATGCGCCGCTCGCTCGCGGGCTTCGCGCCGAACATATTCCGGTGCAGCTGACCACGCTACCGACGCGAGATCGCCATCAACATCGGCGATCTCCACGGCGAGGTCGTCGCTCAGCAGACGCGATCTCGTCGAGTACATCAACTCATCGAGAGCAAACCGGCGGACCGTTTCGCTGCGAAGATCCCGCGTCAGCACCTCCGGCATCCCTGCCACGGGGTGCATTTCGATGACTTCGATGACTTGTCCGTCGTAAATGAACCGTGTTCCGGTACCTACTCGCACTCCAGCACGTTTCATCGAGACACCTCCAAGACCGTTGATGGGCGCAGTGGTTGGTCTAGATCCACTCTGTATTCTTGAACCCAAAGCAGATGCATCAGAGCTGGGCGGACCAACGGCCTCGGATGTGTGCCGATCGCCTGTTCGGCGTCAGCGATCGACATCCCGTCGAGTTGTCGACTGCTGGAACGCATTCCGTCAAGAACATCTGAGTTGATCAACCATTCCCGCCGGTATCCCGACAAAAACCGTACATTGCCCAAACGGATCTCTGACGGCTCGTTCACGACCAGGTAGGACCAACCCAATGATTCCACGACCGCCTTCGTCCAGGCGCAGAGCAACACGATTTTCGGCTGCGTCATCCGTTCCGTGCGGACCACATCGACCACGACGGGTCCGTCATCGCTGCCCCATAAGTAGTCCGGGATATGCCTACGGATCTGACCATCCACCGTGGCGAGCAATGAGAACGGTTGAGCCGCAATGTGATGCACCGAGGCATCGAAGTCGGCCAACAACAGATTCGCCAACTCCAGGCGAGACTCGTAGATGACGTGGTCGCACTCCGTGGCTGACCAATACGTTCCCGAATAGTGGCGCTGACCGAAATACCACCGGAAGGTGCGCCACGGAGCCGCCTGAAACAACATTGTCGGCGACGCTTCCGCCGCAGGTATGCAGCGCTCTTCCCCCGCCGCTGGCCGATAGGAAACGACCGCGGAGTCCAACTCAACAACAACCGCATCCGACATGCTTGCTCCAGCGGTCAAACCGCCGTGTTCAGCTTGACACTGGGGATCCGGGTTGGTACGGAAACGCCGAGATTCGCCTACCAAGATTGCTAGTTCAGCTCATCAGATTCTCATCTTTGTGGCGGATCCGCCATATCTCCGCCATCACTGTGAGAATTCCGCCACTCGGAATGAGAACCTACAGCTGCCTCCTGTAGGTGAGCCGGCGAGCCTGGTGCCCTCATTAGCATCGCTTAGCCAAGTGAAGAATCTTTAGCTGTACTGATCACGGGTGAGTGCCTAGCGTTGCGTCGGTGAACGTGCCCTACCTCGTCGTGCTGACCGGCTTCGCCACGACGATGACGCTGATCGCCGCCATCGGCGCCCAGAATGCCTTCGTGCTCCGTCAGGGCATCCGCGGCGAACACGTCATGCCGGTCGTCGCGCTGTGCGCGGTCTCCGACCTCGTCCTGATCTTCGCCGGCATCGCCGGCTTCGGTGCGCTCATCGCCGCACACCCGGACGTCGTCGTCCTCGCCAAGTACGGCGGCGCGCTGTTCCTCATCGGGTACGGCCTGCTGGCCGCGCGGCGGGCGACCAGACCCGGCACCCTCACCCCGTCGGACGCCGCACCGGCGCGATTGGCCGGCGTGGTGGCGACCTGCCTGGCGCTGACGTTCCTCAACCCGCACGTCTACCTCGACACCGTCATCCTGCTCGGCGCGCTGGCGAATGAACACCGGGACGGCAGGTGGTTCTTCGGCATCGGCGCGGTGACCGCGAGCGTGGTGTGGTTCACCGGCCTGGGCTTCGGCGCGAAACGGCTGAGCCGGTTCTTCGCGACCCCCAGGACGTGGCGCATCCTCGACGGCGTCATCGCCGCGATGATGATCGCTCTCGGTGTCGTCCTCGCGCTGAGCTGACCCCGAAAAGTGACGCTTCGGCGCGCGACGCATTAGCCTTCAGCCATGGTCACACCGCCCCGCATCAAGATCGCCGTCCTCGGCGCACTCGTCGCCGGAGGCGCCCTGGCCGCTGCCGGCCAGGCCGGCGCCCAACCGATGCCCGTCGACCCCGCGCTGCCGCCCGCCCCCGGCGTGGCCGCACCGGCGCCGCCCGGAGCAGGTCCCGCACCTGCGCCCAACCAGGTCTTCACCTACACACCGGTTGCCGAGGGCGGCGTGCCCGGCCCGGCCCCGGCACCTCCACCGGCCCCGGGAACCGCGCCCTACATCCCGCCGGTGCAGAACGGCGACTTCAACAACACCGGTCAGATGAGCTTCCTGCGGGAACTGTGGAACATGCGCGGGACCGAAGAGCTCTATCAGACGCTCTACCCGTCGCAGATGGACCCCGCGATGGCCGAGGCCATGGGTGTGCGCCAGATGCCGATGCTTCCCCCGGGGACGCTTCCTCCAGGTGTCGTCTCGCCGGAAGCGCCTCCCGGCGCGCCCCCGGCCCCCGCGCCCGCGCCGCCGCCGGTGTGGCCGCCCGCGGGCATGGTGCCGCTGCCCACGCCCTGACGGCGCTCAGTCGAGCGGCGTGAACTCGATGTTGATCTCGGTGAGCCCACGCAGGATGAACGTCGGCTCATAGACGTAATTGCGGGCATCGCGCGGCCCGTGCTTCTCCTCGCTGACCGTGATGTCGCCCATCCGGTCGAGGATCCGCTCGATCGAGACTCGACCCTCGACCCGCGCCAGCGGGGCGCCGGGGCAGGAGTGGATGCCGCGACTGAACGCGATGTGCTCGCGCACGTTCTTGCGCTCGAGGGAGAACTCGTGCGGATTGTCGAACCGCTGCGGGTCGCGATTGGCGGCGCCCGGGCTGACCATCACGGTGGTTCCCGCCGGCACCGGCGTGTCACCGAGTGTGGTCGACTTGCGGGCCATCCGGAACACGCTTTTCACCGGGCTGTCCATGCGAAGGCACTCTTCGATGAAGACCGGGATGAGGCTGCGGTCGTCGCGCAGCTGCTGCTGGATGTCGGGTCGGTCGCTGAGCACCCGCATCGCCGCACCGAGCAGTTTCGCGGTCGTCTCCTGGCCCGCGGCGAACAGGAACGTCGCGGTCCGGACGACGTCGTCCACTTCCGGTGTCGAACCGTCCGGGTACTTCGCCATCGCAATCGACGTCAGCACGTCGTCACGGGGTGACTCGCGGCGGTCGACGATGTAGCGGGCGAACTTCTCGTCCGCCCATGCCAGCGGATTGGTCGCGACCACCTCGTGATCGAGGCCGCCGATATTGCTGCCCGGCCGCTCCGCTCCGAACGCCTCACGGAACTCTTCGTGATCGGACTCGGGCACGCCGAGCAGGTCGGCCACGGCGAGAAGAGAGAACGGCTTCGCATAGGCGGCGAGGAACTCGCACTTGCCGTCGGCGATGAACTCGTCGATGTGGCGGTCGGCCAGCCGCCACATGAAGTCCTCGTTCTCCTTGAGGCGCTTCGGCGTCAGCAGTTTGGCCAGAACCGACCGAGCGTCGGTGTGGTGCGGCGGATCCATCGTGACCATGTGCTCGAACATCGGGATCTCGGTGCGGTGCTGCTCGAGCTGCGCGCAGATGTCGTCCCCCTCGGGGACGAAGGGCATCGGGGTGAACGGCCCCATCACCGCGACGCATGACGAGTAATTCTCACTGTCCTTGTAGACGGCGTTGGCCGCCTGCCAGCTGGTGACCGCGAGTACCCCGTTGTTGATCGGACAGCACACCGGATCCTTCGCACGGATGTGGTCGTAGTACGGGTGCGGGTCGGGAATCAGCGAGGGATCGGTGAAGTAGTCGACCGAATCAAAATCCGTGGACATGGACGTAGGCCCTTCAAGGTCGACGCCTGCCTGCGAGGTGTATGGCGGACACCGTCCGCCGGCAGGAGCGCGTTGGCAATTGCTGAGCACCTGCTTAGCATGGGCCGGGGGTCGGGGTCAACGATCGGAGCCCGAACACGCGCGGTGTGGCGTCGCGTCGGCGACCGCCCGCGGACACGTCGGCACCTTCGGACCCGCCCTCGTGTCGTCCGGCAACTTCGAGGCCGGTTGGCTACTCTCGCCGAGTGCCCACGAGGTGGTCCCGGCGCCGGTTCCTCGCGACGACCGCCGGAGCCGCGGCGCTGCTGGGCGGCTGCGGATCCGACAAACCCGGCACCGTCGCCGACGACGGCTCGGTGACCGTCGCGCACGCGTTCGGTGAGACGAAGATCCCCGGGCCGCCCACCCGCGTCGTCAGCGCCGGGCTCACCGATGCCGACGACCTGCTGGCCCTCGGCGTCGTCCCCGTCGCGGTCACCGACTGGTTCGGAGCCGAACCGTTCGGTGTCTGGCCGTGGGCGTTTCCCCGGCTGGGCGGCGCGCAACCGGTGGTGCTCAACCTCGGCGACGGCGTTCAGTTCGAACAGATCACGGCGCTGAATCCGGACCTGATCGTGGCGACGGACGCCGGACTCGACCGCGACACCTACACCCGGTTGTCGGCCGTCGCGCCGACGATCCCGCAGTCGGGGCGCGACGCGTTCTTCGAGCCGTGGAGGGACCAGGCCACCGCCATCGGCCAGGCGGTGTTCCGACACGACGACATGCAGAAGCTGATCGCCGACGTCGACGCGAAGCTCGGTGCGGTCAAGGACGCCCATCCCCGGTTCGCCGGCACGAAGGTGCTGCTGCTCGGCGGCACCCTGGTGCGCGACGGCGTGCAGGTGCTCGGCCCCGGCTGGCGCCGTGAGTTCCTGACCACGATGGGCCTGACCGTGGTGGACACCGACGAGTCGCTGATCCCGCGCGACCGGTTGGCCGCCGTCCTCGACTCCGCCGATGTCCTGATCTGGACCACCGAGAGCGACGAGGAACAGGCCGCGCTGCTGGCCGACCCGACGATCGCGGCGCTCGACCGGCGCAACGTGTTCACCGGCAAGGAGATCTCCGGAGCGATCGCCTACGCCTCGACACTGTCCTACCCGGTGGTCGCCGAGAAGCTGCCGCCGATGATCGCCGCGGCGCAGTCCTGATCTAATGTGCCGGTGACCAGCGAGCAGACCGCCCAGCAGGAACCGCACGCGGCGTTCGCCCGGGTGGGGTCGGGCTACTATCCGGTGCTCGTCGCCGTGTTCACCGCGCTCGTGATCGTCTCCAACCTCACGGCCACCAAGGGGGTGGCGTTCGGGCCGATCATCACCGACGGCGGGTTCATCGTGTTCCCGCTGACCTACGTGATCGGCGACGTGCTCTCTGAGGTGTACGGATTCAAGGCTGCCCGGCGGGCCATCTTCACCGGCTTTGCGATGAACATCCTTGCCGCTCTTGCCCTCTGGGTGACGATCTATCTTCCTGCCGCGGACTTCTATGAGAACCAGGAGCATTTCGAGAACATCGCCGGTGCCTACAGCGGGCTGATCGTGGCGGGGCTCGCGGGCTTCATCGTCGGTCAGACCCTCAACGCGTGGGTGGTGGTGCGGATCAAGGAGCGCACCAAGGAGAAGTACCTGTGGGCCCGGCTGATCGGGTCGACGTTCGTCGGTCAGTTGGGTGACACCGTGGTGTTCTGCGCCATCGCGGCCAGCGTCATCGGCATCACCAGCTTCGGCGATTTCGTCACCTACACCGCACAGGGCTGGCTGTACAAGACCGCGATCGAGATCGTGGTGCTGCCGCTGACCTACCGCGTGATCGCTTACATCAAGCGCCGCGAGCCGACGTATCAGCCCGCTGCGTGAACGCCGTGTCCGGCACATTTTGAGCTATCGCTAAGGCTCCTCTGGCAAGGCTCACAGAGCGGGAGCTTTCAAAGCTACTCGGCGGTAGCTTTGGCTCATGAGCGTGACAGCGGATGTGACGGACGCGAGGCGTACCGATGGCCCGAGCCGCATTCGGGACTACGGCGATCGCGCGCTTCTTCTCGAGTTCGGCAGCACGACCGAGGTTCTGGCGTGGAACGACGCCCTGCACGCGGCCGACCTGCTGGGTGTGGTGGACATCGTCCCGGCCGCCAGGACCATTCTGATGAAACTGTCGGGGCCCCGGTACCAGTCGCCGACCCGGCAGCGGCTGCGCCAGGTGCGGGTGAGCGAGGACGCGATCGCGGAGTCGGCCGCTCCTGCCGACGGGTACGTCGACGTCGTGATCGACGTCGTCTACGACGGTGACGACCTCGACGACGTCGCCCGCCTCACCGGAATGGCGACGGACGAGGTCGTCGCCGCGCACACCGGGAAACCCTGGCGCGTCGGATTCAGCGGATTCGCACCGGGGTTCGCGTACCTGGTGGGCGGCGACGAACGACTCGCGGTGCCCCGCAGGTCCGATCCGCGCACGAAGGTGCCCGTCGGCTCCGTCGGACTGGCCGGTGAGTTCAGCGGGGTCTACCCCCGCGAGTCCCCGGGTGGCTGGCAGCTGATCGGGCGGACCTCGGCGGTGCTGTGGGACGTCGACAGGGACAACCCCGCTCTGCTGACGCCGGGGATGTGGGTGCGGTTCCAGGCGGTGACCTCATGAGCGGCGTGACGCTGGAGATCCTGCAGACGGGCCCGCTGGCCCTGGTCGAAGACCTCGGCCGGCCCGGGCTGTCCCATCTGGGCGTCACGCGTTCCGGCGCGGCCGACCGGCGATCGCACACCCTGGCCAACAGGCTCGTCGCCAACCCGGGCGACCGCGCGACCGTGGAGGTGACCCTGGGCGGGTTCACCGCCCGCGTGCGCGGCGGCGGCAGGGACGGGGTGGCGATCGCGGTGACCGGCGCCGACGCCGACCCGGCCGTCAACGGGGTTCCCTTCGGCACCAACAGCATTCACTACGCTCAGGATGGCGAAGTTATCTCGCTGGGGGCACCGCAGTCGGGGTTGCGTTCGTATCTGGCGGTGCGCGGCGGCTTCGACGTGGCACCGGTGTTGGGTTCGCGCAGCTACGACGTGATGTCCGCGATCGGCCCGCTGCCCCTGCGGCCCGGCGATGTGCTTCCGGTCGGCGAGCACACCGACGACTTCTCCGAACTCGACCAGGCACCCGTCGCCGCGATCGCCGACGACGTTCTCGAGCTCAGGGTGGTGCCGGGACCCCGTGACGACTGGTTCGTCGACCCCGACGTGCTGGTGCGCACCAACTGGCAGGTCACCAACCGCAGCGACCGGGTCGGCATGCGCCTGGTCGGAATGCCGCTGGAGTACCGCCTGCCGGACCGCCAGCTGCCCAGCGAGGGTGCGACGCGGGGCGCGATCCAGGTGCCGCCGAACGGGTTCCCGGTGATCCTAGGCCCCGACCACCCGGTGACCGGCGGCTACCCGGTGGTGGGCGTGGTGGTCGACGACGACATCGACAAGGTCGCCCAGGCGCGTCCCGGCCAGACCGTGCGGCTGCACTGGTCGCGGCCGCGGCGGCCGTTCGACGGCGCCGCGGACTGACCGCTGGTAGAACCGGGGTGTGCGTGCCCGCCTCGTCCACACCTCCGATCTCGACGAAGAGACCCGCGAGCATGCCCGCTCGATGGTCATCGAAGCCTTTGGCGGTGAGTTCACCGACGCCGACTGGGAGCACGCGCTGGGCGGGATGCACGCGGTGATCTGCCTGCGTGGCGCTCTCATCGGGCACGCGGCGGTTGTGCAGCGTCGGCTCCTGTACGGCGGCGCCGCGCTGCGGTGCGGATACGTCGAGGGCGTCGCGGTCCGCGAGGACCACCGCGGCCAGGGGCTGGGCAGCACGCTGATGGACGCCGTCGAGCAGGTCGTCCGGGGCGGATACCACCTGGGGGCCCTGAGTGCGACCGCCCTGGGCAGGCCGCTGTACGCGGCCCGTGGGTGGCTGCCGTGGGACGGGCCGACGTCGGTGCTGGCACCCGCGGGCCTGACCCGCACCCCCGAGGACGACGGATCCCTGCTCGTTCTGCCCGGCGAGCTGCCGGCCACCGTGACGCTCGACCCCGCCGCGCCGATCGCCTGCGACTGGCGCGACGGCGACGTCTGGTGACCTCACAGTCAGCTCGCAGAGGCCGTGAGCGGAAATTCATCCCTTGAGCGGGCGCGACACGCTCACGCAATGGTTGGTTAATCGCCGCGAAACACGACCTGAATAGACATTGGGCATGAGTGAGCCGGACTGGTCGCCGCTCACCGGATTCAGGGTCGCGGTGACATCAGCGCGGCGTGCCGACGAACTGGGCGCGCTGCTGAAGCGCCGCGGCGCGTCCGTCACCAGCGCGGCCGCGATCGAGATGGTGCCGCTGCCCGACGACGACGAGCTGCGACAGCGCACCCACGCGTTGATCGAGACGCCGCCGGACATCGTCATCGCCACCACCGGCATCGGCTTCCGCGGCTGGGTCGCGGCGGCCGACGGCTGGGGGATGGCCAACGAGCTGATCCGGGCCTTGGGCAAGGCCCGCGTCGTCTCCCGCGGCCCGAAGGCCACCGGCGCGTTGCGCGCGGCCGGCCTGCCCGAGGAGTGGTCCCCGGAATCGGAGTCCTCCCGCGAGGTGGTGCACTATCTGGTCGAGGGTGGCATCGCGGGCACCCGCATCGCGGTGCAGCTGCACGGCGCCACCGACGAATGGGATCCGTTTCCCGAGTTCCTCGACGAATTGCGTTCGGCGGGAGCCGAAGTGGTGCCGATCCGGGTGTATCGCTGGCATCCGGCGCCGCGCAACGGCGAGTTCGACCAACTGGTGGCCGCCATCGCCGAGGAGAAGTTCGACGCGGTCAGCTTCACGTCGGCTCCCGCGGTCGCGTCGGTTCTGATGCGCGCCGGGGAGATGGGCATCGAGGGTGAGGTGCTGTCGGCGTTTCGCAACAGTGTGCACGCGATGTGCGTGGGCCCCGTGACGGCACGGCCGTTGGTGCGGCTCGGCGTGCCGACCTCAGCGCCCGAGCGGATGCGGCTGGGTGCGCTGGCCCGCCACATCACCGACGAGCTGCCGCTGCTGCAGTCGCGCACGATCCGGGTCGCGGGCCACCTGCTGGAGATCCGCGGCACGTGCGTGCTGGTCGACGGTGTGGTCAAAGAGCTGTCCCCGGCGGCGATGGCGACGATCCGGGCGCTCGCACACCACCCCGGCGCGGTGGTGTCGCGTACCGATCTGCTGCGGGCGCTTCCGGGCAGCGGCACCGACACCCACGCCGTCGAGACGGCGGTGCTGCGACTGCGCACTGCGCTGGGCGACAAGAAGATGGTGGCCACGGTGGTCAAGCGTGGCTACCGGCTTCCCGTCGACGAGGCGTACGCCTCATGAGCCTGCTGCTGGTGGCCCACGGCACCCGCAAGCAACGTGGGGTGTCGCTGATCGGCGACCTCGCGGCGCAGGTCTCCGACACACTGGATCAGCCGGTGCACGTCGCGTTCGTCGACGTGCTCGGCCCGACCCCGAGCGAGTTGCTGGGTGCGACGCTGGACCGGCCGACGGTGCTGGTGCCCGCGTTCCTGGCGCACGGTTACCACGTCACCAGCGATATACCCGCCCATGTCGAGGCCAGCGGTCACTGCGACGTCACCGTCACCCGCCCACTGGGACCCGACCCGCAACTGGTGCGCGTCCTCGTCGATCGGCTCATCGAATCCGGTTGGCGGCCTGATGATTCGGTGATTCTCGCGGCAGCGGGGACCTCGGACCCGGCGGCCATGCGCGATCTGCACACGACCGCGACGTGGCTGTCGGCGATGGTCGGTTCCCGGGTCGAGTTGGCGTTCGCCGCCACCGGTGAACCCAGGGTGGCCGAGGCCGTCGCGGCGATGCGCCAGCGTGGCCGCGGCCGGGTGGTGGTCATGTCGTATCTCTTGTCCGAGGGCCTGTTCCAGGATCGGCTGCGCGACAGCGGCGCCGACCTGGTGACCGATCCGCTCGGCACCCACCCCGGCGTGGCGAGGTTGATCGTCAACCGCTTCGTGCGCGCCACGGTTCCCGGTCGACAGCCCGCCGAAATGGCATTCCGGCAGGCCCTCACTCGCAGTTCTGCTGCCGGAATGCCATTTCGGCGATAGGTCCTAGGGGTGCGGGGTGGTCGACGGCGGCATCGCGGCCACCAGCGGGGTGTCGGCCCCGACACGTCCCAGCTTCAGTGCTCCGCCCGGGTCACCCAGCGGTGCATCCCGGCCGGGCAACGTCATGGTGAAGAACGCGGCGTTGTCGTCGAGGAACTCGGCCTGCCCATCGGGCAGGTCGGTCTCGTAGTAGATGGCGTCGACCCGGCACGCGATGCGGCAGGCGCCGCAGTCCACGCACTCGTTGGGGTTGATGTACATGGCCCGGTCGCCCTCGTAGATGCAGTCGGCCGGGCATTCCTGCATGCAGGACTTGTCGACGATGTCCACGCACGCGCTTCCGATCACGTAGGTCATGGCTACGACGGTAGGTAGTTTTCCCACCGCCGTCGCGGGCCGAAAGTCCCTATTTTGGTCACGGCCTGATGACAGCCGAAGTGGCATTCCAGCCAATTTGACCTTGCGGTCGCCCGTTCGGGGGTGAAAATGGGTCGGTGGTCGCCTTGCGACGCCGTCTCTGCATGGTTCTTCGAGGCCG
>NZ_JACKSH010000157.1:30703-31074 GCF_025821625.1 Mycolicibacterium pyrenivorans
GTTTTGGGCCCTTCATTGTTGCCGCCGTTGGTATTTGGCGATCGAGCACGCGGATTAGATTTTCTGTTGGCCCTGCGGCTCCACGAGGCGACCACACCCTGAATTGGTGGTGGACACGCATAGAAGTGGAGGTCAGGGATGCTGGCAGAATCCGAGGACTCAGAACAGATCATCGCCAGGGTCGCGGCCCTGGATATCGGCAAGGCTGAGCTGGTGTGTTGTGTGCGGCTCCCGGGCCGGGGCAGCAGACGCCTGCAGGAGGTGTCGACCCATTCGACGATGACCCGGTCGTTGACCGAGCTGGCCAGTCACCTGGTCGAATCCGGGGTTCAGCGGGTGGTCATGGAAGCCACCTCCGATTATTGGAAACC
>NZ_JACKSH010000158.1 GCF_025821625.1 Mycolicibacterium pyrenivorans
GGCAGCACTTGCGAAACAACACCAAATCACCTAGCGTTCAACATGCCTCGTTGATCACGCCGCGTGAACCACGCCAAATCCGAAGTCCACCACCTCCCGGGACGCTATCGAACCCGACTTCGTTCGGACCGTAAACATGGACGATGGGGATGAGAACTGCGCCGCACAAAAGCATCGCCTGGTAAGCGATGGCACACTCAAGACCGTTGGCTAGCTGAATGAATCGCCCCGGGTTTGATGCACACGTGGTTATTGGTGTGCAGCCGCAGGTTGGGCTGTGTTCGTAGCGTAGTAGATCGCCTCGTATTCGACCGGTGGGAGCCGGCCGAGGCGGTGCATGAGCCGGCTGGTGTTGTACTAGTGCACCCAGTCGGCGGTGAGCATCTCGACGTCGCCCAGGCGGTCCAGCGGGCCACGCCGGAAGGGTGAGTCCGCGCGGACAGCTTCGGTCTTGTAGAGACCTATCGTCGTTTCGGCGAGGGCGTTGTCGCAGTCGCCGACCGATCCGATTGACGGGATCAGCCCGGACAGTGCCAGAGTCTCCCCGAGCCGCACCGAGGTGTATTGCGACCCCGCATCGCTGTGGTGAATCGTGTTGCCCGACAGTGGGTTACCTTCATTGAAGCGAAGCTGTGCGGCGTGGCGGATCGCGTGGCGGACAAACCGGTCCTCCTTGCTCGCCGAGCACATCCATCCCACGATCCGTCCGGCGTAGGCGTCGATGGCGAACGCGGTGTAGACGAACACGCCGCTGGCCAGGCGGACGTAGGTGAAGTCGGGACCAGCAGCACGTTAGGTGCAGGCACCCGAAACTGGCGTTTGACCAGATCCGCGGCCCGCTCTGCGCCTGGATCAGCGATCGTGGTGCGGACCTTCTTACGGCGGGTGACACCGTGCCAGCCGTGGGCCCGCATCAGCCGTTCCACGGTGCAACGCGCCACCGCGATGCCCTGACGTTGCAGGTGAGCCCACATCTTCGTCGCGCCGTAGAGCGACTCCGGCTTGCGGCGGCCATGCTCATCGGGCTCGTAGTAGCCGGCCAACACTTCGGTGATGACGGTGTCCCAAAGGGTCCGCGCTGACGGGGGTCGGGCCAGCCAGGCGTAGAAGGTTCTCGGGGCGATCGTGACGCCGTGCTCAGAGAGCACGCGGCAGATCGGAGCGACCCCGAACCGAGCGCGATGCTCGGCGATGAACGCACAGATCAACGGTGTCGCGGGTCGCTCTCCCGCACGAAGAAACTTGTTGCCGCCTTGAGGATTTCGTCTCCTCAAGCTCACGGTTCTTACGCTTGAGTTCACGCAACTCGCGCACCGTATCGGTGGGCACCCCGTCACGGACCCCGGTATCGACCTCGGACTGGTTGACCCACCGGCGTAGCGATTCGTAGGACACTCCTAACCGCTTCGCGACCGCGGTCACGCAGGCCGTGCGGGTGTCGTACTCCTCGGCATGGTCGATGACCAACCGCACCGCCCGGGCCTTGAACTCCTCGTCGTATCTCTTCGGCATGATGCAAACAACCTTCCCTCGAAAGAAGGTGTGCATCAAACCCGGGGCGGTTCAGACCTCGAGCACAGCGTGACCCGGAGTCAATCCCGCACGTTGCAAGCCCGCTGCCACGGCCACAGCGGCGCAGTGGATTTCGGCGACAGTCGACACCGTATCGGTTTCCCGGGTTACGAATGTGATAGCAACGTCGCCGTGTAGCCGGCTGCCTTGCTGGAACGCGTCGATGCATGTCCGCTTCGAGTACCACCCGTCGCGATACCACTTATCGCGCCACTGTTGACGTTCAAAGCCTCGGTGATCGGCGCCACGAACGGTCCTGGGTATAGCCATATGCCGCGAGTGAATCAACGATCGAAATGCTTTATCGGCCGTTCGACGAACTCGAAGACGACACCATCCGGGGAACGCATGAACGCGACATAGAGACCATCGATCTTTGTTCCCGGTAGCGCGCACCACACCGGTTCCCCCACCAGTGGAACCGACTTCGGCAGCGATGCGACTGCTGTGTCCAGGCCGTCAACTCGCAGAGCACAGCGGTACAGCCCTTGACTGTTGGCACCTTCCGGCAGTGGATGCCTGCTCGTGTCGGGATGCTGCACAACATTCACCGTGAACTGTTCCCGATCCTCTGGCAAAGCCAACCGAACCGTCTCGCAAATCGCATCGTCGTCGCCGCCGCCCGGTACAAACTGATTTTCGCGGATCTGACTGGTAGCCGGCGCATCCAACACCTCGAAGCCGATGGCGGTCATGAAGTCGGTGGTCGCCTGAGCGTCGACGGACAAAATTTGGATACCTGAGAAAAGAGCCCCGGGTATCTCACTAGAGACTTGAGTCAACTCGATTACTACGCCATCTGCGTCCGTCGTCAACACTGATTCCCGACCCGAGATCAACCCTACAACGGGGTCACTGATCCGCCGACCGGCTTCCCGTAAGTGGCCTGAGCACGTTTCTAGATCGTCGACGGTGAACATAGCTGAACGGACTCCAGGACGAAATGGACTCGAGTTGGAACTCGGTCTGATTGTGGGCGTCGTCCACTCAATGACCTCAAGTGCGCACGCATTGCGACCACCGCGGGCGTCGTACAGAAACGAAGTTGCAGCGCGTACCTCACCCTCGAGACCGAGCATGCTGCCGTCCAGTGTTGCGCCTGGCTCGGTCAGCATTCGCCGGGACAGGCCGAGGCGCTGAGCATATAAGTTCTCGGTAGCTTGCAGCGACGCGCTGTTGAGGTTCACATGCAAGAACCGACGCGCGAGGGCTTCATTTGTCGGCATGATTAGAACGCTGCACCTTTCACCGAGCCTGATGTCACTGAGACTGCCTGCTCGAGGCGGGCGTGGTCGCGGAAGAACCTCTCACCGCATCACAACCTCTAGGTTCGCTCAGCACACTGTGTGCGAATAGTTTATATCAGTAAGACATATTAGCGTGTTTGAGTGCCGTCGGTTCTGCGAATGATCGCTACAGCACAAGCGACGACCCTTTCGCCGCATGCGCGCGCGCCGGTCGCTGTGCTCGGACGGCCCACACGTTGAACGAGGGCCGAATCGAGGCGGACCACGCCGCTACCCGGACGAGTCGCGTCAGGCCTTGTCCAGAGACGAACGACCGCTGGCGATCGACGCCAGCATCGTCGAGTCCGAAACCACCTGAACGCCAGACAGAATTATGTCTACTATCGACTCAGCGTATGCCGGAAAGTTCCGGCGTAGGCGGAGACGGCCGGAAGGGCTCGTCATTTCCCAGTGGGTGGAGAGGGCCCCGACAAGCAGGTCAACGATGGTCGACGACCGTAGGCCCTTTGCGATTTCGCCGCGCCTCACCGCGCGTCGGGTGATGTCGCGAGCGGCATCAGTGCGCGGCCGCACGATCAGCTGTTCATGAAGCGCATGCAGAGCAAGGTTGCCTTCGCAGTCGTAGATGATTCGCCGAGCGGCCAGCGCTCGATCGGGATATTCGTACCAGTGAACCCATTGGCTGGCGTAGTCGAGCAGATCGGCACGAATCGAGCCGCAATCCCGCGCCGTCGGGAAGTCTGAAACATCAAGGGCGGCAACGAGAAGCTGCTCACGGTTCGACCAGCGTCGGTAAATGGCCGGCTTGCCAACGCCTGCCGCACGCGCGACTGCCTCGAACGAGAAGCCACCCCAGCCGTTCCGGGCATAGACCCGAATTGCCGCGTTGAACACCCGCGGTTCGATCAGCGGGTCCCGCTTACGACCTGCGGCGCGAGTAGGCACGTCCATGTTGGGCATCCACCCATCTATTTGCCACTGAGCACTCATCGTCGCACTCAGTGTTGCAAATTTGCTCGGAGTGCTAGCATATCGGACGTAGACCGTACGAAATTGCCCTGCTATCGAGGAAGGGGTGGATATGTCGGATCGACCACCGACAACTGGCGAACCGAAGGCATGGACTCCCGAGGAGTTCCGCAACGCAGTGCGGCAGTGGTTTCGGGAGCACATTCACCCACTAACCGAAGCAACCTGCACCGACGAAGACCGGAAGCAAGTCACGGCCGCGGCTTACGACGCTGGCCTGCTGCACCCTACGTGGCCGGTCGCGTACGGCGGAGGTGGACTTTCCCCCGTGTTTCAGACGGTGTTCAACGAAGAATCGGCGGTCTACTCCTGGGCGCTGATTCCAAGCACGGTAACTGTCGGGATTTGCGCCGCGACCCTGCTCGACTCGGGCACCGATGAGCAGAAGAGACGGCACATACCCGCGATGCTCCGTGGTGACGAGGACTGGACGCAGTTGCTGTCCGAGCCGGGCGCGGGCTCAGACCTAGGCGGCGTAGCTACCCGAGCTACGCGGCATGGCGATGAATTTGTGCTCAATGGCCAGAAAGTGTGGACCTCGGGAGCCGCGGACTGCAATTATGCTGCTGCGCTTGTGCGAACCGACGCGGCGGTGCCGAAGTACAAGGGCCTCTCCATGGTGATCGTGGACATGTCAAGCCCAGGTGTCGACGTCCGGCCGTTGCGACAGATGACCGGAGACGCGCACTTCAATGAGGTGTTCCTCGACGACGTCCGTGTACCGGTGGCCAATCTGATGGGCGAGTACAACGGCGGCTGGGGTGTGCTGAATCGGATGCTGATGCATGAGCGGATCGCTTTGAGTGCCGGAACAACCGCGGGCAGCATTTTCGACCCCAACACATTCGATGAACTGTTGACGCTGGCACGAGCAAGGGGTGTTGACGCCGATGCGGCGGTGCGCGCCCGCCTCGCTGACATCTACATCGACAAGCGTCTACTCGACTTTATGGGCAGGCGGATGCGTGCGGCGGCCGCCGCGGGGCTCGAGATGGGCCCTGTCGGCTCCATCGGGAAAATCGGCATCGCACGTAACGCTCGGTCGTCCGCTGAGGCTGCGGTTCTCATCGGCGGCCCAGACGTGCTGGCCTGGGAACCGGGTGATCTAGGTAGTGAGCGTTGGGCCCGCGACTTGTTAATTTTCCCGATGACGGCGATCGCGGGAGGGACCACAGAGATCCAGAAAAATACAGTTGCTGAGCGTCTGCTTGGCCTGCCGCGCGAACGGCATGCAGATCGGGGTGTCCCGTTCAGCCAAATCGCCAAGGATCCATCCGGGATTGTTACCGACTAACACAGAACACTGAGGTAAAGATGCTGATTCCGGATGTGGTGACCGAAGAACATAGCGAATTACGCGCGACGGTTCGCCGATTATTTGAAACCCGGTCCCCCGAACCTGTGATGCGAAAAGTAATCGAAACCGATGCTGGCTACGACAGCGAACTGTGGCATCAGATGGCTGACCAGGTGGGGCTTCACGGCCTGGGTCTGCCCGAAAGGTACGGCGGCTCCGGATACGGCTCCGAAGAGACAACCATAGTTTTCGAGGAAATCGGACGCGCTCTGGTTCCGTCGCCGTTCTTCGCAACCATCGCCCTCGCTGCTCGCCTCCTGGTCGAACTGGGCGATGAGGATGCTGATGATCGCTATCTGCCGCGGATTGCTAGCGGCGATCTGATCGCGACCGTGGCGATCGCCGAAAGCGCTGGATCCTGGCAGCCACGTGACCTCTCGGAGGTCGCCGCCGTGCAGCACGACGGCGGTTGGCGGTTATCCGGAGAGAAGACGACCGTGTTGTCGGCGGAGACCGCTGAACTGCTTCTAGCCGTGGTAACCGACAATCATGGGACGAGCGTTTTTGCTGTCGATCCGGCTGACTCGGGCGTGACGATCGTGCCGCTCACTACGCTTGATCTTGCCCAGCGTCAGTCGAAAGTGCGCTTCGATCATGCGCCGGCAACACTCATCGGCGTGCACGGCGGCTCGGCGGCCGCCGTCGCTTCCATGCTCGATCACGCCGCGCTCGCCCTTGCCGCCGAACAGGCGGGGAGCGCAGCGTTTTTGGTTGAAATGTGCGTGGACTACGCGAAGCTCCGCCACCAGTTCGGTCAGCCGATCGGCGCGTTTCAGGCGATCAAGCACAAACTCGCGGACATGGCCTTCGATGTTGAGCGGATGGATTCCGTGGTCAGACATGCCGCAACTACCGCGGCTGCCGACACGTCTGAACTTGCGATAGTCGCATCGATCGCAAAGGTTTTCTGCTCTGAGGCATTCTTTCGCGTCGCGGCTGAGTCGATACAAATTCACGGCGGGATAGGCTTTACTTGGGAGCATCCGGCACACCTGTACTTTCGCCGCGCCAAGAGCAGCGAATACTTGCTGGGCAGTCCAGGGAAGTATCGCGATCTTCTCCTGGAGAAGATCGCTTGTCGATCAGACTGCTGAACCCGACGGTGCCCGCCTGGTCGTTGAAGCGGCTCTCAGTCACTCCGGTCCACAACCGGCGGCGGCGGGCCGGTGAGGCCTGACTTCGGACATGGTCTCCGAGATTTCGATCCGTTAGTTCTGTGACCTGTGGGTTTGCTTGCTGGGGCGTGTTGTTTGGGGTACTAGGCGGGTAGNCCTGACTTCGGACATGGTCTCCGAGATTTCGATCCGTTAGTTCTGTGACCTGTGGGTTTGCTTGCTGGGGCGTGTTGTTTGGGGTACTAGGCGGGTAGGTTCGTGCGGTGGCGTACGTGCGGAAAGTGCGCACGACCTCGGGCGCGGTGGCGGTACAGGTCGCGCGCAAAGACCATGGGCAGGTGGTGATCCTGGCGCATCTGGGTTCGGCTCATACCGATGCTGAGCTGGGCATTTTGCTCGAACAGGCCCGGGAGATGGTTGCCGGTGGCCAGGCCGCGCTCGACTTCGAGGTGGCAGCGCGTGCCCAGTCGATGGCCGATGTGCCCGATTTCCGGGCCCAGACGCTGATCGCTGAGCCGGCCGAACCTGCGGTGGCCCCGGTGGTCCCGCCGGGGCGCACGATGGGCGCCAGCTCGCGGCTGCTCTACGACACCCTTGTGCATGTCTATGACTGGCTCGGGTTCGACGTGGTCGCTGACCCGGTGTTTCGGGATCTGGTCATCGCCCGGATCGTGGAGCCCACCAGCAAGGCTGATGCGGAGCGGGTGTTGGCCGACCTGGGTGCAACGACGGTGTCCTATCGAACGATTGCCCGTCACCTCGATCAGGCCGGCCCTGGTAAGTATCGGGATGCCATCGCCGCCAAATGCTTTGATTACAGCAGTGATTGCGGTGGTTTGAGCCTTCTGCTGTATGACGTGACCACATTATATTTCGAGGCCGAAGCCGAAGATGAGCTCCGCAAAGTGGGGTTCAGCAAGGAGCGGCGCGTCGACCCTCAAATTGTTGTCGGGCTGCTGGTCGACCGGACTGGGTTCCCTTTGGAAGTCGGCTGCTTCGAAGGCAATACCGCTGAAACCACCACCATCGTCCCGATCATCACCAGCTTCCTGGAACGCCACAATCTGGCCGGCACGCCGATGGTGGTGGCTGCTGATGCCGGAATGCTGTCCGGGTCCAACCTCAAAGCTCTCGACGAGTTGGAGCTGTCGTTCATCGTCGGCTCCCGCGTCACCAAGGCGCCTGGGGACCTGGAGTCCCATTTCCATTGGAACGGCGATGTTTTCACCGATGGACAGGTCATCGACACCGTCACACCCCGGCACGGCAACACCAAGGTCAACAACACCAAGTTGCGTGCCGAGCCTGTCAGCGGTCACGTAATTCCCCAGGTTTGAGGGGTTGTCCGTCACGTATTTCCTCACCCGCCGTCACGTAATTCCCCACCCCTTGGGGCGTGTCCGGCTGGGGTTGGGGTGCTGCTCAGGTTCGCTCCGTTCAAGAGCCCCGCCCGGGGCCTTGGAAGGGGCCTTGAGTTGGCGAGGAGATCGTGGAACGTGACCGACTTCGTGGAGATGTTCCGGCACTGGCATGCCGGCCGATCCCAGGTGCAGATCTATGACGCGTTGGGTATCGACCGCAAAACCATCCGCAAATACGTGGCACCGGCCATCGCCGAAGGCTTGGAGCCCGCGCCGGAGGAGCCCTTCGATGAGCAGGTGTGGCGGGACCGGATCGGACGGTGGTTCCCGGAGCTGATCGATCCGAGCGTGCGGGCACTGACCTGGGATCAGATCGCGGTGCACCACGAGTGGATCGCTGAGCAGCTTGACGTGCCGGTCACGGTGGCCACCATCGCCCAACGCCTGCGCGATGACCGCTGTGTGGATGTTTCTGAGTCGACGGTACGTCGTTACATCGCAACGAGATTCGCCGAACAGCACCTCGAAGAGAAGGTGACCGTGCCGCGGGGTGCGGTCGACCCGGGCAGCGAAGCCCAGATCGACTACGGGAAGTTGGGGATGTGGCTCGACCCGGCGACGGGCCGCCGCGTCGCGGTGTGGGTGTTCGCGATGATCCTGTCGTGCTCACGCGCCCTGTTCATCCAACCTGTGTTGAGGATGGATCAACGGTCGTGGAATGCCTCTCATGTCGCGGCATTCGAGTTCTTCGGAGGCGTCCCGGCCCGGCTGGTCTGTGACAACCTCAAGACCGGAGTGATCCGCCCCGATCTGTATGACCCGCTGATCAACCTGGCCTACGGGGAATTGGCGGCGTTCTACGGCACCCTGATCGACCCCGCGCGGGCCAACAAACCCAAAGACAAACCACGTGTCGAACGGCCCATGCCCTACATTCGGGACTCATTCTGGGCCGGCCGCCAGTTCGAGTCAATCACGCAGATGCAACGTGAGGGACTGCGCTGGTCCCATGAGGTCTACGGGCTGCACAAGCACCGCGGCCTCGACGGTGCCACCCCAACAGCGGCGTTCAACGCCGTCGAGCGCGACGCGTTGATGCCGTTGCCGCGCAGACCGTTTGAACCTGTCGTCTACACCGTTGGCACGGTGGCACCGGACTGTCACGTCAAGTCCGGGAAAGCGTTCTACTCGGTGCCCTGGCGGCTACTGGGCCAGAAAGTCACCGTCCGCGCCGCCGGGGACGTGGTGCAGATTTTCCACCACGACGCGGTGGTGGCCACCCACGTCCTACATCTGTCTGGGCGCTCGACGAACTTCGAGCACTACCCGCCGCACAAGGTCGCCCACACCCTGCGCACCGTCACGTGGTGCCGCACCCAGGCCGAGCAGATCGGACCCGGCACGGTGGCGATCGTGGCTGAGCTGTCGGAGGTCAACGCCATCCATCGACTGCGCGCCATCCAGGGCATCATCGCGCTGCGCGACCGCTACGGCGCCCCGCGCCTGGATGCCGCCTGCGCCCGGGCGTTGGAGGTGGGCGATCCGCGGTATCGCACCGTCAAAGGCATCCTGGCCGCCGGCACCGAGGCCGGCGACACCCCTGCGGTGGGTTCACCCATGCCGCCGGCGCTGCTGCGCGGTCCCGACGCCTTCAACACTGAACGCACCGCCTAAACGCTGCGGCGAACGTCGCATTCCCATTCTGCTGCAACCACATTCATACGGAAGAGACTGTTATGACTATTCATGATCCGAGCCTGCGGGCTGCGTTGAAGACCCTGAAACTGACCGGCATGCTCGACACCCTCGACGCCCGCCTGGCCCAAACCCGTGGCGGCAAACTGGGGCATCTGGAGTTTCTGCAGGTGCTCTGCGAAGACGAGATCGGCCGCCGGGAATCAGCCGCGCTGGCTCGGCGGGTCCGCCGCGCCCGCTTCGAACAACCCAACACCTTCGACGACTTCGACTTCACCGTCAGCCCGAAACTTCCGGCGGCGATGCTGCGCGACCTGGCCGCGCTGCGCTGGCTCGACGCCGGGGAGTCGGTGATCCTCTACGGCCCGGTTGGGGTAGGCAAAACCCATGTGGCACAAGCACTTGGACATCAAGTCGCCCGCCGAGGCGGCGACATCCGCTTCGTCAAATGCTCCCGCATGCTCGCCGATCTCGCCGGTGGCCACGCCGACCGCACCATCGGCCAACGCATGCGCGAATACACCCGCCCACTCGTGCTGATCGTCGACGACTTCGCGATGCGCGAGCACACCCCCACCCAAAGCGACGACCTCTACGACCTGGTCTCCGATAGGGCCATCGCCGGCAAACCGTTGATCCTGACTAGCAACCGCGCCCCGAAAAAAGCGCACTTGTTCGCGCGAACCTGTGCGGAAGTGGCGTTGAAACGTGACATGTTTGCAGGTATCAGGGTTGGGCGAGGTGGTCGGGCAGTCGGCC
>NZ_JACKSH010000159.1 GCF_025821625.1 Mycolicibacterium pyrenivorans
GCCTGTCCGGCTTGGTGAGGTGGTCTGGTGGCGGTGCGACCGTGCTGACGATCTCGCGGCTGAGTCGCTGGAGTATCGGCTACTACAACGACACCGCCAATCAGGCCCGGCAAGCCTCGATGGACCGCCAGGCCGCCGGCGGCGGCCTGGGCGAGTACTACTCCGAAGGCGACACCCGCGTCCCGACCTGGGTCGTGGTCGGCGACAAGGCCACCGTCGGTGAGGCCACCGGACTCGACGGCGCCGCACTCGACGGCGGATTTGCTGACACCGAGGTAGCGGCGCGGTGGCTCGACGACGGCGTGACCCCCAACGGGGAGGCCGGCCGGGCGTTCGGAACCAACGGGGTGCACGGGTTTGACCTGATGTTCGCCGCACCCAAGAGTGTGTCGCTGCTGCGATCGCTGACCGACGACGTGGCCGAAAAGGTCATGCAGAACGCCCACGTCAAAGCAGTCGAAGCCGCGATGACCTACCTGCACGAACACGCCGGGTACACCCGGGTGCACAACCCGCTGACCAGCAACAAAGACCTCCAGCGGCTGCCCGGACTGGTCGCGATCGCCTACCAGCACGAGACGAGCCGCTGCGGGGACCCGCACCTGCACACCCACGTCATCGTGCCGAATCGCCAGGTCAGAGCCGATGGGCGGCTGGTGTCGATCGACTCCAAGTCGCTGTATCACGAAGCCAAAGCCGCCGGGATCATCTACCAGGCCACGCTGCGCCACGAGTTGCACGCCGAGCCAAGTCGCTGTATCACGAAGCCAAAGCCGCCGGGATCATCTACCAGGCCACGCTGCGCCACGAGTTGCACGCCGAGCGGGGCTTCGAATGGCAGCCCGTCGACGAGCATTCCGGCATGGCCGAGATCGCCGGCGTCACTGCGGCCAGCATCAAGGCGTGGTCGCAGCGGTCCACTCGGCTGAGGGAATGGGCCAAAGACAACCTCGTCGTCGTCGACGGTGAGCCGACCGCCGCACAGTTGGCCTCCGCGCAGAAAGCCACCCGGCCCACCAAACCCGAGCAGCTCGCCTGGGACGAACTCAAAGCGATGTGGCGCGCCGACGCGCGCGGTCTGGATCTGGACCNAGAAAGCCACCCGGCCCACCAAACCCGAGCAGCTCGCCTGGGACGAACTCAAAGCGATGTGGCGCGCCGACGCGCGCGGTCTGGATCTGGACCGCGACGCGCACTTCGCCGCGCGCGAAGCGCGGCGCGCACAGGCGCGCACCCCCCTGGACCGAGCGCGCATCGCGCACATGGCAGCGCGCATCGACAAGGCCGCGTTCACGCGCGCCGACATGGTGGAGATCGTCGGCGCGCAGCTGCCAGTCGGCGCGGTCGGGGAACCGCGCGCGCTCATCGAAGCGTTCGTCGACGACGTCGGTGTGCGCATCAGCGCGCCGCGCGAAGCGCACCACCGCGAGGGGCACGAGAAGTACACCGTCGACGCGATCATGCTCGAGGAGTCCCGCATCCTCGACATGGTGGACACCTCCGACAACCGCAGTCGTCTCGATGTGCGCGCTGCCGATCTCGGGGACCTCTCCGCCGACCAAGAGCGCGCCATCCGCAACATCGCCGTCTCCCCATTTCTGGTGCAGCCCTTGCAGGCCCCGGCCGGTGCTGGCAAAACTCACTCACTCAAGGCGCTGCGCGCCGCCGCGCACCGGGCGAACAAAGAAGTGCTCGTGCTCGCGCCCACCGGCAAAGCCGTCGACGAAGCGATGCAGGAGGAAGCCGGCGACCGCGGCCTGACCGTGGCCAAG
>NZ_JACKSH010000160.1 GCF_025821625.1 Mycolicibacterium pyrenivorans
CCGTCGGCATCGAGATCATCAGGCACACCCCATGATCCCCTACACCCGCCACCGGCCCAGGCACCCCGCCCGGCGTGTTACTGACCCACGCTCCTAGCTGTCGATCAGACCGAACTTCTCGTAGGCCGACTTCATCTGAGCTTTGGCGGCGTCGGGAATCTCGGCGACCTGCGGCGGACGGGTGTAGGGGTAGGAGCCCGGCGACAGGCCGAGCAGCGATGTCGCGAACTTGTGGCCTGCCGCCCAGTGGGTGAAATAATCCGGGCGGCCCGGATAGCAGGTCCACCAAGGGCCCCGGTCAACGTCGAACTGGTCGAGGCCAGTGGTCTGGGCGTAGTCCATCGCCTCGACCAGCTTGTCATCCCAGATCAGTTGCCAGTATTCGGTGAGAACGCGACGCTGCGGCGTCTCGAATAGGTAGCCGACAGTGCCCAGTTGCGCCGGAGCGACGATGCCTTCACGAAGCCAGCCGGCCCGGTATACCGAGACGTCACATTCCCAGATCTGCAAATCCGGCGCCAGCTCGTGCAGCACCCGCGTCGAGAACGGACGGAAGGCGCCTTCCTTGGAGGCGCAGACCGCCGGGATCTCCTCATAGATCCCCGCTGCTTCGGCCGGCGTGAGGACGTACCCGCCTGATGGCGAGTTGAACATGCCCAGCGCAATGTCAGTGCGGTCCGCGACGTATTTGAAGAACCGAAGAACACCCTCCCCCGCATGGACTTCCATCATTGGTGTCTGGATGTAGACAATGTCGGCACCCGAGTCTTGCGCATGCCGGGTGAGTTCTAGGCAATCCTTTGCGGACAGGGCCGCAGTGCACGCCTGGATCACCACATCCCGGTTGATCGCTCGAGCCTCCTCGACTGCAACCTCGAGCAGTTGCTTCCGCTCGGCGATCGTCAGTGCCCAGAATTCCCCGCACCCACTCGTGAGCCACAACATCGCGTGCTGGAGGTCGCCGACGCAGTAGCGGACCAGCGCCCGGTAGGCGTCCCAATCGATGTCGTCGCCATCGTCACCGGCAAACGGTGTGATGAGCGAATCACCGATGCCCCGCAGACCTTCTCGCGCCCATTCGCGCGCTTCCCTCGCCTTGGCCATGTTTAGTCCTTCCACCGATCCGTAGTGCCCACAGCAGCCCCGTGCCCACAATGATTAACGCGAGGACCATTGTTGCGGCAGGCGACCTGCGCAACGGGCGGACATTCAGCCGACCCCACAAACTTAACACTCGAGAAGGTCATTGAGAACGCCGATTTCCGGCCGCCGACCGACACAACCTCAGTTGGAGGGTGCCACCCCGTATGGGCTGAATCAGCGCCACGTGATAATTTGTTCTCGACGTGGAGAATGTGCGCTCTCGCACGCGTAATAGGAGGCCTCTACACCATGACACGGAACATCAGCTACCCGGTCTACGACGCCGACAACCACATGTACGAGACCCGGGAGGCACTTACGAAGTACCTTCCCCAAGAGTTCAAGGGCAGGGTCAACTATGTCGAGGTCGACGGTCGCACCAAGATCATGTTCAACAACAAGATCAGCGAGATGATCCCGAACCCGACGTTCTCCCGCGTTGCGCGCCCCGGCAGCGCCGAGGACTACTTCTTGGGCCTCAATCCTGAGGGCAAGTCGTTCCGCGAGTTCGTCGGACAGGCCATGGACGTCATCCCGGCGTACCAGGCGCCCGCACCGCGACTGGAGCTCATGAACGAGCAAGGCATCACCGGCGCCGTCATGTACCCGACCCTGGCCAGCCTGGTCGAGGAGCGCACCACCGACGACGTATACCTGACCCACGCCATCATCCATGCACTCAACGAGTGGATGCACGAGCACTGGACCTTCGACTATGAAGGTCGCATCTTCGCCACCCCCGTGGTCAACCTGTCCATTGTCGACAAGGCCATCGAGGAACTGCACTGGTGCCTCGAGCGTGGTGCCCGTACGTTCTTGGTCCGTCCGGCCGCGGTACCGGGAATCAACGGCAAATCGAGGTCTCTGGGCCTTCCTGAGTTCGACCCGTTCTGGAGCGAGGTAGTCAAAGCAGGTGTACCGGTCACCTTCCACGCCTCTGACAGCGGGTATGCAAACCATCTGGCCGCATGGGAAGGCGGGGACGAGCAGCTGCCGTTCGCCATCAGCGGGCTGCGGGAGGTCGTCATCGGCCATCGCGCAATCGAGGACACGCTGTCGGCCCTGATCTGCCATGGCGCGCTGTCGCGCTTCCCCGACCTCAAGGTCATCTGCGTGGAGAACGGTTCCAGTTGGGTGAAGGGCTTGCTGGCACAGCTCAAGAAGGCGTACGGCATGATGCCTCAGACTTTCCTCGAGGAGCCGGTGAGCGTCTTCCAGCGTCAGCTCTACATCCACCCATTCCTCGAGGACGATATTCACGAGATCCTCGACATCATGGGCGAGGACCACGTCTTGTTCGGTTCGGACTTCCCCCATCCCGAGGGCGTCGGCGATCCCGTGACGTTCGCCGACCGGATCGCGGATCTCCCCCCGGCCACAGTCGAGAAGATCATGGGTGGCAATCTGGCCGGCCTACTCGGCGTCAGGGCAACTGTGTGAGTAGGAGCATGTGAGCAACAGCGATGAAGTATCCATGAAATCCGTCTTCATCACAGGCGCGGGCAGCGGCATTGGCCGAGCGGGCGCCGAGTTGTTCCTTCGTAAAGGCTGGCGAGTCGGCGCCGTCGACCGAGATGCCGGCGGTCTGGCCACATTGACCGGAGCGTCGGATCGACTGTGGACCGACAAGGTCGATGTCACCGACAAGGCCGCTCTTGCGGCGGCCATCGCGGCCTTCTGCGACAGAAACCCTGGCGGTCGCCTCGACATGATGTGGAACAACGCCGGAATCGGCCAGTCGGGCTGGTTCGAGGACGTCCCGTACGACTTGGCGATGAAGGTCGTCGATATCAATTTCCGCTCGGTGCTCGCGGGGGCTGTCGAGGCGTTGCCGTATCTGAAGAAGGCGCCCAACAGCCTGATGTTCACCACCTCGTCGTCGGCGGCCACTTATGGCCTGCCGATGTCTGCGGTGTACTCCGCAACCAAGCACGCGGTTAAGGGATTGACCGAAGCGCTGAGCATCGAGTGGTCACGGCACGACATCCGGGTCGCCGACGTACTTCCCGGTTTCATCGATACTGGGATCTTGGTAAACACCCCGAACCACTCGAAGGGCGGAGCGACGCTCACCTATAAGCCTTGATTCACCGATCGACCCTCGGCGTGGGGGCGAAATTCGGTTGTGCGCTTTGGAGTCGGGGTGGGCCGTTGTGCGGGATCAGATGATGGCC
>NZ_JACKSH010000161.1 GCF_025821625.1 Mycolicibacterium pyrenivorans
CGGCCCCGCTCACCACACCGAGCGGGGCCGTTCTCATAGCCCACCCATCATCACCGCCAATGACGCCGACATCCTCATCCATAGCGACGGGCAACAGTCGTTCAGGATCGCGCATGACGAGTGGTCCCTAGATGGTCCCCAACGCTCACCACAACCCTACTAGCCATGTACGTACATCTCCCGTACGATTAAAAACGATCTACGGCCGGAGCGGAGATGACTGAGAACAGAAGGAGGTGCCACTGTGGCAGTCAAAACGAAGCGCATCGAGCTTCGCGCGGAGCAAGCGACCCTGGACCGCATCCAGCGTGCCGCCAACCTTGTCCATGAGCAGACCTCAGAATTCGTGCGGAAAGCTGCGATGCAGCGCGCCGAAGACATCCTGCGCCAAGAGCTGGTAACGGCAATGGAGCCCGAACAGTTCGACAAACTCATGTCTTCGCTCGACGCTGCTGACGACGCGCCGCGGTTGGCAGCAGCCGCACGCAAACCAGCGGTCTTCACAAGACACTGAACAGTGTTTGAGTCCACGCGACTGACTGACGCACACACCCTGGAAGGGTTCGACTGCGGTAAGGAGTCGCTAAATTCCTGGCTCATCGCTCACGCCCGTCGCGCGGACAGCAGCGGGGTCGCGCACGTCTACGTATGGACCCCGCTCGGCGAACAAAAAGTCAGCGCCTATTTCGCCATCTGCCCCACCGAAGTAGTACGCAACGACGACGGCGTCCCGGGAACCATGTCCGGTGGTTACACCCGCATACCGGGATACTTGATTGCCCGCCTGGCCATCGACAAATCGCTACGGGGTCAAGGATACGGCGAGCAACTGCTCCTCGACGCGCTAGGCAAAGCCGTCGCCGCATCGGAAATCGGCGGCGGCCGGCTCATCGTCGTCGATGCAATAGACGACGAGGCGCAGTCCTTCTACGAGCACTACCACTTCGTTCCCGTCAAGAACCGCGAGCGCCGGCTGGTCATGAAGGTGTCCACAGCGGCGAAAGCGCTCGGGGAACGCTGGAGGGAATAAAGCCTTCCACCAAGAGTCTGCTGTGCAAAGGAGTTGACCGTTAGCGGGGTCGAGAGTTTCCCTGGCGAGTTGGACACGCTGCGCGCTGATAATGTGCGTTTGCGTCGTCTTCTTCGGCTGAGTGAGGGACAGGCACGCGCAGCTGCCAGTGACCAGGCGACACTGACCGGAGCGCCGACCTCCCTCATAAACATGAGCTCCAACTCGGCGGACAAAGTGAGGTTCTTCTTCGACCTGTTCCGTTGTCGCGCCGATGTTTACGCGCTTCGCTGGGAGAACCGGCGAGACGGCCGCTCGGGATGGATGCCGGCGATCAAGGGCTACTGGCGAAAGGGCATGAATCGGAGCGATGCGCCCTACCTACCGCTGACTCCAGAGGTTATTGATGCCCACCTGCGGGGCGAGGCGCACATCGGCCTCTATCCACTCGGCGATGACGACACTTGCTGGTGGATAGCGGCTGATTTCGACAAAGAAGCCGCGATGCTCGATGCACTCGCGTACATGAAGGCGGCTCGCTCCTATGGAGTTCCGGCTGCGCTAGAGGTGTCACAATCCGGACGAGGAGCTCACGTCTGGATCTTCTTCGCACACGCGATCTCAGCATCGGTCGCCCGTGGCGTCGCTACGAGTCTGCTGGGTGAGGCGTTTCGGCTTCGTGGCAGCATGCACCTTAGTAGCTACGACCGCTTGTTCCCATCCCAAGACATCCACACGGGGCGAGGAGTGGGCAATCTCATCGCCGCACCAATGAACGGCAAGCGTCGCCAACACGGCACCACTGTCTTCCTCGATCCCGCTACCCTCGAGCCATACGAGGATCAATGGGAATATTTATCAAGTATCGCCAGATTGTCCACCAAAGATGTCGCCACATTGGCGCGACAACTTCCCAACCCACAATTCGGCCATGACGTGCGGCGCCTGCAGCTGCCGACGTCGTCACGCATCGTTCCACGTCCAGCTGCGATCATTCGAGCAGAGTTCACATCCCGAATCACCCTGACCGCGAACGACCTTGGTCCAGCCATGATCTCGGCGGTTAAACACGCCGCATCGATACGCAACCCCGAGTTCGATGCGCGCCAACGCGCCCGCCGCAGCACGTGGGACACACCGCGGTTCCTTTACAGCTACGACGAAACAGCTCAAGGCGATCTCGTCCTGCCCCGCGGACTCCATCCACTGCTGACCGAACTCGTCGAATCCGCCGACAGCACGCTCCACGTCGACGACAAACGCATTCTCGGTGAACCCCATGAATTCACCTGCAGCACGCCGCTGCGCACGATCCAGACCACCGCGCTGCGCCAGCTCCTCGACCAAGACATTGGCGTCCTCATCGCTCCTCCGGGTACCGGAAAGACTCTCATCGCCTGTGCCGCAATCGAATCGCGGTCCACTTCCACTCTGATACTGGTTGATCGCAAAGCTTTGGCGGACCAGTGGCGCGACCGGATCAGCACCCACCTCGGTTTCAAATGCGGTCAAATCGGCGGCGGACGGTCGAAAATCAGCGGCACCCTCGACGTCGCCCTACTACCAACACTTGCCCGCCGCGACAACATCGAAGACATCACCGCCAGATATGGATTCGTGATTGTCGACGAATGTCACCACGTCGCGGCCGCCGCGTTCTTCGGTGTCCTGAGCCGCATCGCCGCGCGCTACTGGCTCGGCCTCACTGCCACCCCGGAGCGCCGCGATGGGCTCGAAGACCTGATCTACCACCAACTGGGACCACATCAAGTCATCATCGAACCGCCTACCAGCGGGCAGTTGCCGGTCGACGATGCTGCGCTAATGACGCCTCATCCAGTTCTGCACCTGCACCCGACCGAATTCCTTTACGACGGCGACGCCGATCCCACCGCACCCGGTGGAATGGCCGAAATCTATAGAGCCCTCGTCGCCGATCACGCACGACTCGACCAGATCGTGGCCGACGTCCTGACCGCCGCCGAAACTGGCGCCAACATCCTGGTGCTCACCACATGGCTCGATCACCTCAACGCGATCGCCGACCGACTACGGGCGGCAGGAAAAACCGTCACCGTCCTCAGCGGCGGCATGAAGGCACGTGAACGCCGCCAGACCACCGAACAACTCGCGAACCACTCCCCCGATTCGGATCCGCTGCTGGTCGTTGGCACCAGCTCGTTCATCGGCGAAGGCTTCGACTGCCCTGCCCTCGACACTCTGTTCCTGGCCGCGCCGATCACCTTCAAAAACCGGCTCGTGCAGTACATCGGCCGCGTCACCCGCCCTTACCCGTCGAAGGCCACCGCGACCGTGCACGATTACCACGATGAACTCACCCCGGTCATCGCCTCTTCGCTGAAGAAGCGAGCACCTGGCTACATAAAGATGGGTTTCCCGGATCCACGCAAGGTGCTCCGATAGAGGGCAGCACGCGCGCACCCCACTTGACCAACGGTCAACTTCGACATCAGAACCTCGGCGCCATTGGGCGCCATAACGTGCACAGGCGCGCACAACGTGCACGACGTGTGGTCAAACTGGCCGAAAGTCCCCCGATGCAGTCCGTCGAGCGCGCCACCAGCACTCGTGTGGTCCCGTAGGAGGTGGACCCGCCACGCGATACTTGGCGTTGGGAGTCTGCGTTACTGCACGTCAAGGCCTACTTTCGTATGTCGGGCTGACAGGATTTGAACCTGCGACCACTTGACCCCCAGTCGGACAGGGGCTGAATTATACTGTCTTGCAATGATTCTCAAACCGTTCTGACCAGTTGAAACCGTCTCAAGCCGTCCCCCGCGAAATCTCCGAATTCACACCTAGTTGTGACACGGCCGTGACAACGTGTGCGTCGACGCCGTCAGTTTCCAGCTCGTCTGCGCTGTTTGCTGGAAGGTTCCTGCCGCCGTACGACTCGGCGTAGGAAATCCCCGCGGGATAACGCAGAGCGATTGTTCGCGGAAGCCGTCGTGCGGGCGTCTGTGGCGATACGTGAGTCCAAGCCCTAACCTTCCACGCTGCCAGGACAGGGTAGATGCCGTGACCAGGCCCGATAGGTCGCGAATAGCCGTGTAGGCGACGTGGTTGAGGCAGCAACTGTCGTAACGATCAGAAATGGCGCCACTCCCCTGTTACTTCCCCCATGCCGGCGCGGATGACCATCGCCTCCGGGTGCAGTGGCATGCAGCGAATCTACTGAGTGGGGCGACGGCGATGGTGTGCCGGGTTCGACGTGTGTCGGCGGTCATGGGCGGTGGCGGTCCAGGCCGGGCGTTTTTGCGTCCGGGCCCCGCTCAGCTTTGTGGGAGTTTCCCGGCCCGGAGCTGTCGGTCTGGAGACGACGGAATATTCACCGTCACGGTGGCGGGGGTGGCCTTTACCCTTCGAACCTATGGGGACATTTCTAGGTCTCGTAGCGCAACTCGACTCAACCAGCACGACCCGCAAGGGCAGGCAGTTCGAACGGATCTGCCAGTGGTACCTGACCAGCGATCCGGTCTACTCGGCTCAGCTTCGCCGGGTGTGGCTGTGGGATGAGTGGCCGGGCCGCTGGGGCATCGACGCCGGGATCGACCTCGTTGCCGAAGATGTCGACGGTCAATTGTGGGCGATCCAGGCCAAGGCATACGGCCCGTCGTATCGCGTCACGAAGAAAGACGTGAACCGGTTCCTCGCCGAGGCCGGGCGCCCGATATTCGCCTACAGGTTGTTGATCGCGACGACGAATCTGATCGACAAGATCGCCGAACGCACGATCCAGAGCCAGGGGACCGCCAGCTTCGTGAACCTCGCCGCACTAGAGCGTGCTGAGGTGGACTGGCCACCGTCCCTAGAGGCGCTGAGACCGGCGAAGCCCCTCAAGCCGAAGAAGCCCCGCCCGCACCAGCGAGAGGCGATCAACGCCGTCGCGAAAGGTTTTCAGCGCGCGTTAGACGGGGCCAGCTGATCATGGCCTGCGGCACCGGCAAGACCCTCGCCGCCTTATTCATCAAGGAAAAGCTGGCCGCGGACAGAACGCTGGTGCTTGTGCCGTCACTGTCGCTGCTCAAGCAGACGCTGCGGGAGTGGACCACCAACAAGACCCACGACTTCGAGTTCCGGGCGGTGTGCTCCGATGACACGGTCCTCGACGATGATGCAGCGGTCTCCCACGCGAGCGACCTCGGCCTACCCGCGACGACCAGCCCCGAGGAGATCGCGCGGTTCTTGCGGCGCCGGTCGGGGCCGCGGGTGGTGTTCGCCACCTACCAGTCCTCGCCGCAGATCGCGAAAGCCCACGAGCTTGGGCGTGTCCCGGGGTTCGACTTGGTTGTCGCTGACGAGGCACACCGCTGCGCCGGCCCCACCACGTCGGACTTCGCAACAATTCTCAACCCGGCCAAGATCAAAGCCTCGCGGCGGCTGTTCATGACGGCGACTCCGCGTTACTTCACCGGACGCATCGTTCGAGAGGCGAAGGACGCCGACTACGAGGTCGCGTCGATGGACGACGAAGCGAAGTTCGGCACGGTGTTCCACCGGCTGCCGTTCGACGAGGCGATCGAACGGGACCTGCTCACGGACTATCAAGTGGCCGTCGTTGGTGTCGACGACGCCACCTACCGGGACTGGGCTGAACGTGGCGAGCTCGTCATCCTCGACGGCAGCGTCAAGAAGACCGACGCCCGGACGTTGGCTGGTCAGATCGGTCTCGCCAAGGCCATGAAGAAGTACGACTTACGCCGCACCATCACCTTCCACTCGCGGGTCAAACGCGCCAGTGAGTTCGCCCGGTCGATGCCGGAGGTCATCGCCTGGATGCCGCCGCGGCAGCGGCCCCGAGGCACGCTGTGGTCTGACTACGCGTCAGGGCAGATGTCGGCAGGCGACCGCGAGATTCGTCTGCGGCACCTGGCGGTCCTCGACGACGGCGAACGAGGGGTGCTCGCGAACGCCCGCTGCCTGGCTGAAGGGGTTGATGTGCCGACGTTGGATGGGGTGGCGTTCATCGACCCCCGCCGCTCAGAGGTCGACATCGTCCAGGCCGTCGGGCGCGCCATCCGCAGATCCAACGACAAGATCGTCGGAACCATCGTGATCCCTGTGTTCATCGATGTCGACGAGGATCCTGAAATCGCTTTGGACGATTCGGTTTTCAAACCGGTGTGGGATGTCATCAAGGCGCTGCGGTCCCACGACGAAGAACTCGGGGAACAGCTCGACGAGCTGCGTCGGCAGTTGGGGCGCGGCAGGGGGAAAGCGCGGATTCCTGCCAAGATTCGTTTCGATCTACCTGCCACAGTCGATACTGACTTCGCCGATGCATTCGATGTTTGCCTCGTCGAAAACACCACGGCGAGTTGGGAATTTTGGTTCGGGATGCTGGAGCAGTACGTCGCGGCGAATGGGCATGCGCGGGTGCCGGTGAATCATTCGGTCGGGAAGTACAACTTGGGCTCATGGGCCAATGTTCAGCGTTACAAGAAGGCTGTACTGGCTGAGGCGCGGCGGGAGCGACTGGAAGGTTTGCCCGGTTGGGCCTGGGACCTCCGCGAGCAGTTGTGGTCCGACAGTATTGCCGCTCTGGGACGTTTCGTTACTCGTGAGGGTCACGCGCGCGTACGCAGCGATCACGTCGAAGACAATGTCCCACTGGGAGAGTGGGTGAGTACTCAACGAGACCGCCGGGACAAGCTTGCTCGAGAGCGCATCGCTCGATTGGAGTCGGTACCCGGTTGGAGTTGGGATCACCGAGGTGATAGGTGGGCGCAGTGCTATACGGCACTGAAGAAGTACGTGGACAGAACAGGCGACATCCGAATACCGAACGGGTGCGTAGAGGACGGCATCAACCTGTATTCGTGGGTGGGTGAACAGCGAGCGAACAGAGAGTCTCTTTCCTCTCACCGTCGAGCTCAGCTTGAAGCGCTGCCGGGCTGGTTGTGGCGGGTCAAATCCGACGCGTGGGATCGAAATCTAGCCCTACTGCGAGATTTCGCTGAGCGAGAGGGTCATGCCCGCGTCCGCTATGGGCAGTTCGTGCAGGGGGTCGCACTCGGCCAATGGGCTAAGGCGCAACGCACTTTGAAAGAAGAGTTGTCACCTGAACGCCGCCGGCAGGTGGAAGCGGTGCCGGGGTGGACCTGGGATTCGTCGCGGGCGCAGTTGTGGAATCAGAGACTCAAGCTGCTGCACAAGTTCGTCGAAAGGGAGGGCCACGCGCGAGTCCGGTTCAATCATGAAGAGGATGGTTTCGCTCTGGGCCATTGGGTTGCCGGGCAGCGCAAGAAACGTCAAAGCATGGCTGCCGAACGGCGCGCTCAGCTTGAATCACTCCCTGGGTGGATCTGGGCCCACGATCGCGACGAATCGTGGGATAAGAACTTCGAGTTACTGCAGGCTTTCGCTGAGCGGGAGGGCTACGCCCGCGTCCAACGCCGCCACCGTGAGGCGGCGTGGACCTGGGGTCTTGGGTGGCTGCTCAGAGACTCGACAGGGAGCGCTTGACCGCAGAACGCCGTGCGAAGCTGGAAGCAGTGCCGGGGTGGACCTGGGGTCCTCGTGGAGATGATTGGGGGCGCGGTTATGACGCGCTCCGGTCGTTTGCCGAGCGCGAGGGTCATTCTCTGCCGCCCGCGGGATGGATTGAGAAGGGTGTGAACATCCATACGTGGGAGATGGTGCAGCGGCGCAAGGTCGATAGAATGACGGATCGACGTCGCGAAATACTGGAATCGCTTCCAGGTTGGGCTTGGCGCATCCGATAGGTAACCTTGGCTGCCGACCGACAACAACGCCGTACTTGCGTCCTCCCTTCATCGGCTTGGGCAGGGTGACATCCTTGGCGACGCGGTGTGCCTCATGAAGCACGATCGCCAACTGCAACGTGCTGTCCTGCGGCCAGGAGAACATGTCGCGAAAGACCTTGCACAACAGAAACCAGGTCGCCGCGATCTGCACCCTCCAACTTCAGCTCCTCGATCTCAGTGAAGAAGAGTTCTCACGCTGGCTTGATGCAGGGGGTTTGACTTGGCGAGCCGTTGGTTCCGTTTCACGTCTCCGGTCAGGGTTCGATTCCACGATCTGAACTGCGGTCCAAATTTCTGATGATGTGCTGCTCTCGGGCTTGGTCCATGCTGCGGTCGAATTCTTGTCTTTCGGCCTGCCAGGTTTGGTAGTCGAGGTTTCGGCTGTGGACAGCGGCCGCACGTCGGTCGAGGAGTGAGCGCACGCGTTCGGGCAGCATTGCGCGTCGAGTGCGCGCGGCGTAATCGTGTGCGGTGATGGCTGGTTGGTCGTCGTTCGCAAGGATGCCGCGGACAAGGGCGGCGGCTTCACTGCCATCACCACGGTGTGTGATGTGGGTGCCATCGGGTTCTTGGTGGCCGTATTCGTGGTCGCCCGTGCTGCGTTGGTAGAGTTGGCGGTGTTGGTGTGGCGGCCGCGGGTCATCGCGACGTAGAAAAGTGCGCGGCTGGTGTTTTCGCCGAGGACGGCGTTGCTGGTGTCGGCGGTGACGCCCTGGGCGGAGTGCACGGTGACCGCGTACCCGAGGCCGACGTGCTCGCGCAGGTAATCACTGTGGAAGACGACGCGGGCGCCGTCGTCGAGGCGTTCGGCGGCCACGCGATTCGTGTCGGCGTCGATCGCGGCGACCCGCCAGCGGTTCCCGTTGCGCACCGACGGCAGCACCTCGGCATTGGGGGTGGACTCGTGGAAGCCGATGGTGGGATCGTTGCGGCGGCTGATGATCAGATCCCCCGCCCCGATGCGCTGCCCACCCGCTCCGGTCACGGTGGGTCCCTCGCGGTCAACGTGTTGGTGTTGGAGGCGTTGGTTGAGGGCGTTGGCCATTTCGGTGGTGTCGCAGACCAGCAGCGCATCGCGACCCGCTGCCCGGTCGGCGGTGTAGGCGTCGAGGGCGTTGGCGGCCATGGTGATCGCGTCCCCGCAGTGCAGCCGGTCGTGGGTGCGATACCAGTCGACCGCGCGGTGGATCGCTGCTGGTTCGCCGTCGCGCAGTGCCAGCGACGCAGCACGTTCGGCGGGGTCTTTCATGCGCCAGACTTCGGAGAGGTGTTGGGTCCAGGGCAGATCAGCACAGAGTTGGGCGATCATGCCGCCGCGGGCCTTCACCGGGGCGAGCTGGTGGGCATCGCCGACCAGCACCGTCTTGGCGCCCGCCTCGGTGGTGGCGGTCAGGAGTTGGCGGAGGTCGTCGGTGCCGACCATAGCGGCCTCATCGACCACGACCAGTGTCTGGCGATTCAACTGAAGGGTGTTGTCCTGCAGCGACTGCAGCGCTTTCGCAACGGTGTAGCCTTCGTCGCCGGCGCCTTCGCGCATCGCGACGTCAACGGCCTTGCCAGTCGGCGCGAGCAGCAGCACGCGGCCGTAGGTGCCGTTGCCGACCGCAGCGCGCAGGGCGCGCAGCGAGGTGGTCTTGCCCGCCCCAGCTGGTGCCGACAGCGGTTGTATCAGCCAGGGCGAGCGTCCGATGTTCTCGACCGCGGTCTTCTGGTCTGGGGACAGCCCGGCGGTGTCGGCGTCTTTGACCCAGAGCATCGTGCGGTCGTCGCGGGCATCGACCAGATCCAGGACGGCCATCTCTTCGGCCAGGATGCGGTCTAGGGTGAACCGCTCATGGCCCTCGCGTTGATGCGCGGCGCGCGGTGCGGTCAACCGCATCCCGAGGTCGTCGACCGCGGCTTCGACCACCGCGCGCGGAGGCTGTTCGGTGTCGATCGGCAGTTGTGCGCCGACGATCTCGATCAGGTCGGCGCGGGTGAACGCGGCCTTGTCGATTTTCTCGGCCGCCGCGGCCAGGCGCGCACGGTCGAATGGGGTGCGCGCGGCCGCGCGCCGCGCTGCGCGGGCCTGCTCGAAGCCTGCGCGGCCCAACCCCAGACCGCGCGCATCCTGCTGCCACTGCTGCTGCAGCGTGGTCCAGGCGAGTTCTTCGGGCTTGGCCGGGCGGGTGGCCTTCTGCGCGACCGCTAGCTGCGCCGCCGTCAGCGGCCCATCCACGGATACAAGGTTGTGCGCCGCCCACTCCCGCAACTGCGACGACCGCCTCGACCAGGCGGTGATGCTGTCGCGATCGACCCCGGCGACCTCGGCCATCCCGGTGCCGGGATCCACCGGCGCCCACTCGATCCCCAACGATCGGTGCAGCTCCCGCCGCAGCGTGGCCTGATACAGCACCCCTGCGGCGCGGGCCTCGTGATACAGCGACGTCCCATCGATCGACACCAGCACCCCATCGGCGCGGGCTTGCCGGTTCGGCACGATCACATGGGCATGCAGGTGCGGATCCCCGCACCGCGATGTTTCGTGTTGATAGGCGATCGCCACCAACCCCGGCAGCCGCATCAGGTCCTTCTCGCCCGTCACCGGGTTGTGCACCCGGGTATAGCCGACATGTGCGGCCAGGTACTCCATAGATTCGGACAGCGCGGCGGTGTGCGCATCGGCGGTCGCCTTCTGCACTACATCATCGGCGCGCAGCGCCCGAATCAGCGACACACTCTTCGGCGCGCAGAACGTCAAATCGAAACCGTGCACCCCGCGCGCACCCCATGCGCGCCCCCGCGCACCATTCGGACCCACGCCGTCATCAAGCCAGCGCGCCACCACCACCGCATCAGCTTCACCCCCGGCGCGCTGGGCGTCGGAAAGCCCCGTCAGCGTCGCCGCCCGCCGGGCATCCCCGGCCAACAGCCAGACCGGGGTCCGGGTCTCGTGTTCGGAGTAGTACTCCCCCAGACCCCCGTTGGCGCGCTGAAGATCCGCACTCGCGCGCTCAGCGGTAGTAGCGGTGTCGATGTAGTAGTTGATCGACCACCGCTTCAACTTCGAGATTGTCAACACCGGACCACTCACTTCATAGCCGGATATCCGCGCACTTGCTGTGCCACAACCATTCTCGCACTTTTGTGCAAATGTGCCATGCAGGAACTCAGATGGTTGGGATGGAAGGAACACGATGAGATTTGTTGAAGCAGAGGGTGTTTGAATGATATGGGGTGATACATGTGGGGAATGTTGTAGGGGTTGGCTTGGAACGTATGGCTGTGAAGGTTTGCAGGGTTTGATGATTAGAGGTTGTCAGCGCGGAACCGCTTGCCTCAACGTTCTCAATTCAGGCACGCAGCGATGCGAGATCCCAGCAGCCGTCGGTGGGTCGAATAGTTGCGCGGCGGCATAGCACCCGTGGGCTGCCAGGTCATTAACTGCCGGAGATACCGCTGCGGATCCCCACCCTCGCTGAGGCTCGACGGGTCAGGGGCGAGCATCCTCGAACGCCGGCTTGTCGCAGGACAAGCACGGTGATCACATCATCGGTGATCCCGCCCGGGACGACCCTGCTCCTCAACCCTCGATCCCGACGCAATCGAGCCGGACCCGAGTGTTATTGCGCTGAAGTTACGGCCAGCGTGCGCAAAATCGCTACGACTCCCACAGCTTTTTCGCTAACGTGGCCGCTCGTCGGCCCTCGTGCTCTCGAAGTATCGCTGCACAGGCGACGCGTCGGGAAGGATAGGTTGTGGCAAAGGCCAAGAACAGGCCGCGACGCGCCGAACGCGCAGATGCGCGCGGGCGCCGGGTCGGGATCACCGTCGCCGACTACGAACGACTGGCAGGGCGTGGTCCTACACATGTCGGAGAGGCTCTCGTCGCGCGCCACAACGCGCGAATGACCAACCTGATGCAACTTCCCACGGGGTATCGCGTGGGCGCTATCGAGTCGTTAGGCCCAATCGGTCTGCTCGACGCCGCACATGAATCGCTGGGAATCCCGCTGGTCCGAGTCCCGATCGCCCGCACCGGCACCTGGGTGCGGGATCTGGCGTGGGGTGTAGACAGCGCCGTCGCAGCGACCCGCTTGTTACTCGCCGGCCAGACAGTGGGAGCGGCGGCCATCGCTCGCCAACAACTCGAACGGTGGACGCTCGCGCTGGCAGAGGTTGGAGGATTGAACCGAGATTCCAGCGAATCGCTCACCGATTTTGTCGCACGCGCCTGGACGGAGTTCCTTTCGTGGACACCGGACTCCATCACGCGACTCCCTGCTCCGAGCGATCCCGAACCGGTAGCGCAACGCGATGAATTGTCCGTCGCAGAGGAACCCGAGCCGGATCATCGACACATGCACCTCTCCGATGGCGCCGAAGTGTGCCCATCCTTGGTATATGCAGTGCTATCCGAGATCATGCACGCGCGCGAGTGCGAAGACGTGACAACCTGGGAGTCCAGAGATCTCCTCGACCCCCGGCAACTACCGGAAGCCTGGTTCGTGCCGATTGGCGCGGTGTCGGACGCCATCAGCCTGAGCCTGGTCCAGATCGGCATGTTCACCGCTGCTGCCATTGCCCAGCACGGCGATCAACGCCGCGCCACAAAGCTGGCCGAGTACTGGCTATGGCCGCATCGGTTCTCAGAACGCGATCCAGACTCAGAGGCCCGCGAATTCTGGAGCGCTCCGCCCGGATCGGCGCCCGGAGCTTCCTTTCAACCCCGCCCAAGCGAACCAGTTACACCCAGCCTGGTTGCTCTCATGCCCCTGACACCCATTGAGGGGCTCAAGCCGCAACATATCGCCTACCTTGACAAGCGTCGCTGGACCTACGTCAGCATGAGAGACGGCTTCCGGCCCGCCGGGCGCCTATACCGAGATGACGAGCTCGCCACCCTGATCTTTGACGCTCACCGATTCAGCGCGGCGCAATTCGCCCACCGCGGCTTGCAATCGGAAGCCAAGAAGTTCGGGGATTCATTCGACGCCCGCACCGTGGCAGGGCGCGGGTCCTACTACATTCTCGTCTCAGAACTGGCCGCTCTCACCAGCTTGTGGTGCGACGGGACGACATCCGCTGCACTCAAACTCATCTCGTCAAGCCTGCGGTCAGCCTATTGGCTATGGCTGGAAGACGACGATCGCGCGATGGCTGCCCTTCGCTGCACCCTTGAGCAATCAGCGAGAATCGCTGTGACGCAGAAGAACCCACGGAAAGCTGAGCGCATGGAGGGCAGGCCCACCCTACCCAGTCGCTGGCTCGAGGCAGCCGGATGGAAGCGACTCAAAGTCCTCAATGATGCTCTAGGTGAATTCACACATGCGCAGAAGAAGTTTGACCCGATCGGTCCTCGGCAGCTGTTGTCCGCGCTTCAGATCGATTTGAAAGACGATCCAGAGGCGATCTACACCGCACGACGCCACGCGTTGGACTTGGTCTGCGAGTTCGCCGCGCGCAGCACCATCGCCACACTCAGATCCATTTCGACCAAGATCGCGGACTCCGCGATCGACATGCTCGACAGCCACGGGCCATTTCGACTTGTCGGAGTCCAGAATGGAACAAGTTCTCAACCACGCATGGGACATTAAATCTGCGCAGCCCCATTTTCACAGCCCGGAGCCCGCAGTCTGACCGTCCGACTGCGGACACCTTCCAGCAACCAGCGACGCCTCCCAGGACGGTCCGCTTCGGCGATCATGCGAAGCCAAGGATGATCCCTTCGACCCGTGGAAACCAACGTGCGCGACGAGCCCGTCGTCGCCAAAGACTTTCGTTGCCATTATCCGCGGGCACGGCGTGCTCATTCCGATCGCGAGGCGCGCAGGGCGGGGATCTCGGCGGGTGCGCCTGGTTCCTGCCTAAGCGATCCGCTCGATAGTCGCCAGCGCGGTCGCCAGGTGCTCGCGCGCGATCTCGGCGTCGTAGTGCGCCTGCATGTTGATGAAAAACATGTCACTGAGACCCAGGGCGCGCGACAGTCGGAGCGCGGTGTCAGCCGTGATGCTCCGCTTCCCGTGGACGATTTCGTTGATGCGTCGCGCGGACACGTCGATCGCCTTCGCGATTCGGTACTGCGTAATGCCCATCGGCTCGAGGAACTCGGTCATGAGGATCTCGCCGGGGTGGGTGGGTGCGAAGTCGGCCATTGGTGTCTCCCTTCAGTGGTAGTCGACGAGTTCGACGTTGGCGGCCCCGCTGGCACTCCAGGTGAAGCAGATTCGCCACTGATTGTTGACGCGGATGCTGTACTGGCCGGCCCGTTCGCCGACTAGTTTCTCCAGGCGGTTGCCCGGCGGCACCCTGAGGTCGTTGATGTTCTCGGCCGCATTGATGAGGACGAGCTTGTTGTACGTGAGTTTGCTGAGTTCCGGGCTGAGCTTCTTGACGTAGCGGCGCTGCCAGGTCGCCTCGGTGTCCTTATCCCGGAACGAGCGGATCACTGCTCAATGATAACGCTGTGCGTTATTAACGGCAAGCGTTACTGAGAACGCCGCGACGAAGATTGTGCACACGGTAGTCACTGGGGCGAAATACAGTGGTGGGATACCACCCAACACGAGGGGATCTTATGACCCATCACCACTCCCCAGGTGCAAGTGACTATAACGCATTCACCGGGAGACCTATTAACGGCAGTTTGTTGCTCACTGTGTCAGAAGCCGCTGCAGCTCTTCGTATCTCGCGCTCCTCGATCTACCGGCTCTTTGATGCGGGCAAACTCGCCTGGGTCCAGATCGGGTCCTCCCGGCGCGTCACCTCAGTGGAGATTCACCGTTTCATCGCAGCTCACACCGAAGCAGCGTCGTGATGCGCGAGCGATATGGCCGAGCGTAGACAGCTTCCGCCTCAGATCCGACGCGTTGAGTTAGCAAGTCGCGCCGGCAGCAAGCCTGTTGTGCGCTATCAGCTCACCGTCGACACCGGAGTGGTCGATGGTAAGCGAAAGCAGCTGCGCCGCCGATACCGCACGGAGAAGGAAGCGCGTACGGCGCTTGCCGAGATTCAGGGGCAGGTCACAGCTGGCACGTACGTGCAGCCGTCTACGCTCACGATCGAAGACGCCTGCGCCGACTGGTTGCGGTCTCGGCATAAGATCCGACCAACTACAGCCGCGGGCTACGAGTACGTCCTGCAGCCGGTCCGCAGTGAACTAGGCGAGCTCGCGGCGCAGGATCTGACCCGTCGCCATATCGATGAGCTGATCACCCGGCTACGTGACGGGACGCTTGCTCGACCAGGCGGCCGACCGCGGAAGGCCTGGAGTGCCCGATCCTGCAACTACATGCTCGGCGCGCTGTCTCAAGTCTTGGGCCAACTTGTCGCTGAAGGACGACTGACCAGAAACGTCGCCACGCTCGTTGATCGAATCCCGGGCAAGGCCAAGAAGCTTCAGACGTTCACGCCCGAGCAAGTGCAGATTGTGCTGCGCGGCATCGCGAATGACCGCAACCGTCACGCGTGGCATCTCGCCCTTGCGGGCTTACGGCGTGGCGAGATCGCCGGGCAGCGTTGGGCCGACATTGACTTCCAGCGCAAAACGATGCGCATCTGCGCCACCCGAGTCGATGTCGGCGGCCGCGCGTTGGATCAGGACGAGCCCAAGACCGGCAACGCCGGCCGGGTACTGCCGATTCCGGACGCGCTGCTGGCCGAACTTGCTGCGGCAAGGAATCGGGCATGCCGCCGAGAAACTTGCGCTGGGCGAGGCGTACTCAGACCTGGGATTCGTCGTCTGCAACGAGGCGGGCGAGCCGTATCACCCGTCGACGATGAGCACTCTGTGGCAGGCCGCGATCCGCGACCTCGATGTCCCGCAGATTCGTCTGCACGGTGCCCGGCATACTTGCGCGACACTCATGCATTTGCAGGGTGTTCCGATTGCGCTAGCCTCGACGTTTCATGAATTGGGTGGTGACGCGGGCCTTTAATGCACGGAAGTGCCTGTCCTAGTTGAGAACATTGACTTGCTGAGGGTCAATTTT
>NZ_JACKSH010000162.1 GCF_025821625.1 Mycolicibacterium pyrenivorans
CTCATCTGCGCAATAACACGCCGAGAACGCTTGAGTCTCAACCAAAAGAACCGCTGAACTCATCTGCGCAATAACACGCCGAGAACGCTTGAGTCTCAACCAAAAGAACCGCTGAACAGCGAAAAGGCACCCACTAGAACACTAGGAGCGCCACATACGTTCGATGCGGTGTCAAGGAGGACAATGGGCCGAGCAAGGAAGAAGCGCTTGCCCCTTCCCCTTCCACCGTATAGCGGACCAGGGGGCTTGCGGCAAGACCCGGGTCATGCCGCACAATCGCTGACCGCACGCAAAACCTAAGGGGCACATGTCGACTCAGAAACATCGAGGCACACCGAACTACGGTGATCCTTCGAACTACGGTGATTCTTCGAACTACGGTGACGAACTCGAGGCCGAACGACGGTACGTGGCCGGGCTGTACGCACGACTCGACGCCGAACGCGCGCGCGTGAAGGACAGATATCGCGCTGCGATGCGGGGCACCGGTGGCACGCTGGTGGAACGCGACGCCGAGGTGCGCGCCCTGGCCCATCAGATGACCCGGCTGGACGTGGCGGACAGCGGCCTGTGCTTCGGGCGGTTGGACAGCGTCACCGGCGAACGTCTGTACATCGGACGGATCGGCCTGCTCGACCACGACAACGACTACGAACCCGTGCTGCTCGATTGGCGGGCGCCGGCGGCCCGCGCCTTCTACGTCGCGACCGGCGCATCCCCGGAGAACATGCACCTGAGGCGCCAGTTCCACACCCGGGGACGTCGCATCCTCGATTTCACCGACGAGGTTCTCGGGCGCCCCGGTGCCGGGGAGCGCGGCGGGCGAGGCGACGCAGCCCTGCTCGCGGCCGTCAACGCCCCCCGCGGTGACGGCATGCGCGACATCGTGGCCACGATCCAGGCCGAACAGGACGAGATCATCCGCCTCGGCCACCAGGGCGTGTTGGTGATCGAGGGCGGCCCCGGCACCGGTAAGACGGTCGTGGCGCTGCACCGCGTCGCCTACCTGCTCTACACCCAGCGCAAGCGGATCGAACACCACGGCGTGCTGGTGGTCGGGCCCAACCCGGCCTTCCTGAACCACGTCGGTCGCGTTCTGCCGTCGTTGGGTGAATCCAACGTGGTGTTCATGACCACCGGCGACCTGCTGCCCGGTCTGGATGTCACTGCCGAGGACGACCCGGAGACCGCGCGGCTCAAGGGATCGCTGACGATCCTCGATGTGCTCAGGGCGGCCATCGCCGACCGCCAGCGTGTCCCCGAGCATCCCCTGCCGATCGAGCTGGCGGACGCCTCGGTGCGCATCGACGCCGAGACCGCCGAGTGGGCCATCCAGGAGGCTCGCGCGAGCAAGTTGCCGCACAACGACGCCCGCGCGGTGTTCACCGACATCCTCACGTGGGTTCTGACCGAACGGGCGATCCCCAAGATCGGCAAGGGCTGGTTGACCCGGGACGACCGGGCCGCCTGGGAGCATCTGCGGGCCGAGTTGGTCGACGAGCTCGGCGACCACGCGGGTTTCGCGGCGGCACTGGACGAACTCTGGCCGATCCTGACACCGGAAACGCTTCTGGCAGAGCTGTATACGTCGCCCGAGCGGCTGCGGGCCGCGGGCGCCGACCCGGCTCTGTTTCGCACCGATGGCGAGGCGTGGACGGTGTCGGACGTGCCGCTGCTCGACGAACTGATCGACCTGCTGGGCCGCGACAAGGCCGCCGACCAGACGGCTGAGCGGGAGCGCCGGGCGGAGACCGAGTACGCGGCAGGCGTGCTGGAGATGATGGTCGCCCGCGAGGACCTGATGGACGACGAGGACCACCTGATGGCCGCCGACGTGCTCGAGGCCGGCGACCTCGCCGACCGCTATGTCGAGCGCGACCACCGCGAACTCGCCGAACGCGCCGCCGCCGACCGGGACTGGACCTACCGGCACATCGTGGTCGACGAGGCCCAGGAGCTGTCGGAAATGGACTGGCGGGTGCTGATGCGCCGCTGCCCGAGCCGATCGATCACGGTGGTGGGCGATCTCGCACAACGGCGATCGCTTGCCGGCGCCACATCCTGGGACGCGATGCTGGCGCCCTACGTTCCCGGCCGCTGGGTCTACCGGTCACTGTCGATGAACTACCGCACCCCGGCGGAGATCATGACCGTCGCCGCCGCACTGCTCGCCGACTTCGCGCCCGGCGTCCAGCCGCCGGAGTCGGTCCGGGCGTGCGGTGTCCAGCCGTGGTCGCGGCAACTCAAGCCGGACGAACTGCACTCTGCCATCGAGGAATTCGTACGCGAGGAAGCCGCACGGGAAGGCACCAGCGTCGTGATCGGGCCCCCGGATGTGCCGGGCACGGTGACGCCGTCGCAGACCAAGGGGCTGGAATACGACGCCGTCCTGGTCGTGGAGCCGGAACGGATACTCGCCGACGGCCCCCGGGGCGCTGCCGAACTCTACGTCGCGCTCACCCGCGCCACGCAGCGCCTGGGTGTCCTCCACCAGGGCCCGCTACCGCAGGCGCTGATGGGCCTGGCACGCCGTTAGCGGATCAGCTCACCACTGTCCGAGCTGGCACCGGACGTTGTACGGATCGTCGTGCTGCACGACGACCTGACCGTCGACGGCGATGTCACAATGAGCGTTCGGCGCCGCCTGCCCGCCGCGCGTGGTGCTGCTCACGGTCAGGATCGCCCACTGCGGATCGGCCATCGTGGTCTCGAACACCCACGGCACACCGGGCGCCAGGTTCACCTTCTCCCGCTTCGCGAACGTGTAGGCGTCGGCGTTGAAGGCCTCCATGCTCGGAGGCTGACTCGTCAGGTAGAAGAGGTCGAACTCGTAGGCGCCTGCCGACGTGAGCGTGTACCGCACCTGCTGACCCTCCGGTTGGGCACTCGCCGTTCCCTGCCCGACGACAACAGACGCGGCCGCCATCAACAGTGACGCTCCGACTGCCGCCCCTACTTTGGCTGTAGCTGTTCGCATGTCCGTCACATCGCCGGACGCTACCGGATCGTTACCGATGGGACAGGCTCACCTTGTCACCCCGCCCGGCACGCAGGTCAACGGCAAACCACGGACGCAATGGTCAACACGTTAATTTGTTCGTCACACACAGACATTTGGAAGAAACACAGGCGCTCTAACGTCCCGATTCGACACCCGAGCGGTGTCGTCACTTCGGTACTTCGATGCGTTCTGAAGTTACTCCGACTCAACGCCTCATCAGGGAATGAGCGCTGTTGACACCCAGAAAGGCCGTTCATGGAACAACCCCGTCACACTGCCCTCAGACGATCGGCGCTCGCCGCAGGAAGCGTTGTCGCGGTAACGAGCCTCCTGCTGGCGGGATGTGGCAGCAAGGCGAGTGAGACGGATTCAGCAAATGCCACCTCGTGCGTCGACACCTCCGGGCCGACCATCAAGGTGGGCGCGCTGAACTCGCTGTCGGGCACCATGGCCATCTCGGAGGTGACCGTCCGCAACGCCATCGATCTCGCCGTCGAGGAGATCAACGGCGCCGGTGGGGTCATGGGCAAGCAGATCCAGCTCGTCGGCGAAGACGGCGCCTCGGAGCCCACGGTGTTCGCCGAGAAGGCCGAAAAGCTGATCAGCAGCGACTGCGTCGCCGCGGTCTTCGGCGGCTGGACGTCCTCGAGCCGCAAGGCCATGCTGCCGGTGTTCGAGAGCGCCAACTCACTGCTGTACTACCCGGTGCAGTACGAGGGGCTGGAGGCCTCCCCCAACATCTTCTACACCGGCGCGACCACCAACCAGCAGATCGTGCCCGCGCTGGACTACCTCAAGGAGCAGGGCGTCCAGTCGTTGTACCTGGTGGGTAGCGACTATGTCTTCCCACAGACCGCCAACCGCATCATCAAGGCGTACGCGGAAGCCAACGGGATGGAGATCAAGGGCGAGGACTACACCCCCCTGGGCTCGACCGATTTCTCCACGATCGTCAACAAGGTGCGCAGCGCCGATGCCGACGCGGTGTTCAACACCCTCAACGGTGACTCCAACGTGGCGTTCTTCCGGGAGTACAAGAACGTCGGCCTGACCCCGCAGGAGATGCCGGTGGTGTCGGTCTCGATCGCCGAAGAAGAGGTCGGCGGCATCGGTGTGCAGAACATCGACGGACAGCTGACGGCGTGGGACTACTTCCAGACAATCGACACTCCGGTGAACAACGAGTTCGTCGCGGCCTACAAGGCCAAGTTCGGCGCCGACAAGCCGACGTCGGATCCGATGGAAGCGGCCTACGTGTCGGTCTACCTGTGGAAGAACACCGTCGAGAAGGCAGAGTCCTTCGACGTCAAGGCGATCCAGGACAACGCAGGCGGGGTTACGTTCGACGCCCCGGAGGGTTTGGTCACGATCGACGGCGAGAACAACCACATCACCAAGACCGCCCGCATCGGCGAGATCCGCCCCGACGGCCTGATCTACACGATCTGGGAGTCCCCCGGCCCCATCGAGCCGGACCCGTTCCTGAAGTCCTACCCGTGGGCCGCCGGCCTCTCCGGCTGATATGGATGTCCTGATCGGGCAGCTGGCAACAGGATTGAGCCTCGGCTCGATCCTGTTGCTCGCCGCACTGGGGTTGTCGCTGACATTCGGTCAGATGGGCGTCATCAACATGGCGCACGGAGAGTTCATCATGGCCGGCTGCTACACCGCCTACGTGGTGCAGCAGATCGTGTCGAGTGCCGGTGTCTCGCTGCTCATCTCGCTGGTCGTCGGGTTCTTCATCGGCGGGGCGATGGGCGCACTTCTGGAGGTGACGCTGATCCAGCGGATGTACGCCCGGCCGCTGGACACGCTGCTGGTCACGTTCGGCGTCGGGTTGATCCTGCAGCAGGTGGCGCGGGACATCTTCGGTGCGCCCGCGGTCAACGTGGTGGCGCCGCCGTGGCTGTCCGGCGGGGTGGAGATCCTCGGTGCGGTGGTGCCCAAGACCAGGATCTTCATCCTGGTGCTCGCCGTGGTCTGCGTGGCGGTGCTCGCCGCCGTGCTCAAGGTCAGCCCAATGGGGCGGCGCATCAGGGCCGTCGTGCAGAACCGCGATCTCGCTGAGACCAGCGGGATCTCGTCGCGCAAGACCGACATCACGACGTTCTTCATCGGATCCGGTCTGGCCGCGGTGGCGGGTGTCGCGCTGACACTGATCGGTTCGACCAGTCCGACGATCGGACAGAGCTATTTGATCGACGCATTCCTGGTCGTCGTCGTCGGCGGTCTCGGTCAGATCAAGGGCACCGTGATCGCGGCGTTCACCCTGGGCTTCCTGAACTCGTTCATCGAATTCAACACGACGGCGTCGCTGGCCAAGGTGATCGTCTTCGTGATCATCGTGATCTTTCTGCAGGCGCGCCCGCAGGGTCTCTTCACGGTCAGGACAAGGAGTCTCGTATGAGGACCGCCCTCGGACGCTGGCAGACCTGGGCCGGGTTCGGTCTCGCCGCGGTGGTGCTCTTCGGTGTGGCGCCGGTGGTGTTCTCCGACTTCCGGCTCAGCCTGCTCGGCAAGTTCCTGTGCTTCGCGATCGTCGCGGTCGGAATCGGCCTGGCGTGGGGCCGCGGCGGCATGCTGGTCCTCGGCCAGGGCGTCTTCTTCGGCCTCGGCGGCTACATGATGGGGATGCACCTCAAGATCGCCGACGCGCAGGTCTTCGGCAACGAGGTTCCGGACTTCATGCAGATCGCAGGGGTACGTGAACTGCCCGGCTACTGGGCGCCTTTCGCGTCGCCGGCGTTCACCTTGCTGGCCATCGTGCTGGTGCCCGCGGCGATCGCCGCGGCGCTGGGGTTCGGCGTGTTCAAGCGCCGCGTCAAGGGCGCCTACTTCGCCATCCTGTCGCAGGCGCTGGCCGCGGCGCTGGCGATCCTGCTGGTCGGCCAGACCAGCCTCGGCGGCAGCAACGGGCTCAACAGGTTCCGGACGTTCTTCGGCTTCACCCTCAACGATCCGGCGAACCGGCGGATGCTGTACTTCATCGCCGCCGGGGTGCTGCTGATCGTCGTCGCCGTGGTGCGCCAACTGATGCAGAGCCGGTACGGCGAGTTGCTGGTCGCGGTGCGCGACGGGGAGGAGCGGGTGCGGTTCCTCGGGTACGACCCGGCCAACATCAAGGTGGTGGCCTACACCGTCGCCGCACTGTTCGCGAGCATCGCCGGTGCGCTGTTCGCTCCGATCGTCGGCTTCATCGCACCGTCGCAGGTCGGCATCCTGCCGTCCATCGCGTTTCTCATCGGCGTGGCGATCGGCGGCCGCACCACGCTGCTGGGCCCGGTGCTGGGAGCGGTCGGCGTGGCATGGGCGCAAACCCTGTTCTCCGAACGCTTCCCGTCGGAATGGACCTACGCGCAGGGTCTGTTGTTCATCGTCGTCGTGGGATTTTTCCCCGCCGGCTTCGCCGGCCTGGGTGTCCTGCTCAAACGGCGCCGCAAGGCAAAAGGCGAACCCGGCGGCGAACCCGTGAAGGTGCCCGACTCCGACCCCGACACAGAGAAGGTGGGAGCCACTTCATGACGCACGCCGAGGCCATCACGCCGGAGCCGGTCGCCGGCGGCAACGTCGGCATGGGCACCGAGTACCTCGAAGTACGGGGCCTGACGGTCGATTTCGACGGGTTCAAGGCGGTCAGCGACGTCGACCTCACCCTGTTCCAGGGTGATCTGCGGTTCCTCATCGGGCCCAACGGTGCGGGCAAGACCACGGTGATCGACGCGATCACCGGGTTGGTGTCGGCCACCGGTTCGATCAGCAAGTCCGGAGTCGAACTGCTGGGCAAGAAGGTTCACAAGATCGCCCGCGCCGGTGTCGGGCGGACCTTCCAGACCGCGAGCGTCTTCGAGCAGCTGACCGTGCTGCAGAACCTCGACATCGCCGCCGGTGCCGGCCGGTCGCCGTGGACGCTGCTGCGGCGCCGCCACGGCGTGCTTCCCGCGATCGAGGAGGCCCTCGACACGATCGGGTTGACCGACCTCGCCGAGAAACCCGCCGGGGTACTCGCCCACGGGCAGAAGCAGTGGCTGGAGATCGGCATGCTGCTGGTGCAGAACGCCGACGTGCTGCTGCTCGACGAGCCGGTCGCCGGCATGAGCGCCGAGGAGCGCGAGGAGACGGGAAACCTGCTGCGCCGCATCGGCGGTGAACGCACCGTCGTCGTCGTCGAACACGACATGGACTTCATGCGGGCGTTCGCGACGTCGGTCACGGTGCTGGCCCGCGGGCAGGTGATCGCCGAGGGATCCGTCGCCGAGGTCCAGGCCAACCCCAAGGTCCAGGAGGTCTATCTGGGGACCGCCGCGGCGGGCGCTTCATCTCTAGGAGACGTCCCCTCCGAACTGATCGAGGAGAACTCCTGATGCTCGAGCTCGTCGACGTGCACACCGGCTACGGCCGCAGTGAGGTCATCCACGGGGTCAGTCTCGAGGTCCCCTCCGACGGCGTCGCGGCGGTGATGGGTCACAACGGGGCGGGCAAGACGACGCTGCTACGCGCCGCGGTCGGCCTGCTCAAGTGCACGGCGGGCAAGGTGCTGTTCGACGGGGACGACATCACCAAACTCCGTCCCAGCGCCCGGGTCGGCCGTGGGCTGGCCTACGTGCCGCAGGGTCAGCAGTCGTTCGGCCAGCTGACCACCGCCGAGAACCTCCAGGTCGTCGCCGACGGACGCAAGAACGGCAAGCAGCTCATCGACGAGCAACTCGATCTCTTCCCGGCTCTCAAGGAGCTGTTGCCCCGCCGCGCCGGCCTGCTGTCGGGCGGTCAGCGCCAACAACTGGCGATCGCCCGTGCGCTCATCACGACGCCGAAGTGCCTGATCCTCGACGAGCCGACCGAGGGCATCCAGCCGTCGGTGGTCGCCGAGATCGAGGAGGCCATCACGTCCCTGACTGCCCGCGGCGACATGGGCGTGCTGCTGGTCGAGCAGCACATCGGGTTCGCGCTGGAGTCCTCGCAGCGCTACTACATCCTCGAGGCCGGGCGGGTCACCACCAGCGGGACGGGCGGCTCGGCGTCGGAGGCCGACGTCCGCGCTGCGATGGCCATCTAGTCTTTTCCACACTTCGAGCGTGTCGGCACGCGACACTCTGATCATGGGCGCGCCCCTGGAACCGGTCATCATCGCCGAGCAGGGTGGTCTGGTGGTGGCCGAGCACGGCGCCGCGGTCCTGCTCATCGACCGGGGCAACCGCGTGGTGGAGATCACCGCATATGTACTGATCGTCCTCACCCTGGTGTTCGGCGGATTCGGCGCGGTGTCGATCGTCGACTCGGTGACGGATGGCCGCTCATCGGTACCTATCACACTCGGCACGATCCTTCTCGCCGTCGGCGTCTCGGCCGCAGTCGTCGCCGGCTTCATGATCAGGTCGGCGTACAGGATCCGGCGACGCGCATTGAGCACCTTCACGCCGCTGGCGGTCTTCGACCGCGCCCAGCGGGTATACCGGGACGGCGCGGACCAGGCTGTCGCCCCCCTGGACCAGGTTCGCTTCGAGCGCCGGATGCAAATGACGTCCAGCTCCCCGCAGTTGGTCGCGGTGACGCCGTGGGGAACCCACATCCTCAAGCGCGGCAACCCGTTCGGCGGCGGCATCGGCCGGGTCGACGAGGTACTCAATGACATGGTGCAGGGCCGCACGCTTTAGTGCTCGGCCGCTGCCCCGCTGCCGACGTTTGTGCGTTCGGGATCTCGGGTACCGCGCCGAAGAGATAAAACCCGGACCGACGAGGGAGGAACGTCCGATCATCGGATCTGCGACACGTGCAGGGCGCCGAGTCCCGAGCCATCGGCGACGTCCGTCGGCCGCGCTGGTGTGGCTCGTCGCCGGTACGCTCACGGCTGCCGGCTGCGCGCCCACGACGCAGGTCTCCAACCCGTCCTCGGGCTCGGTCGCCCCTCCCTCCGGCCCCACCGCCGGCGCTCTGGCCAATCAGGATGGGCACACGACATCGTGGACCGCGCGCGGCGTGGTCAATGCGCTGGCAGACGCCGGCCTGGCGGTACCCAACGCGGTCGACAACACCGCCCAGGAGTGCCCGATCGCCCGATGCCGGCAGTCGATCGTCACCGACACCTTGCGGGTCAAATCGTTCCCGACGGCCGCGCAAGCCGAGAGTCATGCGGCGCCGCGGGGACTGCATCGGACGGGACGGATCGTCGTCGCCTTCGCTCCCCCGCTCACCGAGGCTGAGCGCATCCCCTACCGTCAGGCGCTGGCGGGACTGGCGAATTGACCGGCGGCACGGACAAGAAGCTGTCGCTGACCGGTTCGGTCGCGCTGGGAACCGGTGTGATGATCGGGGCGGGCATCTTCGCACTGGTCGGGCAGGTGGCCGAACTCGCAGGCTCCTGGGTGCCGTGGGCCTTCCTCGTGGCCGCCGTGGTGGTGGCCTTCAGCTCGTACTCCTACATCCGGTACTCCAGTACCAATCCGTCCTCCGGCGGAATCGCGATGCTGCTCAAGGCGGCCTACGGGCCCGGCGTGATCGCAGGAACGTTCTCGTTGTTCATGTATGTGTCGATGGTTCTCGCCGAGAGCCTGCTCGCACGGACGTTCGGTACGTATCTCCTGCAGCCGTTCGGTATGCAGGGCTCGACGGTGTGGGTCGCCGTCCTGGCCGTGGCGGCGATCGCAGGCGCCACCGCGGTGAATCTCGTGGGCAACAAAGTGGTGGAGACGTCCGCGACCGCGACCGCGGTGGTCAAGCTCGTCGGTATCGCCGTGCTCGCCGTCGCCGGGATTGCTGCCACCGGGGTCTCCGCATTCTCCCGGCTGTTCGCCGACGAGCGGACGCCGCCCGACCACGGCTGGTTCGGGCTGCTGGCCGGCACCGCGTTGTGCATTCTCGCCTACAAGGGGTTCACCACGATCACCAATCAGGGCGACGATGTCCGCGATCCCCGGCGAAACATCGCCCGCTCCATCGTGATCGCCATCGCGTTGTGCACGGTGATCTATCTGTTGCTCGCGGTGGCCGTGGCCGGCAGCCTGTCGGTGCCCGAGATCGTCCGCGCCCGCGACTACGCGCTCGCCGAAGCCGCCGCCCCGCTCTTCGGGCCGTGGGGAGTCTGGCTGACCGTCGCGATCGCCGTCGTGGCCACGCTCTCCGGCTTGGTGGCGAGCCTGTTCGCCGTCTCCCGGCTCTACGACATGCTTCGGGAAATGGACCAGGTACCGGGGTTGCCGGACACGGTGAATCGGCAGTCGCTGCTCATCACGGCGGCACTCGCCATCATGACCGCGACGGCGTTCGACCTGAGCCAGATCGCCTCTCTCGGGGCGATCCTGTACCTGTCGATGGACATCGCCATCCACTGGGGAGTCATCCGCCACCTGAAAGACCAGGTAGACGCCAAGGTCTGGGTGCCTGCGGTGGCGATCGCGCTCGACCTCCTGGTGCTCGTCCCGTTCGTGGTGATGAAGTTCCGCACCGACCTTCTCACCGTCGGGATCACCGCCGCCGTCGCCGGCGCGATCGTGGTGGCCCAGTGGTGGGCCGTACGTCAGCGCTCGTCCGCAGGTGCCTGAACGGCGACTCGCCGGTAGAGGGTCCGACCGAGGACCCCCGTGACGCCGAAGGCGATCGTGCTGCACGCCAACACCAATGAGCCGGCGGCGAGCACCGTCTCGTTCGCTCCGAGGCGGTCCGCTTCCAGGGTGAGGTAGAACAGCGCCGACACCCCGACCGGCCCGAACCACCCCAGATACAACGCGTCTGGAGTGCGCAGGCGCAGCGGCCGTTTCATGAGCAAGACGATCGGAATCCGCCGCAGTACCAGCACGGCGAGCACCAACACCGCTACCTGCCAACCCAACTCGTGCCACTGCCGCCATGGCAATGCCGCCCCGAACAGCACGAACAGCGGCAGCACGGCGAACCGGTTGATCGCCTCGTCGATCGGCACCTCCGCCGCACGCTCACTTCCGGTGCCGACGATGTTGAAGGCAACGCCGCCGACGAAGACGGCGAGAACACCGTCGACACGCAGCAATCCGGCCGCACCGAGAATGCCGAGAGCCAGCACCACCGTGAAGAACAACGCCGGCGCACCGACGGCCGCGCCGTGCCGCGCCCCCAGGCGGAGTGCGCGACCACCCAGCCACCCGATCCCGGCGCCGAGTGCCACCCCGCCGGCCACCTGCCACACGGATTCGACGAACGCGTCGCCCGCGCCGAGTGGGCCGGCCACCGCGAGTGCGACAAGCACAAGGGGTAGTGCCAGACCGTCGTTGGAACCCGATTCGACGGACAGCAGTTGGCGGTCGCGGGCGGGCAGGTCCCGCTCGGCGGCCTCCCCGGTGACCACGCTCGATGCCAGGACGGGGTCGGTGGGACTGATCGCCGCACCGAATAGTGCGGCGGCCGCGACCGGCATACCGAGAATGGCCCACCCCAGGCCTGCCGAGACGAGCGCCATCACCGGCAGAACGATCAGCAACAGGATCAGCAACGCTCGACCGTGCCGCCGGATGTCGCCGAACGGGTAGCGCAGCGCCACCGCCATCACCGAGATCGCCAGCAGGATCCTGCTCGCTTCGTGGAGCACCGATTGCTCAACGGCCAGCGAGGGGAAAGTAAACACGCCGGTGACCTGCGGCCCCAGCACGATTCCGGCTGTCAGCCCGAGGAGGGGTTCCGAGATCGGCAGGCTTCGCATCTTCGCCGACATCGTCGCGACCACAACCCCCAGCAGACCGACGGCTGCCAGCACGATGTCGAGTTCCACCCGTCAAGGGTTCCCACGCATTGACCGCGCAAGCGTCATCTTCGACATGAACTGAACGGAAACGTATGCCGACGCGCGTCTCGGGTACTTGGATCAGGGTGGGCAAATCGAAACTGCTCCGACTCAGCGCGCAAAGGACCCTCATGACTGCTCGGGTGTTGACCGATCCCCGCCGTCGTTGCCGATGAGCAGCAGCAACGGCCGTCGCGGCGGTTCAGGGCTCCTCGACGCCGCCAAGCAGCGCCGCACGGTATTCATCGACGCGTTGCGGAGTCGGCTGTGGCCGGTCCCGGCTCTCGGGGTGGTGGCCGCTGTCTTCGCGGGCATCGCCCTCCCCGAACTCGACGGCGCCGTCGACCAGCACATGCCGCAGGCGCTGGCGGGCTACCTGTTCGGCGGCGGGGCCGACGCGGCCAGGGAGGTCCTCGGGGCCGTCGCGACCTCGCTGATCACCGTGACCTCGCTGACGTTCTCGTTGACCCTGATCACCTTGCAGTTGGCCAGCTCTCAATACACACCGAGGTTGTTGCGGACCTTCGCGGCCGACCGGTTCGTCCAACGCACCCTCGCGCTGTTCCTGGCAACGTTCGTCTACGCCCTCACGGTTCTGCGCACCGTCCGCAACGACAGCGACGGGGAGGCGGAGTTCGTTCCGCGGATCGCAGTGACGGTGGCCTACCTGCTGGCCATGGCCAGCGTCCTGGCCCTGGTGCTGTTCCTCGGGCATCTGGTCCGCCAGATACGGATCGAGACGATGCTCGAGCACGTCTCTGCCGACATCCAGGACACCGCCCGTCGGCTGCTCGACCCGCTCGACGAACACCCCGACGACGACGGCGCGCCCGCCCCGCCCGCCGGTGCGTCAATGGTCACCGCGCGCTCCTCCGGCTTCCTCGTCGAGGTCGACGAACAGGCACTGCTCACCGCAGCGGTCGACAACGATGTGGTGATCTGGGTTGATAGTCCGGTCGGGTCCGGCATTCTGGCGGGCGTCCCGGTGGCGTTCTGCTGGTCTGCGAAGGTACCGAGAGGATCGCTCGACGAGAAAACGTTGACGTCGGTGCGTGAGCGGGTGGCCGGTGCGCTCACCACCGGCAACGAGCGCACCGCGACCCAGGACATCGGTTACGGGCTTCGTCAGCTGACGGATGTGGTGGTGCGTGCGCTGAGCCCCGGCATCAACGACCCCACCACCGCCGTACACGGACTGAACTCGTGCAGCGCGACCTTGTGCGAACTCGCCGGATATCGCCTGGGGCGCCGGGTTCTGCGGGATGCGGATGAGGTACCGCGGGTGATCCTGGCGCGACCGGACCTGGCCGACCTGCTCGACATGGTCTGCAGCCAGCCGCAGCTCTACGGAGCCAGTGATCCGGCGGTGCTGGGGAGGTTGCTGTCGATGCTGCGTGAACTCGCATGGGTCGTGGTGCTCCCCGAGCACCGGCAGGCGATCGCCGAACGGCTCCACCGGCTGGAGCGGGCGACCGCCGAGCAGGAATGCGACCCCGCCGAACGACGCCGGTTGGACGAGTTGGCTCACCATGTCCGGGAGGCACTCGATCGGCGCTGGCCTCCCGGGTGAGCGAGGAGCCTGCTCTATCGGCTCCGCGCGGGGATATCCGGCACCCCCGCCAGCGCAGACCAATCGCCGATCTTGTCGCCGGCGATGACGCTGAGGGTGCCGTCGGTCTCCAATACCACCGCCGCTATCTGGCTGACGTCACCTTGGCCCGAGGACCGGATCGCCTGGCGGATCTCGTCGGCGCTGACCCGCTGGCGGCGCAGCGCATCATCGAGCAGACGACCTTGCGACACAAGGAGTGTCGGCCGCGCCGTCAACACGGAGCGACCGGCCCCCAGCCGCGACGATACGGTCGCCGCCAGGAACTGCAATGTGGCCAGCAGCGCGAACGCAGTTGCCCCCTCGGCGAATGAGACGTCGGTGTTGAGCAGAATCGTGGCCAGCGTCGAGCCGACGGCGACGGTGACCACCAAGTCGAACGCGTTGAGTTTGGCCAGCGTCCGTTTTCCCGATATCCGCAGCACCGCGATCAGGGTGACGTAGGCAGCAGAACCGACCAGCAGCACCCTGACGATGTCGATCCAGGCGTCGAACCACATGATGTCACGCGACCTCGGCGGTCGGCGAGGGCGTGTCGGCGCTCATCCGTCGCCGCAACCGGCTCAGCGTGTCGTCCAGCAGTCGCGACACCTGCACCTGAGAGACGTTGAGTCGCAGGGCGATTTCTCGTTGGGTCAGACCGTCGAAGAACCGCATGCCGAGAATGGCGCGGCGCCGGGGGTCCAGTTCGGCGACGACTTCTCGCAACACGATGGAATCCTCGACCGTTTCGTAGCCCGGATCTTCTGCCCCCTGCGTCGCGCCGATGCCGGCTGGCTCGGACCCGTTGGCTACCGGACGGGGCGCATCGAGAGACAGCGGCCGGTAAGCCCAATGGGCAGAATCGGATTGGGCCACGTCGTCATCACCGATGCCGAGTTCCCGGGCCACCTCGGAGTAGGTCGGCGGCCGGTTCAACCGCTGGGAGAGTGTCTCGACCGCGTGCCGCATCCGCAGCTGGGTCTCCTGGACCTTGCGAGGGACGCGCATCGACCAGGTGCCATCCCGAAAGTGCCGTCGCACCTCTCCGCGGATCGTCGGCACCGCGTACGCCATGAATCGGCCCTTGGTGGGTTCATATCGGTCGACGCTCTTGACCAACCCGATTCGGGCGACCTGGATCAGATCGTCGGACGGCTCCCCCCGCCCCACGTACCGGTACGCGATGTGGTCGGCCAGCGGCAGGCATTCTGTGATGATTCGTTGTCGCCAGCGCCGGCGTTCGCTGTGGGTGCCGCAGGCGGCCAACCGCTTGAACAGGACCTCGACATCCGACCGGTCCGGGTCCTGCGCGGCGGCGTCGATCCCGGAATGGTCGCGCTCCGCGACGGTCATGGTGGCCTCCTTCGGCGGCGCGCAGAGATCGTTCCGTCTCCACGCATTGGAGTGGTCTGCTGTCCGCCTACCCGAATGGGTTGTCTAAACCTGGTCTCGGCACAATCGTTGCTCAATCGAGATGACTGCGCGGTGATGGCGACTGCGGCACGCCGAATTTCACGCGATCTGCACGATCCCCACAACCCGCTCTCAGGCCGCCGGAGTAGAGGGCCCGTGGACGCGGATCCTCCCTGGATCGACAGGTATCAACAGCGCCCGCTGGGGAACCTGTCACCGATGGTCGCGGTTGCGGCCGAGGGGACGGGAGACGGTCCGAATCTCGAAATGCGTCATGGCTTCCAGACAGAAGTGAGAACGCTGACCGCGCCGGCGATCCAGCTCGCGGATATCAACCCAGTCGTGAAAGCACTTCGGCGACAACGTCATCCACTGCGATGTCGACCTGCTCTCCGGAGGTCAGGCTCTTGACGCCGACGGTACCCGCCTCGAGGTCGCGGTCACCGGCCACCAGAGCGATCGTCGCGCCCGAGCGATCGGCGGCGCGCATCGCCCCCTTGAGTCCGCGGTCGCCATAGGCCAGGTCGACCCGAACGCCCGACGCGCGCAACTGCGCCGCCACCACCGCCAGCCGCACCTTGGCGTCGGCACCGAGCGGCACCGCGAACACGTCGACGCGTGCGCTGTCGCCGACCGACCTGCCCTCCGCCCGCAGTGCCAGCAGCGTGCGGTCGACACCGAGCCCGAACCCGATACCGGAGAGATCCCGGCCGCCGAGTTGGCGCATCAACCCGTCGTAACGCCCGCCGCCGCCGATCCCGGACTGCGCACCGAGACCGTCGTGGACGAACTCGAACGTGGTCTTCGTGTAGTAGTCCAGGCCCCGCACCATCCGCGGGTTGATCACGTACGGCACGGCCAACGCGTCCAGGTGCGCCAGCACCGTCTCGAAGTGCTCCTTGGCGGCGTCGGACAGGTGATCGAGCATCACCGGGGCGTCCGCGGTCAACTCCCGCATCTGCGGCCGCTTGTCGTCGAGCACCCGCAGCGGGTTGATCTCGGCGCGACGCCGGGTGTCCTCGTCGAGGTCGAGCCGGAACAGGAACTCCTGCAACAGTTCCCGGTACTGCGGCCGGCAGCTGTCGTCACCCAGTGAGGTGATCTCCAAGCGGAATCCGTCCAGGCCGAGGGACCGGAACCCGGCGTCGGCGACGGCGATGACCTCGGCGTCCAGCGCGGGGTCGTCGACACCGATCGCCTCCACGCCGACCTGCTGCAGCTGCCGGTAGCGGCCCGCCTGGGGACGTTCGTAGCGGAAGAAGGGTCCCGAGTAGCAGAGCTTGACCGGCAGCTGGCCCCGGTCCAGACCGTGCTCGATCACCGCCCGCATGACCCCGGCGGTGCCCTCCGGGCGCAGCGTCACCGACCTGTCGCCGCGGTCGGCGAAGGTGTACATCTCCTTGGAGACCACGTCGGTGGACTCCCCCACCCCGCGGGCGAACAGCGCGGTGTCCTCGAAGATGGGCAGCTCGATGTCGCCGTACCCGGCGCGGCGGGCGGCGCCGAGCAGCGCGGCGCGCACGGCGACGAACTCCGCCGAGTCCGGGGGGAAGTAGTCGGGGACGCCTTTGGGCGCCTGGAAGGAACTGTCAGTCACAGGGTCAAACCTTCGAGGAAGGGGTTGGTCCGGCGTTCGGCGCCGATGGTGGTGCGCTCGCCGTGTCCCGGTAATACCAGGGTGTCGTCGTCGAGCACCAACAGTTTTGTCACGATCGAGGTCAGCAGGTCACGGCCGCTGCCGCCGGGCAGATCGGTGCGGCCCACCGACTGACGGAACAGGGTGTCGCCGGTGAACACCACCGTGTCGGGGCCGGACCGCAGCTCCCCGTCGACCCGGAACACCACGGAACCCTCGGTGTGTCCCGGTGTGTGATCCACCGCCACCGTCACGCCGCCCAGCTCGATCTTGTCGCCGTCGCGGTCGAGTTCGACGACCTGCCTGGGCTCGCGGAACACGGCGCTGAGCGCCAGTCGGCCCAAGCCGGCGAACAGGCCCTGTCCGAACCCCTTGATGGGGTCGGTGAGCATGGCGCGGTCCTCCGGGTGGATGAAGACCGGACAGCCGTAGAAGTCGGCGACCTTCTGCGCCGACCACATGTGGTCGATGTGGCCGTGAGTGAGCAGTACCGCCGAGGGTGTGAGCCGGTGCTCGTCCAGAATTCGGCGCAGCGGACCCGTCGCCCGCTGGCCCGGGTCGACGACGATGGCGTCGGCGCCTGCCCGAGGGGCCAGCACATAGCAGTTGCACGCCAACACGCCGGCCGGGAATCCGGTGATCAACACCGTTCCAGCTTCCCACGTCAGGTTCGCGCCGCTGTTCAGGAGGGTCGCACCGCCCGTGCTCAGCAACAGCTGGCACACTCGGTGCCGACTGAATCGAATGCGAGGAGGACACCGGCGGTGCCGACCAACGAACAACGGCGTGCAACAGCCAAGCGCAAGCTCGAGCGGCAACTCGAGAAGCGGGCCGAGAACGAACGCAAACGCCGCCTATACACGATCATCGGATCGGCGGTGGCCGCGGTGGTGGTGATCGGCGCCGTGGTGGCCACGATCGTCATCACCAACCGCGATCCTGGTGGCCAGACCGCATCGACGGCCGGCAGCACGCCGACCACCAGCGCCGAAGACACCTCGCCGCTCGATCTCCCGGAGCAGGCCCAAGCCGGTGGCCTGCCGCCGTTCCAGGCGCCCGAGGGGCTGGGCGGCGACTGCCAGTACCCCGAGTCGGCGGAGGAGGCGAGCAAGCCCAACAACGCCCCACGCAGCGGCAAGGTGCCCACCGAGCCCGCCCAGGTCAGCGCCAGCATGGCGACCAACCAGGGCAACATCGGGCTTCAGCTCGACAACGCGAAGTCGCCCTGCACGGTCAACAGTTTCGCCAGCCTGGCCCAGCAGGGCTTCTTCAACGACACTCCGTGCCACCGGCTGACCACGAGTGAGTCGTTGGCCGTCCTGCAGTGCGGCGACCCGACAGGCGTGGGCACCGGTGGCCCGGGCTACGCGTTCGCCAACGAATACCCGACCAACCAGTACCAGCCCGACGATCCGAAGTTGAACGAGCCCGTGATCTATCCGCGGGGCACCCTGGCCATGGCCAATGCGGGACCCGACACCAACGGCAGCCAGTTCTTCCTGGTGTTCGGAGATTCGCAGCTGCCGCCGAACTACACGGTGTTCGGGACCATCGATGAGACGGGCCTGGCCACTCTCGACAAGATCGCGGCAGAGGGGACCGTCGACGGCGCTCCGGACGGCGCACCCAAGCTGGACGTCAACGTGAAGTCAATCGCGCTGGACTGACCCCGAGGCTGCCGTGAGCACCCCGCCGCCGCCGTACGGCGGCCATCCCCCGCCTCAGCCGGGCGGGTACCCGGGGCCGCAGTACGGGTACCCGGTCGGCTACCCGCCGCAGCGGGCCACCAACTCGCTGGCGATCGTCTCGCTGGTGTGCGCTTTCCTGTTCGCGCCGCTGGGGATCCTGTTCGGCCACATGTCGCTCTCGCAGATCAAGAAGACCGGCGAGGAGGGCCGCGGGCTGGCCATCGCCGGGCTGGTGATCAGCTACCTGCTGGTGGTGATGACCGTCGTCGTGGTGGTGGTCGGCTTCGTGTTCCTGGTGATGCTGGCCCGTACCCTCGAGGACTTCGACAACGGCACCGGCCTGCGCGACCCCGGTATCACCGCGGCACCCGCGCCGGACATTCCGCTGCCGCCGTTCGACCCGCCGGAAACGCTGGGCTCCAACTGCCAGTACCCGGCCACCACCGAGGCGCCGAGCAGGCCGGTGAAGCCGCCGCAGATGGGCAGAACACCCACCTCTCCTGCGTCGATTCCGGCGGGCATCGTCACGGACCGCGGCGACATCGGGCTGACGTTGGACAACGAGAAGGCGCCGTGCACAGTGCGCAACTTCACCAGCCTGGCCCAGCAGGGATTCTTCGACCAGACCCGCTGTCATCGGCTCTCCGTCCGCACCGACCTGCGGGTCCTGCAGTGCGGCGACCCGACGGCCACCGGGGACGGCGGGCCGGGCTACCGCTTTCCCAACGAATACCCGAGCAATCAGTACCGGCTGACCGACCCGGCGATGACGACCCCGGTCGTCTACCCGAGGGGCACGCTGGCGATGGCGAATTCGGGTCCCGGCACCAACGGCAGCCAGTTCTTCCTCGTGTACGGCGACTCGGTCCTGCCGCCGACGTACACGGTGTTCGGCACGATCGACGCCAGAGGACTTGCGGCGCTGGAGAAGATCGCGGCGGGCGGGGTGGCCGGCGGCGCGCAGGACGGAAAGCCCGTCACCGCGGTGACGATCGAGTCGGTGAAGGTCGGCTGACCCTCAGGCCGCGGAGGTGACGCGGTAGACGTCGTAGACACCCTCGACGTTGCGCACCACGTTGAGCACATGACCGAGGTGCTTGGGGTCGCCCATCTCGAAGGTGAACCTGCTGATCGCCACGCGGTCGTTGGACGTCGTCACCGACGCCGACAGGATGTTGACCTTCTCGTCGGCCAGCACCCGCGTCACATCCGACAGCAGCCGGTGCCGATCGAGTGCCTCCACCTGGATCGCGACGAGGAACACCGACGACGGAGACGGCGCCCACTGCACGTCGATGATGCGTTCCGACTGTTGTTGCAGCGAGGTGGCGTTCGTGCAGTCCGTGCGGTGCACACTGACTCCCCCGCCGCGGGTCACGAAACCCATGATGTTGTCGCCCGGCACCGGGGTACAGCACTTGGCCAGCTTCGTCAGCACCCCGGGCGCCCCCGGCACCGCGACACCGACGTCGTCGGTGCTGCGCTGGCGCATCGACATGGTCGCGGGCGTGGACCGTTCCGCCAGTTCGTCGGCGGCCTCGTCGTCGCCGCCGAGCTGTGCCACGAGTCGCTGCACCACGTGGCGGGCCGACACATGGCCCTCGCCGACCGCGGTGTAGAGCGCGGACACGTCGAGGTAGCGCAGCTCACGTGCCAGCGCGCCCATCGACTCGCCGGTCATCAAGCGCTGCAACGGAAGTCCGCCGCGGCGTACCTCCCGCGCGATGGCATCCTTGCCGGCCTCCAAGGCCTCCTCGCGACGCTCCTTGGCGAACCACTGCCGGATCTTGGCCTTCGCCCGCGGCGATACCACGAAGGTCTGCCAATCCCTCGACGGCCCGGCGTTGGGGGCTTTGGACGTGAAGATCTCGACCAGTTCCCCGTTTTCGAGCTTGCGCTCCAACGCCACCAACCGGCCGTTGACGCGGGCGCCGATGCAACGGTGACCGACCTCGGTGTGCACCGCGTACGCGAAGTCCACCGGTGTGGACCCGGCGGGCAGGGTGATCACGTCGCCCTTGGGCGTGAACACGAAGATCTCCTGCACCGCAAGGTCGTAGCGCAGCGACTCGAGGAACTCACCGGGGTCGGCGGCCTCCCGCTGCCAGTCGAGCAGCTGCCGCATCCAGGCCATGTCGTCGATCTCGGCGGCGGCGTGTGCGGTGGGTAATCCGTTGCGGCCCTTGACTTCTTTGTATCGCCAGTGCGCGGCGATGCCGTACTCGGCGGTGCGGTGCATGTCGCGGGTGCGGATCTGCACCTCCAGCGGTTTACCCTCGGGTCCCACCACCGTGGTGTGCAGCGACTGGTAGACCCCGTAGCGCGGTTGGGCGATGTAGTCCTTGAAGCGACCGGCCATCGGCTGCCACAGCGAGTGCACCACGCCGACCGCCGCGTAGCAGTCCCGGATCTCGTCGCACAGGATGCGCACACCCACCAGATCGTGGATGTCGTCGAAGTCGCGGCCCTTGACGATCATCTTCTGGTAGATCGACCAGTAGTGCTTGGGCCGGCCCTCCACCACCGCGTTGATCTTCGACGCGGTCAGCGTGGCGTTGATCTCGGCGCGCACCTTGGCCAGATAGATGTCGCGCGAGGGCGCCCGGTCGGCGACCAGGCGCACGATCTCGTCGTACTTCTTGGGATGCAGGATCGCGAACGAGAGGTCCTCGAGTTCCCACTTGACCGTCGCCATGCCCAGCCGATGCGCCAGCGGCGCAATCACTTCCAGCGTCTCGCGAGCCTTGCGTGCCTGCTTCTCGGGCGGCAGGAACCGCATCGTGCGCATGTTGTGCAGCCGGTCGGCGACCTTGATCACCAGCACCCGCGGATCGCGGGCCATGGCGATGATCATCTTGCGGATGGTCTCGCCCTCGGCGGCGGTGCCCAGCGCCACCTTGTCCAGCTTGGTGACGCCGTCGACGAGGTGGCCGACCTCCGTACCGAACTCCTCGGTCAGCGCCTCCAGCGTGTAGCCGGTGTCCTCCACGGTGTCGTGCAACAGCGCGGCGATCAGCGTGGTGGTGTCCATCTCGAGTTCGGCCAGGATGTTGGCCACAGCCAGCGGGTGGGTGATGTAGGGGTCACCGGAGCGGCGCAGCTGGTCGGCGTGACGCTGTTCGGCGACCTCGTAGGCACGCTGCAGCAGCGTCAGGTCCGCCTTCGGATAGACCTCGCGGTGCACCGCGACCAGCGGCTCGAGCACGGGGTTGATCGTGCTTCGCTGAGCCGTCATGCGGCGTGCCAGCCGGGCCCGTACCCGCCGCGACGCACTCGTCGCCGCCTTGGACGAGTCGGGCTTGGGAAGCTCCATCGGCTGCGTCTCGGGGCTCGACGCCCCGGACGCGGGGGGTGATTGCACGGCCTGGCCGGCGCGTGGATCTGCCTGGATCTCGCCGGCCATGCTCACCTCCTGTCACTGCGCTCTTCGCAGGATATCCCGCTCAGACCGTGAGCAAGCTCGTGACCGGCAGTGGTTGCAGGCCGACGCGCCCGCCGAGGGCGGCGAGCTCGAGCATCACCACCGCCCCGGCCACGTTCGCACCCGCCGCCGCGAGCAACTTGTGGGTGGCCGCAAGCGTGCCGCCGGTGGCCAGCACGTCGTCGATCACCATGATCGATCGGCCCGCGAGCTCGACGCCGTCGGCGGGTACCTCGAGCGTGGCGGTGCCGTACTCGAGGGTGTAGGTCTCGCTGATCACCGGCGGCGGCAGCTTGCCGCCCTTGCGGACGGCGACCACGCCGATCCCCAGCTGCAGGGCGACCGCGCCGCCGAGCAGAAACCCGCGCGCGTCCACACCCGCGACCAGGTCAACGCCACGGGCGATGTCGGCGATCGCACCGCTGACCGCCGCCAGGCCACGCGCATCGGCGAGCACCGGGGTCAGATCCTTGAACTGGATGCCCGGTTCGGGAAAGTCGGGCACCTCGCGCAGCAACGACGCGATGATCTGCGCAATCCCGGCGCCCGATGTCGCCGGCGGCCCGGCTCCGGCGCCCGATGTCGCCGGCGGCCCGGCTCCGGCGCCCGAGGCCGTCCCCGAGGTGCTCACCGGCTCAGCTTCCAACGGTCCATGTTCCACCCCGCCCCCCATCGCGTCGGATTGCCGCTCACCGCGTACATCTTCGTCGACGTCAACAGGGTCCGCTGCTGACGGTACAGCGGCAGCGTCGGCATGTCGGCCCACAGTATCGGCCGCGCCTCACCGAGCAGGCGGGCCATCTCCTTGGGGTCGGAGGCCACGGCCATCGTCGCGATGATCCCGTCGATGCGTTCATTGGCGTAGCGAGGGAGGTTGTTTCCGTTGCCGCTGTGCAGGGTGTAGGCGTCGACGATCGACGACCCCGACGACCCGCTGCCCGCGGCGCCGCCGGTGCTCGCGAGCAGCACGTCGATCTCGTTGTCGCGCAACGCCAGCGGGCCCACGTTCTCCCCCGCGGCGTCCTCGACGGTGATGCCTGCGGGCCCACAGGACTTCGCGATGGCCCCCACCGCGGCGGCGAGCCGGGCGTTCGGCGTCTGGTAGCCGATCCGCACGGTCAGTGGCCGGCCGCCCAATTCGGTGCGGGCCGCATCGGGGTTGGCAACGGCGAACCGCCCGGCCTCCGGCGAGGTCTCGGCCATGCCGTAGGCGTCCTCGGTGGCGGCATTGAGCCGCAGGTCGGACACCGGCACCTCCGCGTTGCGGGCGATGACGTCACGCGGGGTGCACAGCGCCAGCGCGCGACGGGCAGGCACCGCTGCGAGCGGCCCCTGCGGGGCGAAGATCAACTGCTCGACGCCGGATGACGGCGCGTCGGTGCGCACGTAGTCGTCCGGAAGGTTCAGGGTGCCCGACGACCCGGCCGCGATGTCGACGACGTCGTAGGCGCCTTCGTTGACCCGGTCCTGTAACTCGGAACTGCGCGGCCAGACGGTCACCTTGCCGGTGACCGGTTCGGTGCCCCACCACTTGTCGTTGGCCGCCAGGACCACGGCCCCCTCGTCGGTCACCGACTCCAGCTTGTAGGGACCCGACGACGGGAAGCGTTTGACATCAAGGTCGGGGGTGAGGTTCCAGGTGGTGTTCCAGACCCGGGCGATGCGCTCGATCACCGGGCCGTCGTTGTTGAGCAGCGCCGTGGTCACGCCGCCCTCGCCGAGGCCCAGCTCGTCGGCGATCACGTGCGACGGCATCATCGACGTCGCGGCGAACAACTGCCCGTAGTCGGCGAACGGCCGGTCCTGGGCGAAGGACACCCGCGCCTTCTTCTGGCCCGGCGCGCAGTCGACGGAGGCGATGTCGGTGTAGCCCGCCCGGCTGGCCGCGTCGAACCACGGGAATCTACCGGACTGCGACACCCACGCCAGCACCATGTCGTCACAGGTGATCGGTTTGCCGTCCGAGTACACCGCCTCGGGCTTGATCTCGTAATCGAGGATGAGCGGTGTCCGGCCGACCACCGCGACGCTGCCGAAGTCGTGGTCCCCCACGATCTGACCGTCGGGGCCGTGATAGTTGAAGCCCGTCAGCACCCGGGCGAAGGCCTGCGGACCACCCGAGGCGGCACCGGCGACGGTGTTGGTGTTGTAGGTGATCAGGGTGCCGTCGATGGCGTAGTCGATCGAATCGGCCGCGCTGTTCGAACACGAGGTCAGACCGAGCGTGACCACCACGGCCACCACCGCGGCCAGGAGGATCGAGAGTCGTGGGATCGGACGGTGGGTCATCGGACCTACCGCTCCTAGCGCTTCCGTGGGCTTCGCTTACCCGACGGTCGCCCGGTCCTGCTGGAGGTGGGCCGGACGGGACGCGCGCCCGGCGCCGGCTTGTCCGGGGCGGGGCCCGCGGGCGCAGCCGGGGCCGCCCCCGACGCAGGCT
>NZ_JACKSH010000163.1 GCF_025821625.1 Mycolicibacterium pyrenivorans
ACTCGCCGGACTTCGCCCAGACCATAGAGGTGTCGATCCGGGCGCTGACCGCGGTGAGCGACCAGACCCACATCTGGTCGGTGCCGTCGATCGAGCAGGGCAACAACGACTCGCACGCCATCGGCCTAGGCCAGATGAACCTGCACGGCTACCTGGCCCGGGAGCAGATTTACTACGGCTCGGACGAGGGCATCGACTTCACCAACATCTACTTCTACACGGTGCTTTTCCACGCGCTGCGCGCATCGAATCTCATTGCGATCGAACGCGGTACGAAGTTCGGTGGGTTCGAGAAGTCGAAGTACGCCTCGGGTGAGTTCTTCGACAAGTACACCGACCAGGTG
>NZ_JACKSH010000164.1 GCF_025821625.1 Mycolicibacterium pyrenivorans
AACCATGCAGACACGGCGTCGCAAGGCGACCACCAGCCCATTTTCACCCCGGAACGGGCGACCGCAAGGTCACATTGGCTGGAATGCAATTCCGGCGAAAGGGCGTCAGCCCAGCACCAGCGAGTCGCCGTCCGCGCTGAGGTTGACCGGCACCACGTCCCCGTCGTGCACGTCACCGGCCAGCAGCAGCTTCGCCAGCTGGTCGCCGATCGCCTGCTGCACCAGGCGGCGCAGCGGCCGCGCCCCGTAGAGCGGGTCGAAGCCACGCTCGGCGAGCCACGCCTTGGCAGGCAGTGACACCTCCAGGGTGAGGCGGCGCGCCGCCAGCCGCTTCTGCAGCTGAGCGAGCTGGATGTCGACGATGGACACCAGTTCCTCGGGGTCCAGCGCGTCGAAGATGATGACGTCGTCGAGGCGGTTGATGAACTCCGGCTTGAACGCCGAGCGCACCGCCGCCATCACCTGCTCCTCGCCACCGCCTGCGCCGAGGTTGGACGTCAACACCAGGATGGTGTTGCGGAAGTCCACCGTGCGGCCCTGGCCGTCGGTCAGCCTGCCCTCGTCGAGCACCTGCAGCAGCACGTCGAAGACGTCCGGGTGCGCCTTCTCGATCTCGTCGAACAGGATCACCGTGTACGGACGCCGCCGCACCGCCTCGGTCAGCTGGCCGCCCTGGTCATAGCCGATGTAGCCGGGAGGGGCACCGACCAGACGGGCCACCGAGTGCTTCTCGCCGTACTCGCTCATGTCGATGCGGACCATCGCCCGCTCGTCGTCGAACAGGAACTCCGCGAGCGCCTTCGCCAGCTCGGTCTTACCGACACCGGTGGGGCCGAGGAACATGAACGAGCCCGTCGGGCGGTTCGGGTCGGCGACGCCGGCCCGGCTGCGACGCACCGCATCGGAGACCGCTTGCACGGCCTTCTTCTGCCCGATGACGCGCTTGCCCAGCTCGTCTTCCATGCGCAGCAGCTTGGCCGTCTCGCCCTCGAGCATCCGCCCCGCGGGAATGCCGGTCCACGCCGACACCACGTCGGCGATGTCGTCGGGCCCGACCTCCTCCTTGAGCATGACGTTCTCCTGCGCCTGGGCGTGCGGCAGCGCGGCGTCGAGCTTCTTCTCGATCTCGGGGATTCGCCCGTACCGCAGCTCGGCGGCCTTGGCGAGGTCACCGTCGCGTTCGGCCCGTTCGGATTCACCGCGCAGGTGGTCCAGTTGCTCCTTGAGGTCACGGACGACGTCGATGGCGCCCTTCTCGTTCTGCCAACGGGTCGTGAGCTCCGCCAGCTTTTCTTTGTGATCAGCCAGTTCCGCCCGCAGCTTCTCCAAACGATCGGCGGATGCTTCATCGGATTCCTTGGCCAGCGCCATCTCCTCGATCTCGAGGCGGCGCACCAGGCGCTCGACCTCGTCGATCTCGACTGGACGGGAGTCGATCTCCATGCGCAGCCGAGATCCGGCCTCGTCGACCAGGTCGATGGCCTTGTCCGGCAGGAAGCGCGACGTGATGTAGCGGTCGGACAGGGTGGCCGCCGCCACCAGCGCGGAGTCGGTGATGCGCACGCCGTGGTGCACCTCGTAGCGGTCCTTGAGTCCGCGCAGGATCCCGACGGTGTCCTCGACGGACGGCTCGCCGACCATCACCTGCTGGAAGCGCCGCTCCAGGGCGGCGTCCTTCTCGATGTACTTGCGGTACTCGTCGAGCGTGGTGGCGCCGACCATCCGCAGCTCGCCGCGGGCCAACATGGGCTTGATCATGTTGCCCGCATCCATCGCGCCCTCGCCGGTGGCACCGGCGCCGACGATCGTGTGCAGCTCGTCGATGAACGTGATGACCTGACCGGCCGAGTTCTTGATGTCGTCGAGGACGGCCTTGAGCCGCTCCTCGAACTCACCGCGGAACTTGGCGCCGGCCACCATGGATCCCATGTCCAGCGAGACGACCGTCTTGTCGCGCAGGCTCTCCGGCACGTCGCCGGCGATGATGCGCTGCGCCAGACCCTCCACGATCGCGGTCTTGCCGACGCCGGGCTCGCCGATCAGCACGGGGTTGTTCTTGGTGCGGCGGCTCAGCACCTGCACCACGCGACGAATCTCGTTGTCGCGGCCGATGACCGGGTCGAGCTTGCCCTCCCGCGCCCGGGCGGTCAGGTCCGTCGAGTACTTCTCCAACGCCTGATAGGTGGCTTCCGGGTCCGCGCTGGTGACGCGGGCGCTGCCACGCACCTTGACGAATGCCTCGCGGAGCGCCTGCGGCGACGCTCCGTGGCCGGTCAGGAGCTTGGCCGTGTCACCGTCACCGGTGGCCAGGCCGACCAGCAGATGCTCGGTCGAGACGTACTCGTCGTCCATCTCGGTGGCGAGGTGCTGGGCGGCCGTGATCGCGGCGAGCGCCTCACGCGACAACTGCGGCTGTGACGCCGAGCCGGTAGCGCTCGGCAGCCGGTCCAGTGACCGTTGCGTCTCGTTCCGGATGGTCGCGGGATCGACCCCGACGGCCTCGAGCAGCGGCGCGGCGATGCCATCGTTCTGGGTGAGCAGCGCCATCAACAGGTGGGCGGGCGCGATCTGCGGGTTGCCCACCGCGGTGGCGGCCTGCAGAGCCGATGTGAGCGCCGCCTGGGTCTTGGTCGTCGGGTTGAAGGAGTCCACGACACCTCCCTTTCTGTCCGCAGGGCCGCACAAGGGCCCCTAAAATGCTTGTCGGCAGGTTCAACGTAGTCAAGGTTGAGTCTGTTCCGCTCAACTCTGACATTTTTAGCCGGGCCGCGCTAGGGCCTTAGGCCACAGGTTCACGCAGGGAGCCGATAATCAGCCCGCGTAGTCCCAGAACTGCAGTTCCTGGACAGTGGCGAAGACCGTGAGCGTCAGCGCGTACAGCCCGACGACGACCGCGGCCCCGGCCAGACCGATGCGCGCGCCGGACCCGTCCACCGGATCGAGCCACCGGCGGAACGGCCGAGACACCGAGGGCATCAGCCACCACTGCATGGCCGTGACGCTGACGATCTGGCTGACCCACAGGGCCAGCCACGGCTCGGCGCCGGCCCGATCGAGGACCGGGCCCAGGAAGCGCGACAGCAACATGACCGTCGGGTAGAGCACCAGCAGCACGAGCATCGCCGACTTCCAGTTCGGCGTCATCAGGGTCTGCCCGTCCTCGACCCGGACCGTGGTGGCGAACGGCGTGGTGTTGGAGGCCGCCGCGAAGTCCTTGCTCAACGTCGAGCGCAGCCCCATCAGCGCCTCCGTCCGCTCGGCTGAACGCAGCCACGCCGACAGTTGCGGCCCGGTCCGGAAGCGGACCACCGACGACCATTCTCCGTGCTGGTCGGCCGGTAACAGGACGGTGCCTTCGTAACCCGGAAGGCCGACGGCCGCGCTCGACAGGCGAGCCTGCATCCGACGGAAATCGGGCTCTTTTCCCGCGGCGACGGCGTGCCGGAACAGCCCGATCCCGGAGGGCGTCGGAGCGTCCTCGGTCAGGATCAGATCGGCCGATCGACGCCAGTAGCCACGCCGTTGCCCCTCGGCGAGCACCTCCGCCCGCGACGTGCCGTCCAACCAGCCGTGCAGTTGGTCCTCGTGGGAAAACGTCACGGCGACAGCCCAATCCAGCTGCGGATCATCGCGGACGGAGACGACGCCGGCCCGGTGTCCCGGCGACAACCGGGCCGATGCCAGCAGATCCTGCGCCCAGGGTCCGAACCCCGCCGCGTCTCCCGCCGAGTGGAAGACGGTGACCGCGGTGACCGTCGTCATCGGCTCGCCAGGCCGGCTGTGACGCGGCGGCCCCGCACATACACCTCGGTGACGGATGTCTCCCGCATCCCCATCAGGAGCGCGAAAAGCGTTTGCTCACACGCCAACTCATCATCCATGGAGCGTACGCCGTGGTCGATCATGCCTGCCAGCGCCGGTGTGCGCGACGGGTCGACGACCAGGAAGTCGGCCTCCTTGCCTGCATCGAAGTTGCCGAACCGGTCCTCCATGTCGAGTGCCCGCGCCCCGGCGAGGGTGCCGACGAACAGCATCTCGGCGGGGTGCATCGACACACCGGCCTCCCCAGGTTCGTTGATGTGGACCTTGAACGCGTCGCCGAGCACCCGCGAGATCAGCCACTCGTCGCCGCCGCCGAAATCCGTTCCCGCCGCGATGTTCACCCCCGAGGCGACGGTGCGCTTCCACGGCATCGTGCCGGATCCGAGGAACAGTTGCGAGACCGGGCAGTGCGCGATGGAGGTGCCCGTCTCGGCCATCCGTTCGAGTTCGACGTCGTCACAGTGCACGCAGTGCGCCAGGATGGTCCGCCTGCCCAGAAGGCTCTTGCCGCCGACGGAGGAACCAGGCAGGAACCTGCCGTCGTAGGTGTCGAGGTAGGTGTCGACCTGGTACATCTGCTTGACGCTGTCCACCTCGCCGGTGCCGGGCCGGTTGTTTTCGTTGAGATGGCTGTGGACGTAGACCCCGCGGTCGCGGACCGAATCGTAGAGCTCACCAAGGGCTTTCAGCGTCGCGGTGGTCACCGCCAGTGAGAACCGCGGCACGATGGCCACATGAAGCAGCGCGGTCTCCACATCGCCGGTGTCGGCGGCGTGCCACGTGTCGATCTCCTCGCGGGCCAGTCGCACCGCGTCCCCGTCTGAGGTGATGAGCGCCGCGGCGCTGGGCGGACCGACGGTCTGGATCCCTCGGCCGCTGACGATCCGCAGACCCCGCCGCCTGGTCTCGGCGAACAGCGCGTCCTGCGCATGCGGAAACGCCGAACCGAACACCATGGCCGCGGTGGTTCCCGCGGCGATGCGGCGATCACAGAACTCGACGGCCGCCCGCCGGGCGAAATCCGGTTCCGCCAAGCGGGATTCAGCCGGGAAGATGCAGCCTTCGAGCCATTCCAGCAACTGGCCGCCGCCGTAGGAGTCCCCGGCGAAGGTCTGCGGGAAGTGAACGTGCGTGTCGACGAATCCCGGCAGCAGGAAACCCGGGCGGTGGTCGTGCAGATCCGCGGTCCCGTACTCGGCGGGCACCTCGTCACGCAAACCACAGAACACGATCGTCCCGTCGTCGTCGACGACCAGCGCACCGTCGGGGACCGACACCAGCGCGGTGGCGGCGGCGGTGACGGTCGGCCGCCCGGCGATGTGGAAGACGTGTCCGAGATGAACCTGGGTCATCGGCGTGACGATACCCACGCCGGACCGCCCGCGACCGGCAACGGGCATTGCCGATACCACGCACCCGGGTCCGTACCTTGCTAGGTTTTCCCGGTGTCGGGTAACTGGGGATCGATTCTGACGGAGCTCATTCCGCTCGGCCTGATCGTGGCACTGTCACCGCTGACGATCATTCCGGCCGTGCTGGTGCTGCACGCACCTCGGCCCCGCCCCACCGGCCTGGCGTTCGCGGCCGGCTGGATCATCGGCCTGGCGGTACTGACCGGGGTGTTCCTGTCGGTGTCCAATCTGATCGGCGGGATCGGGGAGAAGCCGCCGAGCTGGGCGTCGTGGCTGCGGATCGTCCTCGGCGTCGCACTGGTCGCCTTCGGCGGATACCGGTGGGCGACCCGAAAGAAGTCCGAGCACATGCCCGGCTGGATGACCCGCATGAGCTCACTGAGCCCGGGCAAGGCGGCCATGACCGCGGCTGCACTGACGGTGGCCAATGTGAAGGTTCTGTTCATCTGTGCCGCAGCGGGTTTGGCGATCGGGTCGGCGGGTCTGGACTCACCGAGCGTGTGGATCGCGGTCGGCTGGTACGTCGCGGTGGCAGGCTCGACCGTCGCCCTGCCGATCCTCGGCTACGCCGTGTCCGGCGAACGGCTGGACCCCGCGCTGAACCGGCTCAAGGACTGGATGGAGCGGCAGCACGCCGTCCTGGTCGCCGCGATTCTGGTCGTGATCGGTCTTCTTGTCCTGTACAAGGGGATTCACGGGCTCTGACGGAACCCGGCCGGCAGTCCGAGGTCGTCGGCGTCCGCGGTCAGGTACCGCGTCACGGTCGGTGCCACCAACCGCACCATGTCCTCGGTCGGCAGGTCCGACAGCGGCGGCACGCCGATGAGATAGCGCAGCACGGCCGTGCCCACCATGCTGCCGGCCGCCAGCGTGGCCCGCAGCCTCGCCTCGTCGTCGCCGCCGAGCACCCCGGACACGGCGGTGAGCACATAGTTCTGCATGAAGCTCCGGAACGCGGCGTGGGCGTCGGGGTTCGAGGTGGCCGACGCCAGCATCATCCGCATCGTCGACGCGGTTTCCGGCGCCTCCCACACGCCCAGATAAGTCCGCACCATCCGGGTGCCGATGTCCGAGTCGTCGCCGTTGGCGCCGGCGAGAGCGGCGACCAGGACGTCCGGGTCGATGATCAGGCGGAGAGACTCGCGGAACAACTGATCTTTGGAACCGAAGAGGTAGAGCACCATGGCCGGGTCCACGCGCGCGTCGTCGGCGATCGCCCGCAGCGTCGTCTTGTCGTAACCCTGCGTGGCGAAGCGATTCTTCGCCGCGGCGAGCACCGTGTCCCTGGACACCGGTTCGCCCTGCCGTCGGCCCCGGCGCCGAACCGTCTTCACTGGTGGTGCCATCTGCCGACACTAACATTTCACTGGCTGTTGAAAATTGTGCGACGGCGGCTTACGCTTCGTTCACCGGCTTAATTCAACGGGTACTGAAAAGGGGGCGGTCATGGTCACCACCAGTCCGGCACACACCCAGCACACGGCAGCGGCGCACGAACCACCCGCCGCGGCGCGAGCGGCGGGCATCGTCGTCGCGATCACCGCGGCACTGGCGATCCTTGGCCTCGCGTTCGCCCTGCCCGCCGTCCATTCGGGACCGCACGAGGTGCCCATCGGCGCTGCGGGTCCGACGGCTGCGGGCGGCCAGCTCACCGGCATGCTCGAGCAGAAAGCTCCCGGCGCGTTCGCGGTCACCTACTATCCCGGCCAGGACGCACTGGCCGACGCCATAAGGCACCGCGCGGTCTATGGCGGCATCGTGCTGCCGGCGCAGCCGGGCAGACAAGCCACGCTGCTGATCGCCTCGGGCGGCAGCCCCGCGGTCGCGCAACTGCTCGGTCAACTCGGCAACGAGATCAGCGAGCGGACGGGCGTGCCGCTGCAGACCCAGGACCTCGCCCCGCTACCGGCGCGCGATCCGCGCGGGGCCGGGCTCGCAGCGTCGGCGCTGCCCATCACACTTGCGGGCATACTTCCGGCGATCGCCCTGGTGCTCGCCCTGCGGCGGGAGGTCTGGACCCGCTTCGCGGCCGCGGTGGTCTTCTCGGGGGTCGCGGGCCTCACGATCGCCACCCTGCTGCGGTACGTGTTCGGATCCATCGACCAGAACTTCTGGGGTGTCACCGGCGGGCTGACGCTGGGCGTGGCGGCGGCGGCGCTGACCGTCCTCGGACTCGGATCACTGTTCGGCAAGGCGGGCCTCGCCGTAGGGGCGGTGCTGGCGCTGCTGGTCGGCAACCCGCTGTCGGGCCTCACCAGTGCCCCGGAGATGCTGCCCGCGGGGTGGGGCCAGGTCGGTCAGTTGCTTCCCCAGGGGGCCACCGCGACCCTGCTGCGGTCGACGGCCGCGTTCGACGGGGCAGGGGCGACGAGCGCGATCGTCGTGCTGGTCTGCTGGGCGCTGGCAGGCACGGCGCTCGTCGTCGTCGCCGGGCTGCGCAGGCCGAACCCGACGCCGAAGTGACTTGGTATCGTGCGGCGTGGGACTCGAAGACCGGGAATCGATGCGCATCCTCCGCGATGCCGTCGATCCCGACCGCGGGTCCGAGACGCTGATACGCGACATCTACACCCGGTGGTTCGGCGCCGACCTGTCGGCACGCGACCTGTTCCCGCCCGACATGGCCAAGCAACGCACCGTGTTCGGCCATGCGCTGTGCTGGCTGTGTGACGAGCTGATCGCCCAGCGCGCCGAGGAGCCGGTGTCGTTCCTCGCCCAGCTCGGCCGCGACCACCGCAAGTACGGTGTCACCCAACAGCATTACGCCACGCTGCAAGATGCGCTGCTCGTCACGCTGCGCGCGCACCTCGCCGACAAGTGGGACCGCAGGCTGAACGAGGCGGTGAACGACGTCGTCGAGCTCGTCGTCGGCGTGATGAGCGGCGCCGCCGACGCCGAGACCAGCCCGCCGTTCTGCGACGGCACGGTGCTCGAGCATCTGCGGCCCACCCGCGACGTGTCGATCATCCGGCTGAAGATGGACCACCCGCTGCACTACCTGCCGGGTCAGTACGTGCCCGTCCAGGTGCCCCAATGGCCGCGGCGGTGGCGGTACCTGAGCCCGTCGATCCCGGCCGACCCCGCAGGCTACGTCGAGTTCCACGTCCGCTCCGTCCCCGGAGGCATGGTCTCCACGGCGATCGTCGGCGAGGCCCGCCCCGGCGACCGGTGGCGGCTGTCCAACCCACACGGGGCGATGCACATCGACCGCGATGACGGTGACGTGCTGATGGTCGCAGGCTCGACCGGGCTGGCGCCGCTGCGGGCGCTGATCATGGACCTGACCAAGTTCGGTGAGAACCCTCGCGTCCATCTGTTCTTCGGCGCCCGGTATCCGTGCGAGCTGTATGACCTGCGCACACTGTGGGAGATCGCGTCGACCAACCCGTGGCTGTCCGTGACCCCGGTGTCGGAGCACCGAACCGATCCGCCGTGGGCCGCCGACTTCCCCGAGGTGACGCCGCCCCGCGGGCTGCACGTGCGTCAGACCGGCACCCTTACCGACATCGTGACCCGCTACGGCAGTTGGAGCGACCGCCAGATCCTGCTGTGCGGCAGGCCGGCGATGGTGCAGGCCACCAAGGCGGCACTCATCGCCAAAGGAACTCCTGCCGAACGAATTCGCCACGACCCGTTGGCGAACTGACGGCACATGGCAGGATCGACAGCCATGGCCGAGTTTGAAACCGTCACGCTGCGCGATCCGTCGTCCGCGCTGACCGCCACCTACGTCCCCGGCGCCGGGATGGTCGCCACGTCGCTGTCCGACGACGGTGCCGAGCTGCTGGGCCAGCGCCGCGGGCTGCAGGCCTACGTGTCCAACCACAAGACCATGGGCATCCCCATCCTCTATCCGTGGGCGAACCGCCTCAGCAGCAACGGCTACGGCGTCGACGGCGCCGTGGTGACGCTGACGCCCGGCACCGGCGGCGTGCGCACCGACGAGCACGGTGTGCCGATCCACGGCACGTTGGCCGCCTACCAGGGCTGGAACGTCACCACGATGCTGGAGTCACAGTTGACCGCCGAGCTGGACTTCGCGGCCACGCCGGCGCTGCTCGCGACCTTCCCCTTCCCGCACCTGCTGACGCTGGACATCACGCTGGCCGACCGCACCCTCACGGTGAAGACCACCGTGACGGCGACCACGGGTTCGCGGGTGCCGCTGTGCTTCGGCTTCCATCCCTACCTGCAGCTTCCCGGAGTCCCGCGGGCCCAGTGGAACATCGAGACACCCGCCATGCGCTACCAGCCTGTGAACGCGTGGGGAATCCCCACGGGCAGGATGGAGGATCGTCCGGCGATGTCAGAAGTGTTGGGCGACAGGTTCATCGACGACGGATACGACGAGGTGGCCCCCGGCTCGGTCTTCGCGCTCTCGGGCGGCGACCGGCGTATCGAGGTGCTATTCGATCAGGGATTCACCGCAGCCCAGGTGTTCGCACCGGGCGACGACGACGTCGTGTGCTTCGAGCCGATGGCCGCCCCCACCGACGCGCTGCGCCGCGGCGGCTACCACGAGGTGCAGCCCGGTGAGTCCGTGACGGCGCAGTTCCGGATCAAGGTCTCCGGATAATCTCCGCCGGAATTGCATTCCGGCAGGAAAAGGCCGAGAAGACCCCTGCTGGAATGCAATTCCGGCGTGGAGGTGGCTAGCGCTGGTTCCGCGGCTGCCACACGACCAACGCAGTGCTCTTGGCCCGCGGCTGCGATCGCAGGTGCTCGACTTCGGCTGTCAGTTCACGGATCCGCGACTGCAGCGCCTCGACCTGATTGGTCAGCTCGATGATCCGCTTGATCCCGGCGAGGTTGACGCCCTCGTCCTGCGACAGCCGCTGCACCTCGCGGAGCAGATCGACGTCACGCTGCGAGTAGCGCCGGCCGCCACCGGAACTGCGCTGCGGACTGACCAGGCCGAGCCGGTCGTAGGTCCGCAGGGTCTGCGCATGCATACCGGCCAGCTCGGCGGCCACCGAGATCAGGAAGGTCCTGGCTTCTTCCTCACGGCTGCGACGGCCAGCGCTCATCAGCACCCTCGCTTCTTCGCGCAAGCGCTCATCAGGCACCCGCCCAACCCGCCCGCGGATCGAAACCGCTTGCGCGTTCGGCCTTGGCGTAGGCCTCGAGCGCCTCCGCCGCTTCACCCTCGAGATTCGGCGGCACCGCCACCTTGACCGTCACGAGCAGGTCGCCGTGACCGCCGGAACGCTTGGGCACACCGCGGCCCCGTACCCTCAGGATGCGGCCGTCCGAAGTGCCCTTGGGCACCCTCACCCCGACCTTGCCTTCCAACGTCGGAACCGAAAGCGTTGTGCCCAAGGCCAACTCGTGGAAGCTGACCGGAACCGACACGGTCAGGTCGTCACCGTTGCGGCCGAACACCTTGTCGGGCCGCACATGCACGGTCACGTACAGATCGCCCGACGGCGCCCCCCGCAGTCCGGCCTCACCCTGTCCGGCGAGCCGGATGCGTTGACCGTCCTCCACGCCGGGAGGTATCCGCACGTTGATCGTGCGAGTGCGCGTGGTCACCCCGGTGCCCCTGCACTCGTCACAGGGGTTCTCGATGATCGACCCGCTGCCACGGCATTCCGTGCACGGCTCGGAGAAACCGAACGCGCCCTGGTTGCGGCTGACGACCCCGGCGCCGTTGCAGTTCGGACAGACCTTCGGGCTGGTGCCGGGGCGCGCCCCGCTGCCATGGCAGTTCGTGCACGGAGCCGGGCTGGTGAGCCGAAGCGGCATCGCCACGCCCTTGGTCGCCTCCAGGAAGCTGAGCTCGGTCTCGGTCTCCAGATCGTTGCCCCGTCGCGGACGGGACGGGCGGGGCTGTTGCGCGCCCCGGCCGAACAGCCCACCGAACAGATCGCCGATGTTCGCGCCGCCGGTCTGACCGGCGGCGTCGAAGAGGTCGTTCAGGTTGAACTCCTGACCGTCCCCGCCACCACCACCGAAACCGCCGAAACCACCACCGCCGCCGGTGTAACGGCCGCGACCGAACCCGCCGCCTGCGAACAGCCGGCGGGTTTCGTCGTACTCCTTGCGCTTGGCCGGATCCGTCAGCACTTCCTTGGCTTCCGAGGCGGCCTTGTACCGCTCTTCGGCCGCGTTGTTGCCGGGGTTCCTGTCGGGGTGGTTCTCGGCGAGAATCTTGCGGGCAGCCCGCTTGATCTCTTGTTCGGTGGCGTCGGAGGCGACGCCGAGCTCCTTGTAGAAGTCCTTCTCAACCCATTCTCGCTGGGCCATACCGCGTCACCTCCTCACCTGCTCGTTGTTGAGATTGGTCAATTCTTACGATTCTGAACGCTGTTCGGCGTCGGAGCCGGCATTACCGGGTTCGGTCGCGTCGGGCACGGTGTCCACGACGCCCACCATGGCATGGCGGACGACCTGCTCACCGACCCTGTAACCCCGCCGCATCACGGTTCCGACAACCGGGTGCGTGCCCTCGCCTTCGTGTTGAACGGCTTCGTGCAGTGCGGGGTCGAACTCGTCGCCCTCCTCACCGAATCCCGAAAGGCCCAGTCCCTCAAGCGCTGTCGACAGCTTGTCCGCGACAGATCGCAGCGGTCCAGCTTCCAGGTCGCCGTGGCTGCGGGCACGATCCAGGTCGTCGAGCACCGGCAACAGCTGCGAGATGACCGTCGCCTTCGCCCGGTCGGCGATCAACTGCTGATCACGCAGTGCCCGCTTGCGGTAGTTGGCGAAGTCGGCCTGCACACGCTGGAGGTCGTTGAGCAACTCGGCAGCCTTGCCGGCCTCCTCCACCGACTCCCCGGCGAATTCGTCCGGCGCCGGCCCACTGGGGGCCGGCCCGGCATCGGGGTTGGTCCGCACCTGACCGGTTTCCGGGTCGATGCGCCGCTTGTCGGTGAAGGTGATCGGTTCCTCTCGGTCGGCGTCACTCACTTGCGCTCCTGGTCGTCGTCGACGACCTCGGCATCCACCACGTCGTCGTCGCTGGATCCGGACGAACCGGAGGTCTCACCGCCACCGGCAGCCTGCTCGGCCTGGGTGGCCTCGTAGATCGCCTGGCCCAGGGCCTGGCTCTCCTCACCCAGCTTCTCCATCGCGGTCTTGATCGCGCCGATGTCGGTGCCGGCCAGGGCCGTCTTGGCGTCCGCGATCGCGCCGTCGACCTTGGTCAACGTGTCCTCGGGCACCTTCGATCCGCCTTCGGCCTCGCGCTGCTCCTTGACGAACTTCTCCGTCTGGTAGACCAGCGACTCGGCCTGGTTGCGGACGTCGGCCTCCTCGCGACGCTTGCGGTCCTCGTCCGCGTGCGCCTCGGCGTCCTTGATCATCCGGTCGATCTCCTCCTGGGACAGGCCGGAGCCCTCCTGGATGCGGATCGTGTTCTCCTTGCCGGTGCCCTTGTCCTTGGCGGTGACGTGCACGATGCCGTTGGCGTCGATGTCGAAGGTGACCTCGATCTGCGGCACGCCGCGGGGGGCCGGCGGGATACCGGTCAGCTCGAAGGAGCCGAGCAGCTTGTTGTGCGAGGCGATCTCGCGCTCACCCTGGAAGACCTGGATCTGCACCGACGGCTGATTGTCGTCGGCCGTCGTGAAGGTCTCCGACCGCTTGGTCGGGATCGTGGTGTTGCGCTCGATCAGCTTGGTCATCACGCCGCCCTTGGTCTCGATACCCAGCGACAGCGGTGTGACGTCAAGCAGCAGAACGTCTTTCACCTCACCCTTGAGCACCCCGGCCTGCAGGGCGGCGCCCACGGCGACGACCTCGTCCGGGTTGACGCCCTTGTTGGGCTCCTGGCCGCCGGTCATCTCCTTGACCAGCTCGGAGACCGCGGGCATCCGGGTGGAGCCACCGACGAGCACGACGTGGTCGATGTCCGCGACGGCGATCCCGGCGTCCTTGATGACCTGCTGGAACGGATTGCGCGTGCGATCCAGCAGATCCTGGGTGATCCGCTGGAACTCCGAACGGGTCAGCTGCTCGTCGAGGAACAGCGGGTTCTTCTCCGCGTCGACGGTGATGTAGGGCAGGTTGATCGAGGTGGATTGACTCGAGCTGAGTTCAATTTTTGCCTTCTCGGCCGCTTCGCGCAGCCGCTGCATCGCCATCTTGTCCTTGGTCAGGTCGATACCGGCCGAGGCCTTGAACTTGTCGACCAGCCACTCGACGATCCGGTCGTCCCAGTCGTCACCACCGAGGTGGTTGTCACCGGAGGTGGCACGCACCTCGACGACGCCCTCGCCGATCTCCAGTAGCGACACGTCGAAGGTGCCGCCACCGAGGTCGAAGACCAGGATGGTCTGTTCCTTCTCGCCCTTGTCGAGGCCGTAGGCCAGTGCGGCCGCGGTCGGCTCGTTGACGATGCGCAGCACGTTGAGCCCGGCGATCTGGCCGGCTTCCTTCGTGGCCTGGCGCTGGGCGTCGTTGAAGTACGCGGGCACCGTGATGACGGCGTCGGCGATGTCCTCGCCCAGATAGCTCTCGGCGTCGCGCTTGAGCTTCTGCAGGATGCGCGCGCTGATCTCCTGCGGCGTGTAGTTCTTACCGTCGATCTCCACAGACCATTCGGTACCGATCTCACGCTTGACCGAACGAATGGTCCGGTCGACGTTGGTCACCGCCTGGTTCTTGGCGGGCTGACCGACCAGCACCTCGCCGTTGCGCGCGAACGCGACAACCGACGGGGTGGTCCGGGAGCCTTCGGAGTTCGCGACGACGACCGGGTCGCCACCTTCGAGCACTGCGACGACGGAGTTGGTGGTCCCGAGGTCGATACCGACCGCACGAGCCATAATTACTGCCTCCTGAATAGACGAACATTTGGGTCACGAGTGCGAAGCACTCGATTAGACTGAGTGCACCGCGCTCAAGACTGCCCTGGCCGACGCTGTCGTGTCAACCCAGACTTGAGTCTATGTCACTCAACTGTCGATAAGGCTAACGGGACGGCTGCGGGATTTGTTCCCTCGGCGTCCGGATTGCCCGCGGAAGGGAGTTCCTGGTCGCGATTCCTCCCCGGATCACGGCCGTGGCTTCACTCTCGGCGCCGCGTCTCGTCCGGCGAAGATCAGACGAGTTGGAGCACCGACACGGTGTCGCTGCCACCGTTGGTCACGTAGGCACGTGTCCCGTCGGGGCTGATCGCCACCTCGTTCGGCAGGAAGCCGACGTCGATGGTCTTGAGAACAGTGTTGGTGGAGGTGCGGATCTGCGACACCGTGTGGTCGCCCTGGTTGACGACGTAGACCCGGCTGCCGTCGGGACTGATCGCCATACCGTGCGGATCGTCCCCGACGGGGATGGTGGCGATCAGATCGTAGGTGGTGGCGTTGCGCACGGTCACCGTGTCGGTGTCGCGGTGGGCGATGTAGACCCTTGTGCCCAGGGGATTGAACACGATCCCTTGCATCCACCCGCCGTCGGTGTCGACATGGGTGGCCGTCTTGGTCACGACGTTGATCACATCGAGCCAGTCGATCTGGGTGGTGACGAAGACGCGACTGCCCTGGGGGCTCACCGCCAGGCCGTACCCGGCGCCGTTGAGGAAGACCTGCGAGGAAACGGTGTTGGTCGCGGCGCTGATCACCGACAGCGTGCTTCCCCAGTCCTGGAATCCGATGACGTAGACGCGGGTGCCGCCGCCGCTCACCGCCACCCGCTCCGCGGACACGCCGACGGGGATGGTGGTGATGACGGTGTTGTTCGCGGAGTTGATCACCGACAGCGTTCCGTCCAGCAGGTTCGTGACGTAGACGCGGGTGCCGGCGGGGTTGACCGCTACACCGCGAGGATTGTCGCCGACCGGGACCGTCGCGATGACGGTGTTGGTGGCGGTGTTGATCACCGAGACGGTGTCGTCCAACGCGTTGGCGACGTAGGCGCGGGTGCCGGACGGGTTGAACGCCACGCCGTTCGGGACCTCTCCGACATCGATGGTGGCGATCACCTTCAGTGGGTTGACGTGGCAGGCGCCCCCGCAGGTCGCCACGACGGCGACGTCGACGGTGGCGGTGGTGCTCCGGCCGAAGTCCCGCTTGAACAACGCGAACGGTCCGTGAAGGTGGACGCCCACGTCCTCGACTTCGACGACGAACCGGTCGTCACCACCGGCCGCCGCCAACTCCCTGCCCGGCGTGTACACGAACGTGCCGTCCTGATTCACCCGCACCGAACCATCGCCCGGAGCCTGGATGACGGTGAACCTCAGCGGGTCACCGTCGGCATCGACCGCACCGAGGTCACCCGTCACCGCGGTCACGAGTCCGCCGTCGTCCACGGTCTGGCTGTTCCCGGCCGGGTCGTAGGCGGTGCTCGGCGTCCGGTTGAACAGTGAACGGCGGACTTCCTGCCACGCCAGCGACAGCCATCCCAACAGCGCCTGCGGTTGCAGCGGCGCGGCGGGGGCGGTGCTCACCGACGGCGCCAACCCGACCCAGGCCAGCGCTCGGGACACCAGTCCGGTCGACGGAGCCGGGGAGGGAACCACGGCAGAGTCCGGAACCGCTTGTGCCTCAACAACAGTCGACGGCTGCATCGGTACGGTAGCGACTGCCTCGGGAGCCGTCGCCAATGCTGCGGGCGCTGGCGGTTCTGACGCCTCGGTCTGCCCGAGGGCTGCAGAACGCGCAGACGTCACCCGGTGCGCGCTCACGGTATCCGGCTGCACCGGTGCGGGTGCGTCGTCAGAAGGCCTACGGGGGGCGATGTCCTCGGTGGCCGGGGTCTTCAGGACCTCCGGCTCGGGTTCCGACGCTTCGGACTCCTCAGCAGGTTGCCCGGAGGACGGTTCGGCGTAATCCGGCGCCACCGGGGGGTTCTCCTCGGCCGGTGAGGCGGGTTCCTCTTCGGGTTCGGCAGCGGACTCGTCGTCCGTCGTGTCGGTGTCGGTCGCCGCGTCCTCGCCAGAGGAACTGGTCGGGTCCGCGCTGTCCGGCGGTGTCGCCGAATCGGATGCCGAAACCGACGTGGCCGGCGAGGAGTCAGCCGAGGAGGATTCGGAGGGTTCGGCGGATGCCACCCCGGGGCAGGCGATCGCCATGCCCACGCCGACGGCGATGGCCAGCCCACCGGCCCGCGAAACCCGTTTCGTTGAGTCCATGATTCTCTCTCCCCCATCTCGCTCGGCGTCGTCGCGACAACCTCACACGCCCGGCCGGCTACCGATCCCAAGAACGCATGCGGGCGGCGGCCACGCCCGCGGGATCGTGGTGTCCCGCACCGCCGGTGTAGGCCACCTTCTCCGCGCCTCCCAACGGGCCGGAGCGAATGGGCGCGAGCAACTGATCGCCATGCTCGACGGCCCGTGACGACGAGGGCGCGACGTTCCGCGCGCGTCACTTCCGTAACTCTCGCCACATCCTGCGTACGCTGGACGGGATGAAGACGCGGCCGGTGATAGCAGGCGTGCTTGCCTGCACCGCCCTGCTCGGCGGCTGTCAGTCCACCGTCGAGGGCACCGCGACCCGAACCCCCGACTCGTTCACCGAGCCGAACTTCCCGACCCCGCGCCCCAGCAGGCCCACCACCGCGCCGCCCTCCAGCATCGACCCGCCCCCGTCGCCGACGGCGCCGCGACCCTCCGGGGGCGCGGTGCTCCAACCCCGGAACGGCTACGTGTTCATCCAGACGAAGTCCGGCAAGACCCGCTGCCAACTCGACGAGCAGGAGGTCGGTTGCGAGGCGGCGTTCACCAACGCCCCCGACGTGGACGGGACCCCCGCCAACGGGGTGCGCGTCAGCTCCAGCGGTGAAATCAGTTGGGTGCTGGGAAATCTGGGCGCCATCCCCGCCGTCACGCTGGACTACCGGACCTATTCGGCGGTGGGGTGGACCATCGACGCCGGCGCGGACGGAACGCGTTTCACCAACGACAGCACCGGACACGGCATGGTCATCAGCGTCGAGGGCGTCGAAGGCTTCTGAACGCGGAGGTTTGATGCCGACCACGTGGTGGAACAGCCTGCGGATGCGCACACATGACTTGATCGGCCCCGACGGGGGCGATACTGGGCGCCCACATTCTCGGCGATCAGGCCGCTACACCGATCCAGATCTTCGTGGTCGCAATGAATTTCGGCATCACCGCCGATGCTCTCGCGGACCGGCCGTACTTAATCCATCTGGCGTTGACCGAGGCGGTCGAGAACGCCCTGCTGAATCTACGAAGACCGACATCGTGACCGAACACCAGAGCCTCCGGACAAGTGCGAAACTTCCCCGGGGGACACAACCAGAAGGGAACCGCTGACATGACCGTGGCACAGCAAGAGCGAGCAGCCCTGGTCGCGACGTTCCGGGAAGTCCCCCCGGACGCGCCCACCCTGTGCGAGGGCTGGGACGCCCGTGACCTGACGGCGCACCTCGTGGTCCGCGAGCGCCGCCTCGACGCCGCGCCGGGCATCCTTATCCCGGCGCTCGCCGGTTACACCGAGCGGGTCCAGCAACAGGTGGCCGCATCGACGGAGTGGCATGAGCTGGTGAATCAGGTCGCCGCCGGGCCGCCGCTGTATTCGCCGTTCAAGCTGCTGGACCCCATCGCCAACGTGGCCGAGATGTTCATTCACCACGAGGACGTCCGCCGGGCCCGCCCGGGCTGGGAGCCCCGCCCTCTCGACCAGCAGACGGTGGCGGCGCTGCGCAGGCCCGTGGCGATGATGGCTCGGATGACCCTGCGCAAGGCTCCCGCCAAGGTGATCCTGCGCACCCCGCAGGGGGACACCCTGGCCACCGCGGGCCGCGGGCCGCAGCTCACCGTCACCGGAGACCCCGGCGAGCTGCTGCTGTTCGCCGCGGGCCGCGACGAATCCCGGGTGACGTTCGACGGGCCTGCTGACCTGATCGCGGCGGTGAAGAAGTCGCGCGGCGGGCTGTGACCCTAGGGTTGAACTCGTGAACCCAGTGGATTTCAGAATCTTCGTCGAACCTCAGCAGGGTGCTGCCTACGCCGACCAGCTCGCGGTCGCGCGCACCGCCGAGAGCGCGGGCTATTCGGCGTTCTTCCGGTCCGATCACTACGTGGCGATGAGCGGCGACGGGCTTCCCGGCCCGACCGACTCCTGGGTGACGCTGGCCGGTCTCGCGCGTGAGACCTCGTCGATCCGTCTCGGCACCATGGTCACCTCGGCGACCTTCCGCCACCCGGGGCCCGCTGGCCATCTCGGTGGCGCAGGTTCGACGAAATGTCCGGTGGCCGTGTGGAATTCGGCATCGGGGCGGGGTGGTTCGAGGCTGAGCACCGCGCCTACGCCATCCCCTTCCCGCCGCTGGGCGAGCGATTCGACCGGCTGACCGAGCAACTCGAGATCATCACCGGGCTGTGGACAACGCCGCCCGGACAGACCTTCGACTACTCGGGCACCCACTACAGCGTCGACGGCTCCCCGGCGTTGCCCAAGCCCGTTCAGTCCCCGCACCCGCCGATCATCATCGGTGGCGGCGGCGCCAAGCGAACCCCGGCGCTCGCGGCGCAGTTCGCCGCGGAGTTCAACATCCCGTTCGTGCCGCTGGACACGCTGACCACGCAGTACGCGCGGGTGGCGGCGGCAGTGGAGAGTGCGGGACGCGCGAAGGACTCCCTGACGTACTCCGCCGCGTTCGTGGTGTGCGCGGGCCGCGACGAGCAGCAGATCGCCCGCCGTGCCGCCGCGATCGGCCGAGAGGTCGACGAGCTGCGCACGAACTCTCCCGCGGTGGGCACTCCCGCGGAGATCGTCGACAAGCTCGGACCGTTCGTCGAGGCCGGCGTCCAGCGCGTCTACCTGCAGCTTCTCGACATGTCGGACCTGGATCACGTCGAGTTCTTCGCCGAGCAGGTCCTTCCGCAGCTCCGCTGACCCAGCGTCCGTGCCGCGTCCGCGGCTACTATCGGTGCCCGTGGCCAGCCGGGATCGCGACGACGACGCTCAGCGGGAACCGTCGCACGTACCGTGGCACAACCGGACGTCGGCGGTTCTCGGCGCGAGCCTGGCGGCTCTTGCCGCGATCGGCATCCTGGTGGTGTCCATCAACTATGTGGTCCGCGAGGTGAATCAACCCGTCCAGGCCCCGATCAACTACGTGGGGCCCGCGTTCACATCGACGGCATCCAGGTCCTCGACGTCGACCACGACCGCGACGATCACCAGCACCAGCCCGCCCGTCACCACCGACCTCAACCCCGACCTGACGCCGTCCAGCACGCCGGAATCCTCGGAGTCGTCGAGCCGGAACCCGAACTCCCGTCCCCCGAGGACGCGCGAGCCCGACGAGGGCGACGCCACCACCACACGGACCACACGCAATCGGCCGCGTACCAACGTGACACGCACATTGAACCCGGTGCCGTAGAGGCGAGCGCCTACTATCGGGTTTCGTGGCGCGCTACGGATCTCCCGACGACCAGAGCAATTATTCCGACGACGACCCGACGCAACTCGGTAGTTACGGCGAGTACGGCGGTTACGGAGACGACCAGGGACCGCCGCACGACGGCGAGACGCCGTGGTATCGCAAGCCGGTGGCGCTGGTGGCGTTCGGCGCGATCGGGGCGGTGCTGATCGCCCTGATCGTCTACGGATTGGCCAAGGCCATCACCGGAGACTCCACCTCCGACTCCACCACGACCACCAGCCTGACGCCGGTGACCTCGACGACGGCCCCGGCGGTGGCGCCCCCGGCGACGGTGACGGAAACGGAGACCCCCACCACCACGACCGAGCCGGTCACGACGACCACCACCACCGAGCCGACGACCACCACGACGACGAGCACCACCACCACGACGCCGAGCACCTCGGTCAGCACGAGCACCAGCACCAGCACCGTCACGCAGACAGAGACCGAGACGGTGACGGAGCCGCCACCGCCGCCTGCAGAACCCTGATCCGGCTGGCTAGCAGACGATTTCGGCCCCCGGCACGCATTCCGTGACCGGGGTGGGCTCCGGCACCGCCGACGGCTCGGGCTCCGGCTCGGGCTGAGGTTCGGGCACCGGCTCAGGTGCGGGCGCAGGTTCCGGTTCCGGCGCAGGTTCCGGTTCCGGCGACGGCTCCGGCGCCGGCGCCGGCGAAGGTGACGGCGCGGGCTCGGGCGACGGCGACGCTGATGGCTCAGGCTCAGGCTCAGGCTCAGGCTCGGGCGACGGCGACGGCGACGGCGACGGCGTCGGCGATGGCGATGGCGACGGTGGTGGGGTCGGCGACGGTGGTGGCGCAGCGGGAGCCGGCGGTGGTGCCGCCTGCGGCGGGGGAACCTGCTGCGGCGCCGCCTGCTTGGAGACCACCCGCGGCGGCGCAGGTCGGGCCTGCGCAGGTGCCTGGGCCACCCGCGGTGCAGGGCCGTTCACGACCACTGTCTCGGTGACGGCGGCGGGCACAGGCGGCGGGGCGGTGCCGGCGGGCGCCTCCATCGGCCGCGTCGCAACCGGGGTGGAGATCCCCGACGCCCCGGTCTCCACGGTGTCCGCCTGTCCGGCCTTCGAGGTCAACAGCAGGCCTGTCGCCGCCACTGCGGCCAAGCAGGCCGCGCCGGCGAACACCACGCCCGGCCGCCGATACCAGGGCAGCGGTTCGGCATCGGGCTCGTCGAACGGCTGATGGTCGAAGTGGATGTCGGGCCGCGCCTGGACGGCGTCATAGACGGGTTGGGCGAACTGGGTGACCTCGAGGTCGACGGTCTCCGCGGACCACGCCAGCGGAACCGCGGCTGCCACCGTCTCGTCCGCTGCCGATGCCGGGGCCAGCACGGTGCGTGCCTCGTGATCCGCGCCGCGCACCGCAAGCAGTTCGGCACCGGCCGCGGCGGCCGCCTGCGCGTTCGGCGTGGTGATCACCGGTAACCGCAGGGCCTCCGAAATACGTTGCGTGACAAGCGGGATACGGGCACCGCCGCCGACGGTGGCGATCGCGGCGAGCTGCGCTGGGGCGATGCGGTTGCGGCGCAGCGTGTCGATGAGAGCCTCGAGGAACCCGTCGAGCGGGGCGCTCACCGCCGTCTCGACTTCCGCGCGGGTCAACCGGATCTTCGTGTGGAAACCCTCCAGCCCGGTGGCGGTCCCGACCGACAGCCGCTCTTTGGCAGCGCGGCACTGCTCGCGCAGTTCGGTCAGCGACGCGACCGCCGATGTGGCGGTCGGGTCGACGGCGAGGTCGGTGAGCACCTGGCGCAGCAGTGACTGGTCGATGAGGTCGCCGGAGAAGTCGTCGTAGCGGACCGTCTGCCCGATCACCGCGAAGCCGTCGCCGGCGTCGGCCAGCGTGATGCTGCTGCCCGTCGCACCGAAGTCGCACAGCGCGACCACGCCGTGTGCGGGCAGGCCCGGGTTCGCCTGCAGCGCGGTGAGCGCCGCGACGGCGTCGGACACCACGGTCAGATGTGGAACGCGGGCGCGCAGCGCCGCGACGGCGGACTCCGGCCAGTGCGCGGGCACCGCGACCGCCGCCACGTCCGGCCGTCGCTGCGGGCGGGCGACCCGCGTCAACGCCTCGATCGCGGTCGCGGCCAGACGGTCGGCGTGGTGGCTCGAACCGTCGGCGGCCACCAGGGACACCGGGTCCCCGACGCGGTCGACGAAGCCGGTGACCGACAGACCGGGGGTCGACGGTGAGCCCACCTGCGGCGGGCGATTCGGGGAGAGCGTGAGGACTGTGCGCCGGACGGTCGGCCGCCCGTCCGCGACGGCGATGAGGTTGGCTGCGCCCAGCGAGACACCCAGAGAACTGCGCATACCTGTTAGTCGCTCGAGAGGGGCGAAACGTTATGCCCCGGTGGCCTACTCGTCGAACCTTCTCACCGGGCGCGTGCGTACTCCGCCACCAGCGCCTCCGCGCTGCGCACCGCGGCCCGGCACGCCCTCGCGGTGAACGGGTCGTTGAGCGGATGCTCGGCGCGTCGGCGCCACCGCTGAGCTGCGGCGAACGCGGCGCGCGGCCCGTCGTGAAGCGCCTCCGGGCTCAGGCCGAGGCGGCTGGCCGCATCCGTGCCCGACCCGCCGATCAGCCGGCGCAGCGAGGCCATCTCATCGTCATTGAGGGTGGTCGGCCGGGACCGCAGCTGGCTGAGCAACCGCAGCTCCTCGAACGCGTGGGTGTCGGCGAGCAGGGGGTCGATGTCGGCGAGGATGTGCGGCGTCGCATAAACCGGGTTGCGCTGCACGAACTGCCGCAGCGACAGCAGCGCGGTGTGCGCCTTGAGCAGTTCGGAGCGCTGGGCGAACTGCTGGTCGATCACGTCGCGCAGCGCCACCAGGCCGCTGCGTTCGAGCAGTTCGTCGGCCAGTGCCACCGAGTCGCCCACGCCGGCGCGCAGCAGGGCGATCGAGATCCTGATGCCGAACATCCCGAACCGGTCCAGCAGCGCGGCGCGGGTCGCGGCATCAACAGGCAGCGTGTCGTCGTCGCGCACGAACCGGTCGACCGACAGCATCGCCTTCGCCAGCACGGCGGGGTCCACACCGGCGAGCTTTTCCAGCGCCACGAACTCGCTCTGCCTCAATGTGCGGGCGGTCAGGGCCAGCAGACCCGAGACCGGCACGACGGCCTGGCAGATGCCGGTGCGGTCCATCTCGGTGGTGAACCGCTGCGCGACGTCCTTGGCCGACATCATCGCGTCGATGCGGCCCGCGCCGATCTCGTCGGCCCGCGAGGCCACCCCGATGACGCCCAGTGCACCCGAGGATCCGCCGACGAGTTGGCCGATCTGCTTGAGCAGGGCGATGTCGGCGGCGTTGAGCGTGCGCAGCAGGAACACGACGGCGTCGACCCTGGGCACCCCCTCCTCGGGTACCAGCAGGCGCAGCGTGCGCGCCGACACGTCACGGGACAGCGACGAGGTGCCGGGAGTGTCGATGATCGTCGCGTCGATGAGCTCGGCGGCCGGCCACTCGACGTCGAGGTCGATGACGTCGTCGGGGTCGAGCGTGGCGAAGTCGAACGTCAGGCCCCGCTCATCCGGGGGGCCGTCCGTTCTGCGGGCGATCGGCACGTTGGATCGCCTGCCACCGCGGTGGTTGGCCGTCACCTTGGGTGTCGGGCCGTGCCGGAACCAGGTCACGATGCGGGTGGCCTCGGTGGCGTCGGTCGGCGCGATGCCCTCCCCGACCAGGGCGTTGACCAGCGTCGACTTGCCCGCCTTGAGGGTTCCGGCGAGCGCTATGCGGATCGGCTGGTTCAGCCTGCGGCCGATGCGTTCGAGTTCGTTGTGCACGTCGGGGCGCTGGCGGTATGTCGGGTCGGCGCGGTAGGCGGCGATGGTGCCGCCCAGGATCGCCCGCACGTGGTCGCTTGTGCTCAGGGTTCGCCGTTTCCGTTCGCCCGACTGCTAACCCCTCGAGCTTAGCCTTGATTCACCGATCGACCCTCGGCGTGGGGGCGAATTCGGTTGTGCGCTTTGGAGTCGGGGTGGGCCGTTGTGCGGGATCAGATGATG
>NZ_JACKSH010000165.1 GCF_025821625.1 Mycolicibacterium pyrenivorans
CCGTCGAAGAAATCCTGGCCGGCATCTACACCCAAGTCCTCGGACTCCAACACATCAGCATCGACGACTCCTTCTTCGACCTCGGCGGCGACAGCATCCTCGCCATGCGACTCGTCGCCGCCATCAACAACGACCTCGACACCGACATTGCGGTGCACACCGTCTTCGACGCCCCCACCATCGCCCAACTGGCGCCCCACATCGGGGCGGACGGGCATCGACGTGAACCGTTGGTCGCTGTCGAGCGACCCGCGGCGATTCCACTGTCCTTCGCCCAGAATCGACTGTGGTTCATCGACCAGTTGCAGGGCCCCTCGCCGGTCTACAACATGGCGGTGGCGCTGCGGCTGCGCGGCAGGCTCGACGCGGGTGCGATGGCCGCAGCGCTCGCCGATGTGGTGGATCGCCACGAAAGCCTGCGCACGCTGATCACCGCGCCCGGAGGCATACCGCAGCAGGTGGTGCTGCCGCCCGGACGTGCCGATTTCGGTTGGGCGGTCATCGATGCCGCTGGTTGGTCGGCGGACGAGCTGACGGCCGCTGTCGAGGCGGCGGGACATCACGCGTTCGACCTGGCCGATGAGATCCCACTGCAGGCCACCCTTTTCCGGCGGGCCGACGACGAGCACGTGCTGGTCGGCGTGGTTCACCACATCGCCGCCGACGGGTGGTCGATCGCCCCGCTGATGGCGGATCTGTCTGCGGCGTATGTGAATCGGTGCGCCCGCCGCGCGCCCGATTGGCCTGAACTGCCGGTGCAGTACGTCGACTACACGCTGTGGCAGCGCGCGCGGCTCGGTGATCTCCGTGACAGCGAGAGCCGCGTCTCCGCGCAGCTGGCGTACTGGCGGGATGCCCTGGCGGGAATGCCCGAACGGCTGCAGCTGCCGACGGATCGGCCCTACCCGCCTGCCGCCGATCAACGGGGCGCCAGCGTGACGGTGGACTGGCCTGCTCAGTTGCAGAAGCAGGTGCGCGACGTTGCCCGCGAACACCACACCACCAGCTTCATGGTGATGCAGGCCGCCGTATCGGTGCTGCTGTCCAAGATCAGCGCCAGTTCCGATGTGGCGGTGGGCTTCCCGATCGCCGGCCGTACCGATCCCGCCCTCGACGAGCTGGTCGGCTTCTTCGTCAACACGCTGGTGCTGCGCGTCGACCTGACAGGCGATCCCACCGCCACCGAGCTGTTGTCCCAGGTGAGGCGGCGCAGCCTGGCGGCCTTCGAACACCAGGACGTGCCCTTCGAGGTGCTCGTGGAGCGCCTCAACCCCACTCGGTCGCTGACCCACCACCCGCTGGTCCAGGTGATGCTGGCCTGGCAGAACCTGCACGGACAGGTCGGTTACGACCCCGATGCAGGGTTGAGGATGGGCGACCTGCAGGTCACCCAACTGCCGGTGCAGACCCACACCGCCCGCATGGACGTGTCCTTCTCGCTGGTCGAACAGTTCACCGACGACGGCGAGCCCGCCGGGATCGGCGGATCGGTGGAGTACCGCACCGATGTGTTCGACGCGAACACCATCGAAACCCTTGTCGTTCGGCTGCGGCGGGTGCTGGAGGCGATGACCGCCGATCCGCAGGCACGTGTGTCGGCGTTCGACGTGCTCGACCGGGGCGAGCGCGCACAGCTCGATGACATCGGCAACCGCGCGGTGCTCACAGCGCCCGACACGCCTGCGGTGTCGGTTCCGGAGTTGTTCGCCGAGCAGGTCGCACGCGTCCCGGAAGCGGTGGCGGTGACGTTCGAGGGCCGGTCGCTGACCTATCGGGAGCTCGATGAGACGGCGAATCGGTTGGCGCATCTGCTCGTTGAGCGTGGTGTAGGCGCGGGTCAGTGTGTGGCGCTGCTGTTGGAGCGCTCCGCCGACGCGGTGGTGGCGATGCTGGCGGTACTCAAGACCGGGGCGGCCTACCTGGCGATCGACCCCGCACTACCCGACGCGCGGATCGCGTTCATGCTCACCGACGCCACCCCAATCGCCGCGGTCACCACCCAGGCAGTGCGCTGCCGACTCCACGCCTACGACGTGACCCTCATCGAGGTGGACGACCCGGCCATCGACAGCCAACCCGTCGAGGGCCTGCCGGCACCGGCTCCCGACGACATCGCCTACCTGATCTACACCTCCGGCACCACCGGCACCCCCAAAGGT
>NZ_JACKSH010000166.1 GCF_025821625.1 Mycolicibacterium pyrenivorans
GCCCCAGCGGCGGCCGGCCGGACAGCCGCCTGCGCTCGTCGAGCCGGAGCAGCGACTCGGGCCCGCCGTCCACCCGGGCCATCGCATCGGCGTCGACGAGGTACGGCCCCGAGACCGCCGCCGCGCCGGCCACCTCGAAGATCTCGACGGCGGGATACCGCGGACGAAGCCCGCTGTCGGTGATGAACCCCTCAAGGCTGCCGGGACCGACGGGCTCGCCGAACTGCGCCACCTTCGTCAGACCGGGCGAGCCGTCGATCGTCCGATGGACCAGGATGGGACGCGCCGACCGTGACGTGTCCGGATCCAGGTCGTTGCGCACCACCACATACGAAATGCCCTGTCGGGCAAGGGTATCGGCGAGGCCAGCGGAGGATCGGCCGGCGGCGAACAACCGCTGCACGGAATCGAGCGCGCGGATCGTCTCCGGCGGCGTCAGTGGGATGGAGTCGCGAACCCCCCAGGGGCTGTGGCCCAGGACCTGCAGTGGCTCGTCGTGGCTGTTCCCCCACACCTGAGTGGCGAACGGAGCGCCGGGCACCACCAGCACCCGTCCCGGCGTCGGTGATCCGTCGCCGGCAGGCGTCCCGGTGTTGTTCGCATCCAGCCAGTCCGCGGTGTCGTGCCAGTACTGCGGGATCGCGTCGAACGCACCCGGCGGCGTCAACCGCCCTGTCCAGGCCAGCGACGTGGCTGCGGTCAGGGCGGTCAGCACCACCACGCCCACCGCGACGCGCTTGTCCCTCTCCGGATGGGCGAAGGCGTCGCGCCACACCGTCCGCGGCGCACTACCGGGCAGCGGAACCCGCCCCAGCAGGTGGGCGAGTCCCAGAGCCAACGGCAGCCGCAGCAGCGGGTCCAGCTTGTGCAGGTTGCGCAGCGGGGTGCCGTCCGCGTCGAGGAAAACCTGGACCTGATGCGCGATCGGGGAGCCCAGTCCGCCGCCGTAACCGGCGGCCAACAGCACGATGCCGAGCATCAGGATCGTGATCAACCGGCCCTTCGCCGGCATCGACGTCATGGCGAGCCCGGCCAGTCCGCCTGCCGCCACCAGCGTCGTCGCCAGCACGGCCACCGTCCCGGTGACCAGCGGCGCGCCCGCGGTGGCGGTCGGCGCCACGTACGGTGTCCACGCGCCGGTGCCGCGCAGCATCTCGGTCAGTGACATCCACCGCGTGGTGACACCGGAGGACTCGATGAAATCCAGGAACGGCGGGCTGATCTGGCCCAGATGCACCAACGCGACGACCCACCACGTCACCGCCAGGACCGCGCACAGCAGCCACCACGCGGTGAACCGCCGCCAGACCGCGGTGGGGCGATGGCACGCAAGCCACACCACCGCACACAGGCAGGCCGTGAGGGTGGCGACGGCGTTGACCGCCCCCATGAGCGCGATGGCCAACCCCGAGCGCGCCGCCAACACCCGAATGCGCGGGTCGCCCTGCGCCTGAAGTGCCAGGATGACCGGCAGTAGCACCCACGGCGCCAGCATCATCGGCAGCGTCTCCGAGGAGATCGCGCCGATCGTGGTCAGCACCCGCGGCGACAGCGCGAACGCCGCCGCGCCGATGACCCGTGAGGTGCGGCTGCCGATGTTGAGCGCCTCGGCCACCCGCAGCACACCCCAGAAACCCACGGTGAGCAGCAGCGCCCACCACACCCGCTGCGTCACCCAGCCGGGAACGCCGAGCAGGTCGCCGGCCAGGAAGAAGGTGCCGTGCGGGAACAGGTAGCCGTAGGCCTGGTTCTGCGCCTGGCCGAACGGCAGGTCGCTGTTCCACAGGTTGAACGCGCGGGCCAGGAAGCGCAGCGGGTTCGCGGTGAGATCGAGCTTGGTGTCGGGTGAGATCTGTCCGGGTGACTGGGCGAAGGTCAGGACGAGAGCCGCCGCGAAGGCCACCCAGAGCCAGCGCCGCGACAGCGGCGCTGTCACGTCAGCTTCTGTCGCCGTACTCGACCCTGTTGAGGACTGACGACGCCGGATCGCCCGCTTGCAGCGGAGGCTTGGTGTCCTGCTGCACCATCAGCGTCACCCCGAACACGGCAGCCGCGCCCAGCAGCAGGCCGACGACGATGCTGGCTGCGGCGGGCACGAGAAACCGATCCATGGGCCTCAAACTAGCACGCGGCCCGTCACGGCTCCGGAGGCACGATCAGCACCGGGCGCCGTCCCCGGCGCAGCACGTGGTCGGCCACGCTGGACTGGATCAGGGACCTCAACCCCGTGGTCGCGCGGGTGCCGGTGACGATCAGATCGGCGTCCAGCTCGTCGGCGGTGTCGATGATCGTGCCCCACACGGTGTAGGTCTGCGCGAGGCACAGCGGCTCGGCGGGCAGCCCGGTCGCCAGCGCCAGTTCGAGGCCCTCGTCGTTGATGCGCTGCGCCTCGGCGAGCGCGATGTCGACCTCGTCGGTGTCCGGCGGATCGGGAGGGCCGTCGAGGTCGTAGGACACCGGGTCGGTGCCCCGGTCCAGCGGGGACCACACGGTCAGGACCACGGCGCGGTCGGCGGTGAGGAACCGGCTCGCGTAGTGGACGGCGCGGCGCGCGGTGGGTGAGCCGTCGAACGCGATGACGATGACGGTCTTCTTCTCGCCGGCCGTCCGACCGGCTTCCGCGCTCGACATCACCTTCTCCTCTTCGGCCCCGAAACCGCTCAGTGCCCTTCAGACCACCTTATTGGGTGTGGCCGTCGTGCCGGCCGGTTCCGGCACCCGGCGCCGACCCTCCGAGAGGGGGTTGACCTGGTATGCAGCCGGCCCGGTCACCAGGGCGTGGAGACCGACAGCCGTTGCCGTTAGTGTCGGGACGTATGTTCGCGCTCCGAAGTCGCTGGAAAGTCCCGGGTGCCCTGCTGGTGGTGATGGCCTCGGCCTCGCTCGCGCTGGGATGCACCTCGACCACCGAACAACCCGAAGCGTCTGCCTCCCGGCTGACCATGGCCGCAGGTCCGGTGCCCAATTTCGCGCCACCGGCTGCCCCGGCCCCCGCACCGGCAGCTCCTGTCTGCGGTGATCCGGCCGCGATGTCGACCCGCGACAAGCTCGCGCAGCTGCTCATGGTCGGGGTCACCGGTGCGGCGGACGCCCGCGCGGTCATCGACACCCAGCACGTGGGCGGCATCATGATCGGCAGCTGGACGGACCTGTCGATGCTCTCGGACGGCTCCCTGACGGACATCGCCGCCTCGGCGGGCCCGCTGTCGCTGGCCGTCAGCGTCGACGAGGAGGGTGGCCGCGTCTCGCGGCTGTCGAGTGTGATCGGTTCGCAGCCCGCGCCCCGGGCGCTGGCGCAGACCAGTACCCCCGAAGACGTCTACGCCATCGCGCTCGACCGCGGCCGCCAGATGCGCAGCCTGGGGATCACCATCGACTTCGCGCCCGTCGTCGACGTCACCGACGCGCCGAACAGCACCGTCATCGGTGACCGGTCGTTCGGTTCGGATCCCACCAAGGTCACCGACTACGCGGGCGCGTACGCACGCGGCCTGCGCGACGCCGGAGTGCTGCCCGTGCTCAAGCACTTCCCCGGGCATGGCTACGCGTCGGGAGATTCGCATGAGGGCGGCGTGGTCACCCCGCCGCTGGCCGAGCTCCAGGCCAACGATCTGGTGCCCTACCGGACGCTGACGGCCGCGGCCCCGGTCGGCGTGATGGTCGGCCACATGCAGGTGCCCGGGCTGACGGGGAGCGAACCGGCCAGCCTGAGCCCCGCGGCCTACGCGCTGCTGCGTTCCGGCGACTACGGCGGTCCGCCGTTCAACGGGCCTGTGTTCACCGACGACCTGTCCAGCATGCGGGCCATCACCGACCGCTTCGGGGTCGCCGACGCGGTGCTGCGTTCGCTGCAGGCCGGCGCCGACGTCGCGTTGTGGGTCACCACCGGCGAGGTGCCCGCGGTGCTCGACCGGCTGGAGAAGGCGGTGGCGGCCGGCGAGCTGACGATGTCGGGTGTGGACGCCGCCGTCAACCGGATCGCCGCCGTCAAGGGTCCGTCACCGAACTGCGGGGGCTGATCGGCCGACCATTGCTTACCCTGGGGTGAACTCCACGGATATCGGCAGGGAAGGCTCGGCTCATGGCAGGTGGCACCAAGCGGTTACCGCGTGCCGTCCGTGAGCAGCAGATGCTCGACGCGGCGGTGCAGATCTTCTCGGTCAACGGCTACCACGAGACGTCCATGGACGCGATCGCCGCCGAGGCACAGATCAGCAAGCCGATGCTCTACCTGTACTACGGGTCGAAGGAGGAGTTGTTCGGCGCCTGCCTGGACAGGGAGCTGAGCCGCTTCGTCGACGCGGTACGCACCAACATCGACTTCGACGACGCACCCAAGGAGTTGTTGCGCAGTGCCGTGCTGTCGTTCCTGAAGTACATCGACACCAACCGCTCGTCGTGGATGGTGCTGTACACCCAGGCGACGAGCTCGCAGCGCTTCGCCCACACGGTGCGTGAGGGCCGTGAGCGCATCATCGAACTCGTCGGCCGCCTGCTGCGGTCCGGCACCCGGCACCCCGAACCCGACGCCGACTTCGACATGATGGCCGTCGCCCTGGTCGGCGCGGGCGAGGCGGTGGCGTCCCGGGTCAGCACCGGCGACGCCGACGCCGACGAAGCCGCGGAACTGCTCATCAACCTGTTCTGGCGGGGCTTGAAGGGCAAGCCTTCCGACGCGACCCCGGCGGACGCCGCGACGGTCGTGGCGAACTAGGGGCGGCCGGTGTCAGGCCGGCGTCACGGTCGCGGTCAGGTGCGGATGCCCCTTGGTCAGGTGCCGCAGCGTCAACTCCCACGCATCGCCGCGACGGTCGACGTAGAGGCCGGCGCGGGCGGGCAGCACCACGGGTTTGGCGAACCGCACCGAATACTTGACTGCATCCGGTAGCTGACCCTCGATGTTGGCCAGAACCGCTGCGGCGCTGTACATCCCGTGTGCGATGACGGTGGGGAACCCGAACAGCTTGGCGGCGATCGCGTTCGTGTGTATCGGGTTGTGGTCGCCACCGATGGAGGCGTAGTGGCGGATCTGCCCCGCCGTGACGTGCAGCACCGCGTTGGGCGGGCCCAGCTTAGGCTGTTTCTGTGGCGGCGGTTTGGGCTCGTCGGACAGGCTGGTCCGCTGTTGATGAAGGAACGTCGTCACCTGGTGCCATGCGGTGTCGTTGCCGATGTTGACGTCGGTGACGATGTCGACCAGCAGGCCCTTGCGGTGCTCCCGCAGATTCTCGGCGTGCACGGCCACCGCGACGGTGTCGGTGACCGAGATGGGCCGGTACTGGGTGATGTGGTTCTCCAGATGAACCGAACCCATTGCGGCGAAGGGGAAGTCGAACCCGGTCACCAGGTTCATCACCGTCGGGAAGGTCAGTGCGAATGGATAGGTCAGCGGCACCGTGTCGCCGAACCGCAGGCCGGTCACGTGGGCGTACGCGGCGACGTTGGCGGGATCGATGCTCAACTCGTCGACGCGCAGCGCGCGGTCGGGCAGCGTGTCGCCGCGCCGCACGATCGGCAACGCACCCGCCGCCGCCCGCAGCAGGTTCTTCAGGCCCGAAGGCTGTTCGTTCTCGCCCATGCCTACGCGCCCAGCATGGCCTGGCCGCAGACCCGGATCGTGTTGCCGCTGACGGCGTTCGACGCGGGGCTGGCGAAGTAGGCGATCGCCTCGGCGACGTCCACCGGCTGGCCGCCCTGGAACAGGGAGTTCAGCCGTCTGCCGACCTCGCGGGTCGCCAGCGGGATCGCGTCGGTCATCTTGGTCTCGATGAACCCCGGCGCGATCGCGTTGATCGTGATGTTCTTCGCGGCGAACTGCGGCGCCAGCGCGTCGGTCAGGCCGATCATGCCGGCCTTGGTGGCGGCGTAGTTGGTCTGCCCGCGGTTGCCCGCGATGCCGGCCATCGACGACAGCCCGACGATCCGGCCGCCGTCGCCGATCGTCCCGTTGCCGACCAGGCCCTCCGCAAGCCGAAGGGGCGCAAGCAGATTGACCGCGACCACGGAGTCCCAGCGGCCCTCGTCCATGTTGGCCAGCAGCTTGTCCCGCGTGATGCCCGCGTTGTTGACGAGGATGTCGAGCCTGCCGTCGTAGTGCTGCTTCACGTGCTCGGTGATGCGGTCCACCGCGTCGGCCGCGGTCACGTCCAGCGTCAGCGCCGTGCCACCCACCTTCGTCGCGGTCTCGGCGAGCGCGTCCGCCGACTGTTCGACGTCCACCGCGATCACCTTCGCACCGTCACGGGCGAACACCTCGGCGATCGTCGCGCCGATCCCGCGGGCCGCGCCGGTGACCACCGCGACCAAGCCGTCGAGCGGCTTGTCCCAGTCGGCAGGCGGGGTCGAGTCGGCGGCGCCGACCCGGAACACCTGGCCGTCGACGTAGGCCGACTTCGCGGACAGGATGAAACGCAGCGTCGACTCCAGGCCGGTCGCGGCGGGCTTGGCGTCCGGCGAGAGGTAGACCAGTGCGGCGGTGGAGCCGTTGCGCAACTCCTTGGCCAGCGAGCGCGTGAACCCCTCGAGTGCACGCTGCGCGGTGCGCTCGTGCACGCTGCCGGTGTCCTCCGGGGTGGTGCCGATGACGACGACGCGGCCCGAGTGGCCGAGGTTGCGCAGCAGCGGCGTGAAGAACTCGAACAGGCCCTTGAGGCCTTCGGGCTCGGTGATGCCGGTGGCGTCGAACACCAGCCCGCCGAACGAGTCGGCCCAGCGACCCCCGAGGTTGTTGGCGACGACGTCGTAGTCGTCGGCGAGCGCGGCCCGAAGCGGCTCCACCACCCGGCCCTCGCCGCCGATCAGCAGGGAACCGGCCAGCGGCGGCTGGCCCGGCTTGTAGCGCCGCAGCGGTTCGGGCTGCGGGACGCCGAGCTGTTTGGCCAGGAACCCTCCTGGCCCTGAGTTGACGACTGTGGAGAGCAGATCGGAAGCCACGGTGCTGCCTTTCGAGAGATCTTGGGTACATCGAGTCGGGGGACGGGTACCCAGCCCGGGACCCACTGTCGTGTCGATCACGAACTTACTCCAGAGTAAGAACGGTGGGTAGTATGACCCTCGACACCCCAATGATCCTCGCGACGCCGGGAGGCACACGTGGCCGATGACAAAAAAACCCGCCGGGTAGCCATTCTCGGAGGCAACCGGATACCGTTCGCCCGCGCCGACGGCGCCTACGCGAACGCCTCCAACCAGGACATGTTCACCGCCGTGCTCGACGGACTCGTCGACCGGTTCGGCCTCGAAGGCGAGAGGCTCGGTGCGGTCATCGGCGGCGCGGTGCTCAAGCACAGCCGTGATTTCAATCTGATGCGCGAGTGCGTGCTGGGCAGCGCGCTGTCGTCCTACACCCCGGCGTTCGACCTGCAACAGGCGTGCGGCACCGGCCTGCAGGCGGCCATCGCCGCCGCCGACGGCATCGCGCTGGGCCGCTACGAGGTGGCCGCGGCCGGCGGTGTGGACACCGCCTCCGATCCACCGATCGCTTTCGGGGACAAGTTTCGCCGGACACTGCTGGGATTACGGCGCGCCGAGTCCAACCTGGACCGCCTCAAGCTGGCCGGCAAGCTGCCCGCGTCCCTCGGGGTGGAGATCCCGGTCAACAGCGAGCCGCGCACCGGTATGTCGATGGGTGAGCACGCCGCCGTCACCGCCAAGGAGATGGGCGTCAAACGCGTCGACCAGGACGAACTCGCCGCGGCCAGCCACAACAACATGGCCGCGGCCTACGACCGCGGCTTCTTCGACGACCTGGTCACCCCGTTTCTCGGGCTCTACCGCGACAACAACATGCGCGCCGACTCCTCACCGGATAAGCTCGCCAAGCTCAAGCCGGTGTTCGGGGTGCGCAGCGGCGACGCGACGATGACGGCGGGCAACTCGACGCCGCTGACCGACGGCGCGTCGGTGGCGCTGCTGTCCAGTGAGGAGTGGGCGGCGTCGCACTCGATCCCGGTGCTGGCCTACTTCGTCGACGGCGAGACCGCGGCGGTGGACTACGTCAACGGCCCCGACGGCCTGCTGATGGCGCCGACGTACGCGGTGCCGCGCCTGCTGGCCCGCAACGGCCTGACGTTGCAGGATTTCGACTACTACGAGATCCACGAGGCCTTCGCCTCTGTCGTGCTGGCCACCCTGGCGGCATGGGAGTCCGAGCAGTACTGCAAGGAGCGTCTCGGGCTGGACGGGGCGCTCGGCGCCATCGACCGATCCAAGCTCAACGTCAACGGGTCGTCGCTGGCCGCGGGGCACCCGTTCGCGGCGACCGGCGGCCGGATCCTGGCCCAGCTGGCCAAGCAACTCGCGGAGAAGAAGGCTTCGACGTCCGGCGACCAGGCCCGCCCGGTCCGCGGCCTGATCTCGGTCTGCGCCGCAGGTGGGCAGGGTGTGACGGCCATCCTCGAGGCCTGAGCCGGGGCCGCGACCCGATAGGCCGAAATCTGTGGGCAGTCGGACGAGAACAGCGTCGAAAAAAGATTTTGGAAAGCGTGTAACGCCGGCAGTTGAGGCGTCGATACATGGGATAGCTCCGTGTTGCCGTCTGACCCCCCGACCCGACGGCAACACGGGGCACTAACTTTTCCGGGGCTACATTCAGCACATGCAGATCAGCATGTTCGGACAGCTCAGCGGCTCCGACGGTTCCCCGATAGACGCGACCATCGCCAACCTCACCACGCTGCGTGACGAAGGTTTCCGCAGGGTGTGGATGAGTCAGCTGCCCTACGAGCCCGACCTTCTCACCATCCTGGCGGTCGCCCTGCGGGAGGTCGACGGGATCGAGGCCGCCAGCGGCGTGGTCCCGATCCAGAACCAGCACCCCATGCAGATGGCGCAGCGTGCGCTGACCGTCAGCCTGGCCTCCGGCGGCCGGTTCACCCTCGGCCTCGGCATGACCCACGCCGCGGTGACCGAGGGCATGTGGGGCATCCCGTGGGACCGGCCGGTGCGCCGGCTCAACGAGTACCTCGACGGGCTGCTTCCGCTGCTGGCCGGTGAACCCGCCGACGCGACGGGGGAGACGGTCACCACCCGCGGCGCCCTGCTCATCCCGGGAGCGCCCCGCCCCGAGGTGTACATCGCGGCGCTGGGACCGCAGATGCTGCGCCTGGCCGGCCGGCGCACCGCGGGCACCTGTACCTGGATGACCGGCCCGGCCACGCTGGGGGCTCACGTCGGCCCGACGCTGCGCCAGGCGGCTGCCGACGCGGGGCGCCCGGACGGTTCGGTGCGCGTCGTCGCCGCCCTCCCGGTGGCCGTCACCGACGATGTCGATGCGGCCCGTCGCCAGGCCGCCGAACAGTTCGCCATGTACGGAACGCTGCCCTCCTACCGGGCGATGCTGGACCGCGAGGGGTACGCGGGGCCCGAGGACGCCGCGATCATCGGCGACGAGCAGACGGTGTCCCAGAGGCTCGACGAACTGGCCGCCGCCGGCGTCGACGAGTTCGTCGGGGCACCGTTCGACCCCTCTGCGGAGGGTCGTGGCCGCACCCGTTCGCTGATGCGCAGCAGGGAGTCCTGACGACCCGAATTCGCACTGGTGTGATGGCAGTCACAAGCGTAGGATCGGTCGCACGACGGGTTCGGGAGTGACTGATCCAAAGAGCCGACAAGGGATGAAAGTCGGCCGCGTGAGACTAATGAAACGCACCCAAGTGTCCTCCCGAACCCGCCCTTATTCTCTGGGTGTGGCCAGCCACACCGTCGATTCACCGGATACCACCATCGATCGCGGCACGTCTGGCGAGCCACGATGGTCGACGTGACCACAACCACGACCGAAACACCTGCCACCGAGGCCCGATCGGACTGGGCCCGAACGCTTCTCGTCCCGCTGCGCCGCTCCGCCTGGCCGTCGTATCTGTACGTCGTCCTGGTCAGCCTGCTCGCGGTCATCGCCGTCGCCTTCCTGTTCGCCTCGGGGCTCGCGTCCGGGCTGTTGCTCGTCACGGTGGTCGGCATCCCGCTGGTGGCCCTGGTCGTGATGAGCGGGCGGGCGTGGAATCGACTGTTCCGGAAGCTGGCGCGGCTCACGGGAACGGTCATCGCCGAACCGCCGCTGTTCGCCAGGCCGGCGGGGCGCCTGCAGACGGTGACGGCGGCGCTCACCGATGCCGTCGGCTGGCGGAGCCTGGGCTTCCTGATGCTGCACGCGCTGCTGATGACACCGATCGGATATTTCACGATCGTGGGCGTGGTCGCGTCGGCGGCGCTGGTGGTGTCACCGGTGGTGTGGCTCGTCATGGGAGAACCGTTCGTGTCGCTGGGTGAACCGGTCGACTCGTTGGGGTGGTACCTGCTGCTCTGCGTCGCGGGTGTCGTCGCGCTGTACCTGTTGGCATGGGTGATGCTGGCGATCGCCCGCGCCCACGTCTGGCTGGCGGGCTTCATGCTCGGGCCGAGCGAGCGGGAGCGACGGGTGACCCAGTTGGAAGGAGCCCGCGCCGGGGTGGTGGACGGCGCCGCCGCCACCCTGCAGCGCGTGGAGCGGGATCTGCACGACGGAACCCAGGCGCGGCTGATCACCGTGGCCATGGCGTTGGCGCGCGCCGACGAGCAGCTCGCGAAGTCGGCCGACCAACCGCAGGCGCGCGCGCTGGTCTCCGACGCGCTGGCCGACACCAAGGACACGCTGGCCGAGCTGCGTGACCTGATCCGCGGAATCCGGCCGCCTGCATTGGATCTCGGCCTCGGACCGGCCATCCAGACGCTGGCGGCCCGAAATCCGATCCCGGTCGCCGTGACCGTCGATCTGCAGGTGCGGCCGTCGATCGGCGTGGAGACCATGGCGTACTTCTGTGCGGCAGAGCTACTGGCCAACGTCTCGAGGCACTCCGGGGCGGACGAAGCACGGGTGCGGGTCACCAGCGATACCCGTGAACTGCGAATCGAGGTGCACGACAACGGCTCCGGAGGCGCCCAGATCGGCGGCGGCTCTGGGCTGACGGGTCTGCAGAACAGGCTGGCGATGCTGGACGGGCGACTGGAGATCGACAGCCCGTCCGGCGGTCCGACGGTCGTCGCCGCGGTCGTGCCCGCCGGAGCGCAGCAGTGACCCGGATCGTCATCGCCGAGGACAGTGCGATCCTGCGTGAAGGTCTTGCCCAGTTGCTTCTCGACCGAGGGCACGATGTCGTGGCCACCGTCGGGAACGCCGCCGAGATGCTGGTCGCTGTCGACGAACTCACCCCCGACGTGGTCGTCGTGGACATCCGCATGCCGCCGACCTGCACCGACGAGGGTCTGGTCGCGGCGGTGTCGCTGCGCCGGTCACATCCGGGCATCGGTGTGCTGGTCTTCTCGCAGTGGGTGGAGACGCGGTATGCCACCGAACTGCTCGCCGTCAACCCCGAGGGGGTCGGATACCTGCTCAAGGACCGCGTGGCCGACATCGCCGAGTTCGATGCCGCGGTGCGACGGGTCGCCACAGGCGGTACCGCGCTCGATCCGGAGGTGGTGCGTCAACTGATGGGCAATCGCGGTGCCTCGGCGCTGGACCGGCTCACACCGCGGGAACGGGAGGTGCTGGCTCTGATGGCCGAAGGCCATTCGAACAACGGTCTCGCCCAGTCCCTTTCGATCACCGAGCGGGCCGTCGAGAAGCATGTGTCGGCGATCTTCACCAAGCTGGACCTGGCACCGTCGCATGCGCACCACCGCCGCGTGCTTGCAGTGGTGACCTACCTCAACTCCTGACCCGGCCTTCTCGCGCGCCCGGGCTTTCTCCCGGAGCAGACGCTAACTCGTGTGCCCCCGACATGCAAGACGCCCCCGGGAAGAGTCCGGGGGCGTCTCGGGGCCGAGGCGGCGGAAGAGCCTAGAAGGCCGCCTCGTCCAGTTCCATGACCTCGTTGTCGAGGTTCTCCACGATCGACCGGGTGCTGGTCAGCAGCGGCAGGAAGTTCTTCGCGAAGAACGACGCCACCGCGACCTTGCCCTCGTAGAAGGCGCGGTCGGCATCTGCGGCACCGGTGTCGAGCTTCTCGATCGCCACGGCTGCCTGCTGCTGCAGCAGCCAGCCGATGACCAGGTCGCCGACGCTCATCAGGAAGCGCACGGAGCCGAGGCCCACCTTGTAGATGCTCTCGGGATCCTCCTGCGAAGCCATCAGGTAGCCGGTCAGCGTGGCCGCCATGCCCTGGACGTCCTCCAGCGCGGTCGCCAGCAGGGCGCGCTCCGCCTTGAGGCGGCCGTTGCCGGTCTCGCTCTTGACGAACTGCTCGATCTGGCCGGCGACGTGCCCCAGCGCGACGCCCTTGTCGCGGACGATCTTGCGAAAGAAGAAGTCCTGCGCCTGGATGGCCGTGGTGCCCTCGTAGAGCGAGTCGATCTTGGCGTCACGGATGTACTGCTCGATCGGGTAGTCCTGCAGGAAGCCCGAACCTCCGAAGGTCTGCAGGCTCTCGGTGAGCTTGGCGTAGGCCTGTTCGGAGCCGACGCCCTTGACGATCGGCAGCAGCAGGTCGTTGACCTTGCCGGCCAACTCGGCGTCGATGCCGTGGACCGCCTGGGCCACCGCCGCGTCCTGGTGGGTCGCGGTGAACAGGTACAGCGCGCGCAGCCCCTCGGCGTAGGCCTTCTGGGTCATCAGCGAACGGCGCACATCGGGGTGGTGCGTGATGGTCACCCGCGGCGCGGTCTTGTCGGTCATCTGGGTCAGGTCGGCGCCCTGCACGCGGTCCTTGGCGTAGGCCAGCGCGTTGAGGTAGCCGGTGGACAGGGTGGCGATCGCCTTGGTGCCCACCATCATCCGCGCCTGCTCGATGACGTCGAACATCTGCGCGATGCCGTCGTGGACCTCGCCGACCAGCCAGCCCTTGGCGGGGACGCCGTGCTGTCCCAGCGACAGCTCGCAGGTGGTCGAGATCTTCAGGCCCATCTTGTGCTCGACGTTGGTGACGAACACGCCGTTGCGCTCGGCCGGCTCACCGGTCTCGGTGTCGAAGAGGAACTTCGGCACGAAGAACAGCGACAGGCCCTTGGTGCCGGGGCCAGCGCCCTCGGGGCGGGCCAGCACCAGATGCATGATGTTCTCGAACAGGTCATCGGAGTCGGCGGAGGTGATGAAGCGCTTCACGCCGTCGATGTGCCACGAGCCGTCGGGTTGCTGCACGGCCTTGGTGCGGCCGGCGCCCACGTCGGACCCGGCGTCGGGTTCGGTGAGCACCATGGTGGAGCCCCAGCCGCGTTCGGCGGCCAGCACGGCCCACTTCTTCTGTTCCTCGGTGCCGAGGTTGTGGAAGATGCCGGCGAATCCGGCGCCCATGGCGTACATGTACACCGCGGGGTTGGCGCCGAGGATGTGCTCCTGCAGTGCCCAGGACAGCGCGCTCGGCATGGCCGTCCCGCCGAGTTCCTCGCTGATGGTCAGCTTGTCCCAGCCACCGTCGATGACGGCGCGCACGGACTTCTTGAACGCCTCGGGCAGCTTCACGCTGTGCGTCTCGGGATCGAAGACGGGCGGGTTGCGGTCGCCCTCGGCGAACGACTCCGCGATTGGGCCCTCGGCCAGTCTGGCCATCTCGCCCAGCATCTCGACGGCGACGTCGGCGTCCAGGTCGGCGTACTCGCCCTGACCCAGCGCCTTGTCGACTCCGAGGACCTCGAACAGGTTGAACACCTGGTCACGGACATTGCTCTTGTAGTGGCCCACGATTCCTCCTCGATGAGAACGCCACATTGCGGTTGGGTACTTCGGAAAAGTTACCCACCAGTAACTGTCGCCAACTATACCGTCCGGTAACTTCAACGCAAAGCGAGTGTGAGCAATTTCGGGGCGTTGACCAACCCAGCAGTTGGGTGGGGGTTGAAAACGCCTGATTTCCATGTGCTGACCTGCGAATCTTCGCTGCTGTGATGATGGTCACGTCGAGGCCGTTAGGGTGTGTTCGTGCAGACGGCAATCGGGGTCGCGGTGTGGGGGACGGGCAACATGGGCGCGGCGTCGATCCGGTCGCTGACGGCCTTTCCCGGGCTGCGTCTGACGGGTGTCATCACCTCGTCGGAGGACAAGGCGGGAACCGACGCCGCTGCCTTCGCCGGGATCGGCGCCGTTACCGGGATCACCGCGTCCACCGACATCGACGCCGTACTGGCCGAGTGTGACGCGGTGGCCTACATGGCTTCCGGCGACATCCGTCCCGACGAGGCGATCGCCGACATCGAACGGTGCCTGCGTTCTGGCGCGCACGTCGTCACCCCGTCGCTGTACTCGCTGTACGACCCCCGCTCCGCGCCTGCGGAGTGGGTGGCACTCCTGACCGCGGCCGCGGAGGAAGGCGGGGTGACCCTGCTCGTCAGCGGGGTCGACCCCGGCTGGGGTAACGACGCGCTCGCGGTGCTGGCGGCGGGTCTGTGCACGCGGATCCGCACCATCCACTGCCAGGAGATCTTCGACTACTCGACGTACAACCAGCCGTTCGCGGTGAAGGTCTCGTGCGGCTTCGGGGGATCGATGGACGAGACCCCGATGATGCTGCTGCCGTCGATCCCGACGATGGTGTGGGGTGGCAACATCCGGCTCATCGGCCGCGGCCTGGGGCTCGAGATCGACGAGATCACCGAGGACGTGCAGCGCCGCCCGCTCGAGGAGTCCGTCGACACCGTCATGGGACGTTTCGAGGCGGGAACCCAGGGGGCGTTCTGGCTCAAGGTGATCGGCTGGTCCGGCGGGCGGGAGCGGATCGTCATCGATCACATCACCCGAATCCATCCTTCCTGCGCCCCGGACTGGCCGCAGCCCGATGAGGGCGTCGGCGACCACCGGGTCATCGTCGACGGCGACCCGCAGCTGACGATCGTGAGCCGCGCCGATGTGCGCGGTGGCACCCGCGCGGACGGCGGCAACACCACCGCAGCCAACCGGCTGCTCGGCGCGATCGGATGGCTGGCCACCCAGAAGCCCGGGATCTACGACGGCCTCGACGTCCCCCTGCATCCGCCGCTGCCCGCGGAAGTGGAGGCGACGCGGTGGTCGGCGGACTGACGGCCGGTATTACCTGCCGGCCAGCCGCTTGTTGACGAGCCGGGTGAGCCAAGCCGGTGAGAACCGCGATACCAGGGCCATCGACTTGGCCGGTACACCCACCGGATAGTGCACCTGGTGGGTGACGCGGCGGGGCGAGGACGGTTCCACCGCCGCCACGATGTCCTCGGCGATGTCCTCAGCGCTCAAATGGATGCCCAACGAGTCGGTGGTGCCCGTCTTGATGCCGCGGGTCATCGCCGTGTTCACATACAGCGGCCACATGTCGATCACCCTGATTCCGTAGTGATCCCACTCGATGTTGAGTGCCTCGGTGATGGCCCTGACGTAGAACTTGGTGGCGCTGTAGTTGGCGAGTTCGGCCTGGCCGTAGATCGCCGACGCGGACGCGAGGTTGACCACCACCGCACCTGGCGTGGCCCTCAGGTGGGGGAACGCTGCGTGCAGTCCGTTGACCACGCCTTTGATGTTGATGTCGATCTCTCGGTGGTGTGCGTCGACGCTGATCTCCTCGAACAGGCCGGCGTGCAATACGCCCGCGTTGTTGATCAGCACGTCGAGTTGGCCGCCGGCGGCGGAGACGAACTCCGACAGCCGCTGGGACACCTCCTCGGCATCGGTGACGTCGAGATGCCCGAAGGTCCCGGTACCGGCGACCGCGCCGATGTCTGCCGCGAGCAGCTTCAGGCCCTCGTCATCGATGTCGTATCCGCCCACGAAGTAACCGTGCCGCGCGAACAGCAGCGCCGTGGCCCGGCCGATCCCCGTCGCGGCACCGGTGATGAACACCGACTTCTTCATGCGCACTCCTCAGTTGTTCAACTGCCAGACGGCGAAGTTCAGGCACAACGCGAACGTCGTCCACGCCAGGTACGGCACGAGCAGCGCTGCCGCGATCCGACTGTGACGCCAGAACATCACCACCGTCGTGATGAGTACTACCCACAGCACGCTGAGTTCAGCGAACGCGATCCCGCGCCAACCGAGACCGAAGAACAGCGGTGTCCAGGCCGCATTGAGCACCAGCTGCACGGCGTAGGCCGTCAGCGCCGGCCGGGTCTGTGACCAGGGACCGCTACGCCACACCAGCCAGGCGGCGACGGCCATCAGGAGGTACAGCAGTGTCCAGACCGGGCCGAACACCCAGGACGGCGGAGCCCACGCGGGCTGTTCGAGCCGCTGGTACTCCTCGCCCGAACTGGTCGAGGCCAGCCCGCCGACTCCCGACGCGATGATCACGGCGACTACCGAGATCGCCAATGCCACTAAAGGTTTCGGCCGCGTGGGCGGGGAACTGTCGACCATGCCGAACCACCCTACCGGCGCGGACCCCGTCGCCGGCCGCCACCGCCGAAACGTTCCGAATCCGTTCGAATTGGCGGGTGCCCTATTCGGCTGGCTCCTGTGCGGCGCCGGCGGCAGCGTCTTCCGGCTGCGGATCGGGTGATTCGGCATCCGGCAGCTGAGCCACGAGATACTCGGCGAGCCCGCCGATGGTCGGATAGTCGAAGACCGCGGTCGCGTTGATCGTGAACGCGCCGCCGAACTGGCTGTGCAGCCGGTTGCGGAGTTCGATCGCCATCAGTGAATCGGTACCGAGGTCCAGGAACCGACTGGTCGCCGCCGGTGGTGACGCGAGCCGAAGGAAGTTCTGCACCTCGCGTTGAAGGAACTCGGTCACGAAACCGGCGCGCTGCGGCACGGGTATCTCCTGCAACTGCCGCAGCAACTCGCTGTCACCGGTCACCTCGCCGGCCGCGCTCGGCAACACCAGGTCGAGGATCGGTGGACGGGAACTGCCGAGCACCTTCGCGGCACGCTGCCAGTTGGCCTTGATGACGGCCGCCTGGCCGGTGCCGTTGGCGACGACTTCGGCGAGGGCGCCCAGCGCTGCCGCCGGGTCCAGCGGGATCAGGCCCTGGGCACTGATGTTGGCGACCGCGGCTTCCGACGAGGCCATGCCGCCCTGGGCCCAGGGGCCGAAGTTGACACCCGTGGCCGGCAGGCCGTGCGCCCTTCGCTGCGCGACCAAACCATCGAGCAACGCATTGGCGGTCGCGTAGTTGGCCTGGCCAGGGGAACCGAACAGGCTGGACACCGAGGAGGACACGATGAAGAAGTCCAGATCGTCGTCCTTCGTCAGGCGGTCCAGGTGGCAGGCACCGAACGCCTTGGGCGCCAACGTCGTCCGGAAACGCTCCAGGCTCTGCTGGGACAGCAGTGCGTCGTCGAGCACGCCTGCGAAGTGCGCCACCCCGGCGAGCGGCGGCAACTCCGCGCGGATCCGGTCCAGCAGTGTGGTCACTTCCGTCTCGTCGCCGACATCGGCGGAGAAGACGTGGATGCGGCACTTGTAGCGTTCGGTGATGTCGTCGATCGCCTGTTGGGCGTCCGTGTCGGGCGCCCGCCTGCTGGTCAAGATGATGTCACCGGCACCGAGTTGGGCCAGATACGACGCCGTGTGCAGACCGATGGCACCGAGTCCACCGGTGATCAGGTAGCTCCGGTCGGCCCGCGGCTGCAAGGGGTTTGGAATCTGGCACACGATCTTGCCGATGTGCCGCGCCTGCTGCATGCGCCGGAACGCGGCCCTGGCCTCGGTCAGCGGGTAGATCTCGGCGGGCAGTGGCACCCACTCGGCAACCGACGAGCGCTTGCGCGAGGAGTCAACAACCGACGAGCGCTTGCGCGAGGAGTCAACAGCCGCGGCCAAACCCTCCGACACCTCGGTCAGCAACCCGCGAATACGCTCGGGCTCCTGGATTGTCACCGTGTCCAGCGCGACGATCTCGTACGCGATGTCCGGGCGGGCCCGCGCCATCTGCTCGGTCGTCCAGATGTCACGCTTGGCGATCTCGGCGAACCGGCCGTTCTTGGCGGTGGCCCGCACGGTCGCGTCGATGAACCCCTCATTGGTCAGGCTGTTGAGCACCACATCGACGCCTTCGCCATCGGTGTCGGCGAGGATCTCGTCGGCGAAATCCGTGGTGCGCGAGTCGTATACGTACTTGACTCCCAGTTTGCGCAACGTGGCGCGCTTGTAGGTGCTGGCGGTCGCGAACACGACGGCGCCGTGCTGCTGCGCCATCTGGATCGCCGCCAGCCCGACGCCGCCGCTGGCGGCGTGGATGAGCACGCGATCACCGGGCTTGAGCTGCGCCCAATCGAACGCGATTCGGGCCGTCAGCGCCGCCGCGGGGATGGTGGCCGCCTCCACCGCGCTCACGCCGTCGGGAATCGGTGCGAGCAACTGGGCAGGCACATTGAACCGGCTGGAGAACGCACCCTGCATGAAGCCGTACACGCGTTGACCGGCCTCGAGTTCCGTTGCGCCGTCGCCCAACTGGGTGACGACGCCGGCGAAGTCGCCGCCGATCGGTCCGGGGTCGCCCGGGTAGAGGCCGAGGACGTTGAGGACGTCGCGGAAGTTGAGGCCCGCAGCCTCCACCCGAACCTGCACGTAGCCCTCGCCGGGCGGCGGCACGTCCACCTCGGTCAGCCGCAGGTTGTCGATCGCCCCACGTTCGGTGGGTGCCAGGACGTAGTCGCCTCCGCGTGGCACCGTGAGGTGACCGCTGCGCGCCCACGGCAGCAACCGGGAAGCCAGCAGTTTCCCTTGTCGCAGCGCGATTTCCGGCTCATCGATCGGGGTGGCCAGCAGCGTGGCCAACGCCTGCACGGCCTCCGGTGATCCGTCGCAGTCGACCAATTTGCAGCGCAGCGCCGGTTCCTCGTTGATCGTGGTGCGACCGAATCCCCACAGCGCCGACTGGACGGGATCGACCGGCTCGCCCGACTCGGTCGCCACGGCCTTCTCGGTGACGATCCACAGTCCGCCGGGCAGCTTCACGGAGCCGTCCTGTGCCCCGGCCTGCACTGTGTGCACCGCGCTGAGCAGGTTGGCGATCTCGGTCTCGAGCCGCGCCGAGACGTCGCCGCTCGACTCGTCTGTGCCGGACTTCTCAGGGCTCCGGCCCGCAGCGCGCCAGACGACACCGGAGAACGGCAGGCCGCGTTCGTGAGCCTTGGTCAACCGCTGCCCCAGCAGCTCCACGTCGGTGGCCCGGTCGAACGGGATGCACCCGGGCACGGTCGCGGCCAGCTCGTCGAACCCGGCGATCAGCCAGGTGCCGGCGACTGCGGCGTCGTCGGTGGATACCGGCGGCGGCACCTCGTGCCACCCGAGGGTGTACAGCAGCCTGGTGGCATCGCCGCCGAGGCCGCGCAGCAACGCCTCCCGCGGCGCGCGTTTGACCGTGAACTCGCGGATACCGCCCAGGTGGCGGCCGTCCCGGTCGACGAAATCCAGGTCGAAGACCTGGGTTTCGCTGTCGAGGGCACTGGTGTGCCACGTCGCACGGCAATAGAACCGCCGCGGCATCTTCTCCCGCAGCGTCACCTGCCCGTATCGCAGCGGCAGGAACAGATCGCTGACGCCCTGCTCCGCGGCGAGAAGGGCCGGGAACGCCGGGAAGGCGACGCCGGTACACAGGTCCACCAGCACCGGGTGCATCGGCTCGGTGCCGACCTGTTCGGCGAGTTCTTCGCCGACCACGATGTCGCCGATCGCCTCACCCTCGCCGAGCCACAACGACTTCAGTGAACCCGACCAGGTCGGCCCCCACGCGAGTTCCATGTCGGCGAAGGTCTCGAACAACTCCTGTGGGCGCATGCGGTTCAACCGCTCGATCGCCTCGTCGACGGGATCGGTCTGCTCGGACGCCGGCTCGTCAGCGACGTCGGAGGCACCGCTCACCACGGTGCCTTCCGCGTTCAGCGACCATTCGGCGGCGCGGTCTCCGTACGGGCGGCTGTGCACCGTGAACTTCGATCCGCTACCGTCGTCGAGCGGATGCAGTGTCAGCTGCACCTCTCGAGAAGCCTTCTCCGGCAGGATGATCGGCTCGTAGAAGAAGACGTCCTTCGCCCGCGCCGGGGTGCCGACGGCGGCCAGCGCCATCGCGGCGTACGTCGCCCCCGGCACGACCACGGTGCCGTAGATGACGTGGTCGGACAGCCACGGCTGCGATTTGACCGATAACCTGCTGGTGTAGACGGAATCGCCGGAGGCGAGGTCCTTGGCACTGCCCAGGATCCCGGATGCCGCGGGACCGACACCGCCTTCCATGGCCATGCCCGAAGTCCTGGGCCAGAAGCGGCGCCGCTGGAACGGATAGGTGGGCAGTTCGAGTCTGCGGCGGGGCTGACGATGCAGCGCAGCGAAATCGGGTCGGTGGCCGCCGACGTAGGCCGCGGCCAGCGCGTCGGCGATCTGGCGTTGGTCGCCGACGCCCTTACGCAGCGAGACGATCGCCCGCGGCGGCGCCAAGTGCTCGGGCCAGACCTGCACCGCCGCCCCGGTCAGCACCGGTTGCGGCCCGATCTCCACCAGCACCGAGCAGCCCAATGCCGCGACGGTGCGCACACTTTCGGCGAACTGCACCGGTTGGCGCGAGTGCCGCCGCCAGTATTGTGCATCGAGCGGGGTCTGGTCCGTCAGCACAGCGCCGGTGCGGTTGCAGACCAGCGGCAGCGACGGGACAGCGAACGTCAATTGCGCCGCGTAGGACTCGAATTCATCGAGCACCGGGTCCAACAGTTCGGAGTGGAAGGCGTGGCTGGTCTGCAGCCAGGTGCACCGGATCCCGTCCTCGCCGAAGCTCTCGACGATCTGGTCCAGATCCTCGCCCGGACCCGAGAGCACGGTGTTGGGTCCGTTGTAGGCGCCGACCGAGACCCGGGGGAACTCGCCGGCGATCTCCTCGACCCTCTTGGCGTCGGTGAACACCGCCACCATCCGGCCGCCTTCGGGCAGGCTGCCGAAGAGCCGCCCACGCTCGGCCATCAACCGCGCACCGTCCTCGAGGCTGAACACTCCCGCCACGCACGCCGCGGCGTACTGGCCCACGCTGTGCCCCAGCACCACGTCGGGCTCGATCCCCCACGACTGCCACAGCCGGGCCAGGCCCATCTCGATGGCGAAGAGCGTGGGCTGCGCGAACGACGTGTGCCGCAGCGTCTCCCGGGCATCACCGCTGGCCCCGCGATCGGTCGAGAACAGCACCTCGAGCAACGGACGCGGCAGCGTGCCGTCCACCGCCTCCGCGCACCGGGTCACGGTCTCGGCGAAAACCGGTTCGGCGTCGAACAGTTCACGGGCCATCCCGGGGTACTGGCTGCCCTGCCCGGTGAACAACCACGCCGTCGTCGGGTGGTGCGTGTGCTCGCCGCGGACGACGCCGGTGCGCAGGCGATTCTCGGCCAGGTCGGCCAGCGCCTCGCGCGCACCCTGGACCGACTCCACGACGAGCGCGGCCCGGTGGTCGAAATGCGAACGGCCCGTCCCGGCGGTGAGGCACACATCGGCGAGGTCGACATCCGGGTGGGTGCCCAACCAGGACTCGTACCGCTGGGCCAGTGCCACAAGGGCTTCCGGTGACCGCGCGGACAGCGCGAGCACGTTCACGGACTGCGCGTCGGCGTCCGGCGCATCGGTGTCCGGTTCGGACGCGATGGCCGGCGGCGGTGGCGCCTCCTCGATCAGCACGTGCGCGTTCGTGCCGGTGAACCCGAAGGAACTCACGCCTGCGCGCCGGGGTCTGCCGTCGGCGTGCCACGGAACCGCTTTGTCCACGACCTTCACCGGCAGCGCGTCCCACGGGATGTGCGGCGACGGTGTGTCGAAATGCAGGCTCTGCGGCAGCAGTCCGTGCTGGAGCGCCAAGACGACCTTGATCAGACCCGCTGCGCCGGAGGCCGACTCGGTGTGACCGATGTTGGTCTTCACCGAGCCCATCAGCAGTGGCCGGTCCGCGTCCCGCGAGCCGCCATAGGCGGCAGCGGCCGCCTGGACCTCGATCGGGTCGCCCAGCGGGGTGCCCGTCCCGTGTGCCTCCAGGTAGTCGACATCCCCGCCCGCCAGTCCGGCACGCGCCAGCGCGGTCGCGATGAGCCGTTGCTGGGCGCCGCCATTGGGCACCGTCAAACCGCTGGATGCACCGTCCTGATTGACCGCGCTGCTGGGAATGACGGCACAGACCTGATCGCCGTCGCGCACCGCGTCGCTCAGCCTCTTGAGCACCAGAATCCCGCAACCTTCACTGCGGACATAGCCGTCGGCAGAGGCATCGAAGGTCTTGCACCGCCCGTCCGCGGACAGCATCCGGGCGCGGGAGGCGGCGACGACCGTCACCGGGCTCAGCAAGACGTTGACACCGCCGGCCAACGCCAGATCGGCGTCCCCGGAACGCAGGGCCTGGCAGGCCTGGTGCACGGCCACCAGCGCCGAGCTGCACGCCGTGTCGACCGCCACTGCCGGGCCTTCGAGTCCGAGCGCGAACGCGACGCGACCCGAGATGGCGTTGAGCGCATTGCCGGTGATGAAGTGAGGCGCGATCTTGTCGATCGGCTCGGCTGAGAGCAGGTGCGCGTACTCGTTGGCGGCCACCCCGACGAAGACGCCGGTTCGGCTGCCGCGCAACGTCGCCGGCGACATTCCGGCGCGCTCCAGCCCTTCCCACGCGGTTTCGAGCATGAGGCGCTGCTGCGGGTCGATCCAAACGGCCTCGCGTGGAGAGATGCCGAAGAACTCGGGATCGAATCCGTCGATGCCGTCCAGGAATCCACCGGAGCGCGTGTAGGTCTTGCCGGGAGCATCCGGATCCGGATCGTAGAACTCGTCGATGTCGTAGCGGTCCTCCGGGACTTCCCGGATCGCGTCGACGCCGCCGGACAGCAACTCCCAGAAAGCTTCCGGGTCGGGCGCGCCGGGGAAACGGCACGACACCGCGACGATCGCGATGGGTTCGTCCGTGCGTGTCGTCACCGCCGAGGCCAGCTGAGCTCCTCGGTCCGCGGCCTGCTCGCTGAGGCCGAGCACATCGCCGAGCAGATAGTCGGCCAGGTCGGACACCCTGGGGTGATCCATCGCCAGGGTGACCGGTATCTCCGCGCCGACACCGTTTTCGACGTGACGCCGCAACTCGACGGCCATCAGCGAATCCATGCCGAGGTCGAAGAACCCGGCGTCCTCACGGATCTCCGCGACGTCGACGCGGGTCACTTCGGCCACCGTGTCGCGCAGGTAATCCGTCATGAGCTTCTTGCGCTGCTGCACTGGAGCGTTGGTGAGCCGCTCGACCAGTGGGGTCGTCCCGGTCGGCGTCACGGCGGGCAGTACCGCGGCGGGCACCTCGCGCTCCAACTCCGCCAGGAATGCCCGTCGCCCCGCCTGCTGGTAGAGCGGCAGGAAGCGGGTCCAGTCGATCCGGGCGACAACCCCCTGCGCCGCACCCTTCGCACCCGACGCCGCCACGACATCGGCAAGACCTGCCAGCGCGTCGGCGGGCGACAAGGTCCGGACCCCGCGCTGATCCAGCCGTGCACGGGACGCCGCGTCGGCCATGCCCGCAGACCAGGGGCCGAAGTTGACGCTGACCCCGGGGATGCCCCGCTCGCGCAGTCGCCACGCCAGAGCGTCGAGGAAGGCGTTGGCCGCGCCGTAGGCGGTCTGACCGAATCCGCCCCACACCGAGGCGATCGACGAGGTGCTGATGAAGAAGTCCAGCTTCAGGCCTGAAGTGTCCAAGGCGGCTTCACTCAGATGCCAAGCACCCCAGACCTTTCCGGCGAAGACGCGGTCAACTTCGGCGTCATCCAGGTTGCTCAGCGGGGTGGTGCCGATCTCGCCTGCAGCATGAACGATGCCCGCCAATGGCGGCAGTTCGGCCGCCACGGTGGCCAACAGGCGCGCGACGGCGTGCGCGTCGGAGACGTCGGCGGTGACCACTTGGATTTCGCAGCCGTGCTGGGCGCCCAGTGCGTCGATGCGCTGCTGCACAGCCGCGCTGGGCGCGCGGCGGCTGGTCAGCACCACATGCCTGGCACCGTGCGACGCCAGATACCCGGCGATCTCGAGTCCGATCGACCCCAGCCCGCCGGTCACCAGATAGGTTGCATCCCCGCGCAGTTGCAGCGGTGCGCCGCTCTGCTGCGTGGCCCGCCGGACCAGCCGGGGCACGTAGATCGCCTGATCGCGCAGCGCGATCTGGTCTTCCCTGACGGCCGAGCCGTCCGGCGTCGTGATCCGGTCGACGAACCGCGACCATTCGGCGGTGGCACTGTCCCCTGCCCCGGGCGTGCCGCCCGACAGATCGGCCAGTCCGCCCCACACCAGCGGCAACTCGAGCGCTGCGGCGCGGCCGAATCCCCACAGGCAGCTTTGATCGGGTGACACGGTGTCGGCGTCGGTGACTCGCTGTGCGCCCCGCGTCATCACCCAGATGGGCCTGCGCAATCCAGCGGTGGTTGCGGCACGGAAGAGCCGCCGCGTTCCGCCCAGGATGCGGTGTTGCATCCGCAACAGGGAGCGCATCGATGGTGCGGTGCCGGATTCGAGCGCGGCGACGTGCACGATGCGCAGCTGCGGATCGTCCGCGGCGGCGGCACGCAACACGTCTGCGAGCAGTTCTTCGTCCGCGTCGGACACCGGTAGCCCGATGATCCGGTGCCGGTGACCGCGGGCGGTCAGCACGTCGATCAGAGGCTGGACCGCATCGGAGTCATCGCCGATGAGGATCCAGGCGGATCCGTCGCCGGACTCGGCGCCGGAGATCGGCGCGCTGGACTCGTCCCAGCGGAACTCGTAGCGGTCGTCGGCGATGGACTGGGTGGTTCGTTGCCGGTTGTGTTGCGCGGCAAGCTTGCTGAGCACGTCCAGGGTCTGGCGATCACCGTTCGCACCGTCGAGAAGGGCCGCCAACTCTTCGATCTGGCCGTCCTCGAGGAGACGCACGGCCTCGGTTCGAGGCCCGGGCGCCTGCTTCTGCGGCTTGGTGGTGCGGCTGTCGTTGAACCAGTACTGGCGATGCTCGAACGGGTAGGTGGGGAGATCGATCTTGGCTGCGTGCGCCTGCCGGAACGCGGCGAACCGGGGCACGTGGCCCAACACGTAGGCGTCGGCAACGGCTTCGATGATCTGACGGTGATCGGCGGTATTACGCCGCAGCGACGCGATCGCCCGCGGTGCCGTCGCCGGGTCCGGCCAGGCCCGCAGGGCCGCCGCGGTGAGCACGGGTTGGGGGCCGATCTCGAGCAGTACCTTGCAGTTCAGGCCGGCCAAGGTGCGCACGCTCTTGGCGAACTCGACCGGTTGGCGCGCATGCCTGCGCCAGTAGGCGCCGTCGAGCTTCACGCTCCTGCCGAGCGCGTCGCCGGTGCGGTTGTCGATCAGAATCCGTTGTGGGGCGCCGAAAGTGAACTGATTCGCGTATGCCTCGAACTCGTCGAGTATCGGTTCCAGCAGCGCCGAGTGGAACGCGTGGCTGGTCTCCAGCCAGTCGCACCGGACGCCCGCGGCCGTCAGCCCGGCAGTAGCCTTCTCCAGATCCTCTGCAGGACCGGATAATACGGTGTTGGCGCCGTTGTAGGCGGCGACGGAGATACTCGGGTGATCGTCGGTCAGACTCTCGACACGCTCAGCGGCGGTGAACACCGCGACCATCCGGCCACCGGCGGGCAGGCTGCCGAACAGCCTGCCTCGTTCGGCCATCAGCCGCGCGCCGTCCTCCAGGCTGAACACCCCCGCCACACAGGCGGCCGAGTACTGGCCCACGCTGTGGCCGAGCACCACGTCGGGCTCGAACCCCCATGACTGCCACAGCCGCGCCAGGCCCATCTCCACCGCGAACAGGGCGGGCTGCGCGTAGGAGGTCTGCCGGAGTGTCTCGTCACCCCCGGTCTCGAAAACGACTTCCAGCAAAGGCTTTTCGAGGATGTCGGCGACCACGTCCGCGCACCGGTCCACCGTGGCGGCGAACACCGGCTCGGTGTCGTACAGCTCCCTGGCCATGCCGGGGTACTGGCTGCCCTGACCGGTGAACAACCACGCCGTCTTCGGTGTGTCATGGGATTCACCGCGGACCAGACCCGGAGCCGGGCGGTCGTCCGCGATCGCGCCGAGAAGCTCGATGGCGGATTCCCTGGAATCGACCACCAGCGCGGCCCGCTGTTCCAGGTGTGACCGCCCCACTCCGGCGGTGAAGCACACGTCCGCCAGCGTGGCCTCCGGGTGTGCGGTCAACCAGCCGCGGTATCGGTCTGCGAGGTCCACCAACGCGGCGGGTGTCCGTGCCGAGAGAGGGAGGACACTGAAGCGCCCGTCCGCGCCGGCGGCGACGTCCGGAACCGGGGCGGCTGTCGGCGCTTCTTCGACGATGACGTGTGCGTTGGTGCCCGCGAACCCGAAGGAGCTGACTCCCGCGATGCGGGGCCGATCGGTGCGTTCCCACGGGGTGGTCTCCTTCACCACCTCCACCGGAAGCCGGTCCCAGGGAATGTGCGGCGAGGGGTTCTCGAAGTGCAGGTGCTTGGGCAGGGCCTCGTGCTCGAGCGACAGGACGACCTTGATGACGCCCGCGATCCCCGCAGCCGCTTCCAGATGCCCGATGTTCGTCTTCGCCGAGCCGATCAGCAGCGGCCGACTGGGTTCGCGACCAGGGCCGTATGCCGCACCGGCGGCCTGAGCCTCGATCGGATCGCCCAGCGACGTCCCGGTGCCGTGCGCCTCCAGGTACCCGACATCGCCGGGTGACAGGCCGGCACGGCGCAGCGCGTCGGCGATGACCCGTTGCTGGGCAACGCCGTTGGGCACCGTCAGACCGCCGGATGCGCCGTCCTGGTTGATCGCGCTGCCGCGGATCACGGCCCGGATCCGGTCACCGTCGCGGAGCGCGTCCTCGAGCCGCTTGACGACGATGACGCCGCATCCCTCGCCGCGCACGTAACCGTCCGCGGCGGCGTCGAAGGTCTTGCAGCGGCCGTCGGGCGCGAGCATCTGCGCGTTGGAGAACGTGATCATGGTCGCCGGTGTCAGCAGGACGTTCGCCCCGCCGGCCAGCGCTAGGTCGCATTCGCCCAACTGCAGCGCCTGGCACGCCTGATGGATGGCCACCAGCGACGAGCTGCACGCCGTGTCGACCGCGACCGCCGGCCCCTGCAGCCCCAGCCGGAAGCTGATCCGTCCCGCCGCCGCGGCGTTGGAGGTCCCGATGGCCATGTAGGCCTCGATCTCGGGGTAGGTGAGCTCGTCGGAGGCCATCCCCAGGTAATCGTGGGTGGCCAGACCCACGAACACCCCCGTGTTGGTGCCCGCCAGTGCCGACGGTGCGGTGCCTGAATGCTCCACCGCGCGCCAGGCCGTCTCCAGCAGCAGCCGATGCTGCGGGTCCAACATCCTGACCTCACGGGTCGACATCCCGAAGAACGGCGCGTCGAATCCGGTCGCGTCGTCGACGAATCCTGCGCGACGGGTCACGACCTTGCCGGGTGTGCCTGGTTCCGGGTCGAAGAACTCGTCGACGTCCCAGCGGTCGCCGGGCACCTCTGAGATCGCGTCGCGCCCCTCGCGCAGCAGGTCCCAGAACTCATCGGCATCTGAGGCACCCGGAAAACGTGCCGCGTAACCGACGATGGCGAAGCGAGGGGCCGGCTCGCTCAGACCGTCGACGGATTCCATGTTTGCTGTACTCCCCCCAGGCCAGGATCAAGACTCGTCGGCCACTATTGCACGTTTGTCATCGCGCATGCGCGGCGTCGCCGTCCATGGTTGAGCCCGCGCGAGGGGGGCGGCGGTCCGACCGAGAGTATGTTGATTCCGCCAGGGGTGATGCCGGGACGGAGCCGGCACACCGGGCAGAACCGGGGAAGGCGACAGCATTGCGCATCGGGAAGATCACGGTCGGCGCGCTTGAAGAATGGTCGCTGAGTCCGGGTTCGGTCACGTCCTGGCATCCGACGCCCGCGGCTCGGGAAAAGGCTCGACAAGCGCCGATCAGCCTGGTGCCGATCAGCTATATGCAGGGTCAACACCTTCGCAACTACACGCAACGGTCGGCCGAGGGGCTGACCTTCTCCCGGCAGATCATCGCCAGCTGTGAAGTACCCGGGCAGTGCGATATCTCGGCAATGGACCACGCCGTGAACACATATCTCCGCCGACACGACACGTTCCGCAGTTGGTTCGAAAAGACCGGTGACGGAGAGTTCGTCCGGCGTGCGATCGAGGATCCGGCGGACATCGAATTCGCGCCGGTCGATCACGGAACCATGACGGTCGACGAGATACACGCTCACGTCGTCGCCATACCGAATCCGCTGGAATGGGGTTGCTTCACTTTCGGGATAGTTCAGAGCGAAAACCACTTCGCATTCTTTGCCGCCATGGATCACGTCCACGGCGACGCGACATTGATCGGCACCACGATGATGGAAGCCAACGGCATGTATTCGGCATTGAGCGCCGGCGGTGATGCGCTGGTACTTCCCGATGCCGGTAGCTTCGACGATTTCTGTGTCCGGGAGCGCGAGGACACCCACGCGTTGACCGTGGATTCGCCCGAAGCGCAGGCGTGGATCGACTTCGCCGAAGAGAACGGCGGCAGCTTTCCCGAGTTCCCGCTGCCGCTGGGCAATCCCCAGGACGCCACCGCCAGCACCATGACCTCTGAAGTCCTGATGGACCCGGCGCAGACGGAGCGCTTCGACTCGGCCTGCACGGCGGCGGGCGCGCGTTTCGTCGGCGGCCTGTTCGCCTGCCTCGCCCAGGTCGAGCATGAATTGACCGGTGCATTGACGTATTACGGCCTCACCCCGCGCGATTCACGCACCGGCACGGATAACTTCATGACGCAGGGCTGGTTCACCGGCCTGATCCCGATCACCGTCCCGATTGGCGCGGCCTCTTTCGTCGAGGCGGCGGGGGCGGCGCAGGTTTCCTTCGATTCGGGTCTGAAAATGGCCAAAGTCCCGTATTACCGGGTGCTGGAGTTGGCGCCGTGGTTGAAATGGCCGCAGCCGAACTTTCCGGTGTCGAATTTCTTCCATGGCGGCGCCGCTCCGCTCAACGCCATCCTGGCGGCAGCCGAAATGGGCCTCGCGAACAACATCGGCATCTACCCCGACGGCCGATTCTCCTATCAGCTCACGATCTACATATTCCGATATGGCGAGGGCACTGTGATGGCGATCATGCATCCCGACAATCCGGTCGCGAAGAAGTCGGTGGCCCGATATATGCAGGTGATGAAGTCGGTGTGCGTGCCGGTCGCTGACAGCGGGCACTGGGGACGCGTCGCGTAGCGTGGGGCGAACCACTGGCTACAGCAATCCCGCGGCTGTGGGGCCGCCGCGGAGCGTGCGGGTGGGGGTGAGGGCGATATGCGACGGCTAGCCGATCTGGTGGTGCGGTGGCCCCTGGCGGTGATCGGGATCTGGGTCGCGCTGGCCATCGCCCTGCCGCTGACGTTCCCCTCGCTCGGCGAGATGGCCGAGAAACATCCGCTGGTCATCCTGCCCGACGATGCCCCGTCGAGTGTCTCGGCGCGCAAGATGGCCGAGGCGTTCCAGGAATCGGGCAACGACGACCTCCTGCTGATCGCGCTGATCAACGAGAACGGCCTGCAGCGCGAGGACGAGGTCACCTACCGCAAACTCGTGGACGCGCTGCGCGACGACGTCACCGACGTCGTGTCGGTGCAGGATTTCGTCAGCACGCCACAACTGCGGCCGTTCCTCACCAGCGAGGACAAAACCACCTGGGTGCTGCCGGTCAGCCTCGAAGGTGAGCTGGGCACTCCGCGGGCCTTCGACTCCTTCAACCGGGTGACCGACGTCGTCGAACACGCTGTCGCTGGACAAAGCGGAGCAGACGGTGCACTCAAGGTGTACCTGACCGGACCGGCGGCCACCGTCGCCGACCTCACCGTCGCCGGTGAACAGGACCGCCTGCCGATCGAGATCGCGATCGCCGTCCTGGTGCTCACCGTGCTGTTGGTGGTGTACCGCAGCCTGGTCACGATGCTGCTGCCGCTGGTGACGATCGGATCGTCGGTGCTCATCGCGCAGGGATTGGTGGCCGCGTACTCCCACCTGACCGGCTCGGGCGTCTCCAACCAGTCCATCGTCTTCCTGAGCGCGATCCTGGCGGGCGCGGGAACGGATTACGCGGTCTTCCTCATCAGCCGCTATCACGACTATCTGCGCTCGGGCGCCGGCTACGACGACGCGGTCAAGGCGGCGATGATCTCGATCGGGAAGGTCATCACCGCGTCGGCGCTCACCGTCGGCATCACCTTCCTCGTCATGAGCTTCGCCAAGATGGGTGTGTTCAGCACGGTCGGGGTGTCGGCGGCGATCGGCATCGGCGTTGCCTATCTGGCCGGTGTGACACTGCTGCCGGCGATCATCGTGCTCGCAGGCCCGCGCGGGTGGATCAAGCCGCGACGCGAGCTGACCGCCCGGTTCTGGAGACGCTCCGGCATCCGCATCGTGCGCAGGCCGGTGCCGCATCTGGTCGCCAGTGTGCTCGTGCTGATCCTGCTGGCCGGCGCGGCGGGCTTCGCGCAGTTCAACTACGACGACCGCAAGGCGGTGTCGGCCTCGGCGCCCAGTTCGGTCGGTTACGCCGCGCTGGAACGCCACTTCCCGATCAGTCAGTCCATTCCCCAGTACATCCTCGTCCAGTCACCGCGGGACCTGCGCACGCCGCAGGCCCTGGCGGACCTGGAGCAGATGGCGTCGCGCATCGCCCAGCTGCCGGATGTTTCGCTGGTCAGCGGGATCACCCGCCCGCTGGGCGAGGTGCCCGCGGAGTTTCGGGCGACGTTTCAGGCGGGCATCGTCGGCGACCGGCTGGCAGCCGGCTCCGCCCAGATCGGCGAACGCACGGGCGACCTGAACACCCTGACCGACGGAGCCGGCACGCTGGCCGACAGCCTCGGCGATGTGCGCGCCCAGGTCAACGACATCGCGCCCACCCTCCGGAGTCTGATCGACACGTTCTCGTCGGTGCGCACCGAATACGGCGGCGACAAACTGGTGCGCGACGTCGCGACCGCCGCCAAACTCGTCGACAGCGTGAACAAGCTGGGACTGTCCATGGGAGTGAACTTCCGCGCCGTCAGGGACATGTTCGCGTGGATCGGCCCGGTCCTGACGGCGCTGCAGGGCAACCGGGTGTGCGATGCGAACCCGTCGTGCGTCGACACCCGCATGCAGTTCGAGAAGTTGATCGAAGCGCGCAACGACGGACGCGTGGACGAGATCAACCAGCTGGCCGGCCAACTCCAGGGCGTCGACGACCGCCAGAGCCTCACCACGACCGTGAACCAACTCAACAGTGCGTTCGCCAGACTCACGAAGGCGATATCCGCGATGGGGCTGGACACACCGGGCGGCGCACGGGCTGGACTGAACGATCTGCAGGACGGCGCCGACCGCCTCGCCGACGGAAGCCGGCAGGTGGCGGGCGGCGTCGACGAACTCGTCGAGCAGATCAAGGTAATGGCCGCCGGACTCGACCAGGCCGCGGCTTTCCTGCTGACCATGCGTCACGACGCATCGAGCTCGAACATGGCAGGGTTCAGCATTCCGGCCGAAGTCCTCAATGCCGCCGAGTTCCAGAAGGCCGCAGAGGCGTACATCTCGCCGGACGGCCACTCGGTGCGGTATCTGGTGCAGACCAAGCTCAACCCGTTCAGCTCCGAGGCGATGGATCAGGTCAACACGATCAGTGACATCGCCCGCGGTGCCCAGCCCAACACGACACTTGCCGACGCGTCGATATCGATGGGCGGGTTCCCCGCCGCGCTGCGGGACACCCGCGACTACTACGAGCGCGACATCCGGTTCATCATCATGGCGACCCTCATCGTCGTGCTGTTGACGTTGACGGTCCTGCTGCGTTCGATCGTGGCACCCATCTATCTCGTCGGCACCGTGGTGCTCTCGTACTTCGCGGCCATCGGCATCGGCGTGGTGACGTTCCAGGGCATCCTCGGCCAGCAACTGCACTGGAGCGTGCCGCCGCTGGCGTTCGTGGTCCTGGTCGCGGTGGGCGCCGACTACAACATGCTCTTCGTGTCGCGGATGCGCGACGAGTCTCCGCACAGCATCCGGTTCGGCATCATCCGGACGCTGGGCTCGACGGGCGGAGTGATCACCGCGGCGGGCCTGATCTTCGCCGCGTCGATGGCCGGTCTGCTGTTCTCCAGCATCGGCATCGTGATCCAGGGTGGTTTCGTGATCGGTGTGGGGATCCTGTTGGACACCTTCGTGGTGCGCACCATCACGGTGCCCGCCATCGCCGCACTGGTCGGGCAGGCGAACTGGTGGCCGTCGCGAGTGGGTGCGGGACGGTCGGTGTCGCGTGCGCCGGCGGAGCGCGTGTAGCAACGATGGGAGTTCGCGCGCACCCATGATGTATGTGAAACTACGAAACGGAGCGGATCGGGTCGGGAGCTACTCAGGAGCTGTAAGGACTGCGGGTACTCCGCGCCGACGGATCCGCCGAATGATTACGGACGTGCATTGATTTCGACAACGCCTACACCCCAGTCGTCGATTCTGTCGATGCTGCACGGGCGCGCCAGCCTGCGCCCGGACGAGGTGGCATTCACCTTCACCGACTACCACCACGACCCCGCGGGCGTCCCGGAGAGCCTCACCTGGTCGCAGCTGTCCCGCCGGACCATGAATGTGGCCCGGGAGCTCAGCCTGCACGCTGGGGTCGGCGACAGGGCGGTGATCCTGGCACCACAGGGGCTGCATTACATCCTGGCTTTCCTGGGCTCCATGCAGGCCGGACTCGTCGCCGTTCCGCTTCCGCTGCCGCATCGCGGCTCCAGCCATGACCGGGTCGGCGCCGTCTTCGCCGACACCACCCCCTCGGTGGTTCTGACGACGTCGGCGGTCGCGGGTGACGTCGGACATTACGTCGACCGGTCCCGGCTGGACACGGCGCCGAAGATGATCGAGATCGACTCGTTGAATCTGGACGCCGCGGACCAGCCCGGCTTTGCGGCCGCTGAGTTCCCGCGCACGGCGTATCTGCAGTACAGCTCGGGATCGACCCGGCTGCCGACCGGGGTGATGATCTCGCACCGCAACCTTCAGGTGAACTTCGAGCAGTTGATGAGCAGCCTGTTCAGGGGTGTGAACGTCAACTCCTCGACCGACCTCACACTGGTGTCGTGGCTGCCCTTCTACCACGACATGGGTTTGGTGCTGGGTGTCTGCGCACCCATCCTCGGCGGCTTTCCCGCCGAGCTGACGAGCCCCGTCGCGTTCCTCGAGAAGCCGGCCCGCTGGATCCGGGCGCTGGCCGAGAATCCGCACGCCTTTTCGGGGGCTCCCAACTTCGCGTTCGACCTGGCCGCCCGCAAGACCCGGGACAGTGACCTCGCCGGGCTCGATCTCGCGGGGGTGCGCGGCATCATCAACGGCGCCGAACGCGTCGACCCCGCTACCCTGGAACGCTTCGCAGATCGGTTCGCGCACTTCAATTTCCGCGACAATATGCTGCGCCCCTGCTACGGGCTGGCCGAGGCGACGGTCTTCGTGGCCAGTGGCACCTGGAGTGATTCGGTCGGGGATTCGTGGGGGGCGGTCCGTTTCGACGTCGACGAACTGTCCGCCGGCCGTGCGCAGCGGTGTTCGTCCGGAGCGGGCTCCGCGCTGGTGAGGTACGAACTGCCGAAGTCACCCGTGGTGCGGATCGTCGACGTCGACACGCGCCGGGAATGCCCGCCGGACGTCGTCGGCGAGATCTGGGTGCACGGCGACAATGTCGCGGCAGGCTACTGGGGCAGGCCACCGGAGGAGCAAGGGTGCTTCGGCGCAGCACTCGTCGACCCTCCGGCAGGCACGCCGGACGGTCCGTGGCTGCGGACCGGCGATCTGGGCTTCATCTGGAAAGGCGAATTGTTCGTCGTCGGCCGCATCAAGGATCTGCTGATCATCCGCGGCCGTAATCACCATCCCGAGGACATCGAGGCGACGGTGCAGGAGATCACCCGCGGCCGCGTCGCGGCGATCTCGGTTCCGGTGAACAGCACCGAGAACCTCGTGACCGTGATCGAGCTGAAGAAGCGCGCCGACCTCGAAACCGGTGCCGATGGCGACGCGGTGCGTTGGCTCACCGAGGTCAAGAGCGACGTCACCTCCGCGATAGCCAACGCACACGGCGTGAACGTCGGGGACCTGGTTCTGGTACCCCCCGGGTCGATTCCGACGACGACGAGCGGCAAGATCCGGCGCACCGCCTGCGTCGAGCAATACCGGCAGGACCGGTTCACCCGGTTGGACGCCTGAGCAGGACCGGGCAGCAGAGTAAGGTCTGGGGCACAGGCAGATGCGTAGGCGAGGGGCGGGGATGGCAGTGCGGAGACAGTTCGCATCCGTCACTGCGCTGCTAACCATCGGCGCCACAGGATGTTTCGGCCTGGGGATCGCGAGCGCCGACGAGCCACCGATCGTGCCCCCGGGCCCCGCCACCCCCGCCGACGGGCCGCCCCCGCTGGGGACTCCGGGTAGGGCGTACGCCCTGGGAGGCGCCCACGTTCTCGGCATCCCCTACGACGAATACATCATGCGCACGGGCGCGGACTGGTTCCCTGGTCTCGACCGCCAGATCGTCGACTATCCCGCAGGGCAGGTTCAGGGCCACACCCTGGAACGGTTGTTCCCCGGCATCGGCCGCCTCGACGACTCGTTCCCCGGTCTGGGTATCGACGGCCCCAGTGTCGGCGAGTCGGTCGACGTCGGAGCGCCCGACACCATCAGCGCGATCCGCGAGGGTGGCCCCGGCACCGCGATCGGCCTCTCCGAGGGCGCGATGGTGCTCAACGACGTACAGGCGCGGCTCGCCTATGACCCGGCGGCTCCACCGCCCGATCAGCTGAGCTTCGCCACCTACGGCGACCCGGTGGCACGGCACGCATTCGGCGAGAGCTTCCTGACGCAGAACTTCCCCGTCGGCAGCGTCGTGCCCTCACTCGACTACCGGATCCCGCCGCCGGTCGAGAGCCAGTACGACACCTACCAGTTCGTGTCCGCCTACGACAGCATCGCCGACTGGCCGGACCGGCCGGACAACTGGCTTTCCGTCGCCAACGCGATCGTCGGCCTCGCCACCGGTCACACCGCCGTCGCGTTCACCGCACCGAGCATGGTGCCGCCGCAGAACATCAGGACGACCGTCAACTCGAGGGGCGCGACGACGACGACGTTCATGATTCCCGAGGAGCATCTTCCCCTGGTCCTGCCGTTCAAATATCTCGGCGTGCCGAAAGAGACGCTGATCGAACTCGACGCGGTCCTGAAGCCGTACGTGGACGCCGGATACTCGCGCAACGACGATCCGCTGACCGCGCCGATCACCGTGGATCCGGTGAACGGCTACGACCCGGCGGCCGTCACCGCGCCGGCCACGCAGGCCGCGTTCGGCGGCGCCGCCGATCCGGTATCGCAGCTGCTCTCGGGCCTGCAGTACGTGCTGAACAACCCGCCGTAGCCCGAGCGGCTACAGCCCGGAGTACCCGACGACGAGAAGCGCACAGCCGACCACGGCGAGCAGAACCGCGACCCCGTGGCGTCCCTTCGACCGCATCCAGTCGTAGAGGGCCGATAGCGTTGCGCGGGTGCGTTCCGGGGCCACCAGGTAGGCCAGCAGCGGGATCTCCACCAGCCCGAAGGCCACCGTGTTGAACAGCATCAAGGCGCCGAACTGGGTGGCCGCCGCGGCGCCGGAGGCGACGATGAGTGCCAGTGCGGCGAGATAGTCGACGGACGGCAGCGCGATGCCGAGGCCGGCGACGCCCGCCGCCCACAGCGAGCGGCCGTTGAGCAGCCGCCGGGTGCGGGTCGCGACCGGTGTCAGCATTCGTTGCGCGCGACCGGCTGAGCCGTCGCTCCGGGTGCGTCGCACCGCCCCGAACACGCCGGTGGCCAGCAATGCAGCGTTGACCAGGACCACCGCGCCGACGACGATCTGCACCCTGGGCAGGGTGAAGTGCGCCGACCCCAGAGCCGGGCGCAGGAGGAACAGCACGATCACACCGACCGTGGTGCCCATCGCGAAACCGCCCGCGAGGAAGGCGAGCAGTTGCAGACCCGGCCGGGGCCGGTTGATCATCAGGACCGTCATGCCGATCCGGAACGGCTCGAGGCTGACCGCGACGGCCATCGCCAGGAGCGTGATCCACATGATGGCGTCACGTTACCGTTCCCGAAACGGCTCTTGCGCTCACGCAGATCGGGACACCGGCCGCCGGACACCCGGACGTGGGCGGCGCTCACGGGTACGTGTGATGATGGTGGTGATGAGCGGTACAACGAGCGATTCGGGGACCAACCTCAGTCCGTCGTCCCTGCGGGAGGCGTTCGGCCACTTCCCCTGCGGGGTTATCGCGATCGCGGCGGAGGTCGACGGCACCCGGGTGGGCCTTGCGGCCAGCACGTTCGTCCCGGTGTCCCTCGATCCGCCGCTGGTGTCGTTCTGTGTGCAGAACACGTCCACGACGTGGCCACGGCTCAAGGATGTCCCCTACCTCGGGATCAGCGTGCTGGGGGAGGCGCATGACGAGGCCGCGCGGACACTGGCGGCCAAGACCGGCGACCGGTTCGCGGGCCTGGACACCTCATCGAGTGACCGCGGTGCGGTGTTCGTCCGCGGCACCAGCGTGTGGCTGGAAAGCGCCATCGAGCAGTTGATCCCGGCGGGGGATCACACCATCGTCATTCTCAGGGTCAGCGATATCACCGTGCACCCGGACGTGCCGCCAATCGTGTTTCACCGCAGCACGTTTCGCCGGCTCGGCGAGGCTTAGGGGCGGGCGCCGAGTTCGTCGCGGTAGTTCTTGATGCGCTGATCCAGTTCGGCGGCATCGGCGCTGCGACCTTCCCTGCGGGCCAGGTCGGCGCGGGTGCTGAGTTCGCGGATCGCGGTGCGAATGTCGTTGACGCTTTGGGGCTCTCGAAGCGACATGTGGCTGCCTTTCTTCGGTGATTGGCTGCTTTCTGGAGCGTACCCCCGTGCAACCCGTCTACACCTGCGTGTGACCGTCCGGTTTGATGACGGTTGCCCCGTGCGGCGGCACCGCGGTCCGGCAGCTGGTCGCCGGCGCGTTGCCGCAGCTCCCGGCCGGGGATATGCAGGGCCCCCGGGATGTGGCCCTGGTGCCACGCGGCCGCCGACCGGGTGTCGACGACGACCGGTGCACTGCCCGCCGCCCGCGCGGCGGCCAGGTCCGCGGGGTCGATCTCGTGGGCGAGCTTGGCGGCGAAGAACGCGCGGGCAGCCGACGCGGGGTCGCAGGCGGTTTCGGTCATGAGGACATCGAACAGCGGCGAAGCCGCCCTGTGAACGGATACATCGCGGCAGTCAGGCTGTCGCGCCGTGGTATCGACGGGATCTTCGGCGATACACCCGACAATCCACGCTGCTAGGGGCGCATCGCGTAGGCGCCGTCATAACCCTGCACCTGCTGCCAGACCCGGTCGAAGCGGGCCGGGTCGGCCGCCGGTTTGCGCACCGCCGCCAGCGCCCACGCCTGTTGGGCGGGTGTGGAGCTCGGCTTGCCGTGCAGCGCGACGGCGTACGCGGAGAAGTCGCGGATCGCGACGTCGAAGATCTGGTCGGTGAGATCGCGGTCGAGGCCGGTCAGCTCGGCCTGCTCGAGGATCAACTGCCCGTACACCACCAGTGTGAACAGGTGCCCGACGACGAGGACGAAGTCGAGGTCGGCCTGCTGATCGGCGTCGGGCGCTGCGGTGCTCAGCAGTTCCTTCAGCGCCTGGGCCTGCTCGTAGAAGCGGGCGACGTTGGGAATGTCCGAGTGCCTCTCGTAGATCGGCGCCCAGTCCGCGAACTGCACCTTCGAGGCGCCGCGGGCCGGGCCCTGCGACCAGAAGAACACGTCGTCCGCCGGGTCGTCCCTGGTGCCGATCGGGGGGTACTCGGTCGGATTGAACATGTAGTTCGGCATGAACTTCAGGATCTGCGCCACGTTGACGTGCACCGTGCCCTCCAGACGCGGCAGCGCCCCGATGAGTCGGGCCGCCTCGCAGAAGTAGGTGTTCTTCTCGAAACCCTTGGCGGCCAGCACATCCCACAGCAGGGTGATGACCTTCTCGCCTTCGGAGGTGACCTTGGACTTGGTCACCGGGTTGAACAGCAGGTATCGGCGGTCATCGAGGCCGGCGCTGCGGAAGTAGTCGATCGCCCGGTCGCTGAACAGCTTCATCGCGATCAGCCGGGCGTAGGCGTCGACGAAGCTCGCGCGCACGTGCGGAAAATCGGTGACCGGGTTGCCGTAGAGGATGCGATTGTTGGCGTGCGTGATCGCTTCGAAGAACGCATGCTCGCACATCCCGATCGAGCCGCTGCACAGGTTGAACTTGCCGACGTTGACGGTGTTCAGGGCCGCCGAGAAAGCCTCGGGGCCGGTGCGAAGGATGTCCTCTTCGTACACCGGGTAGTCGTCGAGCCGAAAGTTGCTGACGAACATCTGGCCGTGCACGACGTTGTCGATCAGTTCGTAATTCTCGTGGGCGCTGTCGGCGACGAACCAGATGTAACCGTCGGCGCCGTCGACGTCGGTGCGGCGCGAGAACACCGACACCATCCCGGCGACGTTGCCGTTGCCGATGTAGTACTTCTCGCCCGACGCCCGGAACAGAACGCCCTCGGTGTCGTTCGTGGCCGCCGGAGTCAGCAGCATGTCGGTGTTGTAGATGTCGGCGCCGTGGTCACGTTCGGACAGTCCGAATGCCATCACACCGCCGGCTTCGAGTTGGGCGGCCGCCTTCTCCTTGGCCTTGACGTTGTCGCTCTGCCAGATCGGTCCGAGCCCGAGGATCGTAACCTGTTCGGCGTACCAGTAGGCCAGCCCGTAGAACCCGAGGATCTCGCTCAGCACGGCGTTGCGCGAGGTGTCCCAGCGCTTGTTCGCGTCCCCGTCGGCGAACTCCGACGGGGTGAGGAAGGTCGCGAACAGCCGCTCCTTCTTGACGAAGTCCAGGAAGTCGGCCACCCACGTCGCCTCCAGATCGTCGCGAAGCAGCCGCACCTTTCCCCGCTCCTCGAACCACTCGATCAGGGCGCGCAGTCGGCGCCGCGATTCGGGGTCGAGCTGTGGAGGGTCGAAGGTGTTGGGGTTGAGCAACAGTCCGCGGGAGTTCGGCATGCGGTCGAATCTAGGTGGGATCATCGGCGATGTGCCGGACAATCAACGGATCACCCTCGACCGTACCGACGAGGCGATCCTGCAGGCGTTGCAGACCAACGGCCGAATGAGCACCGCTGACCTGGCACGCACCGTGTCGCTGTCGCCGCGCTGGGTTACCCGATCACGGCTTTCGTCCGGTTGGCCACCCGGCAGGATCGCGACGCTGGGGAAGATCACGACCAACGTCGTCTACTCGAGCCCGCTCACGGGCCGACGGCTGCTGCCGGCCTGACTCAGGCGTGCACGTCGCGCAGGCCGACGGCATTGCGAAGACCCGAGCAGTTCACGCAGCCGACGCAGCCGATGCAGTCCTCGCAGCTGATGCAGCCCACGCACGCCCGGCACTTCGTGCACTCGATGCAGCCGAGGCACGCCAGGCACCCCCGGCAGACGATGCAGAACACGGTGAGGATGCAGCCGGCGATCGCGGCGCTGCCCGCGGTGGCGATCGACCCGGCGACCGCCGCGCTGCCGGACGTCGCGATCGAGCGCACCACGGCCGCGCTGCCCGCGGTGGCGATCGACCCGGCCACTCCGGCACTGCCCGCCGTGGCGATCGAACCGGCGACGACGGCGCTGCCCCGCGTGACGATCGACCCGGCGACGACGGCGCTGTCCGATGTCGCGATCGACCCGGCGACGGCGTAGCTGTTCTCCGTCGCAGCCGATCGGACGGACGTATCGCCCGGTGCCGACGGGTCCGCGGTCACCCGCCTACTTCCGGCGGAAGAGCTTGCTGCCCAGCCAGACCACCGGGTCGTACTTGCGGTCGGCCGCGCGCTCCTTCATCGGGATCAGCGCGTTGTCGGTGATCTTGATGTGCTCGGGACAGACCTCGGTGCAGCACTTGGTGATGTTGCAGAAGCCGAGACCGTTCTCGTCCTGCGCCTGCTCGGGACGACGCTCCAGGGTGTCCAGCGGATGCATGTCCAGTTCGGCCTGACGCATCAGGTACCGGGGGCCGGAGAACGCCGTCTTGTTCTCCTCGTGGTCACGCACCACGTGGCAGACGTTCTGGCACAGGAAGCACTCGATGCACTTGCGGAACTCCTGCGACCGGTTGACGTCCTCCTGCTGCATGCGGTATTCGCCGGGCTGGAGATCTTTCGGCGGCGTGAACGACGGGATCTCCCTGGCCTTCTCGTAGTTGAAGGACACGTCGGTGACCAGATCGCGCATCACCGGGAAGGTCCGCAACGGCGTCACGGTCACCGTCTCGTCCTCACCGAATGTCGACATCCGGGTCATGCACATCAACCGCGGCCTGCCGTTGATCTCCGCCGAGCAGGACCCGCACTTGCCCGCCTTGCAGTTCCAGCGCACCGCCAGATCCGGTGTCTGGGTGGCCTGCAGGCGATGGATGATGTCGAGCACCACCTCGCCCTCGTTGACCTCGACTGTGAAGTCCCGTAACTCGCCGCCGCTGACGTCGCCGCGCCAGACCCGAAGGTTCGCGTTATAGGCAGCCATGTCAGCCCTTTCGTCCTGGGTGCGCGGCGAGTTCGCCGTCGGTGTAGTACTTCGCGAGTTCGGAGAATTCGAAACACTCCAGCAGGTCCGGACGCATCGGCAACTGCTCCTCGGCTTCGACCGTGACGCCGGGGACCATCGCGTCGACGGTCGCGACGTCGTCGGTCCGGCACACCAGCAGCGTGTTTCGCCACTTGGCGTCCATCTCCGGGTAGTCGTCGCGGGTGTGTCCGCCGCGGCTCTCGGTGCGCTTCAGGGCGGCCTTGGCCACGCATTCGCTGACCAGCAGCATGTTGCGCATGTCGATGGCCAGGTGCCAGCCGGGGTTGAACACCCGTCCGCCTTCGACGGTGACGTTCTGCACCCGGGCCCTCAGCTCGTCGAGCTTGGCCAGCGCCGCCTGGATCTCGTCCTCCTTGCGGATGATGCCGACGAGGTCGTTCATCGACTCCTGCAGTTCGGCGTGCAGGGTGTACGGGTTCTCGGGGCTGGGGTGCGTGTCGAACGGCGCCAACGCCATCTTGGTCGCCTCGTCGACGGACTCCTGCGACACGGTCGGGCGCTCGGGCAGCCCCCGCACGTAGTCGGCCGCGCCGAGACCGGCGCGGCGGCCGAACACCAGCAGGTCGCTCAACGAGTTTCCGCCGAGGCGGTTGCTGCCGTGCATGCCCCCGGAGCATTCACCCGCGGCGAACAGTCCGGGCGTGGCGGCTCCGCCGGTGTCCGGGTCGACCTCGATGCCGCCCATGACGTAGTGGCAGGTCGGGCCGACTTCCATCTCGTCCTTGGTGATGTCGACCTCGGCCAACTCGATGAACTGGTGGTACATCGACGGCAGTCGGCGCCTGATCTCCTCGGTCGGCATGCGCGACGCGATGTCGAGGAAGACGCCGCCGTGGGGCGATCCGCGACCGGCCTTCACCTCGGAGTTGATGGCGCGGGCCACCTCGTCGCGGGGGAGCAGGTCAGGGGTGCGGCGCGCGGAGTCGTTGTCCTTGAGCCACTGGTCGGCCTCTTCCTCCGACTCGGCGTACTGGCCTTTGAACACTTCGGGGATGTAGTCGAACATGAACCGCTTGCCCTCGGAGTTCTTCAGCACTCCGCCGTCGCCGCGAACACCTTCGGTGACGAGGATGCCCTTCACCGACAGAGGCCACACCATGCCGGTGGGGTGGAACTGGATGAACTCCATGTTGATCAGGCTCGAGCCCGCACGAAGCGCCAACGCGTGGCCGTCGCCGGTGTACTCCCACGAGTTCGACGACACCTTGAACGACTTGCCGATCCCACCGGTGGCGAGCACCACGGCGGGCGCCTCGAAGAGCACGAAGTTGCCGGTCTCGCGGTAGTAGCCGAACGCGCCGGCGATGCGGCCCTGGTTGTGTCCCTGGGCGCCCGTCGTGTCGTGCGCTGCGCTGGGGTTCGCGCTGGGGCCCTTGTCCAGGATCAGGTCGGTGATCGAACACTCGTGGAAGACCCGGATCCGCGCCTCGTAGTCGCCGAACTCGGCCTTGTCCTCCTGCTGCAGCGAGACGATCTTCTGCTGCAGGGTGCGGATGATCTCCAAGCCGGTGCGGTCGCCGACGTGGGCCAGACGCGGATAGGTGTGGCCACCGAAGTTGCGCTGGCTGATCCGGCCGTCCTTGGTGCGGTCGAACAGCGCGCCGTAGGTCTCCAGCTCCCACACCCGGTCGGGGGCCTCCTGCGCGTGCAGCTCGGCCATCCGCCAGTTGTTGAGGAACTTGCCGCCGCGCATGGTGTCGGCGAAGTGGATCTGCCAGGTGTCCTTCGGGTTCGCGTTCTTCATCGCCGCCGCGCAGCCGCCTTCGGCCATCACGGTGTGCGCCTTGCCGAACAGCGACTTGGTCACCACGGCGACGCGCAGGCCGCGCTCGCGTGCCTCGATCACCGCACGCAGACCCGCGCCGCCGGCACCGATCACGACGACGTCGTACTGGTGCCGTTCCAATGTCGATGAGCCGCTTGCGCGAAGAGCGTCCTGCGTCGATGAGCCGCTTGCGCGAAGACCATCCTGCTGAGCTTCATCCGAAGCCATCAAACCTCACTCGTCCTATCAAAAACCAGATTGTGAATTGTCTTGCTAACCAATGAATCTCAGGTCGGAAATGGTGCCGCTCGCCACCAGCATGATGTAGAAGTCGGTCAGCATCAGGGTGCCGAGCGTGATCCACGCATACTGCTTGTGCCGGACGTTGAGCCTGCTGATCTGAGTCCACATCCAGTACCGGACGGGATGTTTGGAGAAGTGCTTGAGGCGGCCGCCGGCGACGTGCCTGCAGGAGTGGCACGAGATCGTGTAGACCCACAGCATGACGACGTTGACGATCAGGATCACGTTGCCCAGACCGAAGCCGAAACCGGTGGGCGAGTGGAACGCCTTGATCGCGTCGTACGTGTTGATCACCGAGATGATCGCCGCGATGTAGAAGAAGTACCGGTGGGTGTTCTGGATGATCAGCGGTAACCGCGTCTCCCCGGTGTACTTCGCGTGCGGTTCGGCCACCGCGCACGCGGTCGGCGCCTGCCACACCGTGCGGTAGTAGGCCCCGCGATAGTAGTAACAGGTCAGCCGGAACAGCAGCAGGAACGGTAGCGAGAACGCCGCATACGGCAGCCACCACACGTCGGGGAGGTACTGACCGAAGTGGCTGGCCGCGGGAATGCAGCCGGACTGGGTGGCCTCGTTCCACTTGACCACGCACGGCGAGTAGAACGGCGTCAGGTAGTGGTAGTCGGCGACGTAGTAGTTGTTCTGCATGAACGCCCGCACCGTCGCGTAGACGATGAACGCCGCGAACCCCAGGTCGATGATGATGGGCGACTTCAGCCAGTTGTCGGTGCGCAGGGTGCGTTGTGAAATCTGCGCGCGGCCAGGCGAGAAGACGCCGGTCGCTTTGCGATCGGCGGTGGGTGCGCTCACGGTTGCCTTTCTATGCTGTTGTAACCCCCGAACACGTCCCGTGTTTCACGGCACGCGGCGCTCAATGCGTCCCGCCGAGACCTTCGTCGTCGACGCCGCGCCAGAAGTCCGAGTCGTACTGAGTATCGGGGATCGCGATCCGCTCGCCCACATGGTGGTGTCCGCTGACGCCACGGGCGAGTTCCAGTTCTTCTGCGTCGATGTCGAGTCGGTCGATATCGTTGAGGATGCGTTCGGCGTCGTTGACGATGCGACGGGTAGCTGGGCTGTTCCCGTATCGCGACGCAAGCGACGTCACGCAGCGCCGGAGGCTTCCGATCAGATCGTGAAGCTCGGCGAGTTCGGTGGTGCTGGACAAGTGACCTCCTTGGGCTGAAGGGTGTCAGGGATCACAGTACGCAATCGATGCTAGTCACAACACCGATGCGATGGTGAGACGGGTCACGTTGATGAGTGGAGGAACGCATGTCTGATGACGTCCTGAAGGGCCGCGCGGAGACGCTGCTGGCGCTGCACCGGCCCGGGGATCCGGTGATCCTGCCGACGGTGTGGGATGCCTGGTCGGCGCGCCTGGCCACCGGCGCCGGGTTCGCTGCGCTCACGGTCGGCAGCCATCCGGTGGCCGACTCGGTCGGCAAGGCCGACAACGAGGGCATGACGTTCGACGACCTGCTCACCCGGGTCGCGCAGATCACCGCCGCGGTCGACGTGCCGATCTCGGTCGACATCGAGGCCGGGTACGGGGAGGCGCCGGACCGGCTCATCGACGGTCTGTTGTCGGTCGGCGCGGTCGGGCTCAACATCGAGGACACCGTGCACAGCGAGGGTGGCCGGCTACGGTCCGCCGACGAGCATGCCGAGTTGGTCGGCGGCCTGCGCGCGGCGGCCGACGCGGCCGGGGTGCACGTCGTGGTCAATGCGCGCACCGACCTGTTCCTGCGCAAGGACGGCGACGAGGCCGACCGGGTCGATCGGGCCATCGCGCGGCTGAAGAAGGCGGCCGACGCGGGCGCCGACGTCCTGTATCCGGTGGGTCGTCACGACGCCGGGACGACGCGCCGGCTCGCCGATGAGCTTCCGCTGCCGATCAACGCGATCGCGCTGCCCGATCAGGACGACCCGGCGTCGTTCGGCCCGCTCGGAGTGGGCCGGATCAGCTTCGGCCCGTTCCTGCAGGCCGCGCTGGCGGCCCGCGGTAAGGAGATCCTGGGCCGCTGGGCCTGACCCCAACACCCGCCGAAACGGCATTCCAGCAGGTCCTCACTCGCAGGATCGCTGCTGGAATGCCATTTCGGCATAGGGGGATCGCGGGTTACTTGCTCTCGATCGCGATGCGCTGGGCTTCGGCGCCCTTGTGGGCTCCGGCCACGCGAACGGTCAAGACGCCTGCGTCGTAACCTGCCGAGACGGCGTCGCCGGTGATGTGGGCGGGCAGTGCGAACGAGCGGTGGAACGAGCCGTACCGCACCTCGCTGAACCCGCGGACCCCGCCGTCTTCGGCGCGCTCCTCGGTGCGCTCGTCACGGCGTTCACCGCGGATGACGAGCCTGCCCTTGTCCACCTCGACGTGGACGTCCTCGGCTACGTCCACACCGGGCAGGTCCACCCGGATGACGGCGTCGTCGCCGTCCCTGGCGACCTCGACGGCGGGGTTGATGCCCTGCTTGATGTCGGTGGCCCACTCCTTGGCGGTCACCGGGCCGAAGAAGTCGCGCACCCAGCGGTCGCTGTCCCACGCGGGACGGCTCCACAGGGACAGAGCCGGGGTCAGAGTGCTCATGGTTCATCTCCTGTTGTCGTCGACCGGCTCCGTGCCGGTACGTCTACGGAGAAGAACTTGAGCGAACCACGCTCATGTTCCGGATGCGCGTTCGCCGTGAGAGAACGGACTCACAACGGTCCGTCGGCGTCGGTGAGAACACCGTGATGGGCGCTTCACATGAGGCGACACGGCGGCAATATCAGCTCCCTAGCCTGTCTGCCATGGCGCCAACATCGCACGTCGTGGTCGTCGGCCACGGCATGGTCGGACACCGGTTCGTCGAAGCCCTGCGGGCTCGCGACACCGGCTGCAGCTGGCGGGTGACCGTCCTCGCCGAGGAACTCGACGCCGCCTACGACCGGGTCGGCCTCACCGGCTACACCGAACACTGGGACCGCGCCCGGCTGGCACTGCCGGGCAACGACTACCTCGGTGACCCGCTCGTCGAGGTCCGGCTCGGAAGCCGGGTCACCGCGGTCGACCGGGCGGCCAAGGTGGTGACGACCGCCGACGGCGCGCGGATCGACTACGACGCGCTGGTGCTGGCGACGGGGTCGTACGCGTTCGTCCCGCCCGTGCCGGGCCGGGACCTGCCGTCGTGTCACGTCTACCGCACCCTCGATGACCTCGATGCGATCCGCGCCGACGCCGCGCGGGCCCGCGAGAGCAACCGGTCGCCCGTCGGTGTCGTGATCGGCGGCGGCCTGTTGGGCCTGGAGGCGGCCAACGCGCTGCGCGGGTTCGGATTGAGCGCACATGTCGTCGAGCGCTCGCCGCGGCTGATGGCGCAGCAACTCGACGAGGCTGGCGGCGCCCTGCTCAACAGGATGATCAGCGAGTTGGGCATCGTCGTGCACACCGACGTCGGCACCGAGTCGATCAAACCGGCGCAACGCAACAAGCCGCTGCGGCGCTCGGCCGAGGACGACTCGATGCGGGTGACGCTGAGCGACGGGACGTTCATCGACGCCGGAGTCGTCGTCTTCGCGGCAGGGGTGCGTCCGCGTGACGAACTGGCCCGCGAGGCGGGCCTGCGGATCGCTGAGCGAGGCGGAGTTCTCACCGACATCTCCTGTGCCACAAGTGATGCCAACATCTACGCGATCGGCGAGGTCGCTGCGATCGAGGGCCGCTGCTACGGGTTGGTGGGTCCCGGGTACACCAGCGCCGAGGTGGTGGCCGACCGGCTGCTGGGCGGCGCCGCGGAGTTCCCCGAGGCCGATATGTCGACCAAGCTGAAGTTGCTCGGCGTCGACGTGGCCAGCTTCGGCGACGCGATGGGCGCCACGCCGGACTGCCTGTCGGTGGTGGTCAACGACGCCGTCAACCAGACCTACGCCAAGCTGGTGCTCTCCGACGACGCCAAGACACTGCTCGGCGGCATCCTGGTCGGCGACGCGTCGGCGTACGGGATCCTGCGCCCGATGGTCGGTGAGCAGTTGCCGGGGGATCCGCTGGCCCTCATCGCACCCGCCGGATCTGAAGGCTCAGCGGGACTCGGCGTCGGCGCGCTGCCGGCGGCGGCGCAGATCTGCTCGTGCAACAACGTCACCAAGGGTGATCTGACCGCGGCCATCGGGTCGGGCTGCTGCGACGTCGCCGAACTGAAGAAGTGCACCTTGGCGGGCACCTCGTGTGGCTCCTGCGTGCCGCTGCTCAAGCAACTGCTCGAGGCCGAGGGTGTCGAACAGTCCAAGGCGCTGTGCGAGCACTTCAGCCAGTCGCGGGCCGAACTGTTCGAGATCGTCAGCGCCACCGACATCCGGACGTTCACGGGCCTGATCGAGCGGTTCGGCACCGGAAAGGGTTGCGACATCTGCAAACCCGTCGTGGCGTCGATCCTCGCCTCGACCAGCTCCGGCCATATCCTCGACGGTGAGCAGGCCTCGCTGCAGGACTCCAACGACCACTTCCTGGCCAACATCCAGCGCAACGGCAGCTACTCGGTGGTGCCCCGGGTGCCCGGCGGTGACATCACCCCCGAGCACCTCATCCTGATCGGCGAGATCGCCCGGGATTTCGGGCTGTACACCAAGATCACCGGCGGGCAGCGCATCGACATGTTCGGCGCCAGGGTGGATCAGCTGCCCGAGATCTGGCGCCGCCTCGTCGAGGGCGGCATGGAGTCCGGTCACGCGTACGGCAAGGCGTTGCGCACCGTCAAGAGCTGTGTGGGCAGCGACTGGTGCCGTTACGGCCAACAGGATTCGGTGCAGATGGCGATCAACCTCGAACTGCGCTACCGCGGACTGCGGGCGCCCCACAAGATCAAGATGGGCGTGTCGGGGTGTGCCCGCGAGTGCGCGGAGGCCCGCGGCAAGGACGTCGGCGTCATCGCCACCGAAACCGGGTGGAACCTGTATGTGGGTGGCAACGGCGGAGCGACGCCGCGGCACGCCGAACTGCTGGCGAGCGACCTCGACGACGACACCCTGGTGCGCTACATCGACCGGTTCCTGATGTTCTACATCCGCACCGCGGATCGCCTGCAGCGCACCGCACCGTGGGTGGAGGAGATGGGGCTGGAGCACCTCCGAGAGGTTGTCTGCGACGACTCGCTGGGGCTGGCAGACGAATTCGAGGCGGCGATCGGCCGGCATGTCGAGAACTACGCGTGCGAATGGAAGGGCGTGCTCGAGGATCCCGACAAGCTGTCGAGGTTCGTCTCGTTCGTCAACGCCCCGGACATCCCCGACCCCACGGTCGAGTTCACCGAGCGGTCGGGCCGCAAGGTGCCGATCGGCATGCCGAAGGTAGGAAGGTAGCCCGAAGATGACTGTGGTCAACAACATCGAGGACGACATCCGGGTCTGGACGACGGCGTGCGCCTACGACTTCCTCCAGCCGTGCCGCGGCGTGGGCGTGCTGCTGCCCGACGGCGCCCAGGCCGCGTTGTTCCGGCTCGACGACGGCACACTGCACGCGGTCGGCAACATCGACCCCTTCTCCGGAGCGGCGGTGATGTCGCGTGGCATCGTCGGTGACCGGGGCGGCCGCCCCACCGTCCAGTCACCGCTGAAGAAGCAGGCTTTCGCCCTCGACGACGGCAGTTGCCTCGACGATCCGGAGGTGTCGCTGCCGGTGTATGCGACGCGGATCACCCCCGAGGGCGACGTCCAACTCGGCTCCTGATTCCCCGCCGAAACGGCATTCCAGCAGGGCCTCACTCGTAGTTTCGCTGCTAATCCGAAAATGGCGGTGAGTTGGGTGTGGAGTCTGCGCGTCGGTATGGCCGTGTGGTGACGGCGGGGGTGTTGGTGTTGTGGGTCAGGCTGCT
>NZ_JACKSH010000167.1 GCF_025821625.1 Mycolicibacterium pyrenivorans
GTTGAGCTAAAGAGCGGCGGAACCTATTACGGTAGTATTGTCGGTTATGACTCGGAACCCGATCAAGCAACTGCATGGTTGGTGCTGAGTGAGCATTCAAAGATTGACCCGCCGTCCGCTTTTGGTGCCATTGATGGAACTTTGGAATCTATTGAGCGATGGCAATACGTGTTTATACCATTTGGTGATATCCGTGCGATGCGGGCCAGATTTTCGACGGAAGTGAAATAGCGACTCCCAGCGCCTATCGGGCGCAAAGGGCGAATGCCAGCCCCGCCCGGTGCGGCAGCTCGCTGTGCGGCGGCCGTGGTACCGCGCGACCCCAATAGGGTGTCTGTCGGCACTTCA
>NZ_JACKSH010000168.1 GCF_025821625.1 Mycolicibacterium pyrenivorans
ATTGATGCGTAGAGAACACCAATCCTCCCAGCTCAAGGGGCACTTTCCTCATTCCGACACCCCACGACCAACCAATTTATCGGTGGATCGAGGCTAAGAGCCGACCGGCGTGACGGCCCGTTCGACGATGACGGGGATCCCGTTGAGCACGGCGGTACCCGACAGCGGATCCAGCACCGATCCGTCGTTGAGCTGATTGACGTTGACCCCGGGGTGGCTGGCCGCCAGGGTCTGTCCGGTGCCGCCGCGATCGTGGCCCCAGCCGTGGGGCAGCGACAGCACGCCGCGACGGATGTCCTCGGTGATCTCGATGGGCACCACCAGCTCGCCGCCGGGCCCCTTGACCACGGCGGTGTCGGACAACCCCAGTTCGGCGGCGTCATCGGGGTGGATCCGCAGCGTGCACCGGTTCGTGCCGCCCGACAACGCGGGCAGGTTGTGCATCCAGGAGTTGTTTGAGCGCAGGTGTCGACGGCCGATCAGCACGAACCCGTCGCCGCGATGCCCCAGCGAATCGCGCAACCTCGCGGCGTCGGTGACCAGCTGCGGCGGTGCCAGCTCGATCAGACCCGACGGGGTCCGCAGCAGATCGGGCAGCCGCGGCTGCAGCGGACCCAGGTCGATGCCGTGCGGCGCCGCCTTGAGCCGCGTCAAGGTCAGGCCGTCGGACCGGGCACCGAACGCGTCGCCGTACGCGCCGAGCCGCAGCATCATGTCGAGCCGACGTTCGTAGCCGGGACCGTCGGCGAGCATCGCGGTCAGCTCCTCGACCGCGCGGCCCGCGACCGGCGAGGCGTCGTCGGCGGTCTCCTTGGCCAGCGTGGTGGCGATCACCTGTTCGTCGACCAGTGCGGGATCCGCGTCGTACCCGATCCCGTAGATCACCAACGCGATTCGCGACAGGATCTCGGCTTCGTCGGGACAGCCCTGCAGCGCCAGCGCGGGCGGTGAATAGCGCGCGTTGTTGCGCACCGCGAGGTTGTTGAGGGCGAAATCGAAGTGCGGGCTGCGCGACGGCGGCGGGGGCGGAAGGATGACGTCGGCGTGGCGGGTCGTCTCGTTGAGGTAGGGGTCGACGCTCACCATGAAGCCGACGCCGGCCAGCGCGCGGTCGAGCCGGTCCCCGTCCGGCGCGGACAGCACGGGGTTACCCGCGATCGTGACCATCGCCTTGATCTGCCCGTCGCCGGGCGTCTCGATCTCCTCGGCCAGCACCGCCACCGGCAGTTCGAAGAGCACCTCGGGGTGGCCGGAGACCCGGCTGTGCCAGCGGCCCGTGGTGAACCCCCGGCCCCGTCGGGGACCACGCGGCGCAGGCGCGACGGGCGACAGCGGGAACATCGCTCCGCCGGGGCGGTCCAGATTCCCGGTGAGGACGTTGACGACGTCGACCAGCCAGCTGCCCACCGTGCCGAACTCGACGGTGGACGTGCCTATCCGGCCATACACGGCGGCGGTGGGCGCCGCCGCGAGTTCCCTGGCGAGGGTCCGGATCTCCTCGGCCTCGATCCCGCAGTGGGCGGCCACGGTCTCCGGCGGGAAGTCTCCGGCCAGTTCCCGGACCTCGTCCAGCCCGGCGACGTGGTCGGCGAGGGCGCCCAGCGTGACGAGGCCCTCCTCGAACAACACGTTGACGATCGCGAACAACAGGGCGGCGTCGGTGCCCGGCCGCGGGGCCAGGTGCCGGTCGGCGATTTCTGCGGTGCGGGTGCGGGCCGGGTCGATGACGACGAGCGTGCCGCCGCGCTTGCGCAGCCTGCGCAGCTTCCCGGGGAAGTCGGCGGCCGTGGCCAGGCTGCCGTTGGACACCAGCGGGTTCGCTCCGATGATCACCAGGTAGTCGGTGCGGTCGAGGTCGGGCACCGTGAACGCGACCGGGCTGCCGAACATGAGGCCGAGCGACACGTGTTTGGGCATCTGGTCCAGCGTGCTGGCGGAGAACACCTGCCGGGTGCCCAGTCCGCGAATGATCAGCGGCGGGTACAGCGCACCCGCGACGGTGTGCGCGTTCGGGTTGCCGAGGTACACCCCCACCGAGGCGCCGCCGTGGTCGCGGACCGCGGCGCCGAGGCCGGCGGCCACGGCGGCGAACGCCTCGTCCCAGGTGGCGCCGGTCAGCACCCCATCCCGACGAATCAGTGGCGCACCCAGTCTGTCGGGGTCGTTGTCCAGTTCGGCGAAGCTGGCGCCTTTCGGGCAGATGAAGCCGGCGCTGAAGACGTCGTCGTGGTCGCCGCGCGCGCCGGTGACCCGGCCGTCGTCGATGGTCAGCGTCAGACCACAGGTGGCTTCGCAGAACGGGCAGATCCGAAGGGCTGTCTCGGTCATTCCCGCATTCTGCCCCGGGCATCGGCCGTTTGTCGGCCTTCGGCCACTCGGCCGTTTGTCGGCCTTCGGCCTTAGTGGTTCTCGTACACCTTGGGGTCGAGCGTGCCGATGTAGGGCAGGTCGCGGTAACGCTCGGCGTAGTCGAGCCCGTACCCGACGACGAACTCGTTGGGGATGTCGAAGCCGACGTACTCGATCTCGACATCGGCCCGGACGGCCTCGAGCTTGCGCAGCAGCGTGCACACCCGCAGTGACCGCGGACGCCTGGTGGCCAGGTTGCGCAGCAGCCACGACAGGGTCAGCCCGGAGTCGACGATGTCCTCCACGATCAGCACGTCGCGGTCGTTGATGTCGCGGTCGAGGTCCTTGAGGATGCGCACCACGCCGGACGACGATGTGGACGATCCGTAGGAGCTGACGGCCATGAACTCCAGCTGGGTGGGCAGCGGGATCGCCCTGGCGAGGTCGGTGACGAACATGACCGCGCCCTTGAGCACGGTGACGAGAAGCAGGTCCTGCTCGGCGGCCGCATCCCGGTAATCGGCGGCGATCAGCGCTCCGAGTTCAGCGGTCTTGGATTGGATCTGTTCTTCCGACAGCAACACCGACTTGATGTCACCGGGGTACAACTCCGCTGAATGCGCAGGCACGCCCACAGAGTAGCGGTGCCGCGCCGGGGCGGTGGCATGGGTGGCCGGGATCACGAACGCGAGCCCTCACACCGGTTCCCGGTAGAGCATCAGCAGTTCGGATCGGCGGCCGGCGAACAGCCGCGTCCGGGGTTGCGCGCTGGGCACCGCGACCCCGCCCTGGCCGCGCCAGGCGGTGATCAGGCCGTCGACGGCGCGGATCTGCTTGTCGGTCAACCCGACCGCTCCGCCGGCGAGCAGCCACCCTCTGATCACCCGGCGCCGGACCCCCTCCGGCAGCGGGGCCAGCGCCGCGGTGGGGAGCCCCCCGGCGTCACCGCCTGCGGCGAGCCGGGTGAGGATCTCCGCGGCGATACCGTCGAGGGTGTCGTTGTCCTCGCGCAGCGCGGTCGCGGTGCGGGCGAGCGCCTCGGCCACCCCGCCGCCGAGGGCCTCCTCGAGCGCGGGCAGCACGTCGGTACGCAACCGGACCCTGGTGTAGCGCCGGTCGGTGTTGTGCGGGTCCTGCCACGGCGTCAGCCGTAACTCGGCGCACGCCCGATGGGTCACCTCCCGCCGCACCGCGAGCAGCGGCCGGTACCAGGGCGGGTCACACGGCCGCATCCCGGCGATGGACCGGGCGCCCGATCCCCGGCCGAGGCCGAGCAGCACCGTCTCGGCCTGGTCGTCGAGGGTGTGTGCCAGCAAGACCGGAGCGCCCGCCCTGGCGTCGTCGAGCGCGCGGTAGCGGGCGGCACGGGCAGCGGCCTCAGGGCCGCCCGCAGTGCCCACCTCGACGCAAAGAACCTCGGCGCGAACACATCCGAGGGCCAGCGCCTGATCCCGCGCAGTCGCGGCGACCGACGAGGAGTCCGGCTGCAGGCGGTGGTCGACGATCAGCGCGGTGGTGGGCATCACCGTCGCCGCGGCGGCCGTCAGCGCGAGCGAGTCCGGGCCGCCCGACAGCGCGACGCACCACCGGTCCTCACCCACGGTGTGGTCGCGGGCGAAACGCGCCACCACGGCGCGCAGCTCGGCTACAGCACCCGGTCGATCCATCGCAGCGGCTCGTCGATTTCGCTTGGCAGCGGCAGGCTTTCGGCATCGGTCCAGATGGCGTTGAACCGCTGCATCCCCACCCTGGACACGACATCGTCGACGAAGGCCTTGCCCCTGGTGTACTGGCTCATCTTCGCGTCGATGCCCAGCAGTGCGCGCATCAGCCGCTGCAGCGGCGGCTGCTTGCGCTCCCTTCGCTGGTCGAACCGGCGCCGGATCGCCGCGACCGACGGCACCACGGCCGGTCCGACCGCATCCATCACGTGCTCGGCGTGCCCCTCGAGCAGCGTGCCGAGCACCAGCAGTTGATCGAGCGCCTTGCGCTGCGGCTCGGACTGCACGGCGCGGAGCAACCCGAGGACGCCGGCCGAATTCGGCTCCGGCTCCTGGCCTTTCGCGACGCTGCGGCGGTCACGGAGATACTCGGCGAGCCTTCCGACGACCTGCGTGACGTCGTCGGCCGCGTCCTCGGTCAGGACTGCCAGCGCATTGGTCATGTGGTCGGCCAACCAGGGGTTGGCCCGGAACTGCACCCGGTGGGTGACCTCGTGCAGGCACACCCACATGCGGAAGTCCGCCGGGTTCACCCGCAGCTGGCGCTCGACGGCGATGACGTTGGGGTACACCAGCAGCAGCTCGCCCCCGCCGTCGGAGAAGGGGTCGTACTGCCCGAGGATGCCCGACGACACGAACGCCAGCACCGCACCGGTCTGCGCGCCTGCGATGCGCCCGCTGATCGCCCCTGGCTTGGTGTCACCGTCGTGCCCACCACCGGTCATCGCCCGCATGGAGTGCGCTGCGGCACGAATCCACTGGGGCCGGTTGACGATTCGCGCCTCAGGGATCTCGCCGCCCTCGTTCAGGCCGGTCAACTCGCGGACCGGGAGTTCGGATGCGCGGGCGGACTCGGTGAGCTGCTCGATCACCTGACTGCGCGTGTAGTCGGTGGCTGCGGGTTCCGGCCTCACCAGCTTTCCACCCAGCGTGGCGGCCAGGTTCCAGTCGACCGCGCGGCCGACGGCGAAACCGGACTTGGCGGGCGGGCTCATGTGCGGCATCCGCACGAGCGCAGCGTCGCTGCGAAGGCGTCGAGCGCGGTACGCCCCGACGGACCGGCATCGTTGGACAGCAGGGCGAAGGTCAGCACCCGACCACTCTCGTCGGTCACCATCCCGGCCAGCGAGTTGGTACCGGTCAGCGAGCCGGTCTTGGCCCGCAGGTACCCCGCCGCGGCGCGGCCCTCGTCGGTGTCGAGGTAGCGGTTGGACAGGGTGCCGCTTCCCCCGGCGATCGGCAGCAGGTCGACCAGCGGCCGCAGGTCGGGGCGCGCGTCCCCGGCGGCGGCACTGACCACGTCGTCGAGGGTGTCGGCGGTCAGGCGGTCGTCCACCGACAGGCCGCTCGAGTCGAACAGCCGGGCCCCTTCGGTGTCGATGTCCGCGTCCTCGAGGGCACTGAGCACCGCGCGTGTCGCCCCGTCGAAACTCTGCGGCCGGTTCAGCTCGGCGGCCACCTCACGGCCGATGGACTCCGCCATCACGTTGTCCGAGAAGTTCATCATGTCCCGCAGCCGCTGCATCAGCGGCGGTGACTGCACCGCGGCGATCTCTTCGGCGTCGTCGAGAGCGCCCGTGCCCCCGGACGGCAGCACCGTGACCTTGGCCGGGTCGACCCGCAACGCCACGGCCAGCGCGCGGCCCGCGTCGAGGGCCGGGGTCCGGGAGCGCCGCGACTCCACGCTCACCGGCTGTGTGCGGCCACCGTCGAGCATCACCGGCTCCATCGGGGCGATGTCGCCGCCGTCGATGTCCAGCGGATCCCAGCCGGGGGCCATCGTCGGGCCGCTGTAGGCGCTGAGGTCCACCTGCACCGCCTTCACGGTGACCCCGCTGCGTCGCACCTGATCGGCGAGGTCGACGATGCGCGCCGCGTCGCGGTACCAGGTGTCCTCGCCGCGCGGCGCGGCCGACAGCGTCTGATCGCCCGCGCCGACCAGCACCACCACCCCGGGCTGGCCGGAGGACAGCACCCGTGTCGTCAGCCGGGCGTCCCGGTCGAGGGTGAGCAGCGCCGCCGCGGCGGTCAGCGCCTTATTCGTCGAGGCCGGCTGCATCGGCAGCTCAGCGCCGTGTGACCACAACTCCGTGCCCGTCAGCGCGTCGGTGATGCGCCCGGTGAACTTGCCCAGGTTCGGGTCGGCGAGCACCGGGCCCAGCGCGGCGGTGAGGCCGTCGGTCGTCGGGGCCTCCGCGGAGTCGGCGACCGGGACGACAGCGGGCTGGGCGGTCGCGGGCGGCGGGGCGGGTTCGACGGCCTGCTGGTCGGGGGTGTCTCCCGTGGTCAGCAACGCCGCCGCGGCGACCAGGACAGCGACCAGCATCAGCACCGCCACCCCCAGTGCCACGTGCGTGGATCGCCGCCACTGCGTGGGCCGCATGTCTCTCCTGCTCTCGAACAACTACCCGAGCCACCCCTGTACAGCAGGGTATCGCCCCCAGATTAAGGTGAACCCCGCCTGTCGACCCGCGTCGACAGCAGGCGACCCACATGCCGAGCAGATGCGAAGGAGTCCCCACGGTGCAGTTCGATGTCCTCATCGAGATCCAGAAGGGGTCACGCAACAAGTACGAGGTGGACCACGACAGCGGGAAGGTCAAGCTGGACCGCTATCTGTTCACGGCGATGGGCTACCCGACGGACTACGGCTACATCGAGGACACCCTCGGCGAGGACGGCGACCCGCTGGACGCGCTGGTGCTGCTTCCCGAGCCGGTCTTCCCCGGGTGCATCGTGGAGGCACGCCCCGTCGGGATGTTCCGGATGACCGACGAGAAGGGCGGCGACGACAAGGTGCTGTGCGTGCTCGCCGACCCCCGGTGGGACCACATCACCGACATCGGTGACGTGTCCGAGTTCGAACTCGACGCCATCAAGCACTTCTTCGTGCACTACAAGGACCTGGAGCCGGGCAAGTTCGTCAAGGCCGCCGACTGGGTGGGCCGCGAAGAGGCCGAGGCCGAGGTGCTGCGCTCGATCGAGCGGTTCAAGACCGAAGGTCACTAGACGAAATTTGCGTGGCCGTAACACGGCGTAACGCAACCGTGTCCTGCACCTTCGATCATGACGGGGTGCTGCTGCATCAGGGGATCGGGCTCGACGCATTCAACGCGCTGCCGATGCGCCGCGCCGTGCATGCGGTCTTCGAGTGCTGCTCCAGCGTGCCGCTGGCCGCCGACCTGGCCCGCGCCCGCCCCTTCAACAGCCACGACGAACTCTTCCGCTGCGCCGACGCGCTGCTGTTCGGGCTGAGCGAGGAATCGATCGACTCGATCCTGCAGGGCTACCCCGACATCGGCAGGCGGCCGGGCAGCGAGAAGTCCCAGGCCGAACAGTGCGCCATCACCGACGATCGTCCCGAGATCATGGCCGAGCTGACATCGGCGTCGAAGTCCTATCTGCAGCGGTTCGGCTTCGGGTTCGTGATGTTCATCAACGGCTACTGCGCCGACGACGTGCTCGCCGCGATGCACGACCGTCTCCACAACGACTACGAAACCGAGCGCAAGGTCGTCCGAAACGAACTCGCCCGGATCAACCGCACGCGCCTCGAGCGGATGCTGGGACCCGAAGGCGGCTACGACAACTGGTGACCGCCGCTCCCCTAGGCTCGTCGCGGTGAGCACTTCGCCGACCGGCCCCGCGGGTCACTCCCACTTCCTCTCGCTACCCGACCTCGCCGCCCGCTCCGCGGGCGCAGCGGTGCTGTGGGCCAACGACGATCTGTTCGCCGAGAAGGAGAACCTGATCAAACCGGGCCCGGCCGAGCATCGACCGGCCACCTTCGGCCACAAGGGCCAGGTCTATGACGGGTGGGAAACGCGCAGACGCCGTGGCGCCACGGCCGATTCGCACGACTTCGTCATCGTCCGACTCGGCGTGCCCGGCATCATCCGCGGGGTGGTCGTGGACACGGCCTGGTTCACCGGGAACTATCCCCCCGAGATCTCGGTCGAAGCGGCGTTCGTCGAGGGGTATCCGAGCCCGGAAGAGCTGGCCGACAAGGCTTCCTGGACGACGATCGCCGCGCGCCGCGCGGTCAACGGCGACACCCGTAACCCGTTCGCGGTCGAATCGCCGCGGCGCTGGACCCATGTGCGCCTGGCGATCTATCCCGACGGCGGCGTGGCGCGCCTTCGCGTGCACGGCGAAGGTCTGCTGGACCCGCGGTTCACCGAACTCCCCCTCGACTTGGCGGCCCTGGAGAACGGCGGCCGAATCACCGCCTGCTCCAACATGTTCTACAGTTCGCCGAACAACCTGCTGTTGCCGGGCGTGGCCAGGACCATGGGCGAGGGCTGGGAGACCTCCCGACGCCGCGACGCCGGAAACGACTGGGTGCAGGTGCGATTGGCCGGCCAGGGGGTGGTGACCGCCGCCGAGTTGGACACGTCGTACTTCGTCGGCAATGCCCCGGGATCCGCGGCGTTGCGGGGGCGCGACGACTCCGATCCCAGCGGCGAGTGGTTCGACCTGCTGCCGCGGACCCCGCTGCAACCCGACACCAAGCACCGGTTCCTGATCGGGGCGGACCGCCCGGTCACCGACGCGCGCCTCGACATCCATCCCGACGGCGGCATGGCGCGGCTGCGGTTGTTCGGACGACTGACCCCGCAGGGTCTGCGACGCGTGTCGGAGCGCTGGCACGAAAGCGCATGATGTCGTCATGACCGACATCGTCCACGGCCGGTGGGACGCCCGCTTCGACGGACTCGCGGCGGCGCTCGCCGAAGAGATCGCCGCCGGCGAGGAACTCGGCGCGTCGATCGCCGTCGACATCGACGGTGAGCTTGTCGCCGACATCTGGGGCGGATACGCCGACCGCGCGGAAAGCGTTCCCTGGCAAGAGAACACCATCGTCAACTTCTGGTCGTGCACCAAGACCCTGACCGCGCTGGCAGCGCTGATCCTCGTCGACCGCGGTGAGCTGGACCCGTTCGCTCCCGTCGCCGCGTACTGGCCGGAGTTCGCCGCCAACGGAAAGCAGGACATCGAGATCCGCCATCTGCTCTCGCACACCTCTGGCGTGTCCGGGTGGGAGGCGCCGTTCGGCGTCGAGGACGTCTACGACTGGGACAGGGCGACGTCCCAGCTGGCGGCCCAGGCGCCGTGGTGGGAACCGGGGACGGCATCGGGCTACCACGCACTGACCTACGGGCATCTGATCGGCGAGGTCGTGCGCCGCATCACGGGTCGCTCGCTGAAGGATTTCGTGCGCGACGAGATCGCCGCACCGCTGGGCGCCGACGTACAGATCGGCGCCGATACCGCGGCCGACCGCCACATCGCCGAGCTGGTGCCGCCCCCGCCGAGGGACCTGGGCCTGGCGCGACTGGCGCCCGACCATCCGGCGGTCAAGACGTTCGCCGCGTTCCCGCCGGGGGCCTATGGCGTCGCCCTGGCCGAGACCGCACCGTGGCGGGCCGCCGACATCGGGGGGGCCAACGGTCACGGCAACGCACGCGGACTCGTCCGGGCGTTGTCGCCGATCTCGTTGGGCGGCAGTGCGAACGGTGTGCAGCTGCTGTCGCCCGGCACCATCGACCTCGTCTTCGCCGAGCAGTCCCACGGCCTCGACCAGGTGCTGTTCCTGCCGCTGCGCTTCGGCATCGGTTTCGGCTTGCCCACTCCTGAGAGCGTTCCGGCGATTCCGGACGGCAGGGTCTGCTGGTGGGGCGGCTGGGGCGGCTCGATCGCCGTCATGGACACCGACCGTCGCGCCACCTACGCCTACGTCATGAACAAGATGGGGCCTGGCACGACGGGCAACGCCCGCACCAACCGCTATGCACGGTTGATCGACGACGCCGTCGCGTCGGCCTGAGCCCGGTCAGCGCGACGGATCCTCGCGCGGGTCCGTGGTGAGGTCGGCCGGCTCCACCGCCGTCTCGCCGCCGTTCTTGCGCACGTCGTGCACCCGCGTCTTGTACAGGCTCGCCGCGGTGGTGATCAGCAGCGTGACCACGATGACGCCGAGGCTGGCCAGCGTCGGGATCTCCGGCACCGGGACGTGCTCGCCGCCGTTGATGAACGGAAGCTCGTTCTCGTGCAGCGCGTGCAGCAGCAGCTTGATGCCGATGAAGCCGAGGATGAACGCCAACCCCTGGGACAGGTACACCAGCCGCTTCAGCAGGTCGCCGAGCAGGAAGTACAGCTGGCGCAGGCCCATCAACGCGAACACGTTGGCGGTGAACACCAGGTAGGGCTCGCGGGTCAGACCGTAGATGGCGGGGATGGAATCCAGCGCGAACAGCAGGTCGGTGGTGCCCAACGCGACGATGACCAGGAACATCGGCGTCATCACGCGACTGCCGTTCTCTTTCACCCACAGCTTCAGGCCGTCCCACCGGTCGGTGAACTTCAGGTGCCGCTGGGCGAACCGGACCACGGAGTTGTCGGCGTCGTCGTCGTGCTCGGTGTCGCGGACCAGCTTGATGGCGGTGTAGATCAGGAATGCGCCGAAGAGATAGAACACCCACGAGAACTGGTTGATGGCCAGTGCGCCGAGTGCGATGAAGATGCCACGGAAGACGAGCGCGAGGATGATCCCGACGAGCAGCGCCTGTTGCTGGTAGATCCGCGGCACCTTGAAGCTGGCCATGATGATCAAGAAGATGAACAGGTTGTCCACCGACAGGCTGTACTCGGTGAGCCATCCGGCGAAGAACTCGAGCCCGTACTGGCTGCCGTGGAAGAACCACGTCCACAGGCCGAAGGCGATCGCCAGGCCGATGTAGAAGGTCAGCGCGGTCCCGGTCTCCCGCCGTGACGGCTCGTGGGGCCGACGCCCGAAGATCAGCACATCGACAAGCAGAATGCCGATCGTCACAGCGAGGGTGATGCCCCACTCGAGTCCAGATACGTTCATCAAACCTCCGGTCGTCGTTCAACGCCGGAGGTCTCTTCCACCAACACCGACCCGATCGTCGATTGCAGGCCCGCTGCACCGGTCGTCCGACTACGGACGACGTGATGACGACACGGCGGCGAAGGAATACTCCCCTCCAAGCGGGTCATTCTGCCAGTCTGCTCCCCGACACGCGAAACGGGACGCCGACCGGCGCGAAGTGACCCCGCGCGCTGAGTAGTTTGTACCCGTGACAGCAGCGGATCCAACCCCCGAGATCCCCACCCAGTTCGTGCTGTCGGCGTTCGCCTCCGAGCCGCGCACCCTGATCGACATCCTGTACGACACCGCGCGCCGCCACCCCGACGCCACAGCGCTCGACGACGGCACCGTCCAGCTCACCTACGCCGAGCTGGTCTCCGACGTCGAAGACAGCGTTTCGTGGCTCGCGGCGCGCGGGATCGGCCGCGGTGACCGGATCGGCATCCGGATGCCGTCGGGCAGCTACGCGCTGTATGTCGCGATCCTGTCGACGCTGGCCACGGGCGCCGCCTACGTCCCGGTCGACGCGGACGACCCGCAGGAGCGCGCCGAGCTGGTGTTCACCGAAGCCGGCGTCGTCGCGGTGATCACCGAGCAGGGGCTGGTGCGCGGGCCGGGTTCGTCACGGGGCTGGCGCGCGGCGCCGCCGCTCACCCGTGACGACGCGTGGATCATCTTCACCTCCGGGTCGACCGGGACGCCCAAGGGCGTCGCCGTAACCCATCGCAGCGCGGCGGCATTCGTCGACGCCGAGGCGCGAATGTTCCTGCAGGACAACGCGATCGGCCCAGGTGACCGGGTGCTGGCGGGGCTGTCGGTGGCGTTCGACGCCTCGTGCGAGGAGATGTGGCTGGCATGGCGGCACGGCGCGTGCCTGGTGCCTGCGCCGCGGTCGCTGGTGCGCAGCGGAATGGATCTGGGCCCGTGGCTGGTGTCCCGCGACATCACCGTCGTGTCCACGGTGCCCACGCTGGCGTCGCTGTGGCCCGCCGAGGCGCTGGAGGCGGTGCGGCTGCTGATCTTCGGCGGCGAGGCCTGCCCTCCCGAGCTTGCCGAACGGCTGGCGGTGGACGGCCGCGAGGTGTGGAACACCTACGGCCCCACCGAGGCGACCGTCGTCGCGTGCGCGGCGCGCCTGGAGGCCGGCGGAGCCCCGGTCAGCATCGGCCTGCCCCTGCCCGGCTGGGACCTGGCCGTCGTCGGCAAGGACGGCTCGCCCGTGCAGTTCGGCGAGGTCGGCGAGCTCATCATCGGCGGGGTGGGGCTGGCGCGCTACCTCGACCCCGAGAAGGACACCGAGAAGTTCGCGGCCATGCCGTCACTGAGCCCCTACGGCTCCTGGAGCCGCGCCTACCGCAGCGGCGACCTGGTTCGCCTGGAATCCGACGGTCTGTACTTCGTCGGACGCGCCGACGACCAGGTCAAGGTCGGTGGGCGGCGCATCGAGCTGGGCGAGGTCGACACCGCACTGGTGCACCTGCCCGGCGTCAGCGGTGGCGCCGCGGCCGTGCGCAAGACCGCCAGCGGGACACCGCTGCTGGTCGGCTACATCGTGACCGCACCCGGCGCCGAGCAGACCTTCGACGTGGCCGCGGCGCGCGCCCGGCTGTCCGAGGAGCTGCCCGCCGCGCTGGTGCCGAGGCTGGTCGTCGTCGACGAGCTGCCCACCCGCACGTCGGGGAAGGTGGACCGCGACGCCCTTCCCTGGCCGGTCGGCAACGCCGGGGACGACGCCAGCCCCGACCTGGGCGGCACGCTGGGCTGGCTGGCCGGGTTGTGGCGGGACGTGCTCGCCGCGCCCGTCGACGGACCCGAGGCCGACTTCTTCGCCCTCGGCGGCGGCTCGCTGTCGGCGGCACAGCTGATCTCCGCGCTGCGGCAGCGGTATCCGCAGGTGACGGTCGCTGAGCTCTACGACCACCCCCGGCTCGGGTCGCTCGCCGGCTACCTCGACGAACTCGCTCCGCCCCCGATCGTGGAAACGCGCGAGGTGAAGCGGGTCCCGCGACTGACCCAGGCGATTCAGACCGCACTGGCGGTTCCGCTGGCCGCGCTGACCGGCATGCAGTGGGTGGTATGGCTGGCGATCGCCAACAACATCGCCGCCACGATGGCTTTGGTGCCGTGGGTCCGGCCCGTCGGCTGGTGGTGGATCGCTGCCGGGTTCCTGCTGTTCGTCACCCCGATGGGCCGCATGGGCATCGCGGTGTTCGGGGCGCGGGTGCTGGTGGGAAGCCTGGCTCCGGGGACGTATCGCCGCGGCGGCCAGGAGCACCTGCGGGTATGGCTGGCCGAGCGGCTGGCCGAGGCGGGCGGCGCGGAGAACATGGCCGGAGCCCCGTGGCTGGTCTATTACGCACGCGCGCTGGGTAACTCGGTCGGCAACGGGGTCGACCTGCATTCCGCACCCTCGGTGACCGGGATGCTGACGTTGGGGCACCGCTGTTCCATCGAGCCCGAGGTCGACCTGAGCGGACACTGGATCGACGGCGACCTGTTCCACGTCGGCCCCATCACGGTCGGCAACGACGCCACGGTCGGGGCGAGGACCACGCTGCTCCCCGGCGCGGTGGTCGGCAAGAACGCCGACGTCGCACCGGGCTCCGGGGTCATCGGCAAGGTGAAGAACCGGCAGTACTGGAAGGGCTCGCCCGCGATCAAGTCCGGCAAGGCCAAGCATCCGTGGCCCGATCACCGACCGGCCCGCGCCCCGCTGTGGGTCGCGGTCTACGGCGTGACATCGGTGCTGCTGGGCGCGCTGCCGCTGGCCGCGCTGGCCGCGGGCCTCACCGTCCTCGGATGGGGCGTGCGCGACACCTCATCGGTGGGTGCGGCGGTGCTGCCGGTGCTGACGTGGATCGTGCCCGCGACGCTGGCGGCGGTGCTGACGTACGCCGTACTGACGGTGGTCGGCGTGCGACTGCTCGCCGTCGGCCTCCACGAGGGCTACCACCCGGTGCGCAGCCGGTCGGGCTGGCAGCTGTGGGCCACCGAACGGCTGATGGACGCCGCGCGCAACTACCTGTTCCCTGTCTACGCCGGCCTGCTCACCCCCTGGTGGCTGCGCCTGCTCGGCGCCAAGGTGGGCGCAGGCACCGAGATCTCGACGGCGTTGTTGATCCCCAAGTTCACCGTCATCGAGGACGGCGCGTTCCTCGCCGACGACACCATGGTCGCGTCCTACGAACTGGGCGGCGGCTGGATCCACGTCGCGAGGGCGACGGTCGGCAAGCGGGCGTTCCTGGGCAACTCGGGCATCACCCAGCCCGGGCGTCGGGTGCCCGACGACGGGCTCGTCGCGGTTCTGTCGGCGACCCCGCACAAGGCCAAGGCGGGCTCGTCGTGGCTGGGCAGCCCGCCGGTGCGGCTGCGCCGGCGGCCGACCGCCGCCGACGCGTTGCGCACCTTCCATCCGTCCGCGCGGCTGAAGGCGTTGCGCGCCACCGTGGAGACCTTCCGGTTCGTCCCCGTCGTGGTGACGTTCGCGATCGGGGTGGCGGTGCTGTTGTCCATCCAGGCGGTCGCGGTGACCGCGGGCTGGCCGTGGGCGGTGGCGGCAGCGGGGCCGATCCTGCTGGCGGCGGGCGCGGTGGCAGGCGGTGTCGCGGTGATCGCCAAATGGGTTGTGGTCGGCCGGATCAGCGCGGTCGAGCATCCGTTGTGGTCTTCGTTCGTGTGGCGCAATGAGGTGTCGGACACATTCGTCGAGACCGTGGCCGCGCCGTGGTTCGCCAGGGCGGCAACGGGTACACCGGTGATGAATCTGTGGCTGCGGGCGCTGGGCGCGAAGATCGGACGAGGTGTGTGGTGTGAGACCTACTGGCTTCCCGAGGCCGACCTGGTGACGCTCGAGGACGGCGCGACCGTCAACCGTGGGTGCGTCGTGCAGACCCACCTGTTCCATGACCGCATCATGCGGATGGACACCGTCGTCCTGGAAAAGGGTGCGACGTTGGGGCCGCACTGCGTCGCGTTGCCCGCGGCGCGCATCGGAGCCGGGGCCACCATCGGCCCGGCGTCGCTGGTGATGCGCGGCGACGAGGTGCCTGCGTCGACCCGTTGGCAGGGCAACCCGATCGCGCCGTGGAATCCGTCCCGCAAGAAGAAGGCCGACTCGCCGGGTCCCAAGACCAGGAAGACAGCCGCCGCGTGACGGGACGCAGACGGGCGGCCAAGAAGGGCGGTCCACCGGTCATCGACCCGTACCTGCCCGGCACCGGTAACTTCGGTTACCGCGTGTCACGCTACGAACTCGAACTCGAATACAAGGTCGCGATCAACCGGCTCGCCGGTTCGGCGACGATCACGGCCGTCACGCTGGCCGAACTGAAGACGTTCACCCTCGATCTGTCGGCCGCCCTCGCGGTGTCCAAGGTGACCGTGAACGGCAAGCGGCCCTCCCAGTTCCGCACCTCGGCGGGAAAGCTGCACATCACGTTGGGAGACCGGTTGCCCGCGGGCGCGGCGATGACGATCGCGGTGCGCTACGGCGGCACCCCCCGGCCGATCCGAACCCATTGGGGCGACGTCGGTTTCGAGGAACTCACCGAGGGCGTGCTGGTGGCCGGGCAGCCCAACGGGGCGGCGTCGTGGTTCCCGTGCGACGACCACCCCAGCGCCAAGGCCAGCTTCCGGGTCCAGATCAGCACGGAGAGCCCGTATTTCGCCCTCGCCAACGGCAAGCTGTTGGCACGCCCGGCCCGCGCAGGCATGACCACGTGGGTCTACGAGCAGGCCGAGCCCACGGCGACGTACCTCATCACGTTGCAGATCGGGGTGTACGACCGTCACCGGATGGCGAAGAACGGTGTCGAGGTCTTCGCGGTGCTGCCCGACCGGATCCGCGAGGACTTCACCTACGATTTCGGCCGCCAGCAGCAGATGATGAAGTTGTTCGTGAAGCTGTTCGGGCCCTATCCCCTGGCCGATGGCTACACCGTGGTGGTGACCGACGACGACCTCGAGATTCCCCTCGAGGCACAGGGGATCTCGATCTTCGGCGCCAACCACTGCGACGGGAAGCGCAGTTCGGAACGGCTGATCGCGCACGAGCTGGCCCACCAGTGGTTCGGGAACTCCGTCACCGTGCAGCGCTGGCGCCACATCTGGCTGCACGAAGGCTTCGCCTGCTACGCGGAGTGGCTGTGGTCGGAGCACTGCGGGGAGGAGAGCGCCGACGAACTGGCCCGCCACTACCACCAGCGACTGATCGACTCGCCGCAGGATCTCGTGCTCGCCGACCCGGGTCCCCGCGACATGTTCGACGACCGGGTGTACAAACGCGGCGCGCTCACCCTGCATGCGCTGCGCAAGGAGATCGGCGACTCCGATTTCTTTGCGCTGCTCAAGGATTGGGCGGACCGCTACCGGCACAGCAGTGTGGTGACCGACGACTTCACCGGTCTGGCGGCGCAGTACGCCCACAATTCGCTGCGCCCGCTGTGGGCCGCATGGCTGTACTCACCGAAGGTTCCGCCGCTGGACTCCCTGTCGTGACCGATGCGACTGCGGGGCCCTCGGGCGCGGTCACCCGGGGCAGCGTGGTCCGTGTCGGAGCGGCGACGGCACTGTCGGCGCTGTGCGGGTACGCGGTGCTCTACCTCGCCGCGCGCGACCTGGAGCCTGCCGGGTTCTCCGTGTTCGGGGTGTTCTGGGGAGCGTTCGGGCTGGCCAGCGGTGCCGCCTTCGGCCTGCTGCAGGAGACGACGCGCGAGGTCCGCTCCCTGGATCGCCGCCGCGCCGATCCAGAGGGTGAGCGAACCCACCCGCTGCGGATCGCGACCGGGGTCGGTCTCGCCGCAGCGGCGTTGATCGCGCTCACCTCCCCGCTGTGGTCGGCGCACGTCTTCGTCGAAGATCGCCTTCTCAGCGTCGCGCTGCTGTCCGTCGGGCTGGCGGGCTTCTGCCTGCACACCACGCTTCTCGGTGCGCTCGCCGGGGTCGACCGGTGGTCCGAGTACGGCGCGCTGATGGTCACCGACGCGGTGCTGCGGGTGACCGTCGCGGCGGCCACCTTCGCGGTGGGCTGGGGGCTCGGCGGCTATCTGTGGGCCACCGTCGCGGGCTCGATCGCGTGGCTGTTGATGATGCTCGCCTCGCCGGCGACACGCGCGGCCGCCCGATTGCGCGCGCCGGGCGGCACGATGACATTCCTGCGCGGTGCCGGGCATTCGATCGCCGCCGCCGGTGCCAGCGCCGTGCTGGTGATGGGTTTTCCCGTGCTGCTGAAGGCCACCTCGGGCGGCGATCTCGGGGCCGCGGGCGGGGTGGTGATCCTCGCAGTGACGCTGACCCGCGCTCCGCTGCTCGTTCCGCTCACCGCGATGCAGGGCAATCTGATCGCACATTTCGTCGACCAGCGCAGCCACCGACTGCGGGCGCTGATCGTGCCCGCGGCCGTGGTCGGCGCGCTCGGCGTCGTCGGGGTCGCCGCCGCGGGGATGTTCGGACCCTGGCTGCTGCAGGCGGCCTTCGGTGCGGAGTACGTCGCCGACGGCGTCCTGCTGGCCTGGTTCACCGCGGCAGCGGTGGCGATCGCACTGCTGACGCTGACCGGTGCGGCCACGGTGGCCGCCGCGCTGCACCGCGGCTACGCGGCAGGCTGGCTGTCCGCAACCGTGGCCTCCGCGCTGCTGCTGCTGCTGCCGCTGGATCTCGAGGTGCGTACCGTGGTCGCCCTGTTGTGCGGGCCGCTGCTCGGCATGGCCGTGCACCTCGTCGCGCTCGCCAGGGTTCCCGCCGCCGGATAGCCGGCGCGCGATGCCTGGGCGACGCCCCGCGGCGGCAGACGAATACGCTGCAGGGCTGAGGTCGAGACAGAAGGAGACGACATGGGCTGGCTGGTGACCGGCGGCGCTGGGTACATCGGTTCGCACGTGGCCCGCGCCCTGCTCGACGCCGACCTCCCGGTGGTGGTGATCGACGACCTGTCCACGGGATTCGAGGAGTTCGTCCCGCACTCCGCGACGTTCGTCCGCGGCACGCTGCTGGACAGGGGGTTGATCGAGGACACGCTGCGGCGCTTCGAGTTGCGCGGGGTCATCCACATCGCGGGATACAAATTCGCGGGCGAGTCGGTGAAGCGCCCACTGCACACCTACGAGCAGAACGTCACGACCACGGTGAACCTGCTGCAGGCGATGGAGCTGACCGGGGTCGACAGGATCGTGTTCTCCTCCAGCGCCGCCACCTTCGGCACCCCCGGCGTCGAGATCGTCGACGAGACCACCCCGACGGTGCCCGAGTCGCCGTACGGGGAGACGAAGCTGATCGGTGAGTGGCTGCTGCGTGACGCCGGACGTGCCACCGGACTTCGTCACACCAGCCTGCGGTACTTCAACGTCGTCGGCTCCGGCTCGCAGCGGTTGTTCGACGCCAGCCCGCACAACCTGTTCCCGAAGGTGTTCGACATGCTCTACCGCGGCGCGAGCCCGAGCATCAACGGTGCCGACTATCCGACGCCGGATGGCACCTGCGTGCGCGACTACATCCACGTCTCCGATCTCGCCGCCGCCCACGTCGCGGCCGCGCAGCGTCTCGACGACGGGCTGGAGGTGGAGCCGGTGTACAACCTCGGAAGCGGTGCGGGCACCTCGGTGCGGGAGATCATGACCGCGATCCGCGACGTCACCGGGGTCGCGTTCGAGCCTGCGATCATGCCGCGTCGGCCGGGTGACCCCGCGAGGATCGTGGCTGCCGGCGATCTCGCCGCACGGGATCTCGGCTGGAAGATGCGGCATTCTCTCGAGGAGATGGTCGCCTCGGCGTGGATTGCCCGTCAGCACGCCGGAGATGCCTACCCGCACTCGTGAGATCCTGGGTCGCCCGCACAGCTGTGGCGCTGATCGCGCTGCAACTGGCGATCCGCGCGGTGCTGGCGTTCGGCGGCTATTTCTACTGGGACGACCTGATCTTGGTCGGCCGCGCCGGCACCCAGGGGCTGCTGTCGCCGGGCTACCTGTTCGACGACCACGACGGGCACGTCATGCCCGGCGCGTTCCTGGTCGCCGGGGTCATCACCCGGCTCGCACCGCTGGACTGGCTGTGGCCCGCGATCAGCCTCGTGGTGCTCGCGCTCGTGGCGTCGCTGGCGCTGCTGCGGGCGCTGCATGTGATCCTCGGCTGGCGTCCGGTGTTGTTGGTGCCCCTGACGTTTGCCTTGTTCACGCCGCTGGCGGTTCCCGGCTTCGCCTGGTGGGCGGCGGCGTTGAACTCACTGCCGATGCTGGCCGCGATGGCGTGGGTGTGCGCCGACGCGATCCAGTTGGTGCGCACCGGCGACCGACGCTATGCGCTCACCGGGGCCCTGGCATACCTCGGCGGGCTGTTGTTCTTCGAGAAGTCGGCGGTCGTCGCGTTCGTCGCGTTCACCGTCACGGCGCTGTACTTCCATGTCACCGACAGCGGATCGGTCCGCGAAGTCTGGCGCCGCGGGGTGCGCCTGTGGACGGTGTGCCTGACGCTCACTGTCGCCTGGGTCGGCGTGTATCTGATGGTCGTCGATCAGCAACGCTGGAGTCTCGACCTGTCGATGACGCGGGATCTGTTGTGGCGCTCGTTCACTCACGGCATCGTTCCGGGTCTCGTCGGCGGGCCGTGGGACTGGCAGCGGTGGGCGCCGGCATCGCCGTGGGCGACCCCTCCCGTGGCGGTGATGGTCCTCGGCTGGGTCGCGCTTGCCGGTGTCGTCGCGGTGACGTTGCTCCGCAAGCAACGCATCGGACCGGCGTGGCTGGCGGCTCTGGGATATGCGGTGGCCTGCCAGGTTCCGATCTACCTGATGCGCTCGTCGCGGTTCACCGCTCTGGAACTGGCACAGACGTTGCGTTACCTGCCCGACCTCGTCGTGGTGCTGGCGTTGCTGGCCGCCGTCGGCCTGTGCGCACCCAACCGGGAGCGGTCGCGGTGGCTGGATTCGTCTGCGGCGCGGTCGATTTCGGTCGGATGCGTCGCGGTGGCCTTCGTGGCCAGCTGTGGCTACTCGACCGCGACGTTCCTCACCAGCTGGCGTGACAACCCCGCACAGCCGTACCTGCAGAACGCGCGGAGTGCTCTGGCTGCCGCGCACGCCTCCTCGGCGGCGCCGATGCTGGACCAGGAGGTCGACCCGCTGGTGCTGCAGCGGGTGGCGTGGCCGGAGAACCTGGCCAGCCACATGTTCGCCCTGCTCCCCGATCGTCCCGAATTCTCATCGGCCACCGGGGAGTTGCGAATGCTGGACGTGAAGGGCAACCTGGTCGACGCCAAGGTGACCTGGGTGCGTTCCATCCGTCCCGGCCCGGCTCCGCAGTGCGGGTATCTGGTGCAGCCCGACTTCCCGGTCAGCATGCCGCTGGACGGACCGTTGCTCCCCGCCGACTGGACCGCCGAGATCAACTACCTGGCCAACAGCGACGGCTCGATGACGTTGTCGCTGGCCGACGGTGACGAGGTCAAGGTTCCGGTCCGCCCCGGCCTCAACCGCGTGTACGTGCGGCTGCCGGGCGCCGGCGAGGCGATCACCGTGCGGGCGAACACGTCGGCGCTGTCGGTGTGCGTCGCAGCGGGCCCGGTCGGGTTCGTGGCGCCGCGGTAGCGCTGTGCGACGCTGGACGCATGACCGATATTCGTGAGACGGGTTACCGGGTTTTCCGTGAGATGTTGCCGGGTGTGCTGCCCGACGGCGTCGACAGGATCGGCGACGGCGGGTTCGGCGACGAACTGCTCGAGATCGGCATCGACAACGTGTTCGGCCGGCTGTGGGCCCGCGAGGGGTTGAGCCGACGCGACCGCAGCCTGGTCACACTGGGCATTCTGATCGCGTTGCGCGCCACCGACGAACTCGGGTTCCACGTGCAGATCGCCCGCAACAACGGGCTGACCGAAGACGAGATCGCCGAGGTCGTCTACCACTCGAGCGGCTATGCCGGATTCCCCGCCGCGAACACCGCGTGCAAGGTGGCCAGGGAGGCGCTCGACGAGGCATGACCCGCCGTCGGCGGGCTAACCATGAACTACGCGCGCCTCGAAACTCTTGACGTTGTATCGTATTGTCCTTTTATTGACATACCGCAAGAGTTAAGGGGATCATGAGTGAACAGCGACATTGCGGACATCGCCAATTGGGCGCAGTCGCAGGGCTGGACCGTCAACGACGACACCAAGGGCTACACCCGGTTCTACGACCCGCGAGGCAACTACGTCGGCCGATACCCGGCGACGCCGAGCAACCCGCGCCGCCGCATGGCCGACCTGCACGTCGCACTCCGCAAAGCGGGCCTCCAAGTGCCGCCACCAAGCAAGAAGGAACAGAAAGCCCAGCGCAGAAAGGAGAAGGGCCGGTGACCGACTGGGTTGTGCGCACTACCTTCGACGTCGACCCCGACGAGGCGACGATGGACGCGTGGGAGACCGCACTGGATGAGCGCGGCGTCGACGGGTCGCTGTCCCGGATTCCGAAGCTGCACCAGGCGACCATGACCGTCTATCTGCCGATCTCCGACATGATCAAGGCCACCTGCGAGGGTTGTGACCTTGCCGCCGAGATCATCGGCCGCCCGCCGATCGGTGTGGAGACGATCACCGAGGACGAGCAGCAGCGCCGCGCTGATGAGCCGACCCTGCCGGAGTTGATGTCCGCCGCGGAGATCGCTGAGGAACTCGGTGTGGCACGGCAGCGGGTGCACCAACTGCGTTCTACAGCCGCGTTTCCCAGCCCCCTGGCCGAGCTGCGGGGGGGTGCGATATGGGATGCCGCGGCGGTCCGCAAGTTCGCGCACGACTGGGAACGAAAGCCCGGGCGACCTCGTCAGAGCCGGCGGACGGCTTATCGCAAACCCGATGGCAGGCTCATCGACCTCACATATCTGGAGAGCCGCGGCGTTTCACTGACCCAGGCAGACATCGACCGCATGCCGCCTGAGGAGCTCGACAGGATCCTTCGCGAATACGAATGAGGGAGGCCAGGCTGCTGGCTATGAAGTTCCCGTTCGCTTAGACGAAGAGGACACCCCGGTCAGCAGCCGGTGGCGGCTCGCGCCGAGCGCCACGGCGAATGCAACTGCCGTCGCCGCGGCCAAGAGCAGAAGCCAAGCTGGTTCTGAGACTGTTTACGCTGGCAGACGGAGCCGCCCAGGGGAATCGAACCCCTGACCTATTCATTACGAGTGAATTGCTCTACCGACTGAGCTAGGGCGGCGTGCCGGGGGGCGATGAGCGCTCACGCGAAGAGCGTTCGATCCCGCCGGCGGCCTGAGTCTACGACAGGGCCGGTCGGCTACCCAAGTTGATCCCGGGTCGGACGCTCCAGCCCGCCGGGCGTCAGCCGCGCAGCGCCTGACCGACGGTGCCGACCATCGCGTCGACCGCGAACTTGGGCTTGACGTTGACCGCAAGGGCCTCGCGACACTCCAGCACCGCCTCGATGCAGCGCAGCAGCTTCTCGGGCGTCGCGTGAGCCGCCATCGCCGCGACCTTCTCCGCCATGTCGGGATGGTTCGGCGTCACGTCCGCCGCACCCGACGAGACCAGCAGGGCGTCCCGGAAGTAGGTGGCGAGGTCGATCAGGGCCCGGTCGAGCGCGTCGCGCGACGCGCGGGTCTGACGTGACTTCTGGCGACGCTCGAGATCCTTGATCGCACCGGTGGCGCCGCGCATCGTCCCGGCGGTGCCCTTGCCCGTGCCGCCGGCGCCCAGCGCGGTGCGCAACTCCTCTGCCTCGGCCTCGTTGCGGTCCCCGGTCAGCGCCTTGGCCTCCGCCTCGGCCGTGGCCACCAACTCCTCGGCGGCGGCATAGGCGCGCGAGGGCGTCGCGGCGTCGCGCGCCAGGCTCAGTGCCCGCAGCCGCCGCTGCCGCGCCTGCTCGTCGGTCGCCAGCCGTCTGGCCCGTCCGACATGTCCGCCGCTGACCGACGCCGCCCACGCCGCATCGTTCTCGGGAAGCCCGTCGGACTCCATCAGCACCCCGGCGATGGCGTCCACCGGCGGGGTGACCAGGGCGACGTGCCTGCAGCGCGACCTCAGCGTGATCGAGATGTCCTCCGGGTCCACCGACGGCGCGCACAGCAGGAACACCGTCGACGGCGGTGGTTCCTCGACGACCTTCAGCAGCGCGTTGGCCGCTCCCTCGGTGAGCCTGTCGGCATCCTCGATCACGACGATCTGCCAGCGGCCGGTGCCTGGCCGTCGCGATGCGATCTGCACGATGGTGCGCATCGCGTCCACGCCGATGGACAGTCCCTCCGGGATGATCCGGCGCACGTCGGCGTGGGTGCCCGCCATGGTCGTGGCGCAGGCCCGGCACTCGCCGCAGCCCGGGGTGGCCCCCGAGGTGCACTGCAGGGCGGCCGCGAAGCACAGTGCAGCCACCGACCGGCCCGACCCCGGCGGCCCGGTGATGAGCCACGCGTGCGTCATCGTCCCCACTGCGGCTCCGGCCACGTCGCCGCCGTCACTGTGAGCCGAATCACCGCGGGCGGCGCGCGCGGCGGCCGTCAGCTCCGACTCCACAGCGTCCTGGCCCACAAGACGCGAGAAAACACCTGCCATCGCCGATAACAGTAGTGCTGCGAACCGACACGTCCGTCCCAGACGCCCCGTCGCCGTCCGCCGCGCCCGATACGGTGAACCAATGGCCGCCGAAGCGATCGAGGTGGGGCGAATCAGCGCGTTCGTCCGCTGGGTCGCGCGCACCCCGTGGCCGGTGTTCACGCTGGGCATGCTGCAGGCCGACATCATCGGCGCTCTGCTGGTCCTCGGCTTCCTGCGCTTCGGCCTGCCCCCCGAGGACCGCATCCAGTTGCAGGACCTGCCCACCTACAACCTGGCGATCTTCCTCGGCTACCTGTTCGTGTCGTTCACCGTGGCGTCGTACCTGACGCTGCGCATGCTCATCCCCGTCATGCGCTGGCAGCGCCGCGACATGCTGCTCGGCGACCGCGACCCGGCCGCCACCGAAGTGACGCGCATGCGGGCGTTGAAGATGCCGTTCTACCGCTCGGTGATCAGCGCCACCAACTGGCTGCTCTGCTCGGTGGTGTTCATCGTCGCCAGCTGGCCGGTGGCCAGCAAGTCGGCGCCGGTGGTGGCCGTGGCCACCGGACTGGGCGCCACCGCCACCGCGATCATCGGCTACCTGCAGTCCGAGCGGGTGCTCCGGCCGGTGGCCGTCGCCGCCCTGCGCGGCGGGGTACCGGAGACCTTCCATGCGCCCGGGGTGATCCTGCGGCAGGTGCTGACGTGGGTGCTGTCGACCGGCGTGCCGGTCCTCACGATCGTGCTCGCGCTGGTAGCCAGCAAGTTCGCGATCCTCACCGCGCCCGCCGAACGCCTCACCACGACGATCCTGCTGCTGGCGATCGCGGCGCTGGTGATAGGTCTGTCCAGCACCGTGCTGGTGGCGATGTCGATCGCCGACCCGTTGCGCCAGCTGCGCTGGGCGCTCGGCGAGGTGCAGCGCGGCAACTACAACGCCCACATGCAGATCTACGACGCCAGCGAGCTCGGCCTGCTCCAGGCCGGCTTCAACGACATGGTGCGCGACCTGGCCGAACGGCAGCGGCTGCGCGACCTGTTCGGACGGTACGTCGGCGAGGACGTCGCGCGCCGGGCCCTGGAGCGGGGCACCGAACTCGGCGGCCAGGAGCGCGACGTGGCCGTGCTGTTCGTGGACCTGGTCGGTTCGACCCAACTGGCGGCGACGCGTCCGGCCTCCGACGTCGTCAGCCTGCTCAACGACTTCTTCCGGGTCGTCGTCGACACCGTCAACCGCCACGGCGGCTTCGTCAACAAGTTCCAGGGTGACGCGGCGCTGGCCATCTTCGGTGTGCCCATCGAGCATCCCGACGCCTCTGGGGCGGCGCTGGCCGCGTCACGGGAACTGCACGACGAGCTCATCGAGGTGCTCGGCGAGACCGATTTCGGCATCGGCGTGTCCGCGGGCAGGGCGATCGCGGGTCACATCGGCGCACAGGCCCGCTTCGAGTACACGGTGATCGGTGACCCCGTCAACGAGGCGGCGCGGCTGACCGAGCTGGCGAAACACGAGAAGGGCCACGTGCTGGCATCGGCGATCGCCGTCAGCGACGCACTGGACTCAGAGGCCCTGTGCTGGGATGTCGGGGAGATCGTCGAACTGCGCGGACGCACCGCGCCGACGCAGCTCGCGCGCCCGGTGAACCTGGTGACGGCCGACGAAGTGGATCTGTCCCGCTAGCTCTTCTTCGCGGCCTTCTTGGCCGGGGCCTTCTTGGCCGCCTTCTTCGCAGGCGACTTCTTCGCCACCTTCTTCACCGGACCGCGGGCCCGCCGATCGGCGAGCAGCTCGGACGCGCGCTCGTCGGTGATCGACAGCACGTCGTCGCCCTTGCGCAGGCTCGCATTGGTTTCGCCGTCGGTCACATAGGGCCCGAATCGTCCGTCCTTGATGACCATCGGCTTGCCGCTGGCGGCGTCGTTGCCCAACTCGCGCAGCGGCGGCGTCGCGGCTCCCTGCCTCCCGCGGCGCTTGGGTTCTGCGTAGATCTTCAGCGCCTCCTCGAGGGTGATGTCGAACATCTGCTCCTCGGTGGCCAGCGAGCGAGAGTCGTTGCCGCGCTTCAGGTATGGGCCGTAACGTCCGTTCTGCGCGGTGATCTCCTCACCGCTGGCGGGATCGACGCCGACGACGCGAGGCAGCGACAGCAGCCGGAGCGCATCCTCCAGCGTCACCGTCTCGAGATCCATCGTGCGCAGCAGCGAGCCGGTGCGCGGTTTCGGGCCGGTCGGCTTCTTGCCCTTCTTCGCCGGAACTCCAGCAGCCCCGTCGTCGGGCTCCTCCGGCGGCGCGGGCAGCACCTCGGTGACGTACGGCCCGTACCGGCCGTCCTTGGCGACGATCTCGTGACCCGTCTCCGGGTCGATACCCAGCGAGCGTCCCTCTTGCGGTGTGGCGAAAGCCTTCTCGGCCAGCTCCAGCGTCAGCTCATCGGGCGTCAGGTCGTCGCTGAGGTTGGCCCGCTGCGGGGTCAGCTCTCCTGGCTTATCGGGGTCACCGATGATCATCCGCTCGAGATACGGCCCGTTGCGGCCGACGCGGACGTTGACCGCCCGCCCTTCAGCGTCGTCGAAGAGCTTGATGGAGTTGACCAGCCGGGCGTCGATCTCCTCGAGGTTGCCGCCGACGAGCTTCTTGAGCCCGCCGGCGCGCGCGATCGAGCCCTCGACGCCGTGGTCACCACCGAAGTAGAAGTTGTTGAGCCAGTTGGACCTTCGCTCATTTCCTGAGGCGATCTCGTCGAGCTCGTCTTCCATGGCGGCGGTGAAGTCGTAGTCGACCAGCCGGGCGAAGTGCTGTTCGAGCAGCCCGATGACGGCGAACGCCACCCAGGACGGGACCAGCGCACTGCCCTTCTTGTGCACGTAGCCGCGGTCCTGGATGGTCTTGATGATCGACGAGTAGGTCGACGGTCGGCCGATGCCGAGGTCCTCGAGCGCCTTGATCAGAGACGCTTCGGTGTATCGGGCGGGCGGGCTGGTGGTGTGGCCGTCGGCGGTCAGGTCCTTCGCGTCGACGCGCTGTCCCTGGGTCAGGTTCGGCAGCCGGCTCTCCGCGTCGTCCGCCTCACCGCCGGCCTGCTCGTCGAGGCTCTCGACGTACGCCTTGAGGAACCCGGCGAACGTGATCGTGCGGCCGCTGGCGTTGAACACCACCTGCTCGCCTGACGCCGCGGAGCCGGCGATGCGCAGCGACAGCGTGGTGCCGCGGGCGTCGGCCATCTGCGAGGCGACGGTGCGCTGCCAGATCAGCTCGTAGAGGCGGAACTCGTCGGTGTCGAGCTGGGCGTGCAGCTGCCCCGGGGTCTGGAACACGTCACCGGCCGGGCGGATGGCCTCGTGGGCCTCCTGGGCGTTCTTGACCTTGCGGGTGTACTGGCGCGGCGATGGGTGCACGTACTCCTCGCCGTAGAGCTGGCGGGCCTGATTGCGCGCAGCTTCAACAGCGCTCGCCGACAGCGTCGTCGAGTCGGTACGCATGTAGGTGATGTAGCCGTTCTCGTACAGGCGCTGCGCGATGCTCATCGTGCGCTCCGACGAGAACCGCAGCTTGCGGCCCGCCTCCTGCTGCAGCGTCGACGTCATGAACGGCGCATACGGGCGGCGCGTGTAGGGCTTCTGCTCGACCGACGAGACCGCCAGTTGCGCGCCGCGCAGGCCTGTGGCCAACGCGTTGGCAGCGGCCTCATCGAGGACGAGCACCTCGTCGGGTTTGCGCACCGCGCCCAGTGAGTCGAAATCGCGCCCGGAGGCCACCCGTCGCCCGTCGACGGTGTTGAGCTTGGCGGTGAACCTGGGAGGAGATGCGGTGGCATCCGAAACGCTGGCGTCCAGCTCGGCGGTGACGTCCCAGTAGCCGGCGCTGCGGAACGCCATGCGCTCGCGTTCGCGCTGGACGATGATGCGGGTCGCGACGGACTGCACGCGACCGGCGGACAGCTTCGGGGCGACCTTCTTCCACAGCACGGGGCTGACCTCGTAGCCGTACAGGCGGTCGAGGATGCGGCGGGTCTCCTGGGCGTCGACCAGGTCATTGTCAAGGTCGCGCGGGTCTTCGGCGGCCGCGCGGATCGCGGGCTCGGTGATCTCGTGGAACACCATCCGCTTGACCGGGATGCGCGGTTTCAGCGTCTCGAGCAGGTGCCAGGCGATGGCCTCGCCCTCGCGGTCACCGTCGGTGGCCAGATAGAGCTCGTCGACGTTCTTGAGCTTTTCCTTCAGATCGGCGACGGTGCTCTTCTTGTCCGGGCTGATGATGTAGAGCGGTTCGAAGTCATGGTCGACGTTGACCCCAAGCCGCGCCCAGGGCTCCGACTTGTACTTGGCGGGGACGTCCGCCGCGGCCCTGGGCAGGTCGCGAATGTGTCCGCGGGACGACTCGACGATGTAGTTGGAGCCCAGGTAACCGGCGATTTTGCGCGCCTTGGTGGGCGACTCGACAATGACGAGTCGTCGAACAGCACCGTTCTTGCCGCTGCCGCGGTCCCCGTCAGCCACCTTTGACTAGCTCCACTTCTCCGTTTGCACGCGAGCATCGCATACCTGTGCGACCGCTGCGGCAACTGACAATTTCGCACCCCGGGCCTGCCGACGCAAACTGGCCCCTACACCCCCGATGGCCACCAGACGGCTAGGTCCGCGGCCACTGCGACAACGCCTCGGCGCTGCCCGGAGGTTCCCCCACGTTCTCTACCAGGCGCGATAGCCGTCGCCGCCCACTGATCCGCAACGCCGGATGTGTCCCGCGGGTGCCGATCAGCGTCGGTGCGATCCCGACCCTCATCATCGCCGATGCGAGCGGCGAATGCGTGTCGGGCGCGTGCGGGTCCAGTCCGAGCAGATAGCGGTCCGCTTCGGGCGTTCCGGCCGCCAGCGTCCACGCCCGTAGCTCCCGGGGTCCCGGCAGCCACTGCGGCGGCACGGTCTTGACCGCTCCCCTCGTCCACTGGTTGGCGATCTTGACCAGGCGGGCGTCGACGGACGTGCGGACCAACGGGGTGTCCTCGTCGGTGCGGGCGATCTCGGGCTGCAGCCCGGCCTCGTCGATCATCTCGGCCAGCGCCTCGGCGCGCCACAACCGGTCGACCACGACCGACAGCCGCGCCGCCTGTCCCTGTGGGCCGCCGACGAGCACGACCTGCCCGGGCGCAGCCAGGATTCCTGTCAGGTCGGCGATGGCCGGTGGCACCGACTCAGCCGAGAAGAAGGACAGCTGGCTCACACAAGTGACACTAGGGCAGCCCGTCGATGCAGAGGTGATGCCGGGCCGCGGGCCCTGCGGGCCGGCCCTCGACAGAGAACACCCCCGCGCCTTCCAGGGGAAGACACGGGGGTGATGTTGAGGTTCTGGTTTGGTCCGCTTCGCTCAGACGGCCCGAACGCCGGTGGCCTGGGGGCCCTTGGGGCTCTGACCGACCTCGAACTCGACCTTCTGGTTCTCTTCCAGGGTGCGGAATCCGCTGCCCTGAATCTCCGTGTAGTGGACGAACACGTCAGCGGAGCCGTCTTCGGGGGCGATGAAGCCGAAGCCCTTTTCTGCGTTGAACCACTTCACAGTTCCCTGTGGCATCTCTCGTACTTTCCTTCTCTTCTACTACCGGGAGCGGTCCACCGACTTCCGGTGTACCGGGCCCGTTCCGACCGCCATACCTTCGTGGAGTGCTCGGAACTGACCCGACCTACAACCCTCGCAGGAACCGCGATCGCAACGACGATCCTGCGAGTGCGAACACGAACACAGAAGCTGCGACCGCAGTAAGTCAATCACGTTCGGGGCTGCGGCGACAGTCTCGGAGCAATCACGTAGTGAACAATTCACGTACGACGGGATCGCAACGCCTTTCTCAGACGTCCCGGGGAGGTCCCAGGTGACAGATCCGGTGCTGGACTTCGGCCGCGAGCTGCTCGCGTGCGCGGTCGAGGGCACCGCCGCCGACGAACATCCGCTCCGCCATGTCGCGGATCTGCCGCCGCGGCGGGCCCGCACCGGGGCGTGGCCGCCCTGGGCCGACCCAGATGTGGTGCGAGCCTTCCGTGATCGGGGCGTCGAGGCGCCGTGGTCGCATCAACTGGCGGCGGCCGACCTCGCTCGCGACGGACGACACGTCGTGCTGAGCACGGGCACCGCGTCGGGCAAGTCGCTGGCCTACCAGCTACCGATACTGACGGCGCTGAAAGATGATCCGCGGGCCAGGGCGCTGTACCTGTCGCCGACCAAGGCACTCGGACACGACCAGTTGCGGTCGGCGGCGGCACTCACCTCCGCGGTGCCCGGGCTCGGCGATGTCGCGCCCACGGCATACGACGGCGACAGTCCCACCGAGGTACGGCGCTTCGCGCGGGAACGATCCCGGTGGATCTTCTCGAACCCGGACATGATCCATCTCTCCCTGCTGCGCAACCACGCCCGCTGGGCGGTGTTCCTGCGCAACCTGCGCTACGTCGTGGTCGACGAATGCCATTACTACCGAGGCATTTTCGGATCCAACGTGGCGATGGTGCTGCGCCGCCTGCTGCGGCTGTGCGCGCGGTACTCGGCGACCGGTGAACTGCCCACGGTGATCTTCGCCAGCGCGACTACCGCGCAGCCCGCGATCACCGCCTCCGAGCTGATAGGCCAGGCGGTGATGGAGGTGACCGACGACGGATCCCCGCAGGGGGCACGCACGGTGGCGCTGTGGGAACCGGCGCTGATCGACGACCTGATCGGCGAGAACGGCGCCCCGGTCCGGCGCTCGGCCGGGGCCGAGGCAGCACGGGTGATGGCGGACCTGGTCGCCGAGGGCGCCCGGATGCTGGCGTTCGTGCGGTCACGTCGGGGAGCCGAACTCACCGCGCTGGGGGCCCGCACCCGGCTGGCGGAGACGGCCCCGGAACTGTCACAGCTGGTGGCGTCCTACCGTGCCGGTTATCTCGCCGAGGACCGTCGCCGACTCGAGCGCGCCCTGGCCGACGGCGAACTGCGCGGGGTGGCGACGACCAACGCCCTCGAGCTCGGCGTGGACATCGCCGGCCTCGATGCCGTGGTGCTGGCGGGATTCCCCGGCACCGTCGCGTCGTTCTGGCAGCAGGCCGGGCGGGCGGGCCGGCGCGGGCAAGGGGCACTCGTGGTGCTGATAGCCCGTGACGATCCCCTCGACACCTATCTCGTTCATCATCCGTCCGCCCTGCTCGACAAGCCCATCGAACGTGTCGTCATCGACCCGGCGAACCCGTATGTCCTTGGGCCGCAGCTTCTGTGCGCCGCCACCGAGCTGCCGTTGACCGACGCCGAGGTGCGCGTGTGGGACGCCGAGGCGGTGGCGGCCGAATTGGTCGACGACGGGTTGCTTCGCCGGCGACCGAGCGGCTACTTCCCCACCCCCGGCGTCGATCCGCATCCGGCCGTGGACATCCGCGGGTCCACCGGCGGGCAGATCGCGATCCTGGAGGTCGACACGGGACGCATGTTGGGCAGCGCGGGGGCGGGTCAGGCGCCGGCGTCGGTGCACCCCGGCGCGGTCTATCTGCATCAGGGCGAGAGCTACCTGGTCGACTCCCTGGACTTCGAGGACGGCATCGCGTTCGTACATGCCGAGGATCCCGGCTACACCACGTTCGCGCGGGAGCTGACCGACATCAGCGTCACCGGGCGGGGCGAGCGGTCCGACCACGGGCCCGTCGCGGTCGGACTGGTGCCCGTGTCGGTGAGCAACACCGTCACCGGCTACCTGCGCCGCCGGCTCGACGGTGAGGTGATCGACTTCGTCGAGCTCGACATGCCGACGCGCACCCTGGAAACGATGGCAGTCATGTGCACGATCACGCCAGAAGCGTTGCTGGACATCGGAATCGACCCACTCCGCATACCGGGATCACTGCATGCGGCCGAACACGCCGCCATCGGCTTGCTCCCGTTGCTCGCCAGTTGCGACCGCGGCGACATCGGCGGGGTCTCCACCGCCGTCGGGCCGGTCGACGGCCTGCCGACGATCTTCGTGTACGACGGTTATCCGGGCGGTGCCGGCTTCGCGGCCCGCGGATTCCGCACGATCGCTGCGTGGTGGGCGGCCACCGCGGCGGCGATCGAGGCGTGCGAGTGCCCGATGGGTTGCCCGTCCTGCGTGCAGTCGCCCAAGTGCGGGAACGGCAACGATCCACTGGACAAGGACGGCGCGGTGCGGGTGTTACGGCTGGTGCTCGGCTCGCTCGGGGCAAGAATCGAATGAATCCACGTGGCGACCGACCCCTCGACGATCGCCTGCGGACGTCACAGAACACGGGTCCGAGGTGGACGCCGCGGCAAATGCCGAACTACGGCGGCGAACAGCCGGACTGCGGGATTCGTTTCCGTTCCCGCCTGCCAGGTTCAGTCGCAAATTACCTTGTCCGAGCGGTGGCTGCAACACAGAATGGGCAGGTCCGGCGGTACGAAGCCGTACTCGGGAGCGCCGCGCTTCACGGATTTCGTTGCCGTTCCATCACGGGAGGGCGGTTTACCCATCGGTAGGATCATCGCCATGACCCACGACTGGTTGCTCGTGGAAACGCTGGGCAGCGAGCCTGCTGTCGTCGCAGAAGGCGCGCACACCAAGAACCTGGTACCGATCAGCACATTCTTGAGGCGGCACCCGCATCTGATGGCCATCCAGAGCGCCATCGGTGAGACGGTGCGCGCAGGCAAGGGGCTCAGCAGCATCACGCCGAAGAACGACCGCGTGATCTGCACCGAGGTGGTCCAGATGTCCGATGGTCGCATCCACGGTGTCCAGATCTGGCTGGGGGCGCCCGACGAGGAGCCGCCCCCGCGGCCGGTCGTCGGTCCACTGATCTGGGACCTGTCAACGGGGACCGCGACGGACACATCCGAATCGCTGCGGATCGGTGGGTGGGATCCGGCCAAGGAGACCACGCACGGGCGGGCGTTCATCGACGACCTGCCGCGGCGTGACCTCAACCCCAACGAAGCCGAGATCCTGAGCATGGTGATCAAGCCCGAAGGGGGCCTGACGATCTGCAACACGTGGGACGTCACCGACTACCGGGGTGAGCGGATCACCGTCGGCTTCGTCGCCCGGTCCCTGTTCGAAGAGTGGGACGACGGCGTGGAGCGGCTGATCTGCCGGGCGATGAACTGGCGCAGCGTGCAAGACGGGCCGAGCATCCAGGAGGATCTCCTGGGCCAGCGGATCCTCGACAGCCTCGCCGAACCCGGCGTGCACCGGGCGCTGGTCGATCCACGGCACTGGACCCTGCTGAAATGGCTGGACGAACCGGTTCCGTTCTTCGACTGGCGCGCCGGAATCGTCGGAGAGCGGGCCCATCCGGACGACAAGGACACCCTGGCCGCGATGGAGGCCGAGTTCGCGACCGGAGCGACCTCGGGTGTGTTGCGCATGGTCGCCCACCACGGCGGGTGGATCCCGGTGCACATATCGGTCAACCGAGTCGAGCTGGACAAGGGCGTCTACGCCGGCCTGGCCGCGATGCGGTTGCCCACGCAGGAAGAACTCGCACTGGCGGGCTTGCAGGAGTCCGACGAACCGGCTCAGGGTACGCGAAAGGCCCGCTCGCGCAAGGAGAAAGCCACCAAGACCTAGTCCGCGGTGCCGTCCGGTATCACGGGGCCTGCCCTGGCCAGCGCCCTGGCAGGTGCCCTCCCGGCGACACCCAGGCCCGCAGCCGCCTCCACCGTGACGACGACATCGAGTCCGTCCAGGGTGCAGGCCACCGCGGCCGTGCCCATCGCGCGCGCCAGCAGAGCCGCCCGCGCGCAGGCGCTCTCGGCGCCGCCGGGCACGTAGGCCGCAGCAGCAAGAGCGGCGAGGTCGGCGGCGGCCTGCGCACGGTGGCGCGCGACCACCGCCGACCCCACGTGCGCACCTCCCACGGTGACGACGAGCAGCGCCGCGGTCATGGCCGCCGCGATCAGGGTGGCCGATCCCCGTTCATCCGGCGTCGGGTTCGGCGGCGGCGACGGCATCGGCGGTGATCGAAACCCCTGGCAGTAGCGCCGATCTCGAGGTGACCGTGGCGACCACGTCGTCACCGTCACGCCGCAGATCCAGCACCGCACCCGCCGGCGCGACCGTGCGTGCCGCCCGCGCGGCGGCCCCGTCGTCGCCACGTGCGGCCAGCCGCGCCGCCTCCCTGGCGGCGTCCACGCACCGCACCTGCATGGACACCGCGACGAGGCCCGCCAGGCAGACCACCATGACGGCCACCAGCGCGAGGATCGCGAAAGCCGCCTCCGCGGTGACTGTTCCGGCTTCTGCACCTAGACGTTGGTGTTCAGCGCCCGGGTGATGATGTTGGTCAGCGCGCTCACGATCGAATCCCCGGTGACGACGGTGTAGAGGATGGCCCCGAACGCGGCCGCGGCGATCGTGCCGATGGCGTACTCGACCGTCGACATGCCGTCGTCGGCCACGACGAGGATGACCACGCGGGCACGCAGGTCCCGAAAGCGTTCTTGCATCATGCGTTTCTCCTCCATTGTTGGTCACAGCACTCCCGAGCGCAGGACGTCACCGGCCAACCCGGCGACGACGGGCACGATGCCCAGGCACAGAAAGGCGGGCAGGTAACACAGCCCGAGCGGTCCCGCGATCAGGACCGCGGCACGCTCCGCCCTGGCGCTTGCGGCGTCTGCCGCGTCACCGCGCAGTTGGACGGCGAGATCCTCGATTCCCTGCGCCAGCGCGACCCCCGACGACGCCGACCGGCGGGCCATCCTCATGAACGCCTGCATGTGTTTGTCCGCAGGCTCGACGGGACTCGCCCACGCCCGGGCCGGGTCGGCGCCCAGGGCCAGCAGGTCGGCGGCACGGCGCAGCAGGGCCGCCATGGGCGCGGGCGCCGACTCCGCCACG
>NZ_JACKSH010000169.1 GCF_025821625.1 Mycolicibacterium pyrenivorans
GACAACCGAGCGCCAAGAGCACGTCGCGGACACCGTCCACACCGCAAACCAGCAGGTCACAACCCTGCCCGACCGCCGGACTACAGATAACTACTGAATCCTTGAATGCTCCCTATCGGCGAGCAATTCGGGCCCGTGGGCACTTCCCGACCGAGCAGGCCGCGATGAAGTGTCTCTACTTGGTCACCCGATCCCTAGACCCCACCGGCCGCGGTAAGGCACGATGGGCAATGAGGTGGAAGCCCGCACTCAACGCGTTCGCGATCACCTTCAACGGCCGGATCACTCCGACTGGCAACTAACCAATGCCAAGCCAGATCCACCGTTTATCTGACAGTCCCTCGTCGAGCGCCTAATGCGGGAGATGGGATGGCGGGGCGCCTGCAAGCGGCGCCGCGTGCGCACCACTGTCGCCGATCCTGCGGCGACGCGGGCCCCAGACCGGGTGAAGCGGCAGTTTGGCATTCCCCCGAGACCGTGGAGGCATCAGCTATAAGGAGTAGCGATGTCAGAGAAACGGAAGAAGTACGACCGGGAGTTCCGTGAGGGGGCTGTT
>NZ_JACKSH010000170.1 GCF_025821625.1 Mycolicibacterium pyrenivorans
AATGTGATCCTCGAGAAATCTCATTCTTTCACCACGACAGGGCATTTCGCTGTTACAACCCGCCTCCCATCCCTACCTCATCGGTGAATCCAGGCTTACGCGCCCACGCCGGCAGGATCGCCGAGGAGAACCGTTGCCGCTCACCGGTATCGGAGTCGATGCGCTTGTCGTTGACCCGCGGGGCGGTCACACTCACCGCGCCCGCCGCGGTCAGCACCTCACGCTGGTGGTGATGGCCGTTGCGGACCACCAGCCGACGCCCGTGCTCGTCGACCGCCCCGGCATGGGCATCGATGTAGGCGGCGACCTCAGCGGCCAACGCCGCGGCCAGCATCTGCTGGGCACCGTCGCGGACGATCTCATCGAGCAACGACCGCGACCCGCCAGCATCCTCGTTGGATGAATCTGTGGTTCCCCCGAAATCGTGGAGGGTTTCCTATGCCGCTTCCGGCTTGGTCTTGGATTCCCTGATCTCGTAGTTGACGGGCGATAGCCCGTCTGCG
>NZ_JACKSH010000171.1:0-48112 GCF_025821625.1 Mycolicibacterium pyrenivorans
TGGGGGAGCTGCCCCGAGCCTGTGGGCCCGCAGCGCAGCGGAGGCCGTGGCCTTGCGCGGAGCGGACCGCCGGCCACAATCGGAGGGCCAGAAAGGCAGAACCACAGGCAAGGCCCGGGGGAGCAATGATCAGAACCTGTGGATGAGCCTCGGGATGGGGGCGTGAAAGTGGGCGCACCTTCCCGAGGATGATCTGAAAGTCAGTAGGTCCGATCATGAGCCGGCGTTGGCGCGCTGGTTCGGGAAGGTACGCCCATGCTCACCGTAGTTCACGACGCCGAGGACGCCAACGGCCACGAGGCCTCTGGGCGCTCGTTGTTGGACGAGATCGTCCGCGACGGTGCCCGGCAAATGCTGGCCGCGGCGTTGCAGGCCGAGGTCGCCGCGTATGTGGCCCAGTACGCCGATCAGCTCGACGACAACGGGCACCGGCTGGTGGTGCGCAACGGCTACCACCAGCCACGTGAGGTGTTGACCGCAGCCGGTGCGGTGCAGGTGAAAGCTCCACGAGTCAACGACAAACGCGTCGACCCCGACACTGGTGAGCGGAAACGGTTTTCCTCGGCGATCCTGCCGGCGTGGGCGCGCAAGTCACCGCAGATGAGCGAGGTGCTGCCGCTTTTGTATCTGCACGGGCTGTCGACCAGTGATTTCGGGCCGGCCCTGGAGCAGTTTCTGGGCTCGGGTGCCGGGTTGTCGGCCACCACGATCACCCGGCTGACCAGTCAGTGGCAAGATGAGGCCCGCGCGTTCGCCGCCCGGGACCTGTCGGGCACCGATTACGTCTACCTGTGGGTGGACGGCATCCACCTCAAGGTCCGCCTGGACCAGGAAAAGCTGTGCTTGCTGGTGATGCTGGGTGTGCGCGCTGACGGCCGCAAAGAACTGGTGGCGATCACCGACGGCTACCGCGAATCAACCGAGTCGTGGGCCGATCTGCTGCGCGACTGCCGCCGCCGCGGCATGACCGCCCCGGTGCTCGCGGTCGGCGATGGCGCACTCGGGTTCTGGAACGCGGTGCGTGAGGTGTTCCCGGCCACCAAAGAGCAGCGGTGCTGGTTTCATAAGCAGGCTAATGTTCTTGCCGCGCTGCCGAAATCAGCGCACCCGTCGGCGTTGGCGGCGATCAAGGAGATCTACAACGCCGAGGATATCGACAAGGCCCAGCTCGCGGTCAAAGCCTTCGAGGTCGACTTCGGGGCCAAGTATCCTAAAGCGGTCGCCAAGATCACCGACGATCTGGACACCCTGCTGGAGTTCTACCACTACCCGGCCGAACATTGGATTCACCTACGCACCACGAATCCGATCGAAAGCACCTTCGCCACAGTGCGTTTGCGCACCAAGGTCACCAAAGGCCCGGGATCACGCGCGGCCGGACTGGCTATGGCCTACAAGCTCATCGACGCCGCCGCGGCCCGCTGGCGCGCCGTCAACGCCCCACACCTGGTCGCTTTGGTCCGCGCCGGCGCGGTCTTCCACAAGGGAAAGCTGCTCGAACGCCCCACCGAGATCACCCCAACACAGCCGCCCACCGACGGCGCCGAACAACCCGGAACGGAGGTCGCCTGAACAACCCGATCCACAGGTATTGAAATTTCTCGGCCCGGGGCGTGCGTCGGGTACTGCCGCGTCGGGCACGGCAGTGCCATCTCCCCGACTGGAGTACAGCTGGTGTGAGTGGGGGAAATCTTTGCAGATCAGCGGTGCGCCGCGCCCTTAGGATCGCTGGTATGCCCGACTTCGATGTGCAAGTTGATATCAATTACCTGGCCAAGGTGGTCACCGAGGTTCGCGACCTCGCCGAGACCGTCCGCACGTACGGCCGNGCCGGGGCATCCACCATCGCCGCCGCCACACCGACGGCACTGCACGTGATAGCCGCCTACCTCGAATCGGAGATGCGCAGCTGGGCTCACACCGATGGCACNCATGCGCGGCTGTTCAACGAGNAGCTCGGCGGNGAGGCCATCCGGTTTCCCGAATTGCGGGCGGTGTTGACCTATGTGACGCCGTCTCCGGTNAGCCGCGAGGTGCAACAGGCCGAACTANGGGCCGCCGGCGCCCGCCTCAGGGCGGTGGCGCAGGAGTTGCCCTCACGCATGACGACGCAGTCGGTCCCGAAGTTCGTCTCTCTCATTGAGGAGCAGGCGGCAACCGTCATGGAGTTCGCCGATGGTCTCGGCTAGAACGGCNGGCCGGCGATGAGCCGCCGCAAAGCGACTCCGTGGGCGGCACCGGGCCTGCCCGACATTCGCCGGCAGTGGTGCAACGCTTTGGACAGCCTTGTCGACCACCAATCCAGCGCCCTCGCAGAACCGTCCGANGCCCTGGGAGCTGCGGGGGAGAGCCTTCGAAGGTTGAAGCGGCTGCAGGCGAAGCTGGCCGAGACGCTGAGTCAGATGAGCGGCGAAGCCGACATNATCAAACGTGCTGAGCTGTACTGGGTTTCACGCGACATGGTGGACGTCGCGCTCGACGCCGCCGACTCCCTTCCGGAGTGGACGCCCGCTGTCGCCGCNCCGGCNCCGACTGGGCTGTTGTGTTGGGCNAAGCCGGCCGGNNGNGTGCCATGGAATGCGTTGAGCCCCAACGATCCCACCGAGGTTTCGTGGGACGGGGTGTGGTGGTGGTCTCGCCCCGACGGGGTGCTGCAAATTCAGCCGTTGTCACGGTTGGCTAAGAACCCCGAGCTGCTCACCGAGGTTTCGTGGGACGGGGTGTGGTGGTGGTCTCGCCCCGACGGGGTGCTGCAAATTCAGCCGTTGTCACGGTTGGCTAAGAACCCCGAGCTGCTCTCCCCTTACGGGGTGTCCTCGCCGCTGTGGGTGACCAACCCGACGCTGCTGCTGCAGCCGTTAGTGCCGCGCACCGCTGAGGTGGCCCGATCGGCTGAGGCGTCGCCGTTGGTGAGTGTCGTCGGAGCGGCCTGGCTCCTGATGGGCCAACCCACCGTCGCCTCCACCCGCGTCCTCGGCAGTGCACCGCCACCGCAGACCGAGGAATCCCCTACTGCGGCCGCGGACCCGAACCGGGTGAGCATCATTGAGCTGCGACGACCCATGAGCCCGCCCGGGGAACGCGATGGTTCATGCGGTGACCGTCAGTACCGCCACCGATGGTGGGTTGGCGGCCACTGGCGTCAGCAGGCATGCGGGCCCAACCATGCCGATCGCCGCCCAAAGTGGATCGCTCCGTACGTCAAGGGCCCAGAGGGCGCGCCACTTAAGACCGACCGCGTTCACGTTTGGCGCCGTTGAGCCCAGCCGCCCCAGTTGGCTGATGATGATGGTGTGTAGGTTCTCAAGCCTGAGTGCACTTCTCACGAGTAACTGCACCACCGCTGCTCTGATTATAAAAAGCTGAGATACGCCGCAAACTCGCCCACTGCGCATTGCCGCCACTCAGAGCGACTCATAGATGTTCAATAGCCAACGAGTGATCTGCTTCTGTCGGGGCCGCACTGCTGGGTCCGGAAGTATTTAACGCAGGGCGCGGTCGGGTTATACCGTTTCGGGGTGGTCAACAACGAGTTAGTTCTTCTGGATCAGGTGCTCAAGCAACGTCAGGACGAGCGCATTACACCTATCAAGGATGACGACGCCTTCGAGCTTTTCGCCTGCGAACAGGCGCTCGGAGACCGCGACCTCTCGACAGAGGAAGTTGCCGACGGTGTAGTTGGCGGCGGCAATGACGGTGGCCTTGACGGCGTGTACGTCTTTCTGGGCGATGTGCTCTTGGCTGAGGACAGTGATGTCTTTCAGGACGATTTCGTACCAGGTAGGGTCGCTGCTCGTTCTCGACTTGAGTTATGGATGGTGCAGGCAAAAAGAGACACTTCATTCTCCGAATCGGCGATCGAAAAGGTAGCCGATTCCTGTCGGCGGCTGTTAAGCCTGGCCGAGGACGAGGCCGACCTGGAGCAGCTGTATTCGACCGCGGTGGTGACGCGCACGGGATTTTTCCGCCGCGCACTTCAGGTTCTGGCCGCTCGACATCCCCAGGTGACGATTCGGTTCGTGTACGCAACACGAGGCCAACTCGATACGATCAACACGAAGGTTGAGATTAAGGCGCGCGACCTTCGTCGACAGTTCGACGAAGTTGTTTCCGGCGCAACCGGCATCGTAGATTTCCTCGGGGCCGCAGAGTTGTGGCAGCGGGCGACAGCACACCCGTCGTACACGATGCAGCTCACCTACCAGGAGAATGCAACCAGTGGGAACAGCCATGTGGCACTGGTACGACTGCGGGATTATCTGCAGTTCTTGGCCGACGAACACGGCGATCTGCGGCGTCACATCTTCGACTGGAACGTGCGTGACTATCAGGGCGACGTCGAAGTCAACAAGGAGATCCGCCAGTCGCTCGAGGACCTAGAGGGGCCGGAGTTCTGGTGGTTAAACAATGGGATCACGGTCATTTGCTCAAGGGCGACGGTCGTCGGCAAGACGTACGCGCTTGACGACGTGCAGGTGGTCAATGGCCTGCAGACCTCGCACACTGTCTTCGATGTGTTGCGCGGCGCCGCAGAAGACCATCCCGCTCTAGACCGTGCGGTTCTGGTGCGGATCCTTGTCACCGACGATGCATCGACTCGCGATCGCGTTATCCGCGCGACCAACCGACAGACTTCGGTGCCGGCCGCTTCCCTTCGCGCTACAGACGAGATCCAGCGCGACATCGAGGCATACTTCCTCCCCCACGGTTGGTTCTATGATCGTCGGAAGAACTACTACCGGAACAACGGCAAGAGCGTCGAGCGCATCGTGAGCATTCCGCTGCTCGCTCAAGCCGTCATGGCGATGGGACTGAGCCGGCCCGACAATTCGCGCGCCCGTCCATCTAGCCTGCTCAAACGTGACGACGATTACCGGAAGATCTTCTCAAGGGATATCGCGCTTGATGTCTATCTTTGGATGGCCCAGTCGCAGAAGGCCGTTGACTCATTCCTCCTCTCTGAGGAGGCGGGAACTACGCCCCAGGAACGAACTAATCTGCGCTTCCACCTGTCGATGATCGCGGCCGCCCGGCTTCTCAAAGCTCAAGTGCACAATCCGGCGCAGCTACAAACTATCGCGGCGTCCGGCACGACCATCACCTCGACTGATCTAACGGAATGTCTTGAGGTCCTTCGGGAGAGTTTGAGTGCGCGGGTCGATGAGACCGGCGACGGGCCTGACAAGATCGTGAAGGGCCCAAAGTTCGTTGACCTTCTGCTTGAACGCGCGCTACCAAAGCCAAATGCGGGGGTTTGACGATCTCAAACGACGGCTTCCCAGCCCAGGTGAGAACCGGTGCTGTCTAGCACAACGCCGGCGCCGCCGGTAGGTACCTTCGAAGCGTGACCCGCACTTCGTTGTCGCCCGACCGCCTCGTGGCCCCTGCGCCCATGTTGGCGACGCTGGGCCCGGCACCCCGCGGCGGTCAGTTTGCTGTAGAAGTGAAGTTTGATGGCCAGCGGGGGATGGTGACTGTTGATCGCCGTCTTCGTGTGACGTCGCGCAATGGGGCGGACATCACCGAAACCTTCCCCGAGTTATCCGCCGTCGCAGCTGCGGTCGGTGGCCGTCGAATGGTCCTCGACGGCGAGATTGTCGCCGTCGACGAGCACGGGCGCCCGTCGTTTAGACGGCTTCAGCGGCGGTGGCCTCAGCAGCGTCGGCCCAGCGTGCAGCTCGTGCGTGAGGTTCCCACGCGTTTTCTAGCCTTCGATGTGGTGAACATCGACGGCGAGGACGTCATGCACTGGCCTTACCGGGAGCGGCGCGAGCTGTTGGACACACTGATGGTGATGGAGCGTTCGCCAGCACTGACGGTGCCCCGACACTGGACCGATGTCGCTCCTGCCGACATGCTCGCTATCTGCGCTGATCAGCACCATGAGGGCATCGTGTGTAAACGGCTGGATTCGCCATACCGGTCGGGGCGGTCCCGGGACTGGATCAAAGTTCCAGTGCGCGCGACAACCGAGGCGGTGATCGTGGGGGCGTTCGCCGGCCCTCGCGGTGAGGTTGGGGCCCTGATCCTGGCGGCCCACGACGAGGCGGGCCGACTTGTGCTGCTGGGTCAGGTGGGCACGGGTTTTAGCGGTGCCGAACGTCGCCGCCTGGCCACACTGTTGGCCGGGACCGAGGCCCCCGCGCCGCCGGTGGCAGAGGGGGCGTCGATGTCGGGGGTCCAGTGGTTCAAGCCGCGGTATGTCGGTGAGGTTGCCTATCGCGAGTATCACGCGGGCAAAGGCCTGCGCCATGCGTCGTGGAAGGGGCTGCGTTCCGCGCCCGTGTCGGCGGTGTGTTTGCCGCGCGATGCCGGCGCGGTAGCCGGCTGATTACGAGTGTGTGCCCCACCAGGCGTAGAGCTGGTCCAGCCGAGGGTCGTTAGGGCCATCTGATTGCACGTCGGCGATGAGCCGTTGCGCGTCATTGGTCCACACCACGCGCGGCCGGCCATTGCTCAGCCCGCACAGCACGGTTCCGCGGGTGACGGCGGGGGTGTCGTTGCGGCGCCACGGGCCGGGGGACTGGATGTTTCCGGGGCAGACCACCACTGTCGTGGATTCGACGAGCTGGTCGAACGTGGTGCGCAGCGCCTCGGGTCCGCCGGCCAGGGTGTAGGTGGCGCTGCGGGGTCCACCAGGGTCGGTGTTTGGTCCGCAGGTGATCACCGTCGCGCCATCGGGGGATGGTGCTGGGGTGCATGCGTCGGCGGGATAGCCGGACGGGAGCAGCCGCCGGAGGTCCTCCAGCGCTGCGGGCGGGGCCGCAGTGGTCGTCGCTGGCGCCGCCGTGGGTGCGGTGTCGGGCGGGTCGGAGCCGCGGCCGATAAGCCACACCGAGAGGGCGACGATGAGCACGCCGGCGACTGCGATCGCTGCGAGCAGCTGGCGCCGTTGCGAGACGGCACGGGTATGAGGGAGCAGGCTGATGAAATCCGCTGCTGCGCCGTGGGACTCGGCCCCGCCTACCTCGGTGCGGGGTGGCGGCTCGTCGCGATCGGCGGGCGGCGCTACTGGCGCCGAGGGCAGGGGGAGGGTGAGTGCTGCGTTAGCCGCGGCCGCGAAGTCGCCGGCGGTGGGGTAGCGGTCAGCGGGATTCTTGGCCAGCGCCTTGGCGATCACGCTGTCCAGTTGTGGTGAGGCCCAGGTAAGCCGGTCGGACACCCGGGGCGGGGTGGTGTCCAGATGAGCTTTCACTGTGGCGCCGACCCCGGCGTCTGTCGGGTAGGGGTGTTCTCCAGTCAGCAGTCGAAAGAGCGTGCACGCGAGCGAGTACACGTCGGCGCGTCCGTCCAAAGCTGCTGTCCCGGTGATGACTTCGGGCGCGCTGTAGGCGAGGGTGGCGCTCATTGGCCCGTTGCCAGCTCCGCGGCTGTGGGGGGACAGGGCGGCACCGAAGTCGGTGAGCACGACGCGGTCGAGACCGCCCGGCAGTTTCTGGGCGGCGATCAGGAAGTTCGAGGNTCCGCGGCTGTGGGGGGACAGGGCGGCACCGAAGTCGGTGAGCACGACGCGGTCGAGACCGCCCGGCAGTTTCTGGGCGGCGATCAGGAAGTTCGAGGGTTTGATGTCTTGGTGCACGACCCCGTGGGAGTGCGCGTAGTCCAGGGCNCGGGCGACCTCGGTGATGATGTGGACNGCCCGCTCGGGTGTCATCTGTCCGTCGCGCAGCGCAGTCTCGGCGTTGGTTCCCTCGACGTACTCCATGGCGATCCACAGTTGGCCGGTGTCGGTCTCGCCGCGGCTGAACACGCGCACGATGTTGGGATGTTCGAGNCTCGGCGTTGGTTCCCTCGACGTACTCCATGGCGATCCACAGTTGGCCGGTGTCGGTCTCGCCGCGGCTGAACACGCGCACGATGTTGGGATGTTCGAGCCCGGCGGTGATGTCGGCTTCGTGGAGGAACTGGGCGCGAACGTGGTCGCCGTTGGCGTGCTCGGGTTGAAGCACTTTGAGNACTTCCCGGCGCGGCAGGGTGGGACTGTGCACCAGGTAGACNGTCGCCATCGCCGTGACGGCCAGGACCCGCTCGACGCGGTATCCGGCGATGTTGGTGGGCGGCGGGGGCTGGCCCTTAGGTGCGGTCATGTCGACGCCTTCCCTGCCGAACGGTGACGGCTGCGCACGTGTGTGCTCATAGGCGGAGCCGTTCGACGGCTTGTCCGGTGACTTGCGCGATCAGGTCGAAGTCCGTGTCGAGGGCAAGCACGGTGAGGCCGGCCATCTCAGCGACCGCGGCCACCAGCAGATCCGGGATCGCCGGGGCGCGGTGCAGCCCACGGTCGGCCAGCTGGAGCTGCACGCCCACGGCGCGGTCCTCGGCGGCTGGGGTCAGGTACTCCAGCAGATCCGGGATCGCCGGGGCGCGGTGCAGCCCACGGTCGGCCAGCTGGAGCTGCACGCCCACGGCGCGGTCCTCGGCGGCTGGGGTCAGGTACTCGAGCGGCATCAATGCCAGCGGCGGTGCGCCTGATTCGCTGCGGGCCTGCGATCCGTTGCGGAACGAGTAGCCGATCTGTAGGCGGGTGACGGTGCTCATGCGCACGAGCAATGCCAGCGGCGGTGCGCCTGATTCGCTGCGGGCCTGCGATCCGTTGCGGAACGAGTAGCCGATCTGTAGGCGGGTGACGGTGCTCATGCGCACGAGACCGCGTTCGATGCGCTCGACCCAGGCCTGGGCGTCTGGGGAGGCCACCAGTTGCGTGTAGGCCGATTTGTCGATGAGCCAGTTGGTCACCGCCACGCGGCGTCCATGATGTCGGGATCGTCGAGGTCGGTGGCCGCCGCGGCGGCGCGGCGTAGATCGTCGACGGTCATGGTCCGCGTGGGGGCGCTCACTGAACCTTCGGTCTCGAATCTGGTTCGCAGATATTCTTGGCGCGAGAGACCGCGGGCGGCGGCGTCGGCGTCGATACGCGCGATCGCCGCGTCGGACAGTCCGCGGATTAGGACATCGCCCATCTGGCGTGACCTCCTGATATCATCGCTATCAGTTTACAGGGCGTTTGGCTGGCCCCCTGCGGCGACACTCATATCGACTGAAACCCGCCCGGCTGCGCTGACTCCTGCTGTCACCAGGGCTCTGCATGCCCGATAATTGGTGGCGTGACCATTCAGCTTGAGGCGGCCCAGGCGCTGGCGGTGGTCGAACGCGCCCGCTCGCTGTTCGGTACACCCGGGCCTGTGGCGACGTCGGGAGCTCCTTTGCAGACGGCAGCGGAATCTGTCAGCGGCGCGGGTCAGCAGATGTCGGGCCTGTCTGGTCAGCTGGTGGATCGGCATGCGTCGGTGGTACAGCAGCAGAACCGGGAGCTGGTCACCGCCGGCCGTACCGACTCCACCTTGGAAGCTCGATTGGCCAACGCGGCGCAGATCACTGAGGGCGGGGCGCGCCAAATGGACACGATTGTCGCCCAGACGCGCTCGATCGCCGAGGTGGCTGGATCGGCTCGCACACCTGCGGCGGAGATGATGGTGCTCAAGGCTCTGCGGACGCAGGTCGCCCGCGCCCAGTCGGTGGTGGCTTCGACTCAGCAGCAGTCCAGCCAGGCCGCCGGAGAGGTGAGAGCGCTCAGCTACGGCTCCGGTGAGTTGCCCCAAGCTCCGGCCGACCTTCCTACCGACAAGCCGGGTGAAGACCCACCACACGGTGAAGATCCGCGGTACTGGCTCGATGTCACCAAGTTGACCTACGTGGGTGACGGCGAGCTCGCGCCACCGAACTACAAGCAGGTGGGCCCCAACCTCTGGTATCCAGACCCTGAGGGCGGCCTGGGGTATGTGCCGCCCCCTCCGCCGGCAAAGTACCCCCTCGATCTGAGCGACGTTCGGGTGATCGACCCGGACTCCGGTGCGCTCTTCCCGCCGGGCTATCAGCAGGTCGCTCCGGGAATTGGTGTCCCACACCCTGATTCCTATTACGGTGCGCAGCCGCCGTGGCCCAAGCCGCAGCAGCCCATTGATATCCGCGACGTGGTGGAGATAGCGCCAGATCAGCTTGCCCCGTGGGGTTACGTGGAGTACATGCCCGGGTGGTGGGTTCCCGATCCGTCCAGGCCCTAGCGAGGAAGCCACGGGGTTCGGGTTCGTAGCGTCAGATCAATCGCGGTTGGCCCTGGTGGTCCTCGACGATGCAGCGTTCGCGGCGCAGTAGCGCGTCCAGAAGGGCGTTGATATGCGCGACGGCGCGGTCGTCGAGGCGGACGGGCCCGTAGATGAAAACATGACCGGCGCCGGCGGTCAGTCCGACAGACTCCGGATCACCACCGGCACGTACATGCATCTCCCAGTGAATGCGCGATCCGACATCATCGGCGCGCGCATCGAGCAAGGCAAGACTGCTCGCTGAAACCCCCACCCGAAGATCGTAAGGGCACCTCAATAGGTTGCTGAGCAACAATTTTCGCCGCGCACCTGCTACCGCGCTACGGAAGACGGTGGGTCGGGTGGTGACGCGCTCGGGCGTGCTGACCAAGCGATTGACCACGGTGTCGCAGACGCGCCCTAGCATCAGCGCCATGCTTGGTTTCTGGGTTATCGCGTGGGCCGGATCGCTTCTCTTCGCGGCGTTGGCTGTTGAGACGTACGTGAAGCGCCGATGGCCATCCCGCAGCACACTGGGGCTGGGCGCGGTCGTTGGGCTCAGCGCCATCCTGTTCTCGTTCGTTGGTATCGGCGCCCTCGTCGAAGGCGCCCTTCATAGTGCGGCGTGGCTGCGCGACGACGAGATGGCGCTATGGGTCGGAATCCTGTGCCTCTGGTCCATCTTCGTGTTTGGTGCCCTCCGAGCGATCCCCTGGGTGGTCGCGCAGCGTGAGTGAAGATGACACCGCACTTCTAGTTAGCGTGCTGGCCGGAAGACTCAAATGTCCAGCAGCACAGCAGAACTGAGACCCGGGTTAACCGCCAGCTCGAACAGTGAACACCTCGTCGGCGACGCCTGCTAGGGCGGCGCGCGCATCGTCGAGGTAGGTGAACATCGTCGCCCGGCCGACCAGGGCCGGATGACCGGGGATTCCCGTGAGGCCGACATCGAGCCAGTCGCGGTCGAGCCGGTCGGCCGACACCAACTGACGACCAGGCCGGCCAGCGCCGTCGAGGGCAGAAGCGACCGCCATGCCTGAATTGGTCGGCAGCATTGTATGGATGACCTCGGCCACCGACCAGGCGCGTAGCCGGGAGACTGGCATGAGGTCGTCGACGATTGCGGCCACCACCGGCAGAACGGTGAATATTGGCATGCCGTCGAAGAATTCGATGTGTTCGTCGAGCGCCGCCTCAAGTTCTCCGCCGTTGAACAGCTCTCCGAAACGGGCCTCCCGAGTGCCCAACTGGGCGAGACGGTCAGCGACAGGCTGGCGGCTCTGTCCGAGGTGCACCAGCACGAAGTCCACCGCTCCAACCGTCACCGCGGGGGAGGCGGCCACCTCGGCTGCCAGATCGGTCATTCGTATCTCTGCGCGCCAATCGCGACACCAACTGACCGTGGCGGCGTCGAGGCTTTCGAAGTGCAGCACCGGCAGGCCCAGCTCCGCGGCGCCTCGGCGCGCCACTTGCGGCCGGCGTAGGTACTCGGCGAGGTCAACAGCAGCTGGTGCGCTCATCAGGTTGCACACTCCGTGGCAGCGGTCGGCATCCTCAATTCGTCACAGTGACGAAATAACGCGGCCGACCCGCAGCATATGTAGTGCGGTCGACGGGGGACGTGACGCGCACCCCAGTAGAGAACACCTGAAATTTCACTCGATCGCTGCCGGGCACCATTCGTGCCGGGCGGATGCACCGTCGGTGGCCGCAGGCCCATTCCGCGGCCGGCGCGCTCTTGGCGCACGCCATCGACCGAGGTGATCACCGCCGTGACGCTACCGGGCCGACACCGGACACTGCTTGTCCGGCTCACACACCCCGCCGGCAACTCTGGCAGCTGCGTAAGAACGCAACATGAATACTGCTGCGCCACAACACATTTCGCCGATAATAGCGATTATGTCAACTCAAGTACTCCGTTTTCATCTGATGAATCACGGCCGTCCCGAGTGACTCTCACTCATCCGCTTTGGCCCCGTTGGGTCAAACGCCATGGACGCCAAGGCTTTATGGATGATCTCGTTCGGCGTGTACCACGCATTTCAGGCGCGGCCGCTACGGCCCGCGTCGCAGAACCTTCGTTTCGCGATGGACCTACCAGCGCCGATGTGGTAATGATTCACTAGATGATTCAATGATGCATCTGATGAGACCACCTGGGAGGCCAAATTGCCCGTCGACAAGAGTGGTCGCGTGTTCCTCGTCGACTCGGTTCCGTTGCTTCATCCCGAGGCCCAAACCGTCGAGGAAATGCTCGATGGCTGGCGTAACCAGCAACTGTGCCGCAACCTCGCTCACGACACCATCGACAAGCGCATCGGCCTGGTTCGCCGCTTCATTGCCCACTCCAACGAGTTCCCATGGACCTGGACCCCAGCCATCGTTGAGGAGTTCTTCGCCGATCTACGTGGCATCAAAGGCCGCGCACAATCGACGTCCCGCGGTTATCAGAACGGCCTACGGTTGTTCTGCTCGTACATCGCCGACCCGGACTACGGCTGGGATCGAGTCTGCGAACAGCGTTTCGGCACGCACCCGGCTCAGGTGTTCTTCGCGTGGAACACCGCAGTCCACGTTCAGGACAATGAGCAGGATCCGACAAAGCGGCCGTTCACAAAGCAGGAGTTGCAGGACTTCTTCGATCACGCCGACGACCAAGTGTCCCTGATCGCCAACTCTCGGAAGAAAGGCTGGCTACCGGCCTACCGCGACTCGGTGATGTTCAAAGTCGCCTACTCGTATGGACTGCGCTTCAACGAACTTCGACATCTCCAGACGGTGGACTTCTCCCGCAATCCCCACGCTGGCGAATTCGGCCGCTATGGCGCCGTCCTAGTCCGTTACGGCAAACCAAAGAAAGGCTCGCCACCAAAGCGGCGCACCGTGCTGACCGTCTTCGACTGGACACCAGAGATTATCGCGGACTGGCTCACCCACGGGCAGCCGTACCTCGATGACGGCCTTGACCTGTTTCCCAGCGAACGCGGGTCACTGGTCGCCGAAAACACCCTGCTACGCAGATTCCGGCGATACTGCAACGACCTCGAGCTCTCCTCAGGCCTGGATCTGCACTCCTTCCGGCGCTCCTACATCACCCACCTCATCGAAGACGGCTGGGACGCCAAGTTTGTCCAAGACCAGGCCGGCCACGACAACGCCAGCACCACATCGCTCTACACCGGCGTTTCAAGCGACTTCCGCACCCGCACGCTGCGCCGAGTCCTGGACCAGACCATCAAAGACGCCCTCTCCTTCGACGAAGAGACCTCATGAAACGCGACGTCGACTACACCTGGCGCCTCGCCGAGCTGATGGCCGCACACGGCATGCACAACAGCACCGACCTCATCCCCCGCCTCGCCGAACGAGGCATTCAACTTTCGCGGCCACAGGTCTACCGCATCGTCCACCAGCGCCCAGAACGCGTGTCGCTTCAACTGTTGGCTGCACTCTGCGACATCCTTGGATGCGGCGTTGAAGACCTCGTCACCGTCACCGCCACCGACGCCCGCAAGAAGAAGGCCGCATCAAGCACCACCGCGCCACCCAACGTCGTTGAATTGAACAAGTCCGTCCGGCCACGACGAGCGCGGATCATCACCGATGGCAACGATTGACCCCACGCCGCGATCAACCACCCGCGGTCGACCACGCGTCACCACCGGTGCCCTCGAATGCAGCCGCTGCCACCGTATGGCCAACAAGCTCCGCGTTTACTGGCCTGGAGATCAGCTGTGCCACAGCTGCTTCTATACCGCCATGCGCATCCACGGCATCTGCCCCAACTGCGGACACGACGGCGTCCTACCTGGCCGACGCAACCGCACCGACCCCCACCCAGTCTGCTTGACCTGTGCGGGTATCCCCGGCGACTTCACCTGCGCAACCTGTCGTCAGGAAGGCGAAATCTACCGCTCCGGTCAGTGCGCCCGATGCGCTCTCCGTGAGGACCTCTGCAAAATACTGCTCCACCAGCCCGCCGACCTCGCCGCCATGCAAACGCTGATCGAAGTGCTCTGCGGCGTCGACAGACCCGAGAGCATCCTGACCTGGAAGCGCAACATCCAAGTGCTGGAGCTACTCGGTGGAATCACCTGCGGCGCCATACCATTGACGCATGACGGGCTCACCGCAGCAGGGTCCGGCCGCCATATCGACCACCTTCGTAGCCTGCTGCAACACCACGGACTGCTGCCACCACGCGATGAACACCTGGCGCGCTTCGAGGTTTGGCTCGCCGACAAACTCGATGCAATCGACTCCCCCACGGTCCGCGCCCCAGTCGAACAGTTCGCAACGTGGCACCACCTTCGCCGGCTCCGCAGTGAATCGCGACCCGGCCAATCCTCCGACGGCCCTAAGCGTTCCGCCAAGCAAGAAGTCACCGAGACCATCAAATTCCTCGTCTGGCTCGAGCAGACACATCAGCGAAGCATCGGCAACTGCACGCAACAAGACGTCGACGAATACCTGGCCTCAGGCCCGACAACCCGTCACCTGATCCGAACGTTCTTCATCTGGGCCAAGAGGAGCAAGCTCAACGTCGCCGTACAGATCGGCTTCAGGCAGGCGAAAACGACCCCCACAATCACGCAAGATCAACGACTTGCCTGGCTGAAAGAGCTGCTCGACGGCGACTCCGAAAGTCTGCCCTACCGCGTCGCCGGTGTGCTGCTGTTGCTGTATGCGCAGCCGCTGACCAAGATTGCCGCCCTGCAAACCACCGCAGTCTCCCAATCAGGCGGGGAGACCTGTATCGCGTTGGGCAAGCACCCTGTCCCTGTTCCGGAGCCGTTCGCCTCCCAGCTCAACTACCACCTTCGTCATCGCCCCAATCTGCGCACCGCCGGCGGAGCCGTTGGCACACCCTGGATCTTCACCAGCAACCGACCAGGCCGACACATCGATCCGCAGGCCATCATGAAGCGACTGCGAGCGCTCGGCATCGATCTGCAAGGCGCACGCAACACCGCCCTGCGAGAGTTGGTGTCCGCGATACCCGCTCCCCTCGTTGCCGAGATGCTCGGCTACAGCGACAAAGTCACGCAGAAGCACGTCGCCGAAGCCGGTAATACCTGGGCCCAATACGCGTCCGGCAATGATCGTACAAACATTCCCCGACGAGGATCTCAACGAGCGATGACCGACCCCTCCCAAGCCCGTGCAAACGACGCTACAGAGCAATCGGAAGCCCGATTTGACGAAAGTGCGCTGTTCGACGTCGACCCGCCTGTGCGACCCTACGACGTTCACCTCGAATCTCTGAGCGCGGCTGCAACGGCGCTCAGCGATGCACGCAATGCGGTCCAGAGGGCTGATGAACAACTCGCCCAGGTGGTGCTACAAGCACGTCAAGCAGGCCTGTCCTGGACGAAAATCGCTACGAGACTGGGCACTTCACGTCAGGCCGCCTATCAACGGTGGTCTTCTCGCCAACCAACATCGACCATGGATAGTTAGGTGAGCGTGCCCAATTCTCGCGTTCGGCCAGCACAACGAACTGACCCCAGCGAGCTGGTCTCGGCTCCCCTCATGAGTGTTGAGGTGCGGCCGCGCGGGACGCCGGTGAGCGTCTCTGTAGTCGTGGCGATTCGGTCTCGAACGGCGCCAGAACGAGATCGTCCACCATCCGGCGATAAGTGTCGTCAACGCGGGCGTGATCGGTAGTCGTGAAGAAGTCGATGACGAGACCTTGAATGGCGGCTAGCGCCAGGCGGGCGCGGGTCTCGGCCACCGCAGCCGGCATGCCAATGGCTTCCATACGACGTTGGGCATTGTGGGTCAGCTGCGCCAACGTCTCGGCCGTATACCTGGCATAGGGACTGTTCTGACCGCAGGCAGCGCCGAACACCTGCTCCAGGATGCGCAGCCGTGAGCGTCCACCTCCGCGGGTGATGTGCTGCCAATCGTCAAGACACCACTGACGCAACTCCTCGCGCGTCGAATACAGCACGGGCTCAGGAACATTCTGCGCCTGCGACCCTTTCATGACGGCAAGGATGAGTTGCTCTTTACTTCCGAAGTAATACACCAGCATCCGCGCGCTGGTTCCCATCTCCGCAGCCAGTGAGCGCAGCGAGGTGTCGATGATGCCGGTGCGTGCCAGTACCTCAGTGGCGTGGGCGACCAACTGCTCACGCTTGGCATGGTCGATGGGCCGCGGCACACACTTGACTGTAACAGTTGTTTCGGTTATCCATAAGACGATGTCTTACAGGGGGTTCGGCAGCGTTGTGGTCGGCATACGCCGACGCCGGGTGGGCCTCCTGGCTGGATCTCCGGCTGGCGGAATGTCTTGGTAACCGATACGCGCGGCGATTCTCGCGAGACCGACCTAGGCGACGCGACCCCGGCCCGCCGCGGCGCTCGCTCGGCCTGCTGGGTGGCTGCCATAGCCGGCTTGTTGGGTGCGCTGTTGTCGGTCCTCGTCCCGGTGCTTCCTGTTGTGCAGAGCACTGCGACGCTGACCTGGCCACAGGATGGTCGCCTCGATAATGTGACCGCTCCGCTGATCACCCTCACCCCCGTAGATCTGCAGGCAACGATCCCCTGCTCGGTCATCGCGAACATGGATCAGTCCGGCGGCGTCGTACTCGCCACCGCGCCGCCACAGGCGCGGGACGCAACCCTTGCCGGGATGGTCGTCACCGTCACTGCCCAACGGGTCGACGTGGTGGTCCGCAACGTGGTCATCGCCAGTGTCAGCCGAGCACGAATGGCCGACTCGGGTTGTCAGCTTGTGGAGATTTCGTCGTCTGCGGCCGGCACCTACGCGACCGTCGTCGGCCTATCTGGTACCGACGGCCTGCCGCTACGGACGGGCTATGCCGATCCCAATTTGCGCCCACAGATAGTCGGGGTATTCACCGACCTCACCGGCCCCACACCGCCTGGCCTCGAGCTCTCGGCCACCATTGACACCCGGTACACCACCACACCCACGCTCCTGAAGCTGGCGGCGATGTTCGGCGGCATCGCCTGCACACTGATCGCGGTGCTGGCGCTGTGGCGCTTGGATCGTCTCGACGGACGCCGAATCCAACGCCTGATCCCCGCCAGCTGGCGGCGATTCGATGCGGCGGACGTCACGGTGCTGGTCGTATCGGTGGTGTGGTTCGTCGCCGGCGCAGGATCTTCCGACGACGGCTACCAAATGGGAATGGCTCGGGTGGCCGGACATGCCGGCTACATGTCCAACTACTTCCGCTGGTTCGGCAGCCCCGAAGACCCCTTCGGCTGGTACTACAACCTGCTGGCACTGATGAGCAACGTCAGCACCATCAGCCTGTGGATGCGCCTGCCGGACCTGGTGTGCATCCTGGTGTGCTGGCTGCTGCTGTCCCGCGAAGTGCTCCCCCGCCTGGGGCCCGCGGTGGCCCGCAGCCAACCAGCACTCTGGGCAGCCGCCATGGTGCTGTGCGCGGCGTGGATGCCGTTCAACAATGGCTTGCGCCCGGAAGGCCAGATCGCCGCCGGCGCCCTGATCACCTACGTGCTCATTGAACGCGCCATCATCTCCCGCCGACTCACCCCAGCCGCCGCGGCGATCGTGGTCGCCGCCTTCACCCTCGGTATCCAGCCGACCGGACTGATCGCAGTGGCCGCCCTGCTGGCCGGCGGTCGTCCCATCCTGCGGATCATCGCCACCCGTCGCCGCCAGGTCGGCACCTTGCCCCTGCTCGCACCGCTGCTGGCCGCCGGCACCGTCGTGCTGACCGTGGTATTCGCCGACCAAACCCTCGCCTCCGTATTAGAAGCCACCCGGGTGCGTACCGCCATCGGCCCCAGCCAACCCTGGTACACCGAGAACCTGCGCTACTTCTATCTGATCCTCCCGACAACAGACGGGTCGCTGGCCCGCCGATTCGGCATCCTCATCACCCTCGCGTGTCTGTTCACCGCGATATTTGTGCTCATGCGCCGCAAACGAATCCGCGGGATCGCACCCGGACCAGCGTGGCGACTCATCGCCATCATCTTCGCCACCATCTTCTTCCTCACCTTTGCCCCCACGAAGTGGGTGCATCACTTCGGACTCTTCGCCGCCGTCGGTGCAGCGATGGCCGCACTGACCACCGTGCTGGTCGGGCACACCGTGCTGCGCAGCCCACGCAACCGGATGGCGTTTCTGAGCCTGGTCGTCTTTGTTGTCGCATTGTGCTTCTCCTCGACCAACGGCTGGTGGTACGTGTCCAGCTACGGCGTCTACTTCAACGACGGCACACCACGACTCGGACCGGCCACCATCAGCGCATTACTCTTCGCGCTCTGCCTGGCCTGCGTGGTCTACACCGGCTGGCTACACATGACCGGCCCCCGCGCCACCGGGCCCCGCCACCTCAGCAAATACGCCGCCGCCTCGGTCCCGGCCGCGGCGGGACTCATGGTGGTCGTGTTCATGGCCTCCATGCTCGTCGGCGCGGTCCGCCAATACCCGACCTACTCCAACGGCTGGGCCAACATTCGCGAACTCGCCGGCGGCTGCGGGCTGGCCGACGACGTGCTCGTCGAACCCGACCCCAACAACGGAACCCTCGAACCCACGCCGGGCCCGTACGGCGCACTCGGCCCACTCGGCGGGGCTGACCCCATCGGATTCACCCCCGACGGCATACCCGAACACATTCTCGCCGAATCGATCTGGCAATCCAACAACCAGCCGGGCACCGACGCCGACTGGGACCAACCCGTCACCCTCGGACAACCGGGAGTAAACGGATCGCGTATACCGCTGCCCTACGGAATGCGACCCTCCCGCACACCAGTGTTGGGCAGCTTCACCGTCGGCCCTCAGCGACCCAGTACGCTGCGCTCCGCGTGGTACCGGCTGCCACCCGCTGACGCCGCCCACCCTCTCGTCGTCATCACTGCGGCCGGAACCATCACCGGCGACAGCGTGGTGCGCGGTCACACCACCGCCGAAACCGTCGCCCTGGAATACGGCAGCATCGGCCCCGACGGCCAACCGAACCCGCAAGGGCAGATCACGCCGTACGACATCGGGCCCCAGCCCGCCTGGCGCAACTTGCGCTTCCCACGCGACGCCATTCCCGCCGACGCGACCTATGTCCGCGTCGCCGCCGCCGACCGGTCCCTGGACCCCGGCGCATGGGTAGCAGTCACACCGCCCCGCGTGCCCGAACTGCGTTCACTGCAGGAGTACATCGGATCTACTCAGCCCGTCCTGCTCGACTGGATGGTCGGCCTGGTGTTTCCCTGCCAACAACCCATGCTGCACGCCAACGGCGTCACCGACGTGCCCCGCTACCGCATCTCACCGGACTACCCCGCCAAACTTCAAAACCCCGACACCTGGCAAGAAGGCCGCAACGGCGGACTACTCGGCATCACCGACCTTCTGCTCCGCGCATACATCATGCCCACCTATCTGTCCCAAGACTGGGGACGCGACTGGGGCTCTCTGCGCCGATTCGACCCCATCGCCGACGCATCTCAAGCCCAGCTCGAACTCCGCACCACTACCCGCACCGGAATGTGGAGCCCCGGCTCCATTCGAATCGGCCCCTGAACATCGAGGGGCAACTTCTTCGAATACTTAGCGGTCCAGTCCGACGTCTAGTGCACTGTTCGGCGCACCGGGCAGCGCAAGCAATGCCGGATCAACAGTCGGGTGAACTGGCTCGTAGAAGTGTCGAGCCCACCGTTTGATCGTGGGCCGAAGTCGATCCGGATACAGGATTTTCCGCTCAGTTCTGGGTGTTCGCTGCTGCGCGTGCACCTCGAACAACGCTACGGCGCATTCTGCGAACCCGACAGCAATACTGACCCCATCCACGATCAGGCGCGACATGTCCAGTTCACCGCTGGGCATGTAGTCCAGCGGCCATTTGAGCCCGTGCATTATGGCAGAACTAGTCAGGTAGAAGCCCGATGCGGTGTCTTCAAATCCGAACGCTCTACGGCCGTATGGCTCGCCCTCTGCCGCGTGGGCAGGTGGATGTTTGTCAAGCCACTTCGCTGCGAACCGTACGACGCCGTCACTGGTACGCACGGGTGCCTTGGGCGTGATGTTCTCGCCCCGCCGCAGCATTCTCACACGATTGTCGAACAGTCGGACGTGCTCAACGAAGTCCTTATACTGCTGGGTATCAGCGTGATTCGGGTCGGTGTTGAACCACTTGGTAGTTGACACATGATAGGAACGTTGAGCGTTCAACTCTGAAGTTGTGAACCGCACGCTCAAACCGCGGCGCATCTGACGATCACGGTCAGACAATAGCCAGATCGTCGTCGCCGCCGACTCCATAGCGGTACGACACTGAGCAAGGATCGACGTTGTGTGACTGTCACGCGACTTGGGCCGCCACTCAATCAGTTCTGCTGTCACGCAAAGACAGTCGATAGCGTTCATGATCGGAAACCGAGCTGTAGCACTAACCATGTCGCCCGTGTATTCGTTCATGAACCCTGCATCATCGGCGGCCAGACTGCTGTTCGGGTCCGCGTACTGAGGGTTGAGCCCCCACGTGTACAGCTCCTTGCCTCGTTGCGCCCTTATCAGTGTCCGATGCATCGCGTCGGCTGTCGTCAGCTTCTCGGACAGCCGAGTGAACAGCTCGGCAGGGTCCATATCGGCTAGTCTCGGATCCATCGTGGCGTCCTCCCCCCGTCGCATCGCGTGATCGCGTCATCGATCTAAGTCAACTTTATGCGCGAGGTCGGACACCCCGAACCGGGACAGGGAGCTGCACACGCCTTCCGGATCACCCACCGGCGGCCGGGCACCCAAGCGCGAGGCTGAACAGTCCGGGAACCCGAGTTCGGCCAACTCGGATGGCTGTCGACCCAGTGCCGATCTACAGCAAACAATATGTGCGCAGCAGAGGCATCTCGGACATCGTTCGCAAGTGCCGCGCCACGACCGTGGAGGGTTGGGCCTTCGCTTCGTCCGGGTGGAATTATGCGGCCGCTCCACTCAGGAGGAATACGGCGGGATCGAATACGGAGGGTTACCAGTAAGAGTTGGCACATATGCACACCGACACTTGACGTAGGCATACTGTCGCAGAATACTTGGCGGTATGGCAATCCCCCGCCTCGTCGAGTTGATCGACAGGTATCGGGCCGCCCACGGCGTCAGCGAATCCGAGGTGGCCCGCCGGATCGGCATGTCTCGTGAGAATCTGCGCAAGTGGCGGATTAACGGTGTCAGCCGCCTCCCGGACCGCGAGAATCTGGCGGCCGTCGCCCGCGTGATCGGCAAGCCCTATCGCGAGGTCGTTTCTGCGGCTCTCTTCGACACCGGGTACCTCACCGACGACCAGGCGTCCACACCGAGGCCTCACGATGAGGTTCTCCACGACGCGATCAGCGTGCTTACCGAGGCAACCCGGCTGACCAATCAACCGATGCGGCAAGCGACGTCAGGCCAATGGGAGGTCGATCCCGATCCACGCGCCGCGCTGCGCATCGACTGGGCCGCCTTCGTAACGCTGGCCCTGGCGGGCGCGGCGGCCAACGTTGGGAGTATCGAGGAAGCTTTGGCAGGCCGGCCAGGCTCGTGGGAGGCCGAAATGGTGCGGCGCACACTACAAGCCACGGTCTTTGACGACAAAGACTTACTGCGCCATCGCACCGAGCCGGTCGTGGTCGATCTCTGGGTGGAAAGCATTCTTGCCCAGATCGACGACGGCAGCGCACCGAGCCGGTCGTGGTCGATCTCTGGGTGGAAAGCATTCTTGCCCAGATCGACGACGGCAGCGACGACGCCTATGCCGACGCACAACTCGAACTCGATGCCCGCGCCGACGCCATTCCTGAGGCCGCCGACCTGCCGCCGGGCCCCTTCTCCCCCAACGACCCTCGCATCGCAGCCGTGGACTGGGTGGACGTGGACGACAACGGCTACCTGGTCATCACCCACGATGGCTGGAACGGCGACGCTGACGACGTGGCTCTACTCTCCGAGCTCTCAGCGGAGGCCGAGGCCTCCCGCGATCCAACCCCCGGCGAGATCGCCTATGAGCAGGCCATGCAGTCGATCACTGCCCTGGTCGACGCGCTCGCTGAGCAGCAGAAACGCGAATACACCGAGTACGCGACCCGGCTCACCGAGGCCATCCACGCGCAACTCGCGACCCTAGAGCTAACGGTACCGCTGTCGATCACCATCACCCTCGCCCCCGAGACCTGGGCTCACGAGGACTTCGACAAGCACGCACCGCCGACGTACTCCAGCAGCGCCATCGAGGGCGCCATCGAAAGCGCCGTCATGGTGACCCCCACCCCTGCAGCCCTCCCGGGCAGTCCCCTCGAACGGCTCGAAGCAAGTCAGAACCGATGACGCTGGCGCCGTTGGTCGATCAGCTGCCTGACGTGCCCCCTATACCTCGGTGCGGGCCTCGAAGGGAACGCCGAGGCTCATCGTCCCAGGTGACCTCCTGCAGCGAGCAGCCCACGCCATGCGGCATGGCCACGCCTTGACACCCAACGAGCAACAGTTCTGGATGATCGGGTGCCGAAGCGCCCGCGACCGGCTTAACCATGAATACCCCCACTACATCATCCGACCGAACCAGTTCAACGACACACTCGGAAAACTCGTCGAGGATCACGGCCTTTCAATCAGCAAGCCCCACGACATGCGCCGCCTCCGAAAGACGGTCAAGAGCGCCCGGGCAGCTCTGCTGGGCACGCTGGCCGGCGCTGCCGGGGATGATCATTCGGTAGAGGTCTTCCGGGGCCACTACGCGCAAACCACGACCGTCCACACTATCGCCGCCCAGACGGTACTGCGTGCGCAAAACAAAGTGCTGCATCGCGCGTCACAAGGGCCAACATTCGTCACGGCCACAGCTGCCGAGATAGCGCAGAATCCGACACCTTCTGAGTTCACGGAGATCGCAGCATCCGTTGCCGCCGAAACACCAACCGAGCAGGAGTTGACCATCGCTGCGTGCCGAGATCCCCTCGGCGCACCCTTCCAGGAGAAGGGCGTGCTCTGTCATGCTTCGCCGTCGATGTGCCTGCAGTGCCGTAATGCCATCGTGTTCCGCGACCACCTACCACGCCTCATCGCCTACAAAGAGGCCTTGGATTCGATCGAAAAGAACACGGCTCCAGTGGTATTCAGTGAAATTTACGGTCAACAGCGTGTCAACATCGACGCCATCTTCGCGGAGTTCCCGCCCGAACAGATCGACGCGGCCCGCCGGGCGCCCGTTCACGTGCATCGTCCACTCGGACAACGGGCGCAACAGTGACACTTCAGCCAGATCCGGCCGCCTTCCCCCGCCCAATTTTCGATCCGGACGCCGCGGTGATACCGGACGAACTCCGAGCGGCCGACGGACCCGTGCCCCGATTTGCAGACCTCCCGCGCTGGGATCTCACGGCCCTTGGCTTGCCGCCGAATCTCAATGCTGCACAGGCACATCTGCGGTTCGACGTCTACCCCGACGACCAGTGGGTCGAGACTGCGAAAACCCTCGTGATGGCCATGCTGCATCCGACCAATCCGGTTGTCCGGCAGGCGGGAATCTATCGATCAAATCGCCCTTACAAGTTGAAAACCCTCCGGCACGTACTCACCGAGCTGAAGTACCTTGCGGAATGGGCCGACTCGACCGGCTTGACAGCCAACCTCACATCGTGGACCGACGCCGACTGCGGGGCCTACCTGGGCTACCGAAAAGCGCAATCCACGTTCGCACACCGGTCTGCCAACGACCTTCTACGCCACCTTGCGGAGTTCAGCGGATTGCTGCCCTATGGCGGCATCCGATTCCAGGTAGAGCCCTGGAAGACGCCCAATACCGGCGAGGTGAAGACCGCGGTGATCCCTCCGGGCACCTTCTGGCCGCTGGTCCGGTCATGCTGGACCTACATTGACGTTTTCGCACCGGATATCATCGCCGCCCGCGACGAACTTGCGACATTCGAACGGAGTTCTAAGCAGAGTGGGGCCACGCCCTCCTCGCGGGAGATCGACGAGGCGATCGAAACCTGGCTGTCATCGCCCGAGGGATTCGTTCCACTGCATATCAGCACCCGCCGACGCGCACGTGCGGGAGAGATCAACTGGGACGGGTTGGCGTTCTGCATCACACCGCGGATAGAGGCCGCCAACTTCTACGGAACCCGTGGCCCTGCAAGGAAACTCCGCATCAGCCAAGCAGTCAGCAAGGGTTTCCCCACCCGCTATGGCTACAGCTCAGTTCAACCGGCCACAGTTGAGAGGATAGACGGCACGAACGGACCCTGGATCAGCGGTTTCGATCGGACCATCACGGGGATGGAACTCACCCAATTGCGCAACGCCGCTTATATCTTCGTGGCGATCATGACGATGATGCGCGACAGCGAAGTCCAGAGCATCCCGACCGGTTCCCTCGCAACCCATTACGGTGCACCCGCAGTCACCAGCACTCTGCATAAGATGCAGCCCGCCGGTGGAACTCCTCAACGCTGGTGGGTCAGCGAACCCGTCGTCCGAGCGCTGAAAGTCGCGGAACAGATCACCCTCGACGAGAACCGGCTCTTCGGAACAGCGCAAAAGGGTTCTCTCCGCGACCTAAAAGGGTTCGACCAATACGAGCAGATCCGATCGTTCGTCACGTGGGTCAACGAGCACTCGGCCCACACCGGACTCGAACCAATCCCGGCCACGCCTCTTGCTCCACACATGTTCCGTCGCACCATGGCCGTGATCACCGCCAACGAGCCCGACGGCGAGATCGCCCTCGGAATCACACTGAAGCACAACACTATCCGTGCGCTGGCGAACGCCACCACTAGCGGCTACGGCGCACCCACCCCCGAATGGGCCAGGGAATTCGAACACCAGGAGAAGGAAGCTGCCGCTGGCGAACTCGTCGCAGACTGGGCACGACACGACCAAGGAGAACGCACCGCCCGTGGCCCCGGCGCAACGCTATTCGTCAACGGGCTCGCCGAGGTCACCCACCGTGCCAACACCACAGTGAACAAAGGCGACGACCGCATGCTGCGCAACCTACTGCGGGACGAATTCGCAACCATCCGATTGGGCACCCTCAATCACTGCCTCGGCGACCCATCCAAGGCCCTGTGCCTGGAGGGCGCAACGGACACCGTGAAGGCCGGCGGTCCGATCCCCAGCATGTGCCACCCTTCCACCTGCCGAAACTCGGTCATCACCGACAAACACCTGCCCATCTGGCTGAACGAGGAATCCGACCTCATCGACAAGCTCAAGGACAAAAAGATGGCGGCCGTGCACCGCGAGCGCCTCGAAACCCAGCTCGCCGACGTTCGCAAGATCACCCGACAGGAGCCGAAGTGACCAACGTTGGACCGGCGACCGAGAAGAAGCTTCGCGATGCCATGGAGCGCCTCCTCGCGGGGAAGGCCAAACGGACCGACGGCCGCCTCACCAAAGCCAACCTGCACACCGAAGCCGGCATCAGTCGCGCAACCATGAACCGCGCCACCGCTGTGATCGCCGACTGGAATGCGGCCGTCGACTCGCAAACAGCACCCCGCGACTCCAAGCTCGTCGGACTGGAGGAAACGGTCACCAAACTTCGGCAGACGATCACGAAGCTGCGCGACCACAACGCCGACCTCGAACGCCGGAACAAGGCTGCCGTAACTGTGATCGCCGAACTCAGCGCCCAGCTACGCTCTGCCCGAGGTGAGAACCCAACCGGCACCGTGACGCCTCTCCGGAAAGGCCGCTCTCCAGGTAGGCAGCGGTCTCGTTGACGCTTGTACCCGGTGCGAGCCAGCGATCAGGCCGAAAGCGGGCTCTTGATCGAATCTGTCGGGGGTCTGCGGTTGAGTATGGTGCCGTTGCGTAGAGCGTCGGGGTGTGAGGTTGTCCGCACGCCGCGTCTCATGTGCGAGCAAAACATCGGATGCCGGATCGAAGAGCCGATAGCTGTCGGATTGAATGGCTAGGGTGACCGGTCAGAAGGAGGCGCAAACGTGAGCTTATTTGACGATGTCAGACCTCGGTCCGACGTTTTGGACGGCGAGCTAACTGAGGCAAGGTTTGCCGCCAGTCTCGAAGAGGTGGTTTCGGGAACTGCGCCCGAAGCCTACGGGGATCCGACCGCATTCTTCGCGTCCACCTACCCGTCTGGCGGGCTAAAGTCGCTGCTCAATGAGGCAATCGGGCGGGTGACGGGTGGACGCCCCGATGCCGCCAGCGTGATCCGACTAGAAACGAACCTTGGCGGGGGCAAGACTCACAACCTGATCGCCCTGTATCACGCCGTACGTGGAGGGCTGCGACCCGACCAAGCCGCCGAGTTGATGGATGCCACACTGCTCCCCAAGAGCCCTATCAAGCACGTCGGTGTGTTCGTAGGTACCAGCGCCGGCGCATCGACCTTCCCGGCCATTGATGGCGTCGCGGCCAAGACGATCTGGGGCTACCTGGCGTTGCAGCTGAGCGGTCAGACCGGATACGAGATTGTGAGGTCCGACGACGAGGCTCTGACTGCTCCTGGTTCGGACGCAATCAAGCGCCTACTTGGTGACGAGCCCTCCCTGGTCCTCATCGACGAAATCGCCCGCTACTATGCCGTCGCCAAAGGCGTGGAAGTCGGTAAGACGACTCTGGCGGGCCAGACCACCGCGTTCCTCATGGCGTTGATGGAAGCCGTCGACGCCCTCCCGCAGGCGGCACTGGTCATTACGACGACTGGACTTACCGACGCTTTTGGAGAGAACACCGCCGACGTCCTAACAGCGATCGATGAAGCGCGCGAACTCATGGCGCGCAAGGAACTTGTGCTGCGCCCTAGCGGCGAAGCGGACCTCCCGAAAATCCTCGCCCGACGGCTATTCGAGCCCATTCCGGCTGGCGTCGCCGGTCGTGTCGCCCAGGACTACGCTGAAGCTGCCGAAGCTGCATTCAATAGCGGCCTCGACCTGCCTGAAGCTATGACCACCGCGGGGTGGTCTTCTGAGGTGGCTAACACCTACCCCTTCCACCCGGCATTCATTCGGGTCCTCGACAAACGGTTGTCGACCATCCCCAATTTCCAGCGCACCCGCGGTGCGCTGCGGTTGCTTGCTCGTGTCGTTCGCGACCTTTGGCACAACAAGCCAGACGGCACTCAGCTCATCCACATTCACCACGTCAACCTCGCCGACAAAGTGATCGCGGAGGAACTGTCGAGTCGGCTCGAGCGCGCGGCCTACGAGCCCGTTATTCGTGCCGATATCGCTACTCAAGGTGGCGAACTATCCCACGCGGATGTGATCGTCCAGCAGATGGGGACCAACTACGCACGCCGCCTAGCAACCGGCATCTATCTCTACTCCCTCACTCGTGATGTGCCGGGCGTTCCCGCCTCGGAGCTTTACGGGGCCACCCTCGCACCCGGTGACGACCCGAACCTCATCCAGCGATCTCTGGATGTCCTCGAAGGTGCTTGCTGGTACCTGCACGCAGACATACGCGGGTTCCGGTTCTCAACGGAGGCGTCGCTGGTCAAGCTGATCCAAGAGGCCGAGGCCGAGATCAGCATCACCAAGGCGCGCACTGAAGCGACCAGCATCTTGGCTCAACGCTTCAAGGACGCCGCTCTCAAGGTCAAGCGGGCCTGGGAGGACGCTAAGGTCCCCGACAGCGACGAGGACGCCTGGCTGGTAATCGTGCATTGGGATGAATTCGGTGACGCTCGCGGCGTCGACCCTCACGGCACCATTCCCACAAAAATCAAGGAGTTGTGGGATCGCACCCCTTCGGGTGGCATTCGCGAGTACCGCAACCGGCTAGTCATCCTTGCACCCTCACAGGCCACCCACGACGCAATGGTGCGCGCAGTTCGGACTCGGCTCGCCCTGGCCGCATTGGACAGCAATCCGGAGGTGCTTGCGGCACTAACCCCTGAAAAGCGGGAAGAGCTCAAGAACAGGCGCAAAGAATTCGACATGCTCGCCCAGATCGCCGTCTGCAACCATGTGAACATTCTGTATGCGCCGACTGGCAGTGGGTTGGAATCCATCGAACTCGACGTCGTCACCCAGGCCTCCGCGCGCCCAAACCAGACTGATGCCATCCTCGACCGGTTGGCCACCATGGATAAGACACTCACGGCTGGTTCCAAACCGCTCGACCCCGGCTATGTAAAAACCAAACTTGGAGAACTGCTCCAAAAGGCGCAGCCAACAAAGGAACTGATCCGTGCATTCGCTCGGCGCACCGACCTGAAGATGGTGCTCGACCGCGCGCAACTGGTCGCGCTCGTCGGGGCTGGCGTCCGTAATGGAGTGTGGGAGTACCACGATCCGGAACGTGGAGATGAGGGATGGGCTACCAAAGACCGCCCCAATGCCGCTGTCCGCTTGGCGGAAGATACCTTCATCTATCCGCCGGGCTCGGCGCCTCCGCCCAAAGAATTGGTGTGTCCTTTCTGTGGTGCTAGTCATCCAGGCGCAACGTGCGGTGGTGGTGGCGGCGGCGGCCCTGTAACGCCTCCTCCTCCCGCGCCTGGCACGCTGTTTACGGGGGTGGGCTCGGCCGGTAAAGCATTCGCGGACGCACGCGCGAGCGCCGCTGAGGCGGGCCGACATGATCTGAAACAGATCAGCGTTACCATCGATCACGTCGGCCCCGGCGCAGGCACGGAGCTGACGAGGCTGCACACGGTGGTCAATCCCGGCACCCTCGGGGTGACACTTCGTTACGACGTCGACGCCACAATAGTTCTGACCGATCCCGACGATTCCGTGCAAATCCGGTTTCACGGCACTCCAACGGATTACGCGCCACTGCGAGAGGCGCTTAAGCAGCTTCTAGGGCCGCGGCAAGCAACGCTGAAGGCTTCGGTAACTGCTCGTTGGGAGGAGCCCATCCAACTTTCCGGTGATGCAGTCAACGCTATTGCGCAAGCTGCAACAGATACTGGGCCGACGAAATGCTCGATCGCCGTAAACACTGAGGCAACAGGGTGAGTCGGGCCGAACGCTACACATGCCTTCTCGTGCGCGACGACGAGGGACGCGTTATCGCTGTTGAAATCGATGTCACCGACCTTGAAGGTGCACAAAGAGTGATCCGGGTCAAGGGCTATCAGGCCGCTCACGTTGTCGCTCCGTTGCAGGAAATATTCCGCGCGGCGGCACTGCGCGGTAGGCAATGGACGTCTCCACAAGCGTTCGAACTTTCTCCAACCCTCGGAGCTCATGCCGAACTCTTACTGCGGGCCATCAAGCCGTTACGTCGTATTGACCGAGTCACGAGTGTTGCAGGAGGGATCGCTCACATGAGTCGCGAAGAAGCCAGCTACTGGCATGCGCAAAGCCAACGCCGCCACGGCCTCAAAGCCCTTAGGGTTCTGCTGGACGGAGCTGGCAAGTGAAGCGCCCGCTGATCGAGCAGTGGCTTCCCGCTGCCGCTATCGGCGCTGAGAGTATGCGTGAGCGTGGAGCCTCCAGCGCACTACCACCACTCAACTTTCTCCATGTCTGGTGGGCCCGCCGGCCGCTCACCGCTAGCCGCGCTGCCGTACTCGCTTCACTGCTCCCAGCGTGGCCGAGCACAAAGGAAGCGGAACGGGACGAAGAGACCGCCAAACTCCTCACAGAGCTTAAGAACCGGTTTCCGGGCGGCGAGAACGCGTACAGGTCTTGGTATCTCAGAGCACTAGGGATTCTCGGTGACCCTGTAGCGGGTAGGGCAGCAATCAAGGCCGCGAATGCCGCTGGCATCAAACTTGAAGGCAATGGCTATGGGTACCCGCGAGCCTTTACCCTCAGCCCCAGCGAAGAAGACCTGAAGCTTGCCCACCAACTGGCAGCTCTCCGGTCAGATGGCAGCGACACTCCCGTCGTTCTGGACCCATTCGGTGGCGGAGGATCAATACCTTTCGAGGCGGCGCGCTACGGGTTCGAGACGATTTCGAACGAACTGAACCCCGTCGCGACTGCGATCTTGAAGGGAACAGTATCCCTTCCAGCGAAGCTCGGGCCGTCCTTCGCAAAAGTGATCGAGGACTGGGGGGCGAAGTGGGCAAGCAACGTGGAGAATCGGCTCGCCGAGTACTTCCCGCGCAATCCAGCAGAGTCGATCATTGCGTACGTCTGGGCACACACTGTTCCATGTCCAACTACTGGCCGCCCGACTCCACTGTCGCCGGATTTTTGGCTTGCCCACGGAAAAGCCGGACGCGAAATTGCGGTTGCCCTTGAAGTCGACAGGAACAGTGGAACGTACGGGCTCCGGATCGTAGAAGGACGCGAAGCGGCCGAATGGGGCAGTCGGTCGACATACAAGCGGGGGGGCGCAGAGAGCATCTGGACAGGTGAGACTTTTTCGGGTGACTACATCCGCCAGATGGGGGTTGAGCATCGAATCGGGCAGATGCTGCTGGCGGTCGTCATCAACCGAAGTGGAGTGGCTGGCCGTCAGTTCCGGATCCCGTCAGAGGCCGATGTGGAAGCGGCCGCTGCGGCTGAACGCGACCTAGGAAAGTTCCGTCCAGCCTGGGAGATTCAGGATCTTGTACCCAACGAGCCGATCTTCGAAGGTAAAGAGACGAAACGCAGTGTGGATATGGGCCTGACCAGATGGTCCGATATGTTCGCGCCCCGCCAGCTGCTCTCCAATGTCACAGCTCTGGATGAGCTGCGGAAGCTAGTCGGCGAAGCGCGCGCACAGCTTGGGGATGACCATGCGCGGTCGCTCGGCTTGTATCTGGCTCTCGCCCTTGATAAGGCTTGCGACTACAACGGGATGCTGAGCAGCTGGCATTCATCGCGAACCACGGTTCGAAACACCTTTGATCGACACGACTTCGCCTATAAGTGGTCGTTCGCGGAGTTTGACGCGGCGCATTCGCTTTTCCCATGGGCCGTCTCCCAGGTCGTCGATGCTTACGAAGGCATCGCGAAACTCGCGTATCAGCCAGAGTTGCTCGGTCTTGAGGAGCGTCGTGCCGAGGCAGTTGTTTTGAGAGGTTCGGCTACCCAGATTCCACTTCCTGACGCGTCTATTGACGCTGTGGTTACTGATCCGCCCTACTACGACAACGTCATGTACGCCGAGTGTTCCGACTACTTCTACGTATGGCTGAAGCGGTCTCTCGGCGACACCTGGCCTGAGTTCACCGACCTAGTTATCACCGACAAACAGGATGAGGCTGTCGCCAATCGAGCTCTATTCAAAGACGTTGCTGCCCCGGCCAAACGCGGAAAACGCCGCCCAGCCGACGGCAAGACAGCCGACGAACTCGCTGATGAACGCTACGAGCAGTTGTTGACAGCCTCCTTCCGCGAGGCACACCGCGTCCTGAAACCAGCCGGCGTGCTGACAGTGATGTTCACGCACAAAAGAGTTGATGCGTGGGACACGTTGGGGGCGGCGCTACTCGACGCGGGGTTTTCTATAGGTGCGTCATGGCCTGTTCATACCGAAAGTGAGCACTCACTCCATCAAGCCAAGAAGAATGCCGCGGCCTCGACGATATTCCTAGCTTGCCGGAAACGGCTGTCTAGTGCACCGGCCTACTGGGCCGACATTCGTTCCGATGTGGAACGTGCAGCAGAGCAAGCCGCCTCACGGTTCGCAGCTGAGGGTATTACCGGCGTCGACTTGACGATCGCAACCTACGGACCTGTGCTATCGGTTCTCTCTGATAGTTGGCCGGTTTACTCCGGTGAGTTGAGTGCCGATGGGCAACCTGAGGTCTTGCGCCCCGATGCGGCGCTTGATCTAGCACGTGAACGAGTGGCGAGCCTGAAAAAACGTGGCTTACTCGGAGGCCGTGATGTCGAGTTTGACCGAGTGACCGATTGGTATCTTCTGGCGTGGAGCGACTTTCGAGCTGCCGAGTTCCCATTCGATGAGGCCCGCAAACTTTGTATCGCCACTCACCTCGAGTTCGAAGATCTCTCCCGCCGCGACAAGATCGTCAAAGCTACAAGTGGTTCGGTGACCTTACTGACACCGGCCCAACGCCGAACTGCTGGCGGTCTCGATCCCGACGCATCGTCGTTTACAAATTGGATCGACCGGCTGCACGTTCTCATGTTGATCTATGACGAGGACGGCCTCCCTGCGGCGCGGGCATGGCTTGCTCGGACAGGAATGGGTGAAGACACGCGCTTCGCCGATCTGCTCCAGGCCGCACTTACCGCGATCCCTCGCGTTAAGGACAAGGGACAGTTTCTCCGTCCAGAGGCTCGGATTCTTGACAGCCTTCGTACCGCCTTGTTCGACCAAATCCCGGTCCCCGTTGATTCGACCGCTACTCAAGCGCCGAAGGGTCTGTTTGAGATCGACGGCGAACTTGGGTTTAGCGTGCCTGGCCAGCTCGGCTACGAGGAAGAAGAGGCCACCGAGGGCGCAGAGTGACATTGGAACTCAAAAGTGAGGGGGAAACTGGCCGTCCGGGTCTGCGCGGCATCGACTTGCAGCCGGGTTACGACTCCAGCGACAGGGTTCTGGAGATCTTCTACGTTCCGGCTCTGTCACGGGCGATCTCCTATGACCGTTCAGTCGGCTATTTCCGTTCGTCAGCCCTGAGTGTGGCAGCCCGGGGGCTCTCCCGTTTCATCAATGGTGGCGGCCAACTACGTCTGTTGTGCGGGGCCGAGATCACGGAGCTAGACCGTGAAGCGCTACTCGGGCGAAGTTCGCTCGAGGGTTCGTTTGCGCAACGGTTGGCCGATCGGCTGGTGACTGATAGCGAGGTTGACCAGAACCGTCTGCAAGTGCTCGCGTGGCTAGCGCAACAGGGTCGTCTTGAGGTGCGCATTGCGATCGCGGTGGATGCCAATGGAGACCCGATCGTCGGCGGTACGCAAGATCCCTACTTCCACGAGAAGATCGGAATCCTCCGGGATGACCAAGGTGATGGAGTAGCGTTCCAAGGCTCGATAAATGAGTCGGCCACAGCATGGACAAAGAACTTCGAGTCGTTCTCGGTGTATAGCTCGTGGGGGGCTAGTTCGGGCTACTTCAGCTTCTGGGCCAACAAGTTCGATGAGCACTGGGCCGGCCATATATCTGGTTTCAGGGTGTATCCGCTACCGACCGCAGCTCGGGACAAACTCCTTAGTATTGCTCCTAACAACCCGCCGGAAACTCGAGACATAGAGGAGCCGCCCCCGATGGGGGTGGACGCTGTCGTCGCACGGTACATGCGAATCGCTCCGCGCTTGGTCGGTGCAGAATCTCTGGCAGAAGCGACGATTGGCCTCGAGCTGTTCCCTCATCAGCGCCAGGTCGCCGAACGCCTAGCTGGCCTTTATCCCCGGTCGTGGCTACTGGCCGATGAGGTCGGTCTGGGAAAGACGATCAGCGCAGGTATTTCGTTACGGCGTCTCGTACTCGATGGGCGGGTCCGTCGCGCTTTGATCCTTGCACCGGCGAACGTCTGTCGGCAGTGGCAGGACGAGCTCTTTGAAAAGTTCGGGCTCTGGGTTCCACGGCTGGACGCCAACAAGGTCTATGGAGCCCATCCTTCGGATGTTCGCGGTGTAGGCGCCAACCCGTACGCCGAACACCCGCTGCTGATTGCATCTAGCCACCTCGCTCGCCGCCCGGAGCACCAGCGCCTCATTCTTGGGGCTGCTCCCTACGACCTGATCGTGGTTGATGAAGCACACCACGCTCGGCGAACCCACATGGCCGAGAACCGATATCGGCCCGGCCGACTGTTGGAGTTGCTTGACCAACTGACAGATAGGGGTGCTACCCGAGCCTTATGGTTGTTGACCGCCACGCCAATGCAAATCGACCCAGTAGAGCTCCGAGACCTGCTCGTGCACGTCGGACTTCAAGGAACGTTGTCTGATCGCGATGCCTTCAACCGATTCTTTCACGAACTCGGAAAGAAGGATGTCGCACGCATATCGTGGGACTGGCTCGATCAAGCCTTGCGTGAAACTGCCTGCCTACCACGGACCGCCGCCGATCAAGCATTACTGGAAGAGATCAGACGCACTGCGGGAGCCATCGCGGCCGCAAGGATCGAGCGATTCGGGACGGGTCAACTACCGGCATCGGAAATCGTTAATGCGCTCGATGCCAATGGAATTGATGCGCTCCGCAACTGGATTCGCAACATCGGGCCGGTCGGTCGGCTCGTCACACGACACAGCCGACAAACTCTCAAGATCTACCGAGATTTGGGGCTGTTGTCCGAAAAACTTGCTGATCGTGATCCTTTGCCGGTCGTCATTCCTTTCGGCAATGAAGAGCAAAAACTGTACGACCAGCTGGATGAACTCATTGATCGACTAATGCTGGCGCATGGCACCACCAAAGGCGCAGGATTCATCCTGACCGTCTACCGACGGCGATTGACATCATCGTGGGCAGCCATTCGCAAGACCCTTACCCGCCGCCTCGATCATGAAGAGCTCTTGCTTGACGATGACCTTCTAGACGAAGTCGACGATGAAGAGATCCAGACGACCCCATCCGGAACGATCAACCAGAGCCAAGCGCTACCGCTGACTGCCGAAGAAATTGCTGAAATCCGTGGCTACGTCGAACGAATGAACTATGTAACCGACTCAAAGTTCAACAGACTGCTTACGGATCTGAACGAGTCTCGCGATGTAGGCCGATCCACCATCGTGTTTACCCAGTTCGCAGACACCCTGGAAGACTTGCGCGAACGGCTTAGTGGCGCGTACCGGTACCAGATGGCTACTTTTACCGGCGCCGGCGGCAAGATTTTTCGAGAACTCGACGGCTGGGTCGACATCTCGAAGCGCGACCTCGTCGAAGAAGTTCGTGCACGGCGCATCACCGTCCTACTGGCCACGGATGCCGCCAGCGAAGGACTAAACCTCCAGACCTGTAGCTACTTGATCAACTACGACATGCCATGGAACCCCATGCGGGTAGAACAACGCATCGGCCGAATCGACCGCCTAGGCCAGCAGGCTGCGGTCGTACGAATCCGGAGCTACTTCATCCCCAACACCGTGGAGGAGACCGTATACCAGGCCCTTGCCAACCGCATCGACGTGTTCAGCGGCCTACTAGGAAGCCTTCAACCCATTCTTGGCGCCACAGAACAGGCATTCCGACGGATCTTTCAGGCACCGAGGAGCGAACGCCTAGCAGCGCAACAGCAAGCGGTGAAACAACTTATCCACCGTTTGGACCATGGCGACAGCCACGGATTGGACACCCTGGCCGAAGATCCTATGCCGTTGCCCGGGCATCCACCATCGCCCGTCACGCACGCGGACCTTAGAGATGTACTAGTCGATCGGTTCGCAGCGGTGCTTGATGATATGGACCGGCCTGTTACCTGGACGCCATCCCGCGCTTCACGCGACCCTCAGGCATGGACTGCGCTAGGTACATATGGCCACCCGCGGCTTTACCAAGTCTTGGATCAGCACGCCGGGGATCACCTTCCCGACGACACTGCGCTGGTTCTCTCTCCCGGCGACGATGGGCCGGCCGTAGCGGTTCGAGCGGATCGGACACCGCCAACGCTAGTCACAGGTCTCGTCGAGGTCGACCAACTTGGCCCCCCGACAGCTCGTGGTGAAGCTGAAACACTGGCTGCATCAAAGTCTTTCGCGGCGATCGAAAGCCGCCGAGACTACGAGAATCAGTTGGCAGCACTACAACAGAAGCAGTCCACCGATAGCTTGCGCGAACGATTCACTGCCTTGGTTCGCGAGACGATTGGCGCTGGCTGTGCCGCGTCGCGCCATGGCGGTGGTGACGCGGCTGACCCTATCGCCATTTGGTACAGCCTGGGCTCTGATAGCAGCAGTCCTTGGGCCTATGCGAGAGCGATGCAAGATCGGTTGGGGGTCCCACTCGGGCAACTTATTTCCGGTGACTTTGGCGCCGATGGTGATGCGATCACGCCGCAACGTTGGACGCAGGTCAAGCAACGCAATGGCGAGAAGCTTGCGAAATTGATCAGCGAGTTCACCAAGTGAACGGGACCACCCAGAGTCAGGCGGCTGCGAGTAAGCAATCCCGCCTAATGAAACTGTCTCGTGAGACATCAAAATTTCGCATAAACGCCGGGTCGTAGACGCGGCCCTTGAACGGCTCCAACATCTCGACGAGGGTGCGCACCACCGACCGCGGGGTATAGAACGAGCCGGCGTCCTTGCCGGTCTCCTTGCCGGCGAACTGGCCGAGAAAGTACTCGTAGACGCGCCCGAGCACGTCGTCGGAGCCGTGGTCGTCGGTCGTGGTGAACCCGATGCTTCCGATGAGGTCAACGAGCCTGCCCAGACGTTCCTTGTCGAGTCCCTCGCGCCCGTAGTTGCGCGGCAGCACGCCGCGGAGGCTGGGGTTCTCCTTCTCGATCAGGTCCATCGCGGTGTCGATGTCCTGGCCGACGCTGGGCAGCTTGGCGCGATCCTGGATGTGCTGCCAGCGGGCCTGCGGCGGCACCCAGAACACGTTGTGGCTGGTGTACTCGTCGCGGTCCTCGATGAACTTCGCCCGCCGCGCCTCATTGGGGATGTAGTCGTCGGAGTCGGGGTCCGCCAGCGCCGCCTCGATCGCAAGCCGCCGCTCCTCGAAGCGGTCGGAGATGTACTTCAGGAACACCAAGCCGAGGACGACGTGCTTGTACTCCGACGGCTCCTGATTGCCGCGCAGCTCATCCGCGGCCGCCCAGAGTCGTTGCTCGAGCGACCTCGTATCGGTCTTGACCTTCTTGGCCCTTGCCACGTCGTTTGGCCCCCTTCAGTGCCCGGTCGTGCCGCCAGTATTCCAAGCCGGTACCGATTGAACGGCATTCCCGACGCAGCGGCGTCAGACGCCCTCAGATGAGGTTGACTGGAGAAGGCTCGACAGTGTGCCCTCGCGCCCGCAGATCGGCGGCGATCTGTTGGCGTACTCAGCCAGCAGGTACAGCGAGTCGTCGCTAGCAACACTGAAGCTTGTATGTCCGCCGTACTTCTTGATTAGGTCTTTCGGGAACCACTTGAGCATGGTGTTGGCGAGCCACTCCGGATAGCCGGTCTCCGTGGGCAGGGATTGATCGAACGCCTCGCTCCCGTTCGGGGAGTCGTCTACCAGTTCGCCGCTGTCTTTATCGTGGGTCCCGTACTTCTCAAGAACTCGTGACGGCGCTCATCGAAAATCCCCGGCTGTGCTTGAATCGCCCTGGAAATCCTGGAGGCTCCTGACCTTGGAAACGAGGATGCAGGTATGCCGAAGGAACAGTCTGCTGGGAAGCCCACGACCCGCCGCTATAGTGAATCGCCCTGGAAATCCTGGAGGCTCCTGACCTTGGAAACGAGGATGCAGGTATGCCGAAGGAACAGTCTGCTGGGAAGCCCACGACCCGCCGCTATAGCGCGGAGGAGAAGGCCGCGGCGGTACGGATGGTCCGGGCGCTGCGCGCGGAGTTGGGCAGCGCGCAGGGCACGGTGCAGAGGGTGGCGAACCAGCTCGGCTACGGGGTGGAGTCTGTCCGCACTTGGGTGCGCCAGGCCGATATTGATGAAGGCTTGACACCCGGGGTGTCGACCGCCGAATCTGCGCGGCTTCGGGAGCTCGAGCAGGAGAACCGAGAACTCAAGCGGGCCAACGAGATCCTGAAGAGAGCAGCGAGTTTCTTCGGGGCGGAGCTCGACCGCCAACACAAGAAATAGTCGCCTTCATCGACGCCAATCGGGCCGAGTTCGGGGTCGAGCCCATCTGCACCGTCCTGCGCAGCGCAGGGGTGTCGATGGCCCCGAGCACCTATTACGACGCCACGACCCGGCCACCGTCGGCCCGGGCCCGCCGCGATGCCGTTTTGGGGCCGGCGCTGCAGAAGCTCTGGGAGGACAACTACCGCGTTTATGGCGCAGTCAAGCTGTGGAAAGCCGCGCGTCGTGCCGGCCACGACGTCGGCCGTGACCAGGTCGCACGCCTGATGCGCAGCCTCGGGATCGAGGGCGTGCGGAGACGCAAACGGGTCAAGACCACCACAGCCGACCCGGCCGCGGCGCGCCATCCCGACCTGGTCGGGCGTAAGTTCAGCGCCACCGAGCCGAACCAGTTGTGGGTGACCGACCTGACGTATGTGCCGACCTGGGCCGGAGTGGCCTACGTCTGCTTCATCGTCGATGCGTTCTCCCGGACGATCGTGGGCTGGCGTGTGGCGTCGAACATGCGCACCACCATGGTGCTCGACGCGCTGGAGATGGCCCGCTGGTCGCGCGGAAACACACTGCCGGGCTTGCGTTGTCACTCCGATGCCGGATCGCAGTTCACGTCGGTCCGCTACGGCGAACGGCTCGCTGAGATCGGCGCGCTGCCCTCGATCGGGTCCGTCGGTGACAGCTTCGACAACGCGCTGGCCGAGACGGTCAACGGTTACTACAAAGCCGAGCTGATCTACGGTCCCGCCCGGGGCGGACCCTGGAAGACCGTGGAGGACGTCGAGCTGGCCACCCTCAGCTGGGTGTACTGGAACAACACCGCGCGGCTACACAGCTACCTCGGGNACATTCCGCCCACCGAGTTCGAAGCCGCGTTCTACGATGCACAACGGACCGACCAGCCCCTGGTCGAAATCCAATAGCCTGAGCCTCCGGCAGAACCAGGGCGATTCACAGCACACGATCAGCACGTCGCGCACACCCCGATTGGCCAGATCAGCACAGACCGAAGCCCAAAACGAGGCGCCTTCGTTCTGCTGGACCCAGATGCCCAGGACGTGCTTGATCCCGGCCATATCGACGCCCACGGCGATGTGAGCAGCCTTGTTGCGGGTATGGCCGCCGTCTTTGACCTTGACCACGATCGCGTGAGGTAGATCACCGGATACAGCGCGTCCAGCGGCCGGTGCTGCCAGGACAGCACGGCCTCGGAGATCTCGTCGACGATCTTGGAGATCGTCTCGTGCGAGACCTCGGTTCCGAGCGTCGACTGAAGATGAAATTGGATGTCGCGCACTGTCATTCCGCCGGCATACAGCGAAATGATCATATCGTCGAGCCCGCCGATGCGGCGCTGACCCTTGGGCACCAGCCGTGGGGTGAACGAGCCCTCACGATCGCGCGGGACGTCCAAAGGCACCGGGCCGGCCTCGGTCTGCACGGTCTTGGGAGAGCTGCCGTTACGGGCGTTGGGCAGCGCGCGACCGGCCGGATCACCCTTCTCGTAGCCGAGGTGATCGGTCAGCTCAGCAGCCAGCCCACGCTCGAGGGCGAGCTTGATCAACCCGGGCAGCAAGCCGCCCTCACCGGTCAGCGCCACCTCGCCGGTGTCGATCTGAGCCAGCAAATCGTCCACCGCGCCCGACGCCCGAAGAGCCTCGGCCATCTCCTTAGTGGAGACCACCTCGTCCAACTGGAAATCCTCGTCCTTGCCAGTAGCCATGTCCTGAGATCCTTCCGTCAGGACTTACACAGACCATCTGACACCCCCGCCCAATCGATGGCCGATGTCGCCGATTTCCGTAAGCAGGCGTTGATCGCCGAACAGTCCCGGCCCTCGGCGCCGGCCCCGGTCGTGGCCCCAGGGCGCACGCTCGGAGCCAGCTCGCGTCTGCTCTACGACACCCTCGGCCACGTGTATGACTGGCTCGGGTTCGATACCGTCGGCGATGCGGTGTTCCGGGATTTGGTGATCGCCCGGATCGTCGAACCAACCAGCAAGCTCGACGCATCGCGGGTGCTGTCCGATCTGGGCGCCCAGGTGGTGTCCTACAAGACCATCGACCGCCATGTCCGCAAGATCCACGCCAATGGTCACCGTGACGCGATCGCCAAGAAATGCTTCGCCTACGCCACCGACTGCGGCGGCCTGTCCCTCATTTTGTACGACGTCATGACCCTGTACTTCGAAGCCGAATCCGAGGATTCGCTGCGCAGGATCGGCTACTCCAAGGAACGGCGGGTCGATCCTCAAATTGTTGTCGGTCTGCTGGTGGACCGCAGCGGATTCCCTTTGGAAATCGGCTGTTTCGAAGGCAACACCGCCGAGACGACCACGATCGTACCGATTGTCACCAGCTTTCTGGCCCGCCATAACCTTGAAGGCACACCGATGGTGGTGGCTGCTGATGCCGGGATGCTCTCGGCATCGAACCTCGCTGCGCTCGATGAGGTGGGGCTGTCGTTTATCGTCGGTTCCCGTGGGACGAAGGCACCCGGAGATCTGGAGTCCCACTTCCATTGGAACGGTGATGTTTTCACCGACGGACAGATCATCGACACCGTGACGCCGCGGCACGGCAACACCAAGGTCAACACCACCAAGTTGCGTGCCGAACCGGTCTGGAATCCCGACAGCGACACCGCGGCGTGGCGGGCGATCTGGTCGTATTCGGCCAAACGAGCCCGCCGCGACCAGAAAACCCTCGCGGCTCAGGAAGCCCGGGCCCGGGCGATCGTCTCCGGGGAGAAGAAAGCCAAGACAGCACGATTCGTCAAGACCCGAGGCGACGACCGTGCGGTCGACGAGGCCAGCCTGGCCCGCGCTCAATCCCTGGTCGGACTCAAAGGCTACGTGACCAACGTGCCGGTCACGGTGATGCCGGCCGCCGAGGTCATCGCTAAGTACCACGACCTCTGGCACGTCGAGAAGTCGTTTCGGATGTCCAAGTCCGACCTCGATGCCCGACCCATGTTCAACCGCATGCGCGATGCCATCGAGGCCCACTTGACCATCGTGTTCACCGCCCTGGCGGTCTCCCACGCCATCCAATCCCGCACCGGCCTGTCCATCGCCAAAGTCGTCAAGCAACTGCGCCCGCTGCGCTCGGCGACCATCACCATCAACGGCGCCACACAGACCTTCCCACCGGAAATCCCCGACACCGAACACAAGATCCTCACCGATCTCGGCTACAACCCTGGGTACTAAGCAAAATGTCCAAACTCAGGTGGAAGGGTCCCTGCCACGTGGAAATGCACGTGGGCGATCGTCTGATCGGCGATTCCCGGCCGCTGGTAGGCGTCGTCGATTGCCCGAGCCGCGGCACGCACACCGATCGCCAAGGCAACGACTTCGCTGTCACGTAGGTCCACGATCGTCTCTCTGTGCGTTGTGGGAACCACCAATAGGTGCGGCAGCCCGCGCTGCTCGCGTGTTACCAATACGGCGATCTCATCGGTTCGGGCGGCTACCGTGAATGGGCGCCTCCCTGAGAGGTAATCGCAAAAGGCGCACGCCGCGTTGTCGGGAATATCGAGCGCCGACTCGCCGCTCATGATGGCTTGAGCGATGTTAGAAATGACTGCAGCTCAAGCCGATCCAGTTTTTCGTAGTCCTCGGGGCGCATTACTATTCGCAACTCACTGCACACGAGGTTTTTCCTGGATGCGAACATGAACGACAAGATGGTGAAACGCAGTGAGTCCTGAGTCGGAACGATGCTCGACATGCGGGACATCCCGCCACCGATGACGGGCATGCAGACTGTTCGGCCGTTGGACGAACGCGCGATCGCTACCCAAAGTCGGTTCAGACTAATCCAAAGCCCGTCGGGGAGTTCCCTGCGCGTTGTTGTTCTCGTCCATTCTGGTGACTGCAACGAAGTACAGTTTGCGTCCTGGATGGTCGATCGTCGCCACAGTTCCCAACGGGTAGCGAACGGTCTTCCCTTCCTTTGCTACATCACCAGCAGGCTCGGTGTTACTAAGTGCTGCAACCAGATCACCGTCGAGACGCGAGATGTTGTTGTCGTAGATTCGTTCGAGTGCTTGCCCTTGCAGACTGTTGCGGGCGATGATGTTCGGGGTGGCTGTGTCGAAGGCGTCGCATGTTGTGATCACCAAGTGCTCGGTCTCTTCGTCCAAGAGGTCGCCTTTGACGACTCGGATCCGCGTATTGGGTGTCTCGTACATCCTCGATGGGACGCGGCCACGACGACCAGATGGCGATCGGTATTCCCAATAGTGAAACTGACACTACGGATGGCGACCACCACCGCTGGTCGGAAAAATGGAAAGCCCATTCCAGTAGTTGCCCACCGGCCGACCACAGTCCGATCCACGCGAAAACCCTTGTGGCCGTGCGCACAAGGAATCGCCGATTGAATAAATCGCTCCGTAGAGCTGTACTCATAGGCCGAGGTCCGAATAGACTTCGGACTTGTAATGGTACGGTCCGCTCTTTCCGCTGGCGGCGTAAGCGGGTGCGTACTGGTCAAGTGCGTACCTGATGATAGTGGGCTGAAACGACACAGAGATCGTGTAGTAGTCCGCATCGAGCAGGGGCTGCGGAATCACCGATAGATCGACTGTTCGCTTGCCATCCAGATTTGCGATAACGATCGGAAGGTCGAACTCAATCGCCACCTTGACTTCGTGCGCGAGGAACGACCGACCATCACTTCCCTTCTGTCGGCCGGTTACGCTTCCCAGCAAGACGATCTGCTTGGCGTTCTTCATGCGCTCACGTAGATTCCGTTTGATCGTCTCGGGCTGGCTGGTATCCCGCGAGATGAACAGGTCGTGGGCGTCGTAGAAGTCGAAGTCGATACGGTCATTGTCCCGCCAGGCCTCCATCAGCCTGTAGCAGTGAATATCCTCGCTGGCAAAAGCCACGTAGGTTTTATTCCGGTAGCTCACGACCGCCCCCATCCGATATCGGCCGAGCAGCCCACCCGACCACTAGCGACAACTCGGCCGTGCTGGTAACCGCCCAACCATCCAGACTGATTATTTCCCCGGGTCCGAATACGTCGCGCATCTACACCGGTGTGTCGCGAACGCGTTCGCGACATGCTGACCTCAGGAATCGATGATCCCAACGCTCGTTTGGGAACTAGGGAAGTAGATTTTTCCTGAGGTCAGCTGGCCTTGGGCGAGCGCGGCCGGGTTGACTCCCTGGGGGGTGGCGACCAGGAACAGCGTTCGGTAGGTGTCGCCGTTGCGGGCCCGCGCGTTGAGGTCGGACACGATGGGCTGAACGGTGCCCGCGACCGCCGTGTTGGTGGCGGTGGCTTCNAGCGTTCGGTAGGTGTCGCCGTTGCGGGCCCGCGCGTTGAGGTCGGACACGATGGGCTGAACGGTGCCCGCGACCGCCGTGTTGGTGGCGGTGGCTTCCCACAGCGCTCCGCGAACATGCCAGGGGATGACGTCGCTGCTCGGCTTGAGCCCGCTGATTGTCCAGGCCTGCACCACCGNCCCGTTGATCAGTTCGGCNGGCTGCCCCAACGTCACCAGGTTCGGAGTGGGGTTGTCGGCCAGCGCGATNGGCGCGCTCAAGACACCGATCCCGGCGGCCGCTGCGGTTGTCGCCAACACGGTCGTGATCTTCACCTGGTGCACTCCTTGCGTCGTTGGCCGCTGGCTCCCCGCAGCAACCGGTCANGTTCTGACGCTATCGCGCGTTGGTGGCACTGTGCGTCACCAGATCAGAGTTCGAGGCCGTCGATGTCGCGCCCCCGGTCACGGTCGCGTTCGGCGACGGTCTCGGCGACGGTGGCCATCCGCTGGTAGGCCGNGGCCGCGGCCCGNCCGGCGGCGCTGNGTTCGCGCCATACCGCGCTGCGGGNGCTGCGGCGCTGCTCNTGGGCGATCAGCAGGTCGCTGACGGGTTGGGGGAGTAGGTCACGTTCGGTGCGTTCNGCTTCGGCGTGCATGGTGCGGGGCCGGTCGTCGTTGGCCAGGATGGTGCGGAAGTGGTGGGCGGCAGCCCATTTGTTGCCGCGCCGNAGGACGTGAATGTCAGCCCCGGCGACCAGGCGTGAGTGTTCGTGGTCGGCTTCGCCGCTGATCCGTTGGTANACGTAGGCGTGGTTTTCGTCTTTGGCGCGGGTCATGCCGACGTAGGCCATGGCTCGGCTGGAGGTGTCGGCCAGGATGGAGTGGCACACACCGGGAGTGGTTTTGTTGCCCACGGTGACTCCCTGGGCGGAGTGCACGGTCACCGCGTAGCCGAGGGTGACGTTCTGGCGCAGGTAGTCGCCGTCGAAGACGACGCGCGCTTTGTCGGTGAGCCGTTCGGCGGCCACCCGATTNGTCTTTTCGTCGATGCCGGCCACGCGCCACCGGTTGCCGTTGCGTACTTGGTCGACGGCCTGGCCGACGGGGTGNTCGGCCCCGGGGTGCACGGGGATNCTGATGTCGTTTTCGCGGCTGATGATGATGTCGCCGACGGCGATGCGCTGGTCGCGGGCGGCCCGNACGGACGGCCCGTCGCCGACGAGGGCGTTGTGGACGCGCTGGTTGAGCGCNTCGGCCATCTCCCAGGAGTCGCAGACCATCAGTGAGTCTTTCCCGGCGGCCCGGTCAGCCAGGTAGGCATCGCCGGCGTCTTTGGCCATCGCGATCGGACGCGCGCTTTGTCGGTGAGCCGTTCGGCGGCCACCCGATTNGTCTTTTCGTCGATGCCGGCCACGCGCCACCGGTTGCCGTTGCGTACTTGGTCGACGGCCTGGCCGACGGGGTGNTCGGCCCCGGGGTGCACGGGGATNCTGATGTCGTTTTCGCGGCTGATGATGATGTCGCCGACGGCGATGCGCTGGTCGCGGGCGGCCCGNACGGACGGCCCGTCGCCGACGAGGGCGTTGTGGACGCGCTGGTTGAGCGCNTCGGCCATCTCCCAGGAGTCGCAGACCATCAGTGAGTCTTTCCCGGCGGCCCGGTCAGCCAGGTAGGCATCGCCGGCGTCTTTGGCCATCGCGATCGGGTNTCGGCCATCTCCCAGGAGTCGCAGACCATCAGTGAGTCTTTCCCGGCGGCCCGGTCAGCCAGGTAGGCATCGCCGGCGTCTTTGGCCATCGCGATCGGGTCGCCGGTGTGCAGGCGGCCGTGACTGCGATACCAGCCGACCGCNTTNCGCAGGCGATTGCCGTGNCCGGACCGCAACGCCAGNGAGGCGTCGCGCTCCTCGGCGCTGCGCATCCGCCACACTTCGCCCAGGCGCTGCGACCAGGGCAGGTCCCCGCANAGATGNTCGAACATGCCGCCGCGGGCTTTCACCGGCGCCAGCTGGTAGGGGTCCCCGACGAGCACCATCTTCGCGCGCCCGGCCACCGCGGCCGACAGCAGTTTCTTCAGCTCGGGGGTGCCGACCATGGAGGCTTCGTCGACGACGACCACGGTGCGCCGGTCGATGGCCAGATTGTTGTCCTCGATGAGNTTGAGCGCCTTGGCCACGGTCAGGCCGCGGTCGCCGGCTTCCTCCTGCATCGCTTCGTCGACGGCTTTGCCGGTGGGCGCGAGCACGAGCACTTCTTTGTTCGCCCGGTGCCTTGGCCACGGTCAGGCCGCGGTCGCCGGCTTCCTCCTGCATCGCTTCGTCGACGGCTTTGCCGGTGGGCGCGAGCACGAGCACTTCTTTGTTCGCCCGGTGTGCGGCGGCGCGCAACGCTTTCAGTGAGTGAGTTTTGCCAGCACCGGCCGGGGCCTGCAATGGCTGCACCAGAAATGGGGAGACGGCGATGTTGCGGATGGCGCGCTCTTGGTCGGCGGAGAGGTCCCCCAGATCGGCAGCGCGCACGTCGAGACGACTGCGGTTGTCGGAGGTATCGACCATGTCGAGGATGCGGGACTCCTCGAGCATGATCGCGTCGACGGTGTACTTCTCGTGGCCTTCGCGGTGGTGCGCTTCGCGCGGCGCGCTGATGCGCACACCGACGTCGTCGACGAACGCTTCGATGAGCGCGCGCGGTTCCCCGACCGCGCCGACGGGCAGCTGCGCGCCGACGATCTCCACCATGTCCGCGCGCGTGAACGCGGCCTTGTCGATGCGCGCTGCCATGTGCGCGATGCGCGCTCGGTCCAGGGGGGTGCGCGCCTGTGCGCGCCGCGCCTCGCGCGCGGCGAAATGCGCGTCGCGGTCCAGATCCAGACCGCGCGCGTCGGCGCGCCACATCGCTTTGAGTTCGTCCCAGGCGAGCTGCTCGGGTTTGGTGGGCCGGGTGGCTTTCTGGGTCCAGATCCAGACCGCGCGCGTCGGCGCGCCACATCGCTTTGAGTTCGTCCCAGGCGAGCTGCTCGGGTTTGGTGGGCCGGGTGGCTTTCTGCGCGGTCGCCAACTGCGCGGCGGTCGGCTCACCGTCGACGACGACCAGGTTGTCTTTGGCCCATTCCCGCAGCCGCGTCGAACGCTGCGACCACGCCTTGATGCTCGCCGCGGTCACGCCGGCGATCTCGGCCATGCCGGAATGTTCATCGACGGGCTGCCATTCGAAGCCCCGCTCGGCGTGCAACTCGTGGCGCAGCGTGGCCTGGTAGATGATCCCGGCGGCTTTGGCTTCGTGATACAGCGACTTGGCTCGGCGTGCAACTCGTGGCGCAGCGTGGCCTGGTAGATGATCCCGGCGGCTTTGGCTTCGTGATACAGCGACTTGGAGTCGATCGACACCAGCCGCCCATCAGCTCTGACCTGGCGATTCGGCACGATGACGTGGGTGTGTAGGTGCGGGTCCCCGCAGCGGCTCGTCTCGTGCTGATAGGCGATGGCCACCAGCCCGGGCAGCCGCTGGAGGTCTTTGTTGCTGGTCAGCGGGTTGTGCACCCGCGTGTACCCGGCGTGTTCGTGCAGGTAGGTCATCGCGGCTTCGACTGCTTTGACGTGGGCGTTCTGCATGACCTTTTCGGCCACGTCGTCGGTCAGCGACCGCAGGAGCGACACACTCTTGGGCGCGGCGAACATCAGGTCAAACCCGTGCACCCCGTTGGTTCCGAACGCCCGTCCGGCCTCCCCGTTGGGGGTCACTCCATCGTCGAGCCACCGTGCCGCTACCTCGGTGTCAGCAAACCCGCCGTCGAGTGCGGCGCCGTCGAGTCCGGTGGCCTNACCGACGGTGGCCTTGTCGCCGACCACGACCCAGGTCGGGACNCGGGTGTCGCCTTCGGAGTAGTACTCGCCCAGGCCGCCGCCGGCGGCCTGNCGGTCCATCGAGGCTTGCCGGGCCTGATTGGCGGTGTCGTTGTAGTAGCCGATNCTCCAGCGACTCAGCCGCGAGATCGTCAGCACGGTCGNACCGCCACCAGACCACCTCACCAAGCCGGACAGGCCGCCGCCGGGCGGCCGGGGTTCGGGCGCGCCAGCGCCCGAAGCCGAGTATTGCACAACTTGTGCCAATGTGCCGGAAGTCTGTTNGGTAGGAGCGGAGCGGAGGCGGAGTGGGTGTGCTGCAAGGGGGGAGGTGGTGAGGAATTGGTGCCAGTGTGTGGTGAGGGGCGGGCTTAGGGTGAGGGGGATGGAAAGAGTTGGGGTGTGGGGGACGANGTGGAGGTGAGTGGGCTTGTGAGNGGTGANGGGCNGGCCGGCGGCGCCGCGCGAGCGGCGCGAGCGGCGTGGGCGCCGATCCCGGCGACCTGGCGGTCGATGCAGGCGTGGCAGCGGGTCGGGGCGGACCGCAGGGCGTGGCTGGCGCAGCTGTGTGAGCNGTCAGCAGCTACGGAGCAAAGGGGGTGAGNATGGGCAAGATTTGGGCGGCGCTGGCGGCGGTGGCTGCAGAAGGCGCGGTGTTGNCGTGGCTGGTGGGCGGCCAGCTGTGGGANTGGATGAGCGCGGGGCTCAGCGCCGGCATCAGCTGATGAGCCGGGCGCTGGACCGGAGGAAAAAGAGAGCCGGCACGCTGTCTGTCACGAGGACAGGGCGTGCCGGCTCTCTTGGTGTCTGGGGTCAGCGTGCGGTGTGGACGCTGACGCGGTGGTCGAGTTTGAGCAGTCGGGCCAGTGGCGGCACGTCGCCGCCGTGGCGGGCGGCATGAGTTTCGGCGGCGGCGNGTGCGGTGTGGACGCTGACGCGGTGGTCGAGTTTGAGCAGTCGGGCCAGTGGCGGCACGTCGCCGCCGTGGCGGGCGGCATGAGTTTCGGCGGCGGCGAGCAGGGCCGCGGTGCGGCGGTAGTCGGCGGCCANGAAGGCGCATTGGGCGGCGAGCACGTAGGCCGCTGCGGCGATCGGCCGCGGNCCCAGGTGCGTNGCGATGCGCTCGTAGAGCGCCGCGGCGCGGGCTTCGTGGCGGTCGGCGACGCCGGCGAGGTGGCGCGCGTGCGCGCCGGTGAGCACGACGGCGGTGCGCTCGGCGAGGTCGGCGGTTGGTTCGGTGCGCTCGANGAGCGCGGTGCGCAGTGCNCTCAAGGTGTTGAGGGTGTCGGTGTGCGTCATGGCAGTCCTTTCACGGGGCGCGGTGTGCGCTGAGGGTGATGTGCGGTCGGTGATGTGCGGT
>NZ_JACKSH010000171.1:48168-50352 GCF_025821625.1 Mycolicibacterium pyrenivorans
AATGGGTCGGGGCGGTGGCGGCGATGAAGGCTTCGGCGTCGGCCAGGTAGTACTCGGCGTGGCGGAGCTCGTCGGGGCTGGCGTCGCCGGCGAGCAGGACGGTGACGGCGTAGTCACGGGCCGACAGGGCGTATTGGCGGCGGCGGTGCGGGTCGTCGGCGGCGGCCACAGCGGAGTGGATGTCGGCGCGGGCGTAGGCCAGCACCGCCGTGGTGCTCGGCCCGGCGTTGAGGTTGCTGGTGGGGTCGTGGTCGGTGACGGCCCAGGGGTTGGCGGCGAGGGTCACGGTTGTTCTCCGTTCGTCTGCGGTATTTGCTGCGCCGGTTAGCGCTGGGGTTGCGGGGGACCGGCGGGGTGGCGCGCGCAACCCCGAAGAGGCCGCGACNGGTTGTTCTCCGTTCGTCTGCGGTATTTGCTGCGCCGGTTAGCGCTGGGGTTGCGGGGGACCGGCGGGGTGGCGCGCGCAACCCCGAAGAGGCCGNGACGAGCGGNGCAGGNTTTTCGGCCCGCGAGCGGCAGCGAGCTTGATAGGGCCGAAAAGGTCACTCGGCCTGCGNAGNTCGGCGCGGGTGTGGGTTGCGCGTGACGGGGCCTCGTCGGTCACACTGGGCGACCCAGCTGAACGGTTAAAGGTGNGGGGCTACGGACCACGCCCGCCGCAGGCGGGCNTCCGCCGGTCGCACCTAGTGCGCCGGCGNCCGCGCACCGGAAGACACCACACCAGCCGGTGCCCGCACCCTGCGGTGCCGGGGTGGGTGTCGGTGAGGACGCGGCGGATCAGGGCGGGCTCGATGCCCGATTCGAGGGCGGCCAGGAGCATGGCGGCCAGGGTGGGCGGTTCGTCGCCGGCGTCGGTGGCCTCGGTGATGGCGATGTCGGCGGCGATTCCGGCGCGGACGGTGTCGTTGATCAGGCAGTAGCAGACTGCGGCGATGGTGAGCGCTTCGGTGCGGGGNCGCCCGCGCAGTTGGCGGGCGATGTGGGTCCACACGTTGGTGGCGGCACGCTCGTGGTCGAGGGCGAGGTGCAGCATCGCGTCGCGGAGNGCGGGGTGGCTGGTGATGAGGATGCCGGCGCGGGTGGACAGGGTGGCGCTGATGTAGCGGCTGGCTCCGGTGAGAGCGTCGGTGATGTCCTCCATGGTGGTGGAGACCAGGACGGCGTGGTCTCCGACGGCGACGGCGGGGGCGGGGGTGATGGGGTCGAACTCGCGCACGAGGTCCTCGCGGNGGGCGGTGAGGATCGCGCCGTCGTGGATGCGCTGCGCGGTCAGCAGCGAGTCGGTGTAGGGGTAGGTGGTTCCGNTGGCTCCGGTGTCGGGGTCGATCCAGGTACCGGCGGCGGTGACGTCGCGGGTGGTGAGGCGGCGGCGGACGGTGATGCCGGCCTCGGTGAGGGAGTCGCGGATGCCGTCGAGGACCACTGCGGCGTGGTCGTCNAGCTCGGCGCTGCANACGGCCAGGAGCAGGGCGCCTGGCAGGTGCGGGCGAAGCTGGCAGCTTGGCTGGCGCTGATGGTGATGTCGCAGCGGATGGTGACTTTGATGATGGGGGTGCCGTCGGGCTCGGTGCCNAGCAGGTAGACCACGACGCTGTTGGTGGGGGTGAAGCCCAGCAGGGCGGGGCAGCGGCGATGACGTCGGCGGGGGCTCCAAGTTTGATGGTCATGGTTGTTCTCCGTTCGTGTACGGGTTGGGTGCGCCGGTTAGCGCTGGGGTGCGGGGGACCGGCGGGGTGGCGCGCGCAACCCGAAGAGGCCGTGACGAGCGGAGCAGGGTTTTCGGCCCGCGCGAGCCGGCGCGCAGCGCCCTGGCGAGCTGGCGTTGGGCCGAAAAGGTCACTCGGCCTGTGCGGAGTTCGGCGCGGGTGTGGGTTGCGCGTGACGGGGCCTCGTCGGTCACACTGGGCGACCCAGCTGAACGGTTAAAGGTGAGGGGCTACGGACCANGCCCGCCGCAGGCGGGCNTCCGCCGGTCGCACCTAGTGCGCCGGCGACCGCGCACCGGAAGACACCACACCAGCCGATGCCCGCACCCTGCGCGGACACCGGCCGGGGGCGGTGGGTTAGTCGGTCATGGTGTTGCCTCGGTAGACGTCGCCTTCGATGTAGGTGAGCAGGTCGCCGTTGGTGTCGGCCAGGCACCAGTAGTAGGGGGCGTCGTAGCGGACGACCCGCCAGGTGCTG
>NZ_JACKSH010000172.1 GCF_025821625.1 Mycolicibacterium pyrenivorans
TCTCGGTGATGTCTCGGTGATGCGCCGCATGACTTGGGCCGCGGTGAGATCGGGGAATTTGGCCCGCACCAGCGCGACCACGCCGCTGACGTAGGCGGCCGAGAAGCTGGTCCCCCAGAAACCGGCACCCAAGCCGGGTTCATCGGGTCGGGCGTTGACCGCGGCGCCGTTGGTGTTCGACAGGCCCATGATCCGCCAGCCAGGGGCGGCCACCGACACCCACGGGCCGTTGATCGAATCCGGCAGCGGCAGCCCCTCGGGGGTCACCGCGCCGACGGTGAGCACGTAGTCGGAGAACCACGCCGGAGTCACGATCGTGCGCACCCCAGCCCAGTCCCGGGGATCGTTGGGGTCCAGCGCATTGAAGGCGGGGTTCTGTCCGCAGTCCTGTCCCTGGTCGCCGCCGCCCTGATTGCCGGCGGCGGCCACGATCACGATGTCCTTGTCCACCGCGGCGTAGCGCACCGCCGCGCCCAGAGCGTCCTGGTTGACCGGGGCGGCGGCGTTGATGCACGACGCCAACGACACATTGATCACCTGAACGCCGGGCAGGTCTGCGGCATGGCGAATCGCCTTGGCCAGGGTCGCAATGTCGCCGGCCTTGCGTTGACCCTCGATGTCGCCGGGGGCTGGTCGTGCCGGGGTGAACGCCGTCGAGGACTGCCGAATCGAAATCAGCGAGACGTCGGGGGCCACGCCCACCACGCCGTCCGGTCCCGCCGGCGGCGGCCCCGGTACCAACGGCTGCGCGGCGCCGGTGTCTCCCGGGCCCTGCGCGGGCGGAGGTCCCGCCGGGGGCGGTCCACCGGGCGGCGGTCCCCCCG
>NZ_JACKSH010000173.1 GCF_025821625.1 Mycolicibacterium pyrenivorans
GCAGACGGGCTATCGCCCGTCAACTACGAGATCAGGGAATCCAAGACCAAGCCGGAAGCGGCATAGGAAACCCTCCACGATTTCGGGGGAACCACAGTGGTGATGCCCTGCTTGAGTTGGTACCCGGGACCGAAGGGCAGACCATCGCGCCCCTGCCAGAAACAGCCTCCACCAATTTCACCGTCGTCGTACTCGTGCATCCACGACACCCACATCCCCTGCAGTGCGAGCGCGATCGGCAGTTCGGGATACACCTTGCCAGGCGGCCCGTACGCATAATCCTGGTGAGCGAACCCCGATACCTCGACACCGTCGATTGTTCCCTGGGCGGTCATCACCTCGTGCCGGTAATAGACCCGTTGATCGATTCCTTCCTGGACCGGAACGTGGACGACGAAGACGTCGCTGACCGTCTCCGCGTGTATCTCCCATCTGCCACCGGCGTCATACCGGTGACACCCGTTAGCGTCTCGGCTGATGCGACCGCTGCCGAAGGCCACATCCAACCGATCAAATGACTCCGCGTACTGCAGGGGTTCATAGAAGTCGATCGAAGAGTACTCGGGGTAAAGGTGTGCCGGATCAGCGTCCATGGATCGTTCGAGTTTTCGGAAACCGCAGATCGGCGACACCACGTGCGTCATACCGACGAGAAAGTCGTCGGTGCCGCGCAGGCCCCAGTAGTCTTGCCCTGAACTGTCGGACACCACGGCGCCCAGCCACGTGCCCGCAAGTTGGAGCTCCTCCTCAGGTCTCCAGCTCCTTCTGTAAAGCTCAAGCGACGGGGGCAGGCTGAAGATCTCGAATTCGACCGCTTGCGGCATGTGAGTTCTCCTCGATCGCGGTGTTTCCAGCGCTGGCTCTGTTGGTAGTCGGGTCAGTTGGCGCCGTAGCGCGCGGCAGCGACTCGGTCGAGTCCAGTGTTTGCATCCCCGAATACGTTCGCCCATCCGCGGCAGCGGCGGTAGAACAGCTGAATGTCCTGCTCCATCATGAATCCATAACCGCCGTGAAAGTGGACGCCCCGGTAGGTGACATCGCGTGCTGATTCGTACGCGAATGCAAACGCCATCGCCGCCAACTCGCTCGCCCGGTCAGGTTCATCGACGACGGCGCACGCGGCGCGGTAAGCGAGCAAACGGGCACCGTCTATAGCGGTGGCACTGTCGGCAAGCCGGTGTGAGACAGCCTGAAACGCCCCAATCGGTGTGCCGAACGCTTTTCGTTGCGTTGCGTAGTCGACAGTGATCTCCAAAGCGCGCGCAGCTGCCCCGACGAGGGCTGCTGCCTGCAGGGTGATCCACATGTCGATCGCTTCGTCGAACAACCGCGCCGCTTCCGGCGCTGCCGCGAGCACAACCGACTCCGGCCCGATTTCCACGTCCGCCAGCGGCATCGAGCCCAGATTGCTCACCACTGTTCGGTTGTCGCTCAAGCGAACGAGAACCAGCCGATCACCATCCAACGCGACGACAGCGTCGGCGACCGAACCTCCGGGCACCAAGCCAAGTCGACCCGCCGCCGGTGGCCGGGGCGCGAAGGTCACCAGCTGCTCCCCCTCGAGCACCGATGCCAGCGTGGCAGCTGCCGCCTCGTTACCCCGCGCCGCGCAAACCTGCAGCAGCATCGCTGCCACCTGTGTTTCCACCAGGGGCGCTGACCCGACCGCACGGCCGAACTGCTCAGCGACCAAGGCCAGGTCAAGGCGACTAGCAGCCCATCCCCCGGTGTCCTCATCGACCACCATGTGCAACACACCCGACTGCACGAGTGCGGCCCAGAGTTTGGGGTCAAAACCCGTCGACTCGGCGGCTCGCACCCGCTCGCTGCCGGACTCACGCTCGAACAGTCCGGCAAAGGATTCGACCAGCTGACGCTGCTCATCACTCAAGGCAAGATCCACGCTCAGCTCTCCTCGACACGCGTATTCAAGCGCTACAACGTATCTCGCCGGGGTCGCACCCTTACCGGGCCGCCGCAGGTTCACAGCAGCCCCGGCCAGTGCGCACGCCTAGGCGAGAATGCCCACTCTCGCACAGAGTAGTACGATGGATCAATGCAATCCGACGTCAAGGTGCGCCCAACCGTCCGCCGCAATAACGGATCCGCGGACATTCACATCGGGAGATGCTGACGTGCGATTCCGACTGGATGCAGAACTGGAACGATTCCAATCGCAGGTGCGCGACCACCTGAGCGCCGCTATGACGCCCGAACTCGTGGAACAGATCTACACGACGGGCGTATTCCACGACTCCGAATTCGCCCGCGGACTCGCCGAAAAAGGTTGGTATGGGGCAAATCCTGCAGAAGACGAGCGGCTAAGCCCGTTTCAGACGCAGATCCTCATCGCCGAACTGCATCGTGCGGACGCACCGATGTACCTCGGGGAAACGACACGAATGGTCGCATCAGTGGTGCGGCAGGTCGGAACCGCTTTTGTCCGGGAACGGGTGCTTGAAGGCGCCGCGAACGGGGATGTGACCATCGCGCTGGGTTTCAGCGAACCCGAATGCGGATCCGATGTCGCGGCAGCATCCACCCGCGCGGTTCGCGACGGTGACGACTGGCTGATCAACGGCTCGAAGATGTTCACCACCAACGGCCACATCGCCGACTACGTCTTCCTGTTGGCCCGCACCGACCCTGCGCAGCCGAAGCACAAAGGGCTGACGATGTTCCTCGTCCCGACCGGTTCTGATGGCTTCGACGCCCAAGCGGTGTGGACGCTGTCCGGTGAACGCACCAATATCACGTTCTACAGCGACCTTCGCATCAGCGACCAGTGGCGTATCGGTGAGGTGAATGCAGGGTGGCAGACACTGTTACTGGCCCTTGAGGACGAACATGCCTCAGGGTGGGGCCCGCACATTGCCCGTCTGCTACAGCACGCCGAGCGGTGGGCAGCCGACGCCAAAGACACTGCGGGCATCGCCCGCATCAACGATCCGGATGTGAGGCGCCGGCTTGCGCGGGCGGCGATCGAGGTCGAAGTGTCGTCGCTACTGCTTTCTCGTTGCGCGTGGCTCGAAGAGACCGGACAGCGAATCGGAGCAGAGGGTCCGATGTCGAAGCTGTTCAGCACAGAGGCACTCGAACGAGCGAGCCAAGACTTCAACGAGATGGTGGGCGCCGACGCACTGCGTAGTCCCTTTGACCCGTCAGCTCCGGAGAACGGTCAGATCCAACAGATCATGCGCTTCTCGCTGGGGACCACGATCTACGCAGGAACCAGCGAGGTCCAGCGCACTATCATCGCCCAGCGCGGGCTTGGTCTGCCCCGCTGACCTTTATTCCACAAGCGACACTGCCGCAGGGACGGATCTTATCGACGCCCCCGCGGCAGTTGTCTGTGTTACTACTTCGGCTGGAAGCGCTGAGCCCCATCCATTCGGACGACCTCGCCGTTGATATAGGTGTTTTCGAGCAGATGCTGGGCGAGCAGTGCATACTCCGACGGCTTACCCAACCGCTTGGGAAACGGAATGGCCGCTGCGAACTTCTGCAGTCCCTCTTCGCCGAACAGCTCCATCAGGGGTGTACGGATGGTACCCGGCGCGATGGTGTTCACACGGATGCCGACCGCCGCCAGGTCGCGTGCACCGACCAGCGTCAACCCGATGACGCCTCCCTTCGCCGACGCGTACGCAGACTGGCCCATTTGACCCTCGTAGCCGGCGATCGAGGCCGTCATGACCACGGCTCCCCGTTCCCCGTCCTCGGTACTGGGCGACTGCTTGGCGATCCGTGCGGCAGCCAGCCGCAACACGTTGTAGGTACCGGTCAGGTAGAGGTCGACGGTCTTCTTGAATCCGTCGATTGTCGCCGGTTCGCCGTCGCGGTTCACCACCTTCTCCGCGACACCGAAGCCGCCGTGCGCGATGACGGCATAGCGGAATTCACCCAACTGCGCGGCCCTGTCAAGCGCAGCTGCAACCGATTCGTCATCGAGTACGTCGGTGTGGACATAGGCGACCGAGTCGCCGAGTTCCTTGGCGAGCGCTTCGCCCTTGTCGTCGGCGAGGTCGGCTATGACGACACACGCGCCGGCGTCATTCAGCTGGCGAACGGTCGCCTCACCAAGACCTCCGGCTCCGCCGGTTACCAGAACGACTTTGCCCTTCAATGACATTCGACTTTCTCCTTCGGTTTTGACTGTCAGTATTACCGCGAGCGAACTACGTCCCAGTCCAGTTCGGTTCCCGCTTCTCAGCGAACGCCTTCGGTCCTTCCTGGGCATCCTTGCTCATGAAAACCGGAGCTAGGTATTCCATTTGGCGCTGCCACATTTCGGACGAAGACCAATCGGCGGACTTGATAACGATCTCTTTGCTTGCGGCAATCGCCAACGGGCCATTCGCAGAAACCCGCTCCGCCAATTTCAGAGCCTCGTCCAGGGCGTGTCCGTCCTCGGCGAGAATGTTGACGAAGCCGAGGGACAACCCATCCTCCCCCGTGAAGGTATCGCCCGTGAGGATGAGCTCCATGGCTTTCTGATGCGGCATACGATGCTGGATCCGAAGCAAACCGCCCGCGCCGGCGAGCAGGCCACGTTTAACTTCAGGCAGGCCAAATCTCGCGGATCTGGCGGCGACGATCAGATCAGTGGCGAGAACGAGTTCGGTGCCTCCACCGACGGCGTGGCCCTCCACCGCCGAGATCATCGGCTTCCTCGGTAACTTCTCCGTGAAACCGAGTCCGCGGCCTTCGATGAAAGGATAATCACCACTGGCCATGGCCTTTAAATCTGCTCCCGCACAGAAGCTTCCAGCTGCCCCGGTGATGATGCCGACCGACAGGTCAGGATTGGCATCCAGTTCATCAACAGCATCCGCCAACCCTCGAGCCACAGCGGAATTGGCCGCATTCTTGACCTCGGGGCGATTGATAGTCATCACCAGCGTTCGCCCCTGGCGTTCTACCACTACCTCGTCTGCCATCTCTATCCTCCGGATTGTGTCGGCTCTGGAGAGCCGGAAACTGTGCAGGGCCGCCGTAGCTCAGCGCTGCGACGCAATGCCAATCGCCCCTGTCGGACATCGTGAAACTGCCTGTTGAAGTTCTTCGAGTCGGTCGTCCCCAACGACTTCCCTTTGCAACGTTGTCAACCCGTCGTCGCCGGTGCGAAAGACGTCAGCGACGAGCGACTCGCAGATGCCGCTGCCGATACAGGAGTCTTCGTCGAAATTGATGCGCACCACGAGTCAGTCCGCCAACTTCACGGACATGTGCTTGACACCGTGGATCAGACTGCTGTGCAGGTATTGCGGTTCGCCCAGTTCGACGCGGGGAAGCCGAGTGAGCAACTCTCGGAACAGATGTCGCAGCTGCATTTTAGCGACTTGTGCACCGAGGCAGAAGTGCGCGCCCCCACCGCCGAAACCGACGTGTGGATTCGGAGTGCGCGTGATATCAAACTCGTTCGCCCGGTCGAAGACCGAATTGTCACGATTCGCCGAACAGTAGAACAGAACGACCTTCTCCCCCTGCTTGATTGATTCGCCAGCCAATTCGGTGTCTACAAGTGCCGTTCGCGCGAACGCGATCAACGGGTTCGACCAACGAACGAGCTCCTCGATGGCACCGCCGATCCGATTGTCGAAGTCCTCAAGCAACCAGGCGACCTGTTCAGGATGGTCGACAAGAGCCTTAAACCCGTGTGACGTGGTCTGTTTGGTGGTGTCGTTACCGGCAGCCGCCAGCAACACCATGAACGACCCGATATCTGTATCGGTCAGCCGCTCGCCGTCGATCTCGGCTTCCACCAGCCTGGTCATCAGGTCATCGGCTGGTTCGTCCCGCCGCCGCTGCGCGAGCTCCGTTCCGGTGGTGTTCAAGAAGGTCAACTGTGCGAAGGTATGAGCCGCGATCTCCTCGATGTCGGCGTACTCGGTATCGGTGCCACCGAAGAGAGCTTCCGCAGCATAGGCGACAGCTTCGCGATCGCTCGGAGCGATCCCGATCATGTCCGAAACCGTGCGCATAGGCAGTTTCGCCGAACACTCGGCGACGAAATCGACTTCCTCACCGCTACCGAGCTTCGTGAGGAGATGGTCGACGACCTCAATAGCGTTGGAGCGGATCTGCTCCTCGATCAGCTTCACCTGCCGAGGCGTGAACACCGAGCTGATCAGGCGACGGTAACGCGAGTGGTCCGGCGGGTCCATCGCAAGGAAGAATGTACTGATCTGCTGGATCTCGGCCGGCACGTAGTCGATGCTGATGCCGTAACGAGATCCGAAGATTTCGTTGTGCTGGCTGACATACTTAAGATCCGAGTGCCGGGTGACGGCCCAGTAGCCGGTCTCCTCGGAGGGGAAGATCGTCGACACCGGGCGTTGCCAGCTGAGGCCATCTTGGGCGCGCAGCTCGGCGAACGTCTCGTCACGGGTGGGGAAGGTCTGTTCCCAGAACACGCGATCGGAAAGATCCAGCGAATGATACGGCCGTGGAGTACGCGCTTCGGTGTCTTCAATGGTCATCAGTGGCTCCAGATAAATAGGTAGTGCTCAGACCGCGGCCAGCATGGAAGTCAGCATCGCGTTTGCGAATCCCCCGTCGACCTGAATGTCCTGGCCCACAACCCAACTGGCGTCGGACGAGGAGAGGAATGTGATCACCGGTGCTATGTCGGCGACAGTCGCATGGCGTCCCACCGAGGCCCGCGCGGCATCGAGCACGTCCTTTCCCATCGACTGCTCGAAATCGCGCAGAATAGGCGTCTCCACGGGTCCGGGACTGACGGTGTTGACCCGCACGCCGTGGTCGTTCCACGCAATGGCTGCAAGCTTCTTCGCGAAGACCAGCAGCGCCTCCTTCGAGGTGCTGTAGACGGGATAGTTCGGGTCTTGTCCAGCCTGCCAGGCAGCGACTTCGGCGACAGTGTCAGCGCCGAGCAACCCCGCGATGTCGGCCGCACGCTGCTGCCACGCCAGTCCGGCAATGGATCCGACACCGACGATGGAGCCACCGCGACGCATCAAGGGCAGCATGCCCTCGGCCATCCATCTAAATCCGAGGTAGTTGACGGCCAGGACATCGGTCGCGGGATGCGTACCCGGCACGCCGGCCACATGGGCCAGAACGTCCCAACCGGGGCCGATCCGAGCCAGAAATGCGTCGACCTCCTGGCGGTTCCGCAGATCCACCTTCTCGAAGTCTCCCACCGATACCGGGCCCGAGTGCTGATCGACGCCTAGGACGTAGTCACCGTCGGCGTGGAAACGCAATGCGGCCGCTGCACCGATGCCCGACGCCGCACCGACGACGACGACCTTTCGCTGTTGTGTCATCACGATCCTCTGCTGATGCGCGGGTTTCAGGGCAGTGCGATGGTGGCGGTTCCTGGGGTGGTGGCTTCGTCGTTTTGGTTGAGGACATCGATGTCGAGCACGACAAGGTTGCGCCCGTTTTCGG
>NZ_JACKSH010000174.1 GCF_025821625.1 Mycolicibacterium pyrenivorans
ATTGATGCGTAGAGAACACCAATCCTCCCAGCTCAAGGGGCACTTTCCTCATTCCGACACCCCACGACCAACCAATTTATCGGTGGATCGAGGCTTAGAGGTCGCATGTCGCGTTGTTCATCCCTCGGACGCGGCGGAAGCCGGCGATCGAGATTCTGGACGAGCACGCGGTTACGGCGGCCGGATTACGGTCTTGCAGGAACGACTCCTCGCGAGATGTCAGCAGTTGACGCGATGCGATTTCATGGACGACCGTTCGGTTCTAGGATTCGCCATTTAGATGGCAAAACTGGTTCGTCATCTCCGTGGCAAGACAGGAAACCCGCAGGCAGAGCCATCGCCATATGACATGGAGTTTGGCAATCTACAGCCCTGTAGGTTGCCATTCTCCGTGTCGTTATGCCATTTGGAATGTCGCTTGATGTCGTAAACGACATCGCGGATGACAAAAAGTCTGACCATTGGTCGGGTCTGCTGCACGATCAGGTGACAGTTTCGGTCACGCGGCCTGACTGGCCGGTGTGGTCATGATGGCTTCGTATTCGATCGGGGTCAACCGCCCGAGGCCGGCCTGGCGACGGCGCCGGTGGTAGGTGCGCTCGATCCAGGTGACGATCGCGATCCGCAGTTCCTCTCGTGTGTTCCAGCGACGGCGATCGAGCACGTTCTTCTGTAGCAGGCTGAAGAAGCTCTCCATGGCGGCGTTGTCGCCGGCTGCGCCGACCCGGCCCATCGATCCGACCATCCCGTGATGGTTCAGTGCGTGCACGAATCTCCTTGACCTGAACTGAGATCCGCGATCGGAGTGCACGATGCACCCGGCAACTTCGCCGCGTCGTGCCACCGCACTACTGAGCGCGGTGGTAGCCAACCGGGACTTCATCCGGGAGTCGATCGAGTACCCGACGATCCGGTTGGAGAACACGTCCTTGATCGCACACAGGTAGAGCTTGCCTTCGCCAGTGCGATGTTCGGTGATATCGCTGCGCCACAACTGATTTGGTACGAAAGCGGTGAAATCGCGCTCGACAAGATCGTCGTGGACCGGCGGCCCGACCTTCCCGTTCTTGCCGCGCTTCTTGCCGAACACGCTCCACAATCGATTCTGAGAGCAGATCCGCCAGGCGGTGCGCTCGGCTATCGGCTCACCGGCATCGCGGGCCTCCTCGACCAAGTAGCGATAGCCGAACTCAGGGTCGTCTTTATGGGCGTCGAAACAAAGCGTTGGCGCGGTAAGCCTCGATTCTCTCGGCGTCGGTAATCGGTGTCGCTTGCCAGGGTGATGGGACCACCTGATTGCCAGGGGGATGGGACCACCGTGGCGCGTTATCGAGGATGCTCGTCAGGTTCGGCTGGGTCAAGCTGTCCGGGTCGGGTGCGTTGGCGGTAGGACGGTCCTTCGATGACCAGGGTGTGGGCCGCAGCGGTGAGTCGGTCGATGGCTGATTGGGCGAGCAGGGTGTCGGCGGTCATGGTCAACCATTCAACTGGAGCTGGCACATGTTCGTTGTGGCTGATTTCTCCTGCTAGCTGGGCTTTCGGCTGTTCTGCGTGTCTTAGCGATCGTCAAGGCGTGA
>NZ_JACKSH010000175.1 GCF_025821625.1 Mycolicibacterium pyrenivorans
CGGCCGAGCCGCGTCGCCGCGCGCGCAACTCGTCGGGACGAGAGCCGCGCGTGCCGCCCAGCGAGCGTCGCGCGACCCGCGACCGCGCCGAGCGCGGTGAGCGTTCCCCCCGCCCGCAACGCCGCACCCGCTACGAAGGCTGGCCCGGCTCCCCCGAACGGGACGGCTGGTCCGGCGACCCCGAACGGGACGGCTACGAGCCCTTGGAGCCGCACCGACCGGCCGGGAACGGCTCGCACCACCCGATCTCGCGGGTGCGTTACCGCGGCGGCGACGAATCCGAGGACCGCACCGAGTACCGGACGCGTCGCCGCGCCCCCCGCGACTACGACGCCGACCGGTGGGAGTACGACATTTAACCGGCAGCGCGCAGGAAGCCTCCTGCGGCGTCCACGGCGGGCACGGAACTGCCTGCGTCACTGACGAATACGGCCAGCGCCAGGTCTCCGCGGATCCCGACGAACCAGCCGTGCGCGTGCTGGTCGTCGATATACTCGGCGGTGCCGGTCTTACCCAGCAGGCCCGGGATGTCCTGCAGTTGGGTGGCGGTCCCGCCGGTGACCGTCTCGCGCATCATCGCCCGCACCTGCTCGTCGACGGCGCCCGGCAGAGGTTCGGGCGTGCGGTCGGCCACGGCGGGTTCGCCCTCGACGATGGTCGGCGCCGGTGCCGAACCGTTCGCCAAGGTGGCGGCGACCAGCGCCATGCCGAACGGCGACGCGGTGACCTCGCCCTGCCCGATGCCTTCCTCCACGCGCAGGGCGGCAGTGTCGGCGACCGGCACCGACCCGGTGACGGTGGTCATCCCGGGCGCGGTGTAGTCGATGCCGAGACCCAGTTGCGCCGCAGCCTTGGTCAGGCCGTCCGGAGGAAGGTTCACCGCGAGCCTGCCCATGGTGGTGTTGCACGACCTGGCGAACGCCGTGTGCAACGGCACCTGCCCCAGGTCGAAGTTGTCGTCGTTGGGGATCTGCCTGCCCTCGATGTTCTCGGTGCCGGGGCAGGCGACGACGCTGTCGGGGGTGACCTGCCCGGACTGCAGCGCCGCCGACACCGTGACCGTCTTGAACGTCGATCCCGGCGGGTAGAGACCGGTCAGCGCGATCGGGCCCTGCGCATCGGCGGGCGCGTTCTGCGCGACGGCAAGCAGATTGCCCGTAGACGGCTGGATCGCGACGATCGCCGCCGGGGTGGGCAACGGCGCCAGCGCGTCCTCGGCGGCGCGTTGCATGCCGATGTCGAGCGTGCTGGCGATGTCGCCGACAGGTTCGGCGTCCTGCCCGCCCACTCGTTTGGCGCCTGCGGTGGTCTGCGTCGTCACCGCCCAACCGCCCGCGGCGTCGGTGCGTTGCTGCCACAGATCCGACAGGCCCGACAGCGTCGGTGACGCCAGCGCGCGATCGGTGGACAGCAGCCGCAACTGCGGGTTCAGCGTCACGTTCGGCAACGCCGACAGCTGCGACTCGATCGGCGCGAGGTCGTCCTGACGAAGGGTGATGGCGGTGACCGGCTTGCCCGCCGCCGCGTCCATGTCGCGAGCCAACGATTCTGCGGTGATGCCCGGTGCGATCGGGTTGACCAGTGCGGCAACGGCATTCAGGTCAGCACCCGGTGCGACCTCGACCAGCGTGACGACGTGCTGAGTGAGCAGTTCGGCGCCGGTGCGGTCCAGTACGCGGGCCGCCGGCTGCGGGACCAGCGTGCTGTAGGACAGCGGTCCCTCGTCCAACCCGGGAGCGACCGTCGCCGGGTTCCACTGGATCTTCCAGTCGTCACCGTCGGCTGCGGCTGTGCCGTCGGTCGAGTAGCGCCACTCGTTGCGCTTCTCGGGGCCGAACCTCCACGTCGTGTCGAGTCCGAAGCTCGCCGCACCGTCTGTCTCCTCGACGGTGCCGACGTCGACGCGGACGTCGGTGCCGAGGCTGGCGAAGAGGTCGCCCAACGTTTCGGTGGCGGCGGCCTCGTCAGTGGTCAGCGCCGCCGCTGCGGCCGCGTCCCCGCGGCTCAGCGCGTCGGCGAACGACCGGACCGTCGCGGTCAGGCGATCTCCCGAGTCGCTGCAGCCCGCGAGCACGAGCATGCAGGCGAGAAGCGACGCGATCGGCGCACGTACGAGGTTCCGGAAGTTCGACCGTGGTGTCACGCTGGTCGAAAATACCCGCTGTCAGCGTGCGGGACGGATCTCTCGAGGCAGCGCGAACACGAGTGTCTCGTTGGCCGTGGTGACCGGCTGAACCGTGCCGAAGCCGTAGTCGGCGAGCCTGTCGAGCACCCCGCGGACCAGAACCTCGGGCACCGACGCGCCGGAGGTGACGCCGATGGTCGTGACGCCGTCCAGCCAGGCCGGGTCGATGTCCTCGGCGTAGTCGACGAGATGGGCCGCATCAGAGCCGGCGCCCAACGCCACCTCGACCAGACGCACCGAGTTCGACGAGTTCTTCGAGCCGACGACGATCACCAGCTCACATTCCGGTGCCATCGCCTTCACCGCCACCTGACGGTTCTGGGTGGCGTAGCAGATGTCGTCGCTCGGCGGATCCTGCAGTGTCGGGAACTTCTCCCGAAGCCGGCGCACGGTCTCCATGGTCTCGTCGACGCTGAGCGTGGTCTGGGACAACCAGATCACCTTGTTCGGGTCGCGCACGGTGACGTTGTCGACCGCGTCGGGGTTGTCGACGACCTGGACGTGGTCGGGAGCCTCACCGGCGGTGCCGACGACCTCCTCGTGACCTTCGTGGCCGACGAGCAGGATGTCGTAGTCGTCGCGGGCGAAACGCTTGGCCTCGTTGTGCACCTTGGTGACCAACGGGCAGGTGGCGTCGATGGTCTTCAAGTTGCGGGCGGCAGCCTCGACGTGCACGGTCGGCGCGACGCCGTGGGCGGAGAAGACGACGATGGCACCCTCGGGCACCTCGTCGGTCTGCTCGACGAAGACCGCCCCGGCCTTCGCGAGCGTCTCCACGACGTAGCGGTTGTGCACGATCTCGTGCCGGACGTAGACCGGGGCGCCGTGCTTCTCGAGTGCGCGCTCGACGGTCTCCACCGCCCGGTCGACACCTGCGCAGTATCCGCGGGGTTCGGCCAACAGCACCCGCTTGCCGGACACGCCGCCGCTGACCGAGCTGGAAGCACCCGGAATCCCCATGTTGATCGTCGACGGCATGACTCCCAGGGTACTGACCCGCCGGGCACGATGCCCAGCCGTAGGCTAAGGGCCATGGCAACAGCACCGTATGGGGTCCGTCTGCTGGTCGGCGCGGCGGTGACCGCGTTGGAGGAAACCCGCAAGCTCCCTCAGACCATCCTCATGTACCCGATGACCGTGGCGAGCCAGCTCGCCCAGCTGGTGATGAAGATGCAGCAGGATGTCGCCGACCTGGTCAACAGGGGCGACGAAACGCTCGACAACCTGTTCCCGCCCAAGGACGAGCAGCCGGAATGGGCGACGTTCGACGAGGACCAGGACGGCGGCGACGCCGGCGGTGCCATGGGGGATGTCGTGGACCTGCCGGTCCGTGACGGCGGCGAGCGGCTGACGGAGGGGCGATTCGCCCTGTTCAGCGGCGAGCCGGAGACATCCAACGGCACCCCGCCGCAGGACACGGCTTCCCCGGCCGCACCCGGCACCGTCCCCGACATCGTCGCGGAACTCGACTACGACGAACTGACCCTCGCCCAGCTGCGCGCCCGGTTGACGTCACTTCGCGTCGCCGACCTGGAAACCCTGCTCGCCTACGAGGAGTCCGCCAGGGCGCGAGCCCCGTTCCAGACGCTGCTGGCCAACAGGATCACCCGCGCGTCGGCCAAGTGACCCGGGTGAACCCGGAATCGGATACAGCCCCCGGCCAGTCGGCGGACAACCCGTTCCCGGTGCGGGGTGTTGCCATCCGGGTGGCGGGCTGGATCGACAAGCTCGGCGCCGTCTGGGTGGAAGGCCAGATCGCCCAGCTGACGCTGCGCCCGAACTCCAACACCGCCTACATCACGCTGCGAGACCCCGCGGCCGACATGTCGCTGTCGCTGACCTGCCCACGCGCCCTGGTGACCAACGCCCCGGTGAAGATGACCGACGGCACCCAGGTGATCGTGTTCGGCAAGCCCAACTTCTACACCGGCCGCGGCACGTTCTCGCTGCGGGTCAGCGAGATCAGGGCGGTCGGGATCGGCGAGTTGTTGGCCCGCATCGACCGGCTGCGCCGGCTCCTCGACGCCGAAGGGCTGTTCGACCCCCGCCTCAAGCGGCCGATCCCGTTCCTGCCCGGAACCATCGGGCTGATCACCGGCCGGGCGTCGGCCGCCGAGCATGACATCACCGCGGTGGCGACCGGCCGCTGGCCCGCCGTGCGGTTCGCGGTGCGCAACACGGTCGTGCAGGGGCCCAACGCGGTGCCGCAGATCGTCGACGCCCTGCGGGCGCTCGACGCCGACCCTGACGTCGACGTGATCGTGCTGGCCCGGGGCGGCGGCAGCGTCGAGGACCTGTTGCCGTTCTCGGACGAGACGCTGTGCCGCGAGATCGCGCGGTGCACCACCCCGGTCGTCAGCGCGATCGGCCACGAGCCGGACAACCCGCTGTGCGACCTCGTCGCCGATCTGCGTGCGGCCACGCCCACCGACGCCGCCAAGCGGATCGTCCCCGACACCGCGGCCGAGCAGGCGTTGGTGTCCGACCTGCGACGGCGCAGCGCCCGCGCGCTGCGGAACTGGGTCAACCGCGAACAGCACACGCTGACCCAACTGCGCAGCAGGCCGGTGCTGGCGAGGCCGCTGGACGCGGTCGACGCGCGCGCCGAAGAGATCCATCGTGCGCGGGCAACCGCCCGCCGCGACATCAACCGCCTGCTGACCGCTGAATCCGAACGGGTCGGGCACCTGGCGGCGCGGCTGTCGACGCTGGGACCGGCGGCGACGCTCGCCAGGGGCTACGCCGTGGTGCAGACGCTGCCCGCCGAGGGCCCGCCGCAGGTGTTGCACTCGGTCGGTGACGCACCGGCGGGCACCCGGCTGCGGGTGCGAGTCGCCGACGGCGCAATCACCGCGATAAGTGAGGGTGGCTAATGAAGCCCATTAGTGAGCTGGGGTACGAAGAGGCGCGCGACGAGCTGATCGAGGTGGTGCAGCAACTCGAGCACGGCGGCCTTGATCTCGATACGTCGCTGAAACTGTGGGAAAGAGGCGAGCAACTGGCACGATGCTGCGAGCAGCATTTAGCTGGCGCTCGCAAGAGGGTGGAGGACGCGCTGGCCGCCGGCGCCGACGACGACGGTTGACTCGGGAACCATCCCCCGGTCCGGTTGTCGAAATTGGAACACGTTTCAGTTATTCTCCCCATATGGCTGACGCATCACTGACCACTGAACTCGGCCGGGTCCTGGTGACAGGGGGTTCCGGGTTCGTCGGCGCCAACCTGGTGACCGAGCTGCTCGACCGCGGGCTCGAGGTCCGGTGCTTCGACAGGGTCCCGTCACCGCTTCCCGCCCATCCGAGACTCGAGGTGTTCCAGGGCGACATCACCAACGTCGATGACGTCGCTGCAGCCGTCGCCGACATCGACACGGTCATCCACACCGCGGCGATCATCGACCTGATGGGTGGCGGGTCGGTCACCGAGGAGTACCGCCGCCGCAGCTTCGCCGTCAACGTCACCGGCACCGAGAATCTTGTGCACGCCGCCCAGAAGGCCGGCGTCAAGCGGTTCGTCTACACCGCATCCAACAGCGTCGTCATGGGCGGCCAGCGACTGGCCGGCGCTGACGAATCTGAGCCGTACACAGATCGTTTCGCAGATCTCTACACCGAGACCAAGGTCGTGGCCGAGAAGTTCGTCCTTGGCCAGAACGGCGTGCAGGGCATGATGACATGTTCGATCCGTCCGAGCGGGATCTGGGGCCGCGGCGACCAGACCATGTTCCGCAAGGTGTTCGAGAGCGTGCTGGCGGGCCACGTCAAGGTGCTGGTCGGCAGCGAGAACGTCAAGCTCGACAACTCCTACGTGCACAACCTGGTGCACGGGTTCATCCTCGCCGCGACGCACCTGGTGCCGGGCGGGACGGCGCCCGGTCAGGCGTACTTCATCAACGACGGCGAACCGATCAACATGTTCGAGTTTTCGCGGCCCGTGGTCGAGGCCTGCGGCCAGCCCTGGCCCAAGTTCCGGGTGCCGGGGCGGCTGGTGTGGTTCGTCATGCGGGTGTGGCAGTTCCTGCACTTCCGCTTCGGGCTGCCCAAGCCACTGCTGGAACCTCTTGCGGTGGAACGGCTTTACCTGGACAACTACTTCTCGATCGCCAAGGCCCAGCGCGACCTGGGATACCAGCCGAAGTACACCACGGCCGAGGCGTTGGAGCACTGCCTGCCGTATTACACAGAGCTGTTCGACCGAATGAAGGCCGAATCGGGCCAACCGGCGGTGACCGCGGCCGCACCCGCTCCGCCGGAGGGCTGAACCCGGGTCGCCAGGCGAGACGATTTTGTGACAGCAGCGCAATAGCCCCTCCGTGGACGTTTGGGAACGCATACCGTTTCGCATGGACGCACCCGGGCGTCGACCGAAGCGGAAAGGCCGTGAACACATGCCTGACGGGAAGCCCAACATTCTGGTGATCTGGGGCGATGACATCGGAATCTCGAACCTGAGTTGCTACAGCCGCGGCATGATGGGCTACTCCACTCCCAACATCGACCGGATCACCAACGAGGGAATGCTCTTCACCGACTCCTACGGTGAACAGAGTTGCACCGCGGGCAGGTCGTCGTTCATCACCGGCCAGAGCGTGTACCGCACCGGGATGAGCAAGGTCGGGATGCCCGGCGTGGACATCGGGCTCCAGAAAGAGGATCCGACCATCGCCGAACTCCTCAAGCCGATGGGCTACGCCACCGGCCAGTTCGGCAAGAACCATCTGGGCGATCTCAACAAGTACCTGCCGACCGCGCACGGGTTCGACGAGTTCTTCGGCAACCTCTATCACCTCAACGCCGAAGAGGAACCCGAACACGAGGACTACCCCACCGCCGAGGAAGCCCCCCTACTGCGCAAGGCCCTGTTGCCGAGAGGCGTCATCCACTCCTGGGCCACCGACGAGGATTCCGGCGAGGTCGATGAGCGGTACGGCCCTGTCGGCAAACAGCGGATCGAGGACACCGGGCCGCTGACCAAGAAGCGGATGGAAACCGTCGACGACGAAACCACCGCGGCCTGTGTCGATTTCATCAAACGTCAGCACGACGCCGACACCCCGTTCTTCGTGTGGATGAACATGACGCACATGCACTTCCGGACACACACCAAGCCGGAAAGCCGGGGCCAGGCCGGCCGCTGGCAGTCGCCGTATCACGACACGATGATCGACCACGACCGTCACGTCGGCCAGCTACTCGACCTGGTCGACGAACTGGGCATCGCCGAGGACACGATCGTCATCTACTCGACCGACAACGGACCGCACGCGAACAGCTGGCCCGACGGTGCGACCACGCCGTTCCGCAGTGAGAAGAACACCAACTGGGAAGGCGCCTTCCGGATACCCGAGATGATCCGCTGGACCGGCAAGATCAAAGCGGGCACGGTCTCGAATGAGATTGTGCAGCATCATGACTGGCTTCCCACATTCGTGGCCGCCGCCGGTGACCCCGATATCGTCGACACGCTCAAGGCCGGACACACGATCGGTGACATGACCTACAAGGTCCACATCGACGGATACAACCTGCTGCCCTACCTCACCGGCGAGGTCGACCGGAGCCCGCGCCGCGGCATGATCTACTTCTCCGACGACTGCGACGTGCTCGGCATCCGGGCGGACAACTGGAAGATCGTCTTCATGGAACAGCGCTGCCAGGGCACCCTGCAGGTGTGGTTCGACCCGTTCACACCGCTGCGCGCGCCGAAGTTGTTCAACCTACGGACCGACCCGTTCGAGCGCGCCGACGTCACGTCGAATACCTACTGGGACTGGATGATCGACCGCCTGTATCTGATGTTCTACGGATCGGCGATCGTGAACCAGTTCCTCGAGACCTTCAAGGAGTTCCCGCCACGGCAGGAACCGGCGTCGTTCACCATCAACAACGCCGTCGAGCAACTCGACAAGTTCCTCGCTTCTCGCGGCGACTGAGCGTGGCAGAACTCGCCTCCTGGACAGACGGACCCACCAAGTCGGCGATCGTCGACTTCGTGGGTCGGGTCACCGCCGCGGACGGCCCGGACTTCGTCGAGCCCGAAGAGCGGGTCGCGGTGTTCGACAACGACGGCACCCTGTGGTGTGAGAAGCCGGCGTACATCCAATTGGATTTCCTGGTGCGCCGCCTGGCTCAACTGGCCGCCGCAGACGCGGCGCTGGCCGACCGACAGCCGTACGCCGCCGCAGCGGCGGGTGATCTTTCGTGGTTCGGCGACGCCGTCACCCGCCACTACAACGGCGACGACTCCGCCATGAAAGTTCTTGCCGGCGGGATACTCGCAGCCTATTCGGGGCTCACCGTCGAGGAGCACAGCGAGCGCGTGCAGGCCTTCTTCGCCGAAGCCGAGCACCCCAGCCTGAACCGCCGATACACCGACTGCGGTTACGCCCCGATGCTCGAGCTACTGCGGTTCCTCGAGACCAACGGGTTCACCAACTACATCGCCTCCGGCGGCGGGCGTGATTTCATGCGCCCGGTCGCCTCGCAGATGTACGGGATACCCCCGGAGCGGGTGATCGGCAGTTCGGTCGGACTCGACTTCATGGACGGGCATCTGAGGACGACCTCGACACCGGAGTTCCTCGACGACGGCCCGGTCAAGCCGGTGCGCATCTGGGGCCGGGTCGGACGCCGGCCGATCCTGGCCGCGGGCAATTCCAACGGCGACCTCGAGATGCTGCAGTTCGTCGACGCGGGACGCGGGCCGTCGCTGTCGATACTCGTACGCCACGATGACGCCGACCGCGAATTCGACTACGTCGCAGGCGCGGAGAAGGCGCTCGACGAAGCCAAGAACAGGGGCTGGACAGTCGCCAGCATCCGTGACGATTGGACGACCGTCTTTGCCTGACCACCCCGCTGAGGCTGCGCCTGGGGCGACCCCCACTTGCAGTTTCTCGCCCTCACCGCAGTCTCGATGATGCAAGGTGGTGGCGTGACCGACGTGGCCGACGGGTTCGCCTGGATCCCGGCGCAGACTGCGGTGCTCGGCTCTGACGCCCACTACCCCGAGGAGCAACCGGCCCGCGAGGTCAGCGTGGACGGGTTCTGGATGCAGACACACCAGGTCACCAATGCCAACTTCGCCGAATTCGTCTCCGCCACAGGTTATGTCACGGTCGCGGAACGTCCGCTCGATCCCGCTGACTATCCGGGGGCTCCGCCGCAGAATCTGCAGCCGGGGTCGATGGTCTTCCACCGCACCGCCGGGCCCGTCGACCTGCGCCACCTAAGCCAGTGGTGGACGTGGACGCCGGGCGCATCGTGGAACCACCCCCGCGGCCCCCGGTCGACCAACCGCGGCCGTGAGCAACACCCCGTCGTGCACATCGCGTTCGAGGACGCCGCGGCATACGCGCAGTGGGCCGGATGCGAACTGCCCACCGAGTCCGAATGGGAGGTCGCAGCCCGGGGCGGTCTGCCCCACACCGTTTACACCTGGGGCGATGAACCGGAACGCCCCGGAGAGCGGCTGGCGAACTACTGGCACGGTGAATTCCCGCATCTCCCCGACACCGGCTATGGACAAGCCACGCCGGTGGGGTCCTTCCCCGCCAACGCCTATGGGCTCTACGACATGGCCGGCAATGTCTGGGAGTGGACCACCGACTGGTACGGCGACCGCCGCGACGACCAACCATGCTGCGCCGCCGACAGCTACGACCCGGGCCAGCCGCAGTTCGCGGTCCCGCGACGGGTGATCAAGGGCGGTTCGTTCCTGTGCGCCGACAGCTACTGCATGCGATACCGACCGTCAGCGCGCCGTCCGCAGCAGGTCGACACGGGCATGAGCCACCTCGGCTTCCGATGCGCCACGCGATGACTTTTCCACCGCGACCGCGCACCGGTGACGCCTGTTCGACGACGGTGAGCCCATTGCGCTGAAACTGCTGGAATCCGCGGTGTTCCAGACGGGAGTCGTGCACCTCGTCTACACCCGCGACTCGCACGCACCCACCGGGGACTATGACGCGGCCAAAGCTCACCTGCAGCGGTGATCACCTGTCCGTCAACGGGTTTCGGCTGAGTCCTTGATCGCCGCGAGCGTGGCGGGGATGCCACTGCGTGCCGCGTCGCGCCGCCTGTCGATCTCGGCGTCGGCCGTGTCCCCGAAACGCTCGCGGAAGCCGGCGATCCCCTGGGGCAGGAACTCCCACGACTCGGTGAGCCGGGTACCGCCGTCCCTGGGCTCGAACTCATAGCCCCAGTACACCCAGCCGTTGTTGACCTCCCAGGCGAACTTGCGGCCCGGATCGGCGGCGACCACCTGGCTGCGGGTCTCCCAGGTCCGCTCCGGGGTCTCGTTGCGCCCGGTGAACCATGCGCCCACGCGCGGCCCGTCGCCGTCATCCCACCAGCAGGCCCTGCATACGGGGCTCCACTCGCCCATCCGCGTCACGTCCGACACCAACGCATAGACCTCATCGGGCGGCGCCGCCACGAAAATCGACTCTGACATCTTCAGCTCGGTCACCCGGTCGAGTCTGCCATTCCATAATCCGTCGCGGCTATTGCACTTTCGGCCTCCGGATGTGACGTTATAACGCGTTCTAATTCTCCTTCGAAGGGCCAACTGGATGAGCAACAGTAGCGAGCGGGTCGCCGTGATCATCGGCGGAGCATCCGGGATCGGATGGGCGACCGCTCAGGCCCTCGCGGCCGAAGGCTGCCGCGTCACGATCGCCGACGTCAACGCCGACGGAGCCCGTCGACGCGCCGCGGAACTGGGCGCACCCCATGGTGCGGCCCACGTCGACGTCACCGACGAGGCCACGGTGCAACGCCTGTTCGACGACATCGGTCCGCTCGACATCGTCGTGAACTGCGCGGGGTTCAGCAATATCGGCCTGATCACCGAGATGCCGGTCGAGGACTTCCGCTCGGTGGTCGACGTGTGCCTCACCGGGTCGATGATCGTCATGAAGCACGCAGGCAGGCACCTGGGCGAGGGCGGGTCGCTGGTGTCGATCAGCTCGCTCAACGGCAGGCAGCCCGCGGCGGGCATGAGTGCCTACTGTGCCGCCAAGGCCGGCCTGTCGATGCTCACCCAGGTGGCGGCCCTGGAGATGGGGCCGCGGGGCATCCGGGTCAACGCCGTGGCGCCCGGGTTCGTCCACACCCCGCTGACGGAGGCTGCCGCCTCGGTACCCGGCGTCGTCGAGGACTACGTGGACAACACGGCGATCGGCCGGGCGGGCTGCCCCGAGGACATCGCCAATGCGGTTGTGTACCTGTGCTCCCCGGGATCGTCGTGGTTGACCGGCGAGGTGCTCGACATCAACGGCGGAGCCCACCTCAAGCGCTATCCCGACGTCATGGGGCACGTCATGCGATTGGTGGAACAGTCGTGAGCTTCGCCGACAAACACGCGATCGTCACCGGCGCGGGCTCGGGCATCGGCGCCGCGCTGTGCCGAGCCCTCGACCTGGCCGGCGCCTACGTGGTCTGCACCGACATCGACCCTGACGCGGCCGAACGCACCGTATCGTCGCTGAGCTCACGGGCCCGGTCGGCGCGCCTGGACGTCACCGACGCGGGCGCCGTGCAAGCGGTCGTCGACGACGTCGTCGGCCGGGCGGGACGCCTCGACCTGATGTTCAACAACGCCGGCATCGTCTGGGGTGGCGACACCGAGCTGCTCACCCTCGATCAGTGGAACGCGATCATCGACATCAACATCCGCGGCGTGGTGCACGGCATCGCCGCCGCCTACCCGCAGATGCTGAGTCAAGGCCACGGCCACATCGTCAACACCGCGTCGATGGCCGGTCTCACCGCGGCCGGACAGGTCACCAGCTACGTGGCGACCAAGCATGCGGTCGTCGGGATGTCGATGGCGCTGCGCTCCGAGGCCGTCCCCCGGGGTGTCGGGGTCCTCGTGGTGTGCCCCGCCGCGGTCGAGACCCCGATCCTCGACAAGGGCGCCGTCGGCGGGTTCGTCGGGCGGGATTACTTCCTGCAGGCCCAGGGCGGCAAGCCCTACGACGCCGACCGCCTGGCCCGCGACACCCTGCGTGCCATCGACCGCAACAAGGCGATTCTGGTCAAACCCACTGTGGCTCACGCGCAGTGGCTGTTCGCGCGGGCCGCTCCGGCGCTGATGAACCGGTTGGCGATGCGGTTCGTGACCGGACAGCGGTCACACCAGACGAACGGATCGCCGTCCCCCGCCGCCGACTCGGGTTAGGGTTTCTCGTCGGCAGCACGGGAGGGACGGGAGGGCGCGATGACGACCCACGACTTCACCGTCACCCAGAAGCGCGCCCTGGCCGTGCTGACGGTGGTGGCCCTCGCTTTCGCCGCCTACTTCCTGCGCGGCTACGTGCTGTTGATCGCCGTCGCGGCCGTGCTGGCGTACCTGTTCTCGCCGCTCTACGAACGCCTCCGGGCGAAGATGAACGTCGGCCTGTCGGCCACGATCACGCTGCTCGCCGCGATCGCGACGGTCGCCCTGCCGCTCGCCGGGGTGACGTTCCTCGCCTTCATCCAGATCAGCCAGATGGTGACCAGCGTCGGCCACTGGGTGGAGCAGACCGACTTCACCGCGCTGGCGCAGCGACTGCTGGACTCGGCCAACGAGGTGTTGGCCAGAGTCCCGTTCATGGACGTCACGCTCACCCAGGACTCGGTGCGCAGCGCGATCGCCAAGGTCGGACAGAACGCCGGCGAGATCGCCCTGGGTGTCGCCCGAGACTCCGTGGGTGGGCTCGCGTCCGCACTGACGGGCGCGATCATCTTCCTCTACGTCTTCGTCGCGCTGCTCACCAACGGCCACCGGGTGCTGGACCTGTTCCGTGACCTGAATCCGTTGGGGGAAAAGGTATCCGACATCTACCTGGCCAAGATCGGCGCCATGGTCTCCGCGACCGTGAAGGGCCAGCTCATCATCGCGGTGTGCCAGGGCGTCGCCGGCGCCGTGTCGATCTACATCGCCGGTATCCACGACGGCTTCTTCATGTTCGTCATCTTCCTGACGGCGCTGTCGTTCATCCCGCTCGGCAGCGGGATCATCACCATCCCCCTCGGAATCGGGATGGCGATCTTCGGCAACGTGTTCGGCGGGATCTTCGTCGTGGTGTTCCACATCATCGTGACCACGAGCATCGACAACGTGCTACGCCCGTTCCTGGTGCCCAAGAGCGCTCACCTGAACCCGGCGTTGATGCTGCTGGCGGTGTTCGCCGGCCTGCAGATGTTCGGCTTCTGGGGGATCGTCCTCGGACCGGTCCTGATGATCGTCGTCGTCACGACGATCAGCGTGTATCTCGCGGTCTACAAGGGCGCGCCGATGGACGCGCTGGCCGGGACCCGCGCCGACCCTGCCGACGACGAGGCCGAGCGACGGACACCGTGGTGGCGCAGGATCCTGCCTGGCAAGGGCAAGTCCGAACCCGAACCCGAACCAGAACCCTCGGCAGGACCCGAAGGCGAACCGGTGGCGCCGGCGTCTAAGTCAGCCGAGACTTGAGAAACTCGACGACCCTCTTGCGGGCTTCGTAGGCCGGGTGGCCGTCGCGTTCGCGGACCTCGAGGGTCAGGACCGAGTGCGCCATCTTGCCGAACCCGTGCTCGTTGCCCTTCCTGGAGTCGATCTCGATGACCTCGAACGCGTCGCCGAGACGATTCTTGAGCGTCTTGAACCTCGCGCCCGGTGACATCGGATCCTCGCTGAAGCGCAGGCCCAACGCGCACAGTCCGTCTTCGGCGGCCCGCCGCTCGACGACCTTCAACTCGGCTTCCGACAACCCCGGGTCGGCCCGCTGCTTGGCCGTCAGCCCGATCGGCAGCGACGGCTGACTCAGCACAGGGGCGAGCACGCTGTCGTCGACGGCGGCGGCCAGCGCGAAGCCCCCGCTCCAGCACTCGCCGATCACGCCGACACCCTTGCCCGGCGTCTGCTCGTTGAGGTCGCGGGCCAGCGCGCGCAGGTAATGGGCGATGGGCCGGTCGGCGTTGGTCGCGAAGGCCGCGAACTCCTTGGCCACACAGCCGCGCAGCATCACCGGCACCGCACCCGGCCTGATGCCCGGCGCCCCCGGCGTGCCGTACAGCGACGGCGCGGCAACCGTGAAACCGTTGTCCACCAGGTGATTACCGAGGGCGAGCACACCGGGGTGCAGGCCGGGCATCTCGGGGATCAGCACCACGCCCGGACCCTCGCCCTTGCGGTACACGTCGTAGGTGAACCCCGCTGCCGTGAACGGCTCGGCGGTCCATCCGGTGAGGTCGGCTTCCGGGGCCGCGTCGCCGGCGACATCGGAATTGGGTGAGGTCATCGGGCGCTCCTAGGAGACGGGCAGTGGGGACTGGGACTGCGTCGCAGCTGCCAGCGTACGGTACTCATCCGTACCTGCGGCCCCTGTCAGCGCAAGCTGCGCGGGCCCCGTCGGGCCGCGAACCTGTGCGGTCCACACCGGCTCGGCCGGCCTGCCGTCACGCTCGCCGCCCTCGTAGACGACCCACGTGCGGCCGTCGACGTCCTCGGTCCCCGTGGGCACCAGGTCCGCACCCAGCGACGCGACCAGCTTGTCCTCGTCGGCGTTGCTCTGCGTCAGGCTCAGATACAGCCCGCTCGGCGCCAGGTAGCCCACGGTGGAGCTGACGGCGCGCACCGACTGGCCGGTCACCGGGTCCGTGCGCCCACCCTCGATCCCCCTCCGGCTGCCCGAGTTGGCCTGCCAGCCCTCGGGCAGCGCAGGAACCCGGATGGGGATGCCGAGCGCGTCGGCGTCCGCCCGCAGCGCGGCCGGGGCGTCATAGTCGGGAACCGGACCGAGCCCGGGCCCGCTCGGCGCGAACGAGCACATCCCGAGCATGCCGGCGAGGACCACGCAGACGACCACCAGCGGTGCCATCGACCAGAACATGTCGCGGCCGTCCTGCAGGAGCCGCGACTTCGCGGGCCGGGGCGCCGGAACCGCGTAACCGGCGACATCATCGGGACCACCGTGGCCTGCGTCTACGGGTTCGCTTCCCGGCGGTCCGGGAAACCTCTGGCCCGGCTCGGGCGGCGTGGTCATGCCAGCCAGTATCCCAGCTCCCGATCGTGGACCCGCTAATGGGAGAATCTGCGGCATGAGTGCCGCACGCCGTGAAGCCCCGGACCGAAACCTCGCCCTCGAGCTCGTACGGGTGACCGAGGCGGGGGCGATGGCCGCGGGACGCTGGGTCGGCCGCGGCGACAAGGAGGGCGGTGACGGCGCGGCCGTCGACGCGATGCGCGAACTGGTCAACTCGGTGTCGATGCGGGGTGTCGTCGTCATCGGCGAGGGCGAGAAGGACAACGCCCCGATGCTCTACAACGGTGAAGAGGTCGGCAACGGCGACGGTCCCGAGTGCGACTTCGCCGTCGACCCGGTGGACGGCACCACGCTGATGAGCAAGGGCATGCCCAACGCCATCTCGGTGCTCGCCGTCGCCGAGCGCGGCGCGATGTTCGACCCGTCGGCGGTGTTCTACATGAACAAGATCGCCGTCGGACCCGACGCCGTCGAGGCCATCGACATCACCGCCCCCATCGGGGAGAACATCCGCCGGGTCGCGAAGGCGAAGAACCTGACCGTCCCTGACCTCACGGTCTGCGTGCTGGACCGGCCCCGGCACACGCAGCTGATGGCCGACATCCGGGAGGCGGGTGCGCGCATCCGGCTGATCTCCGACGGTGACGTCGCCGGCGCCATCTCGGCATGCCGTCCGGGTTCGGGAACAGACCTGCTTGCCGGTATCGGCGGAACCCCCGAGGGCATCATCACCGCCGCGGCGATCCGTTGTATGGGCGGCGCGATCCAGGCCCAGCTGGCCCCGACCGACGACGCCGAGAAGCAGAAGGCCCTCGATCGGGGCCACGATCTCGACCGCGTGTTGCACACCGAGGACCTGGTCTCCGGGGAGAACGTGTTTTTCTCCGCCACCGGCGTCACCGACGGCGACCTGCTCAAGGGCGTGCAGTACTACGGCGGCGGGTGCACCACCCAGTCGATCGTCATGCGCTCGAAGTCCGGGACCGTCCGGATGATCGACTCCTACCACCGCCTGTCCAAGCTCAACGAGTACTCCGCGGTCGACTTCACCGGCGACAAGACCGCCGCCTATCCCCTGCCGTAACCACCGACACGAGAAGGACATACATGAGCACCGACGCCGCTGTTCAGCAGGGCGAATACCGCATCGAGCACGACACCATGGGCGAGGTCCGGGTGCCGGTCGATGCGCTGTGGCGCGCCCAGACCCAGCGCGCCGTGGAGAACTTCCCGATCTCCGGCCGCGGCCTCGAGCGCACCCAGATCCGCGCCCTCGGCCTGCTCAAGGGCGCCTGCGCACAGGTCAACAAGGACCTCGGGAAGCTGGCACAGGAGAAGGCCGACGCGATCATCGCCGCCGCGGCCGAGATCGCCGACGGCCAGCACGACGACCAGTTCCCCATCGACGTCTTCCAGACCGGTTCGGGCACCAGTTCCAACATGAACGCCAATGAGGTCATCGCGTCGATCGCCGCGGCCAACGGCGTGACCGTGCACCCCAACGACGACGTCAACATGTCGCAGAGCTCCAACGACACCTTCCCGACTGCGACACACATCGCCGCCACCGAAGCCGCTGTGCGCCACCTTATTCCGGCACTCGAGGTGCTGCACGAGTCGCTGCAGGCCAAGGCCCGCCAGTGGCGGACCGTGGTGAAGTCCGGCCGCACCCATCTGATGGACGCGGTCCCGGTGACGCTCGGCCAGGAGTTCGGCGGCTATGCCCGCCAGATCGAGGCCGGGATCGAGCGGGTGAAGGCCACCCTGCCCCGGCTCGGTGAGCTGGCCATCGGCGGCACCGCGGTGGGCACCGGCCTCAATGCGCCCGACGGCTTCGGCGCGAAGGTCGTCGAGGTGCTCGTCGACCAGACCGGGATTGCCGAACTTCGCACTGCCACTGACTCTTTCGAAGCACAGGCGGCGCGTGACGGGCTGGTCGAGGCGTCCGGGGCCCTGAAGACGATCGCCGTCTCGCTGACCAAGATCGCCAACGACATCCGCTGGATGGGGTCGGGCCCGCTGACCGGGCTGGGCGAGCTGCAGCTGCCCGACCTGCAGCCGGGCAGCTCGATCATGCCGGGCAAGGTCAACCCCGTCATCCCCGAGGCGGTAACGCAGGTGGCGGCCCAGGTGATCGGCAACGATGCGGCCGTCGCCGTCGGCGGCCTGTCTGGCGCCTTCGAACTGAACGTGTACATCCCGATGATGGCGCGCAACGTGCTCGAGTCGTTCACGTTGCTGGCCAACGTGTCGAAGTTGTTCGCCGCCAAGTGCATCGACGGCCTGGTGGCCAACGAGGAGCATCTGCGCGAGCAGGCCGAGTCATCGCCGTCGATCGTGACGCCGCTGAACTCCGCGATCGGCTACGAGGAGGCCGCCAAGGTGGCCAAGGAAGCCCTCAAGGAACGCAAGACCATTCGGCAGACCGTCATCGACCGCGGCCTCATCGGCGACAAGCTCTCCGAAGAAGAGCTGGACAAGCGCCTCGACGTGCTGGCCATGGCCAAGGTGGTCGATGAGCGCTTGCGCGAAGAGCATTAGTGAAGACGGTGACTAGGAACGAGATCCGGGCGGGCGTCACGAATCTGCTGACGACCTACCAGTATCTCGCTGACACCGGAAAGGTCGAGCGGCTCGCGGCGCTGTTCGGCGCCGATGGGGTCCTGGAGATCGGCGCCGAATCCTTCACCGGCCCAACCGAAGTGCTCGGTCTGTTCACCCGCACCAGCGGCCAGTTCGTCGACGCCGACTTCCTGCCCGCTCGTCACCACCTGAGCTCGATCTACGTCGAGCCGCTACCGGACGGCAGCGCGAAGGCCTATGCCTGCTTCCAGTTCATCGGCACCCGCGGCCTCGATCACTGGGGCACCTACCGCGACGTGGTCGTTCCTGCGATCGACGACATCGCCGACGGCGACGGCTGGCGCTTCGCGCGCCGGCGGGTGATCACCGAAGGGTTCGCGCCGGGATCGCGCCTCGCCTAAGCGATTTCAGGGGAGGGCGCCGGGGCTGATCTCCTCGAGCATCTCGGTGACCAGCGCCGCGATCGGCGAGCGCTCACTGCGCAGCAGCGTGATGTGCGCGAACAGCGGGTGACCCTTCAGCTTCTCGATCACCGCCGCGACGCCGTCGTGACGGCCGACGCGCAGGTTGTCCCGCTGGGCGACGTCGTGGGTCAGGACCACCCGGGACCCGGTACCCAGCCGCGACAGCACGGTGAGCAGCACGTTGCGCTCCAGCGACTGGGCCTCGTCGACGATCACGAAGGAGTCGTGCAGCGAGCGGCCCCGGATGTGGGTCAGCGGCAGCACTTCGAGCATGCCGCGCGAGAGCACCTCCTCGAGCACCGCCGGGCTGGCGAGGCCCTCGAGGGTGTCGAAGACGGCTTGGGCCCACGGCCCCATCTTGTCGCTCTCGCTGCCCGGCAGGTAACCGAGCTCCTGGCCGCCGACGGCGTACAGCGGGCGGAACACCACGACCTTGCGCTGAGTGCGCCGCTCCAGCACGGCTTCCAGCCCCGCGCACAGCGCGAGCGCCGACTTTCCGGTGCCCGCCTTGCCGCCGAGCGACACGATGCCGACGGATTCGTCCTGCAGCAGATCCAGTGCCACCCGCTGTTCGGCGGAGCGGCCGCGCAGCCCGAACACCTCGCGGTCGCCGCGCACCAGCTGCACGCGCTTGTCGGCGTTGACGCGGCCCAGCGCGTGAGAGTTGCTGCCCAGCATCCGGATTCCGGTGTGGCACGGGAGGTCGCGCGCGGCTTCCAGGTCGACCTCCCCGTCGGCGAAGAGCCCGTCGACGTCTTCGCCGGACACCTCGAGCTCCGCCATCCCGGTCCACCCGGACGTGACGACGTCCTGCGCGTGGTACTCGTCGGCGGGCAACCCCACCGCGCCCGCCTTCACACGCAGCGGAATGTCCTTGGTCACCAACGTGACTGCCTTACCCTCTGCGGCGAGGTTGGCCGCACAGGTCAGGATTCGCGAGTCGTTGCTCTCGGTCCGGAAGCCGGCGGGCAGCACCGTGGGATCGCTGTGGTTGAGCTCGATGTGCAGAGTGCCACCGAGATCGCCGACGGGAATCGGCTGATCCAGGCGCCCGTGTTCGAGCCGGAGGTCGTCGAACATCCGCAGGGCCTGCCGGGCGAACCAGCCGAGCTCATGATGATGCCGCTTGGCTTCCAGTTCGCTGATGACCACCAACGGAACCACCACTTCGTGTTCGGCGAACCTCGTGCATGCCCAGGGATCGGACAGCAGCACAGAGGTGTCCAGCACGTAGGTCCGAATGAGGCCCGATTGCTGGCTCCGCCAGCCCTGCGACTCAGTCACGTAGCGCTCCTCGAGCTCGCGTGGCCCCACACGAAACATGTCGGTGGACACACAGCGGTCTCCAGGACCGGGGCCGGCCCTTCGTGATCGAGAAGATCGGGACCGCCCGGACAGCAGAGCATGTCGCTAGCCATCGAAAACGACGCTACTCCGCGTGCGGCTTTCGCGCCGCGCAGGCGCGCCGAACCAGGAAGGCGTGGCGGGTTAAGAGCTGGTGAACTGCTTGAGTTGTGGCTCGTCGGCCAGTCCCCACGCGGTGATGCGATCGGAGATGACCCGGCGCAGATCCTCGGGGCCGAAGATGCCGGCCTCGGCGACATTGGCCACCTTGTCGCGGTAGGCCACGATGTCCCCGCCGACGACGTCGAGTTCGGCGGCCCGGCGGGCGATCGCCTCGATCGTCTCGTCCCGCGTGAACGTCAGGCAGTGGGCGATGAGGTTGGCGAAGAACTCTTCGTGACGGTCCTCGTCCTTGGCGATCCTGTCGACCAGACCGGCGAGCGTCGGGTCCTCCGTCTGGGCCCGCAGGTTGCGGCAGAACACCGCGTGCGCGCGTTCGAAGAAGGCCATGAACGCCAGCGTTTCCAGCTCGCTGTAGGTGTTGGCCCGGTAGCCCTGCATCACATGCTCGACGCGGACGTCCTCGTTGGCGGCGGGGTCCACCTGGCGGGTCACCACCAGGTAGTTGCGCAGCGCGATGGCATGGAGGTGCTCCTCGGCGGTCCAGCGACCGATCCACCGGCCCCACTTGGCCTCGAGGATGAAGTGCTCGACGAGCTCGCGGTGGTAACCCGCGAGGTTGTCCTTGGTGATCAGCAGGATCTCCAGCGCGTCGGTGACGGGCTTGGGCAGCGTCACCGAAGACGGATCCCAGTCGCGTCCGCCGAGGAACGCGAAGTTCTCGCCCTGGTCGAAGGGAACGTAGTCGTGGGCGTACCACAGGTCCTCGGAATCGAGGTGCCGCCGCAGCTCCTGCATGACGACCGGTTCGAGCTCTGCGGTCAACGCACTAGGGACAGGTCTCTGTGCCATAAAAGTAACTGTAACCCGAATTCACACGTTCCTTAAAATCGGGTCAACGGAGTGTCGCGAATCGGGTCGCGCCTACAACGTCAGGCCCGGATACAGCGGGTTGGCCTCCAGCAGCTCGGCTGCCGCCGCGTGGACCCGCTGGGCGGTCCCGTCGGCCAGGGTGTACTTGGCCTTGGAGAGCCCGCTGGACGCCTGCGTGGGCTGGGTGTTCGTGAGGACCTCGACCACGAGTTCGGCGACCTTGTCGAAGTCGTAGGCGCCGAACCCGCGGGTCGTCAGCGCCGGGGTGCCGAACCGGATGCCGCTGGAGTACCAGGCACCGTTGGGGTCGTTGGGGATCGAGTTGCGGTTGGTGACGATGCCCGCATCCAGCAGCGCCGACTCCGCCTGGCGTCCGGTGAGCCCGAACGACGTCACGTCCAGGAGCACGATGTGGTTGTCGGTGCCGCCGGTGACCAGGCGGCCGCCACGCTTGAGGAATCCCTCGGCGAGCGCCTTGGCGTTGTCGGCGATGTTCTGGGCGTATTCGCGGAATGCCGGCTGGCGCGCCTCGGCTAGTGCGACGGCCTTGGCGGCCATCACGTGCGACAGCGGACCGCCGAGCACCATCGGGCACCCCTTGTCGACGGCGGGGGCGTATTCCTCGGTGGCCAGGATCAGCCCGCCGCGGGGCCCACGCAGCGACTTGTGGGTGGTGGTCGTCGTGACATGCGCGTGCGGCACCGGATCCTCGTCGCCGGTGAACACCTTGCCCGCGACCAGGCCGGCGAAGTGTGCCATGTCGACCATCAGGGTGGCCCCGACCTCGTCGGCGATCTCGCGCATCTTCGCGAAGTTCACCCGCCGCGGATAGGCGGAGTACCCGGCGACGAGCACCAGCGGCTTGAACTCGCGGGCGGCGGCGGCGACCACGTCGTAGTCCAGCAGTCCGGTCTCGGGATCGGTCCCGTACTGGCGCTGGTGAAACATCTTGCCGGAGATGTTCGGCCGGAAGCCGTGGGTGAGGTGGCCGCCGGTGTCCAGTGACATGCCCAGCAGCCTCTGGTTGCCCAGCTTGGCGCGCAGCGACTCCCAATCGGCCTCGGACAGGTCGTTGACGTTCTTGGCGCCGAGCTCGGCGAGCCCGGGTGCCTCGACCCTGGTGGCCAGGATCGCCCAGTACGCGACGAGGTTGGCGTCGATACCGGAGTGCGGCTGCGCGTAGGCGTACGGGGCGCCGAACAGTTCACGGGCGTGCTCGGCGGCCAGCGACTCGACGGTGTCGACGTTCTGGCAGGCCGCGTAGAAGCGGTGGCCGATGGTGCCCTCGGCGTACTTGTCGGAGAACCAGGTGCCCATGGTCAACAGCACCGCCGGCGACGCGTAGTTCTCGCTGGCGATCAGCTTGAGCGAATCCCGTTGATCGGCAAGCTCTTTGCGGGTGGCGTCGGCGATACGCGGCTCGACGCTCTCGATCACCCGCAGCGCGGCCCGGTAGGCCTCGCTCGCAGTCTCGGCGTACTCGGCGCCCAGCGCGGGAGTACGGCCTGTCACGGAGTCAGCGGTCATGGGGTTCAGCGTAATCGGGCGGCCCGGGCCGGCAGAATCCACATCCCCGCCGTCAGGCGGCGCGCAGCGACGACGGGATCAGCGGCTCGTCGAGCAGTGTGCCGAACCGCTCGGTGACGCTCACGCCGTCGGGTCGCGCATCCAGCCATCCCCGCAGCAGGCGATAGCCCTCCACATAGGTGCTGGTGTAGGCGCGCCACAGCGGCGAGGACAGGAACCGCAGCATCTGGCGGGCCCGTTCGTCGTTGACCAGCAGCCAGCGCTTGAGGAAGTCGACGACGTCGTCGACGTCACGGTGTTCGTCGTGCAGCATCAGCGCCGCGTCCTGGCGCACGTCGGCCAGCGCGGCCGTCGCCTCCGACACGGTCTCGGAGCGCTCGCCGTCGAACCGCAGGCCCAGATCGGCGTAGATGTCGGTGGCCCACGTCCCCCAGCCCCGTCCCTCCCCCGTCGCTCCGCTCGCCTCGGCGCCGACCGCGGCGTACAGCGCGAGGTCGGCCAGCCCCTCGGCCATCAGGCATTGCGGGGTGTTGACCAGGAAGATGGTCTGCTCGGCCTGCCCCTTGCCCTCGACGAGCCGGGCCTCTTTGCGGCAGTGCTCGGTGTGATGGCCCGGGTAGGACTCGTGGGCCACCAACCGGGGCAGGTTCGACATCTGCTGCTTGAGGTCGGCGTTGACGGCGACCGTGGAGCGGTAGTCGCCGAGGTAGTAGTTGAACCCCGACCACGGTTTGTCGGTGACCACCTCGTAGGTGATGGTCTCTCGTGCGGGCAGCGGGAACGTCGCGCGGACACGGTCGCGCAGCGCGCTGGAGAACGCGTGGATGCACTCCTCGAGGCGGGCCGGGGGAATCTCCTCCGACGCGCGGTAGGCCTGCATCCGGTAGGCGAGAGAGCCGGACCCGCCGAGCACGTCGTCCAACGTGGCGTGCGCCTGCCGGTACCGCTCGGGGTCACCCTTGGTGATCCGGACGTCGAAGTAGGCCTCGACCTCGTCGACGAACCCGACCTCCTCACCGGCGAATTTGCGTCCGGCGCACGCCAGTGCCCGCAGGTGCGCGCCGACGAACGCCGCCCGCGCGTCGTCCAGCCCGGCAGGCAACTCGGTCAGCAACCGCTCGGCCTGACGGACCAGATCGGCGGGGTCCGGTTGCGGCTCCGAATCGACTGCCCGCTTCAGTGCGGGGTCACCGGTGAACGCGTCGACGTAGCCTTCCTCGACTCTGTCGAAGCGCAATCCGAGCGTCAGGTACTCGTCGATCAGGGTGCCGGGCTCCATGGCCACTACGCTAACTGCAAGACTGAGGGCATGGCGCGGCTGAGCGAACCCAGCCCCTACGTGGAGTTCGACCGAAGTCAATGGCGTGCACTTCGAATGTCGACGCCGCTCAAACTGACCGAGGACGAACTCGTTAGGCTGCGCGGTCTCGGCGAGAAGATCGATCTGCTCGAGGTCGAAGAGGTGTACCTGCCGCTGGCCCGGCTGATCCATCTGCAGGTCGCCGCCCGCCAGCGATTGTTCGCGACGACCGCCGAATTCCTCGGTGAGCCGCAGCAGAACCCGGACCGGCCGGTGCCGTTCGTGATCGGCGTCGCCGGCAGCGTGGCCGTCGGTAAATCCACCACCGCCCGCGTGCTGCAGGCGTTGCTCGCGCGTTGGGAGCACCACCCTCGCGTCGACCTCGTCACCACCGATGGTTTCCTGTATCCGAACGCCGAGCTGCATCGACGGAACTTGATGCACCGCAAGGGTTTTCCGGAGAGCTACGACCGCAGGGGCCTGATGCGGTTCGTCACGGCGGTGAAGTCGGGCGCCGACGCCGCGTGTGCGCCGGTCTACTCACACCTGCTCTACGACATCGTGCATGGCGAGAAGCAGATCATCGAGCACCCCGACATCCTCATTCTGGAGGGTCTCAACGTGCTGCAGACCGGCCCGGCGCTGATGGTGTCCGACCTGTTCGACTTCTCGGTCTATGTAGATGCCCGCATCGAGGACATCGAGCAGTGGTACGTCTCGCGGTTCCTGTCGATGCGAGCGGGTGCGTTCGCCGATCCTGCCTCGCACTTCCACCACTACTCGACGCTGACCGACGAGGCGGCCGTGTTCGCGGCCCGCGACATCTGGCATTCGATCAACCGGCCGAACCTGATCGACAACATCCTGCCGACCAGGCCGCGGGCCACGCTGGTGCTGCGCAAGGACGCCGATCACTCCATCAACCGGCTGCGCCTGCGCAAGCTCTAGACACGGCCCAGGAACCGCGTGAGCGCGGCGTTGAACGCCTCCGGGTTGTCCTGATTGGCGTTGTGGCCGGCATCGGGAATCACCAGGTACCGCCGGCCCCGACGGCGCCCCGCCCGTCCAGGAGTGGACCGGAGTTCTGCGATGCCCGAGCACGTGGTGGGTGAACCCCGCGGGCGTACCCGCCCAATCCGGCGGCGACGCGTACACCAACGACGACATTCCCTCCGGTAGAACGGATCACGCCTTCAAGCGCCGCACCCCAACGTACTGCAACTCGGCGAACACCAGCGTGTACACCCCGGTGGCCAGCACCAGCGCCACCCCGGCGGTGGTCAACGGGAAGAACCCGGCGAGCACGAACACGACCGTGCCCACCGTGTAGGCGATGTTGGCGACGATCACCGCGATACCGGGCCGACGCACCGACTCCGCCCGGGCGAGCGCGAAGACCACCAACCCGTACCCGATGAAGAACGCGCTCATCGAGTACTCGAATGCCGTCGTGGTTCCCGAGATCTCCGCTATCCAGCCGGCCAGTGGGATCGTGGCGACACCGACGAGGCCGGTGAGAATCGCGTCGGCGCGCATAGCCAGGCGCAGAAACGCGTCGGTGGAGGCTCCCACTCCGCGGGTGCTCAGTTGGGTCATCGAACTTCCTTTCTCGAGGGGTTTCTTCGTCGACCGGTGCCGGAGTCGACGCCGCAACCTCTGCCCGCGAGCTCTTGCTCCTCGCGTGCGCGGTGCCGACTCCGGACCAGTCATGCGGGGGTCACGCCAGGCGGCGCACCCCGAGGTACTGCAAGTAGGCGAACCCGACCGTGACGGCGGTGAACGTCACCGTCGCGCCGACGCCGAACCCGGTCAGCGGCAGCCAGCCCGCCACGAGCACGACGGTGACCACGGCGGCGAACACGATGTTGCCGATGAGGACACCGACACCGATGCGCCGCACGTCGGCGACCCGGGCGCACAGGTAGAGCAGCGCGCCGTACCCGACCAGCGCCGCGCCCGCGATCCACTCGGCGGTGGCTGACAGCCCCGACAGCCGCGCGAGTGGGTCGGCGGCCATCGCGACGAACAACCCGAGCCCGGCGCACACGGTGGCGTCGGCGCGCACCGCGAAGCGCAGCAGTTGAGCATCCGGTTCGGCCGTCGCGGCGGCGGGTCCGGTGGTGATGGCGGTCATGTCACCTACGGTCCGCACAACTCACTGCCGGGTGTACACCAGATGCTGCCAACTACTGCCAACCGCAGGTCAGCGCTCCTCCGCCGGAATTGCATTCCGGCAGAGAAAGTTCGAGTGCGGGCCAGCTAATCCGAAAATAGAGGTGAGGTGCGCTGGGTGTGGGCGCGTCGGTGTTGCCGTGGGTGCCACGGCGGGTTTGGTGTGTTCGCGGGTCAGGCTGCT
>NZ_JACKSH010000176.1 GCF_025821625.1 Mycolicibacterium pyrenivorans
GGGCGACACGTTGTCGGTACTGCGTCGCCCCGACGGGGTTGTGGTGGCCAGCGAGCCCTACGACGACCAACCCGACTGGCAGGACATCCCGGATCGTCATCTCGTCGAGGTGACGGCCGCCGGGGTCGCGATGACGCCATTGACCTGAACTGGCCCGGCCTGAACTGGAGAAGAGGACCGCAATGACACCGAGCAAGACGGCACCGCTGCTTATCAACCATCTCGCTGCCGACTGGGCGCCCCGGGCGCTGCGACGCGACGTCCGGGAGGGCCTGTCGCAGTCGCCGAAATCGTTGCCGCCCAAGTGGTTCTACGACGCCGTCGGAAGCGATCTGTTCGATCAGATCACCCGCCTGCCCGAGTACTACCCGACCCGTACCGAGGCGCACATCCTGCAGGAGGCGGCCGGCGCCATCGTGGGCGCTTCCGGTGCGGACACGCTGGTCGAGTTGGGCAGTGGTACGTCGGAGAAGACGCGCATCCTGCTCGATGCGTTCCGCGACGCCGCCGCGTT
>NZ_JACKSH010000177.1 GCF_025821625.1 Mycolicibacterium pyrenivorans
TTTCGTGAGTGTTTCCGTCCGATCGCGGCTTGCGGTTGGCGCATACCTCCCCGAAACGAGGCCTGACTTTCCCGTNTGACCTGTGGAAACTGTCAACACTGCGGTCAGAATCCTTGCTGTGCTGAGGGTTAACGTAGCTGTCGTGGTAACCGGGGGTGCCTCTGTGTCCGGATACTTGCTAAAACAGAGAACATCCAGATCAGGATATGTAACTAGTAGAACTAATTAAAAATGTAACGCATCTAGATACCCCTACAGGTATCGGGAGAGGGTTCTGCAGAGGCACCCCCGGTTGCCACGACGGCTACGTGTTGATGCAGGTAGATGCCAGCGGNGACGGATTTATTGACCGTTTCACNAGGTCAGACGGGCAACTTACNTCTCNTCTCGGGAAGGTAT
>NZ_JACKSH010000178.1 GCF_025821625.1 Mycolicibacterium pyrenivorans
GACAAAACCGGCAGACTGTCGACCGCACCCCTGACGCGACGATGCCGCTCGAAAACGTGAATTTCAAGCTGAAATCCGGCGCTGCCCTTCATATCTGATTACTTGGCAACGGCGATCAGCGCTCCCGGTTGCAGCCATCGCATGACCTTCACCAACGTGCCGTCGTCGATCGCCACGCACCCGGCGGTCGGACCGTCCCCGATGTGCAGGAAGAACGCGCCACCGTTCCCGGGCACTCGCTGCGGGTTGACGCCCATGACGACGGCGTACTTGTAGGGCGCGATGTCCAGGTTCTCGGTACCGCTGTCCGGGTCGGTGTCAAAGGGGCACTGCGCCTTCTTGCACACCTGCATGGTGTTGTAGGTAGGGCTCTTCACATCGCCGTCCCACCAGTGGTCCGGTGTGGTCTGGACGTATTGCAGACCCGTCCCCGGGTTGGGCGCGGTGCCGAACGCGAACGGCAACGTGAAGACGCCCATCGGGGTCTGAAGGTTGCCGTCGTGGCTCTGCGGCACCATGCCCCGGGAGCCGACATGGGCCGGGATACCCACAGCAACGGCGTCCCATCCCGCGGGGCCGCGCTGGTAGACATCCATCTTGGCCGACGAACCGCCCACGCCCACAACCGAAATTACCTGCA
>NZ_JACKSH010000179.1 GCF_025821625.1 Mycolicibacterium pyrenivorans
GCTTATTGCACCCTCCTCGACAACTCACGCCGTAAATTCGCTAGTCAGCGATTCAGTTGGAAGGTCTCAACTCGTGTCGCAGGTGGCCAAGTCCCCCCGATTCAGTTGGAAGGTCTCAACTCGTGTCGCAGGTGGCCAAGTCCCCCCTCGGACACAGATGTGGTGAGTCGAGTCATGGGTTACACATGAGTCGAGTCATCGGTTACAGAGAACCCCGGCCTTTTGGCCGGGGTTTTTTGTTGGTGGGGCCAGTAGTTTCGGTCGGGGTTGATGTGGTGGTCGGCGATCGGGGTGTAGCTGGTTGTGCTGATCACGGTGACGGTGCTGGTGGCCACCAGGATGAGCACGGGTGTGCCGGCGTGGCGGCGTCCGATGCCCAGGTGGTGCAGGCGGCTGCCTTGGCGCAGGGTGAGTTTGCCGAATTGGTCGACGGTGTCGTGGCGGATGCGGAAGTGTTCGACGTGGTGGCCCGGGGTGGCTTTGGGTCGGGTGGTGTAGGCCTGCGCGGGGGTGGTGGCCGCTGGCAATGCGCGGTGCACTCGGGCGGTGTTGTAGATGACGGTGAATTCG
>NZ_JACKSH010000180.1 GCF_025821625.1 Mycolicibacterium pyrenivorans
CCCGACAGTGGTGCCATCTGGGCCTGCCCGGAGCGCACCAGGTCCCCGGCGCCGGAGAGCTTCATCACCGAGCCCGCGGCGGGTCCTTGCCCGGAGGCCGGCGGGTCGCCGAACAGTGAGTGCGCGCGGCCCAGCACCTCACCGACCTGAGCCACCACCGCGCCAACCGACACGAAACCAGTATCAGCGACCCCACCGGGCCGTCCGGACACAAAATCCCGCAGCGGGATCAGTACCCTCTCGGCGACGTCCTCGGGTCGGCCTGCTGAATCTTCTGCGCGAGATCCGACCCGTCAGCTGAAACGTTGTACCGACCCATGGCGTAATTGACGAACGCCGCGGCCTGGGCCACGGGGTCTCGCAGATTGGTCGACGTGCCCGGCTCGTGGTAAGCCCGGAAGGTCGGCTCGATGAACTGAAACGCACCCTGCGAGGGAGTTCCTTTGGCGGCGTTGCTATCTGAGTTATTCTGCGCATTCGGATTGTGGCCAGACTCCCGCGCCGAGACCACCATCATCCCGTTCTCCCAGTACTGACGGGCCCGCGGATTGGTAATCCCCTTGAGATCGAGAGCGCGGTTGATCGCCGCCCGGATGTTCGCCGCCCCCGGCGTCGACGGGATATCGCTATGTGCGGAGAACCGGGCTGCGCTGCGGCGCTGCGATCCCCGCTGCGGACCCGTCACGTTCGCCATCTTGGCGATCTGCCCCACATCGAACCCGGGCATCCCCCCTCCCCGGGAAGAACCCATCGACATGCCACCCATCCCGGCTCCACCGCCACCGAACGGCGACCCGCCGCCCACCGGTGCGCCACCGCCGTAGGCCATCGACCGCAGCATCGCGGCCATGCGGGCACTGCGGGTTTTGTAGGCCTGCACGACTTGTTGTTGTTGGGCGACGCGCTGGCGCAGGGCGACCAGGAGTGCTTTCTGGCCGGCGGGGGTGTTGGTGAACGGGGCCAGTCCGTTGGTGTCGGCGGCGGCGCCGTTGACGACGGTGCCGGAGCTGGNAGGGCGACCAGGAGTGCTTTCTGGCCGGCGGGGGTGTTGGTGAACGGGGCCAGTCCGTTGGTGTCGGCGGCGGCGCCGTTGACGACGGTGCCGGAGCTGGTGCGGCCGGTGCGATCGGCGCGGGCGGCTTCGTCGAGCTGGGTGCTCAGTGCCCGGTCGTTGCCGGCCAGGGTGTCCAGGGCCGGGCCCGCGCCGCCGGCGAAGGTGGAGTAGTTGGTGGCCAGCTGCCCCGACAGTGGTGCCATCTGGGCCTGCCCGGAGCGCACCAGGTCCCCGGCGCCGGAGAGCTTCATCACCCCCGACAGTGGTGCCATCTGGGCCTGCCCGGAGCGCACCAGGTCCCCGGCGCCGGAGAGCTTCATCACCGAGCCCGCGGCGGGTCCTTGCCCGGAGGCCGGCGGATCGCCGAACAGTGAGTGCGCGCGACCCAGCACCTCACCGACCTGAGCCACCACCGCGCCAACCGACACGAAACCAGTATCAGCGACCTCACGGGGCCCTCCGGACACAAAATCGGAAGCGAGCGGCAGCTATTGCGGCCGCACGTCTGTCTCCGCGAAGCAAGGTGGGCCCCACAACCCGCGGCCGGCTGCGCGCGCTGATGCTTCAGCTGCGGCGATCTCGCCCGCCCGCTGCGGCGGCCTGGATACATCGAAGACGTAGCCTCGCGCGGCCCCTGCGGCTGCCGCCAATACCGAGTAGTCGCCGCGGTCGGTTTCAAGGTAGGCCAACGTCCGTAGCGGTCGTGGGCATCCTGGCTCGCATCAGTGACCAGCGCGACCCGACGATTCAGCAGTGTCGCTGTCGCGAACTCCGTCGCCTGACGGCCCCAGCACTCCTCGGTGCCTTTCGTCTCGGGGGTGTCGATGCCGAGAACGCGCACCCGCAGCCGTCCGCGAGCGTCGTCGACCACGTCGATCGTGTCGCCGTCGACGACGCGAAGCACGGTCGCTGTTGCGTCCGCACTGGCCGCCGGGGCGGCGCAGGCCGATGCGGGGGCGGCCAACATCGCAGTCGCACCCACGGTCAGGACGGAAGCTAAAGATGGTCTCATGCATCCATTTTCGATGCTGTCGGCGGTGCTGCCTGCGGCCGATTGTTGCGCCAGGATCAGGGGCTGGCCAGAGCGTCAATCAGGCTTTCCACCCTGGCGGCATCCTCGATGCTGAGCACCTCGCCCGCCTCGGCCGACTCGACCAACTCCACAGGGATTCCGCCTACTACGGCCGCCTCGCCGGCGACGAGGTTGGCCCGGCGCCGGACTGCATATAGTCGCTGCCCTAGCGTGGCGTCAGGATGCGCTGCCGCCTTGAGCATGAGGTCGTCGTAGCGGCCCCGAATATGACCGAGGGATTTCACCACCTCGGCCGGAGAGCCCTGGCTATGTCGCATCGCGCGAATTGCCAACGCCTCCAGCTTGCGCAGGTCAGTCAGAATGCTTAACGCCCGGCTAGGGAAGTCCGGGGACGTCGCCGCGGGGAGGTCGTCGATCGCGGTGTCAAAACGGTCCAGGGCCAGCTCCAACGCGTCTACCACCAGAATAGCGTCGGCCGACCCGCCGGGCGGCGCGGGCGTTTTGGTGGCGGCCACCGCGGGCGTGGGCGGCGCTAACGTTTCTGCGGGTGGATCGCCGCCGGCACGAATGCGCGCTATTGTTCCCGCCGGCCACTGCAAACACTGCTCAAGGGCGTGTCTACTGCGCTCCCTGGGCCACAAGCGGCCTTTCTCGAGACCGATCAGCGACGGGGCGGTGATCACCTTCCGGCGTGCCAACTCGCGCTGCGAGATCTTTAACTTAAGGCGTCGAGCTGCGACAGCGGCGCCCGCGCGGGCAATCCCGTCGTCGATCTCATCGGCCTCCACCGCGCCAGTGTAGCCAGCGGTCATCACGATTTCGGAACAACAGCGGGCACGTCACGGGCTGACTCCAGTGAAGAAAGCGCTAACACTTGCAGTCCCTCAGCGCCCGACAGTGGGCCAAACATTTAGCACAGAGATTTAGCACTCACTAGTGCGGTGCTAAATGTTAGTGCTAAAGTTCGGGTTATTCGATAGCTCAGTGGGAGGAGCGACGGTGACCGTGACACTCCAACGACCAACGGTGCGCAGCAGCACTCAGCCCTGCGTGTCTGACCCCGACAGGTGGGCCGCTGGCGGCGACGACCCGGAGCTCAAGGCGCTCTGCCGAGGCTGCCCTCGGCGCTGGCAGTGCGCCAAGGACGCCCTCGACACCCCTGGCGCCGAAGGCATGTGGTCCGGGGTGCATATCCCCAAGGAAGGTCGGGGACGCAAATTTGCGCTACGCCAGCTGCGATCACTGGCCACCCATGGAGGACTTGTCGTTAAAGGCGCGCCTGGCGACGACGTCAGCTAGCGACGCGGGCCGCGACCAGGCGTCAGAGAACCAGAGTGATCGGTGTGAAAGATGGTGCGGCGTGTCCTACCCGCCGCTGCGGAGCCCGTGAGGCATGCTCAGACGGGCGCGGATATCCGCGCCCGGGTCGGCGCGGATATCCGCGCCGGGGGAAGTTTAGTGTGCGCCACACCGAGCGCCACTGAGACGGAGAGGAGGCAGCCGACCAACCATATCGCCGGCGTGTAAACCCCGGCGGCACAAGTGAAAACCTCACAGCGAAGCGCCTAACGGACAAACCCCCGGTCCTGAGACCGAGGGTCGTCAGGTTCGAGTTGCCGCTCGAACCTTGGTGTCTTCGCGCGTCCCCTCCCTGAAGGGAATCGTCATGAACGACGCATCCCACGGTAGCGCATGCCCGCCCGACGGTCTACCTGCAGCGCACCGTGACACCGCAACTCTGCTGACGCACCGCTACTACGGGTCGAGCGCCCTGCTGCGGCGGCGCGGTACCGCCCGCACCACACCCGAATCGATCCGCCGGGCCGGGGGCGAGTGCTTCGACCGGCTCCCCCGCATCGTCCTTGAAATCGAGCCGGTGGCGGCTATCCCCTGTTGGAGGGGTCGCGCCCGGAAGTGGGTGCACGAGACCGTGCCTACGGCCTACCGCAGCCGCTACGACAGTCATGTCCGCCCCGCCATGCCGGGTAACCCTGTGAGCCTGAAATCGGTGATGGCAGTGGCCGAGGCGCGGGCATCGTTCGCTGATCACCGTACGGGCCGAAACTGCCGTCCAACGAACGACCGTCTCGCCGAAATTACCGGCCTCTCGATCCGCACCGTACAACGGGCATCGACCGCGCTACGGCTGCTCGGTGTCGCGACCGAAGTGATGCGCGGCCGGCAGCGCTCCCGTGACGAGCGGTTCGCCAGCTGGCGCGTCGGCGACCGCGGACGCGGATGGGCCTCAGTCTGGGCTCTGCACGATTGTCGGTTCCGATCGCTGTCACCCCATCCCGGAGGGTCTTCTTTTAATCTTTTTAACTCTTGTAAGAAATCACTCACTACCACAAACCGGCGCAAAAGCGCCGGTCGCAGCGCCGCTTCGCGTCGCCCACGCCCCGACAACAGAGCGCTGCTGCTGGCAAACCGCTGGATAGCCGATCCGCAAACTCCGGCCTGGGCCCGCCGGTATCGAACCGGCGGACCGTGGGCGGCGGTGCTGACCACAGTCGCCCAACACGGCTGGACACCTCGGGATCTCAACCAGCTGCTCACCGATTGGGTCGGTACCGGCCACTGGATCCCCGAAAGCCCGTACAAACCGATCGGGCTGCTCGGCAAGATCATCGCCAGTCACGGCAACCCCGCCGAACGGCCCGCAGCCCTAGACGAGGCCCGTGAGCAGGCCGAACTGCTCGCCGTCAGGCAACGCATTGATGCCCAGATCCAGAACCGCGAAACCCAGCGTCGGGCCCGCGAGGCCGGACGTGCTGCCCTGCAGGGTCCAGGGCACCAGGCCGCGCGGGCGATCCTCGACGAGATCGCGCGGCGGCGGAAAGGGCGCGGCAGCGGTGCCGGGGCGACCCCATGAACCATTCAGCCGAACCGGACGCCGTGGCAGCGACTGTGTCGCTGCCCTGCCACGCCGACCCCGATCAGTGGTTCGATCCCGCCGCGCGGACACAGTCGTTGGCCGCCTGCCTGCGATGCCCGCGCCGCCGGTGGTGCGCGCGCCGCGCGCTGACATGCCGGCCTTCGTGGGGAATGTGGGCGGGTGTGTGGATCGACGGCCGCTTCGCCCCTGTGGCGCATCGGCTGAACTCCATCGCCGCCGATGCTCCTCCCCCGCGCGCCACCGGGGCCGTCGCCGCAAGCACGCCGCTCCCTTGCGCGACCGGAGTCCCCTCCCCCGCCGGCGCCCGCTGCTCCACGCCGGCACCCGCGGCCGCGCTGGTGTGGGCACGGGCCAGCGGGCACTGCGAGATCATGGCGCCAGACTGCCGCTTGTCGGCGGACTCTCTTGAGTCCCGTCTCGGCGAGCAACCCGGCGAGAGCACCGCGTCAACCCTGTTCGCCGTCTGCGTACGCTGCGCCAATTTGATCGCGAGCCTTGACCCAAGGCTGGCCCGCCGGCTCGGCTACCGTGTCTGTTCCCGAGATCGAGCCCCCGACGCGCCCTTTCTGTGGCGCCAACAGCATTGGGTCACCCTGAGTACCGACGGCGCCTGTGGTGACGCTTCCCCACCAGCACCCGGCCGCGCCGGGCGAGACCGACCAAACCTGGTTCCCAATGGGCCTCCGGATCAGCGGCTGCGTCGTTGCACGGGATGAAGGCTCACCCCGAGCGCGGCAGTAACCCGCACCGGCACCGATGCAGCGCTGACCTGCAATATCCGGGCTAACGACGGGACAACACCGGATGATTCACGCGTCTGAAGACGCATGGAGGCCGTGTAACCAAACGGACGTCACGCGGAACCACGCCGGGCGTGAAACGTCCGTACGACCGGACGTACTGACGCTTGACCCTCGTACAGATGGCGGGTCGAACGCCGATTGACCTGCCGAGCTATAGACGTCCGGCGCACCGGACGTCGGTTTTGGCGTATCCCGGGCGCAACGTCGGGTGGTGCACCCAGACTGACGGTCTCGCGGACACACGGCCAGACGATGGAGCGAACACACCGCCGGCTACACGGCCCGAAGCCCAGCCGTCCACCCGCACCGATGTCCGCCGGCTGAGTCGTCCACTCGCACCGGCGGCGAATCTTCCGTGCCGCACCCCAATCACACAAACGACCACACGTCCCAACAGTCACTCCAGTAACGGTTCGATCACACTGCGGTGCGGCGCCACGGGAATCCGTGCGCCGGGACATACGTTGGCCGCCATGACGATGAGCGGACCGGCCCGAACAATCCTCGTGGCCAACCAGAAGGGCGGCGTCGGGAAATCCACTACGGTTGCCGCGGTGGCGGAAATGATCGCCGCGGCGGGTAAGCGGGGACGACGGGTGCTCGTCGTCGATGGGGACCCGCAGGCCAATGTCACCGTCGAGGATCTCGGCGTCACCGGCGACCGCGGCCAGTCACTGTCGCAAACGCTGCAATACGGGGCCCCACTGGTACCAGTGCGCAACGTACGACCCAACCTCGACGTCGTGGCTGGGGGACCCCAACTGGCGGTCGTCGGCGCCGCAGCGCACCTGATGTCCGAAAGCGGCATCAATATGGCGACCAACTTGGAGACCGCGCTGTCGGCGCTGTGCGAATCCGAAGGGTACGACCTAGTCGTCATCGACTCCGGACCCGGAGACGTCCCACTGTTGGACACCTACCTGGCCGTCGCCAACTACCTCCTCATACCCACCCGCGACGATCAGGCAAGCCTGGGCGGCGTCGAACGCCTCGCCCGCCGGTTCTGGCGTGCCCGCAAACATGGCGCGTCAATTCAGCTGCTCGGCGTGCTGCTCTTCGACGTCAACCCGCGCGCCGTCAAACGCAACCAGGAGGTGTTCGCCCAGGTCCGCGAGATGCTCGAGGGAAGCGGGACCACGCCCTTCGACATCACCATCCGCTCGGCGCCAGCCGCCGCCGTCGACATGCGCACCCTGCACAGGACCGCAGGTGAGCTGGTCGCGCTGGCCCACGACGACCGTCGGAGCCGGCTGGCCCGGCTGCGCGACAAACAAAGTCCCGAACGAGGACTGTGGACCAGCGACCCCAGCGGTCTCGCCGCCGACTACCAGGAACTGGTCCGCGAGATCATCGGCCGGCTCGTCCGCTTCGAATCCACACCCATGGAGGTGAGCGCCGGATGACCCCGACCCGCCAGAAAGCCAAACCGGTCTTCGATCCCTCCGCGCTCGACCAAGACCTCGACGACCTGTGGCCGGCCCCGAAGACACACCAGACACCGCAGCCGGTCGCGCCACCGCCGGCACCAGCAGCGCCTTCGACCCCGCACACAACTCCGACGCCACCCCTGGCGGCGCCGACGAGTTCTCCTGCCCAACCTGCCGCGCCCGAAACTCCGTTGCCGACCGCCGTTCCGCAGATCGCCGTTTCACCGACAACTCCAGCAGCGCAACCCGCCAACCACAGCGGCGATGCACAGCAGCCGAACAAGGCTCGGATCCGCCCGCCAGAGGTCCTGCTGTCATCGGAGGTCTACGACGAGCTCTACCGAGTTCAGCTCGCGGAAAAGAAGGTTCGCCGCGGTCTCGCGCGCACCATGGGCGCCATCGTGCTCGACGCTATCGAAGCCCACGCCACCCGCCTGGCCACCACCTGGGCCAACCAACAGGACGCGGTAGGGGAGGGGCAGCTCTTCGAACGACCCTCCTCGAACGCAGTGCCGCGCCGCCGCAGGCACGCCACCGCACCACGCACCGTGGTGCTCTCCGGCGTCACCGCCGCCAACGGGCAACGACTCGACAACCTGGTCCTCGCGTGGGGGGCCGGAACACGCAGTGCGCTCGTAGAACAAGCCCTCCGCTACGAGTTCGACCTGCTACCGCACCGCTGAGACCCACCGCGGCCCCGGCCGCAAACGGTAGCCACCGGCGCGCCGGTGACATCACACCGATCACGACCGCGCTGAGGCGCCGGATGCATCGCCGACACCGACTCCACGCCCAGCGTCACGTGACGGATCGGCCGACGTATGGCGAGGTGGCCCGCTGCAACAGCGAAGCGCCCCAGTCGACCCTCCGGCAGCCACGGACTGGCGTCTCGACCCCGGGCCCAGCGCGAGACCAATTAACCGCGGTTAATTGCGCCGAACGGCGTCTGCGCCCGCACGTCCGACGCAGCCGGCGCGGCCAGCGCCGGGGGAGCAGAGGGGCCGAGAATCCGGGAGGACGTCCTCGGCTCAACAAAACCCAGACACTGAGGAGAGGCCCGGACCACCCTGAATCACCCCGCGGCGCCCAATACCGACCTCCAACTGCCCGACCCGCCGCCCGGTGATCGTGGCATGCCGATTAACCGCGGTTAATCGGCAAACCCCTCCTCTACAGTGCGCCACGATGACGGCACCACCCTTTCCGCGCGACCTTTCAGGGTGGACTCCCTACCGCGCGAGCCTGCCGAGCGACCGGAGCGGTTGCCAGCCGAAACCGACCCGTGCACGGGGGAATGTCCCGCGCAGCCGAGCGCAGCCCCAGTTCCTGCGCCCGAGTTTCAGTCGAGCCGTCACAACGATGTGTGACCCCGCGTGTCGGGTCGCCGCCAAACCCGTTGCACCGTAGGGTAAGTCCGTCTGATCCGAAGTACCCCGTTACTGCGGGGGAAGCAAACGGGAGGCCCTCACGTGGCGATTCATGTTGTGCTCAATCAAAAGGGCGGTGTCGGCAAAAGCACCATCTCGGTCAACCTGGCCGCTGTCACCGCCGACGTCCTCAACCGCGACGACGACCCTGACGCCACCTCGCCGGTGCTGGCGCTGTCAGTCGATCCGCAAGGATCGGCGGTATGGTGGGCCTCGCGCATGAACGACCTGCCGTTCCACATCGCGCAAGCTCACGACGATCTGGCTGGACTGGCCGCGCTCAAAGAACTCCCCGGAATCCAGCACGTCTACGTCGACACTCCAGGATGGATCGACCTCGACGGCGACGGCAACGGATCAGATCCCCTCGGGCGCGGGCCCGCCGCAGATGTGCTGCGCACCGTCCTGGACATGGCCGACCAAGTCATCGTCCCCATCGAGACCGAGCCGCTCAGCTTCGATCCGACCGCCCGGACTATCACCAAAGTCATTGAGCCACGCGGACTTCGGTACATCGTGGTGATCAACAACTGGGACCCGCGCGACGGAACCTACGACCTCAACCAGACCAAGGATTTCGTCAAGGCCAACGGCTGGCCGCTAGCCAACACCGTGATCAGGCACTACAAGCTGCACGCCAGAGCCAGCGCCGACGGTCAGGTCGTCACCGAGTACCCGCTGAACCGGGTGGCGCTGCAAGCCCGAGAAGACTTCTACAAGTTCGCCCTCGAGCTCAACGTCGCGGCGGTGCGCTGATGGCACGGGGACAGCGCACCAACCTCGCCGACCTCGCCGCATCTGTGGGCCACAGATCACCGGTGGATCGCAGTGCACAGCGTCCAGACGGTATCCAGGGCCACGCCATCGTGTTGAGCGACCTCGCCGCCAATCCACGCAATCCGCGCGAAGACGTCGGGGACCTCGCGGATCTGGAATCGATCGCCGACATCCAACTGCAACCCGCGCTGGCAGTCACCAGCGCCGCATACCTCAAACTCTTTCCCGAGGACCAGATTTCGGCACGCTACGTCGTGATCAACGGGTGCCGCCGACTCGCCGCAGCCCACAAGTACGGCCGCAGCGACCTCGCCGTCGTCATCAACGACGAGATCGCCCGCGACCGAATCACCCTCATCTCAGCGTGCATCGCCGAAAACGTCGACCGCCAGGACTTCGACGTCATCGAAGAGGCGCGCGCTGTGGAGGCGCTCGTCGCCGAGTGCGGACGTGCCGACGAAGCCGCTGCACGGCTCCACAGAACCGCGGCGTGGGTCTCCCAGCGACGCGCCCTACTGAAGCTGGCACCAGAACTGCAAAGCGCGCTACGGCGCGGCGAACTGGCCATCCGCGAGGCGCGGCAACTGGCCAAAGTGCCGCTCGCCGAACAGGTCGCGCGGTGGCAGGCCACCCTCGACCGCACCAACGACCCAGACCAGGACAGCGGCAAGCCCCGACCCCCGAGCCGCTCCCGCGTCATCGCCTCGGCGCTGGCCGATTTCGACAACCAACCCGAACAGCTCGCTCACGCCCTACGCACCTACCTCGGCGCCGACGGGATAAGCAGGCTGCTCAAACTACTCGGTGAACTCGCCGGCTGAACGGCCCTACTGATCGACGAGGTCGCCCAGATGACCCGGCGTCATGAACTGGCCTAGCGCATCCAGATAGCGCCGCGCCGCAGCGCGGTACTTCGCCGCCGAACCCTGATCGGCATCGCCGGCATCAAGAAGATCTTGCTGAGCGGCGATCAACAACCGGTTGGCCTCAGCAAGCGACACCACCTGCGAACGCAGATCCTCCACCAGAGCATCCGCGGGGGAGTGGACCGCAGCCGCCGGCCCCGGGGCAGCAGGCAGCTCGTCGGCGTAGACGTACCACCGCAGCCGTTCCGGCCGCGGCAGAGCGCCACCGCGAAGCCGGCCCGCTGTGATCGCCTTGATCAGCGTGCGCGGATCCTTACCCAGCCGGGACGCAGCCTCCTTCAACGGCACCACTGGACCCTGTGGTTCCGTCTCGACCCCGGCGGGTGGTGTCTTGGGCTCGCTCATCCCTGCTTACGTCGGCTGTTTGGTTCTCGTCATCCCGTCTAGAACATTATGCTCCTAGATAAGGACACTTGTAGCGACATGCGGAAGCCACCTGACTAGGAATGTCGCTAATTAACGACATAAATGTCGTACACTAGGACCATCTTCGTGCACCGCGAAAGGGAACGGCGATGAGTGGCAAAGGGACCGAGACTCGACAACTCACCGAGGGTGTGTTCGTGCGCTTCACGGCCGACCAAATGGAGCGACTGCGCGGCGAGGCGCAGACCCGAGGCGTCAGCCTCCCCTTTCTTCTGCGCGAACGCTCATTGGGCATCGAACGCGCCGCGTCGTAAGGCCCGAACCCCAACGCCCACGCCGACGAGCGGCCTTGCCTACCTGGCCGCGGTGCTGGTCTCGGCCAGCTGTTCGGCGGCGGAGAGAATTCGACTCACGGTGCTGTGATGAACCTCGTGACGACGTCCGATTGTGCTCGGTGGGGTACCAGCGGCATTGTCGGCGAGAATCTTGGCGATCAGATCTGGCTCTTTCGTGGTGATCCCCTCGCGCACCAGTGACTCCGCCGTCGGGAGCCAACTCTCAACGGTGGTCTCCACGCCCGTCTCAGTGCACAACTCAGACTGGGGCAGCGCTGATGTGACCGCGCGGGCAGGTACGGCCCTCAATGCCCGTTCCAGTGGGCGCTGCCCATCGGCGCCGCTGTCGGTTAACGGGTGTCCGTGGCGCACAGCGGCCGGCGCGAAAGCGGATGCGTAGGTGCTGCTGGACTCACGGTTGGGCATGGGCCCGGCTTGCGCCTCGCTAGTCGGCGCAACTGCCGAGCTTCGAATCGGGTTCGGCGGCAGAGATCGCGGTCGATCCTCGACCTTCTGCTCGGTCTCGCCCTGCTCGATATAGCCGCCGGTGTGCGCCGGAGTCGACGAAGGCGTTGCTTCCGGCATCGCTTGGACCGCGTGCGACGGCTTGGCCCGCTTGGGCCTGGTCAGCGACAGCAAGCACAGCGTCGCGTGTGCGATCGCGGCATCGATGACCGCAGGCCAGATCCACGCCATGGACTCTCGAATCCCCAGCATGACCGCGAAGGAACGCAGCGCGTCGAACGACAGCGCGAATGATCCGAGAGCCAACGCGGTGGTAAGGGCCAGCGCCACCCAGTACACCCAGCCAACCGATCGAACGCGGACGAGCCAGGTCGCCGAATGGGTTGCTGCCAGAAGAATTGTCGGCGGCACCAGAGCCGCGAGGGCGGCCAGCCAACGGGTTTCCGATGGCGCGATCAGCAGAGCATGACCGACATTGCCGGAAAGCGACATCGCTGCCGCCAGGATCAACCAGCCGAGAAAGAAGGTGCCAGCGCGGCGGCGATCGTCGACGGCCGGGACGGTCTCGGTGGAGGGTTCCGAGGACTCCAGTCCTGCTACGTCGTGCTGGTGCAGAGTCATGCCATCGAGCCTAAAGTCGGCCGGCGGATCCCTCCTGCACAAAATCATCGGGCCGAACATCGCGGCTGGGACGAGTGACCGCGCTCACTGAATTTCCCCACTGACGCTCATCGAAATTCCCCACCCGTGTGGCTCCGCCGAGAAGGGCGGGCCTCCCTCGAAGCTGCTGGTGNAGTGACCGCGCTCACTGAATTTCCCCACTGACGCTCATCGAAATTCCCCACCCGTGTGGCTCCGCCGAGAAGGGCGGGCCTCCCTCGAAGCTGCTGGTGTCTGACGCCAGTTGCTCCATCGAAGGAGGCCCGCTTTCTCATGCTCACATGGGAGGACGATGTGGAAGTACATGCCCTACGCAAACGTGGTTGGACGATCTCGGCGATCGCCCGCCACACCGGCTTCGACCGCAAGACGGTCCGCAAGTATCTGGCTGGTGACGGCACGCCCGGGGTGCGAGCCCGGCCCGACCCGGATCCGTTCGAGCCGTTCGTCGACTACGTCGACCGCAAGACGGTCCGCAAGTATCTGGCTGGTGACGGCACGCCCGGGGTGCGAGCCCGGCCCGACCCGGATCCGTTCGAGCCGTTCGTCGACTACGTCGTCGCGAGGCTGACCGAAGACCCACACCTGTGGGCCCGCACCCTCTACGACGAGTTGGAGGACCTGGGTTTCGCACTGTCGTATCAGAGCCTGACCCGCAACATCCGCGCCCGCGATCTGCGGCCGGTCTGTGAAGCGTGCCGGACGGCGACCCAGCGTCCGAATGCAGTGATTCCACATGCCCCGGGTGATGAAACCCAATGGGACTGGCTGGAATTGCCCGATCCGCCGGCAGCGTGGGGCTGGGGCAAGACCGCGCACCTGCTGGTCGGCTCGCTGGCGCATTCCGGNAAGTGGCGCGGCTATTTGGCGCCGAGTGAGGATCAGCCGCACCTGGTCGCCGGCCTAGACCGCGTCGCCCGTGGCCTGGGCGGGTGCACTCGAGTGTGGCGCTTCGATCGGATGGCCACGGTGTGTGACCCTGGCTCAGGACGGATGACCGCNTCGTTCGCCGGGGTGGCCAAGCACTACGGCGTNTCGGTGGCGATCTGCCCGGCCCGTCGCGGCAACCGCAAGGGCGTGGTGGAGAAGGTCAATCACACCGCCGCGCAACGCTGGTGGCGCACCTTGGCTGACNTCGGTGGCGATCTGCCCGGCCCGTCGCGGCAACCGCAAGGGCGTGGTGGAGAAGGTCAATCACACCGCCGCGCAACGCTGGTGGCGCACCTTGGCTGACGAAGCCACGCCTGAGCAGGCCCAGGCAAGCCTGGATCGCTTCGCCCGCGTGCGGGGTGACACCCGACTGCGGGCCACCGCAGACGGGCGGTCCTCGGTCGCCGTGGTCGCCACAACGGAGCCACTGCACCCCGTGCCGGCGCAGGCGTATCCGGTGATCGTGGCCGAGACCCGCACCGCATCGCGGCAGGCGATGGTGTCCTACCGCGGCAACCGCTACTCGGTGCCGCCAGAGTTGGCAGCAGCCCAGGTCGTCGTCAGCCATCCNGTCGGAGGCGAGTTCTGCGACATCGCCACCACGAGCGGGATCGTGATCGCTCGCCACCGGATGGCCGCTGACGGGCTGGGGGTGATGGTGCGTGACAGCGGGCATGTCATCGCGCTGGACGCCGCGGCGATGNCCACCGCNNCNACCGGGCGCCCGCANCGCCGCAAGGAACGCATCCCACCCGGGCCGGCCGCCAAAGCCGCTGCNGCACAACTACTCCGACTCAAACAATCCGACACCTCCGTGCATCAAACCTCAGCTCCGTCAGCCGATTCCGCCGTCATCGATCTGTCCGTCTACGAGCGGGCCGCCCAGAACAGGACCATCCAATGACCCCCACTGCCCGCACCCCGAAGACCACCGCCACCACCACGACCGAGGAGTCGCCGTCGGCTGCCGCCTCCCGATATCAGCAGTTGCGCTCGCATCTGGCCGAGCTCAAACTGGTCGCGGCCGCCGAGGCGCTGCCCGCGGTGCTCGACCAGGCCAGCGCCGAAGGGCTATCGCTGACCGTGGCGTTGGAGCGGCTGCTGGCCGTCGAGGTCGAGGCCAGCACTGCCCGACGGTTGGCGGGCCGGTTGCGGTTCGCCTGCCTGCCCACGCCGGCCACCCTGGCCGACTTCGACGTCGATGCCGCCGCCGGGATCGACCGCAAGCTCATCGACGAGCTGGGCACCTGCCGCTACCTGGAATCGGCGACCAACATCCTGCTCATCGGACCGCCGGTTATCAACGGGTAGCAACACGCTCGAATCTATGTATGCAACAAGGGGGTTGATGCTGGGCAAGTCATCGTTGTTGCCGGTTTATCGGCGGGTGTT
>NZ_JACKSH010000181.1 GCF_025821625.1 Mycolicibacterium pyrenivorans
CCGTCGGCATCGAGATCATCAGGCACACCCCATGATCCCCTACACCCGCCACCGGCCCACCGTCGGCATCGAGATCATCAGGCACACCCCATGATCCCCTACACCCGCCACCGGCCCAGGCACCCCGCCCGGCGTGTTACTGACCCACGCTCCTAGCGCGCGGAGGCGTCCGGCTTCATCCGCTCAGCGGAGTTCGCGTCGTCATCGCGGGAGGTGCGGGGGCTACGGGGGTCGATCTTGTCGGCGTGCTCACGGCGGGAATCGAGATCCTCACGGGCGCTGGTGACCGTGTCGCGATGGGAGGCCGCGGTGTTCGCCAGCCTGGCGGCCTCGGCCGCCTTGGCATCTGCCTCAGCCTTGGCCGCATGGGCTTTGGCCTCGGTCTCCTCGAGCATGGCCGCCCGCTTCTCGACGTGCCGGCTTTCCTGATCGACCTCTTCCCGAATGCGGTCGGCTTCCTGCGCGCGGCGCTTGTTGCCGGCTTTCCGCGTGGCAAGGACCACGAGGCCGATGACCACGACCGCGACGAGAACGGCGACCACGATCCAGACCGCATTGTTGGTGTCCATGCCGGCTCCTTCGCTTCGAGGGCCGTCACGTTGACGGCCCCGTTGATTCGATGGATGCCCGAGCGCTGCGTCGCTTAAACCGGATCCTGGCAAACGCGGGCGGTCGCGCTGCTCATGACCTGACTACAGCGTGACGGTGATCGGACCGCTCTCCTGGCAGAACCTCTGCGGCGGATTCCCCTTGGACGCGCACCCGCGTCCCGTCGAGGTGTACGTGGTGCCCGGCCGGTAGGGCTGGAAGAAGACCTGGGCGGGCAGGATCCCGGTGTTCTGCGCGCACTGGCCGGGGCCGCTGGCGCCCTGCATCTGGATGCACGCCACCGTCTGGTACGCCACCGCGCCGTCGCATGCCCCGGGCGAGACGGTCGCTGTCACCACGTCGGTGCCGGACACGTTCACCACGCTGGGCGGGGTCAGCACGTAGTCACAAGGCGACGGCGTGGGCTGGGCGCCGGCGACAGCCACGGTCGAGCCGAGGACCAGCGTGGTGGCCGCGAGGACGGCGAACGTCCGGAACATCCCTGGATCGTATGCCACACCGGGTGCGCAGCGACCCGCATTGGACGGCAACGGTGCAGCCTGGCGGTCGTCAGTTCGCGCCGAGTGCGCGCAGCATACCCGCCGCCGACCTGGGCCAGCTGAACTGCTCGGCGCGTCGCCGTGCGCTGCGGCGGCGTTGTGCCTCCGGCCGGGACATCACCGAGGCCAGCGCACCGGCGATCGCGTGGGCATCGTTGTCGGCGGCGGCGCCGCTGTCGGCGGTGAGGATCTCGGCCAGCGCCGAGGTCCGGGATACGACCGCCGGCGTGCCGCAGGCCAGCGCCTCGAGCGCGGCCAGTCCGAACGTCTCGTGCGGACCCGGAGTGAGCGCGACGTCGGCGCTGGCCAGGATGCCTGCCACGGTCTCGCGGCATCCGATGTACCCGGTGAACTCGACCGGCAGCCCGTCTGCCTGGCGCTGCAACCGCCCGCGCAGCGGCCCCTCGCCCACTACGACGAGTCTGGCGTCTACGCCCGAATCCCGCAGTGCGGCAACGGTATCGATGCTGCGGTGGGCATGTTTCTCGACGGACAGCCGTCCGCAGTGCACCAGCAGGAGGTCGTCGGGTCCTGCCCAGCGTTCGCGCACGGCCGTCGACCGCCGCCGGGGGTGGAACTGGTCTAGGTCCACGCCGAGCGGCACCGTCAGCAGGTTCGTCGCGCCGATTCGGTCGAACTCCTCGCGGGCGAACGCGGTGGTGCACACCACGGCGTCGTACTCGGTTGCGGTGCGCCGGTTCGCGGCGTCGGCGACCGTCCGTGCCAGCGGTGCCGGGAGAACCTGTCCGACAAGCCGATCGAGCCGTTGGTGCGAGATCATCACGGTCGAGACGCCGTGCAAGCGGCCCCAACCGCCCAGTGAGCGCAGCGTCAGCCTGTCCGAGACCTCGAGCGCGTCGGGGCGTAGCCGCTCCAGCAGTGCGGTGACCGGACCCGGTAGCACGGCCCGGTAGCCCCCGGTGAGAGGGATCAGCCTGGCGGGCAGGGAAATCCGGACCACACCGGACGGCAGCGTGGTCGTCTGGGCGCGCTGCCCGGGCACGACGAGGAAGACCGTGTGCCCGGCCGCGCAGTACTCGGCGCCGAGTCGATCGATCGCGGTGCGCAGGCCTCCCGACCTGGGTCCGTAGAAGTTCGCCACCTGCACCACCCGCATTGCTGCATCAGAACCCGAGAGCGTGTGCGGGACGCAACGCCGGGTCGGCCAGTCGCCGAACAGCAGGTTGCCTGTGGGTGCGCGTCACCCGACGTGGGTGCTCAGCCACTCCTGCATTCTGCGCCACGCATCCGCGGCGGCGGCGGGGTCGTACCGGTCACCGGTGTCGTTGAAGAACGCATGGTTGGCGCCGGGCTCGGTCACGAGCTCATGCACCAGGCCGGCGTCCGAGAGCGCTGCCGCGGCTGCGGGCTCGGTGGCGTTGACCCGTTGGTCGAGTTCGCCGTAGAACGCGAGCACGGCGACATCGTCGGAGCGGGAGAAGTCGGGATCGTCGGGCGTGGGGCCGTAGAACGGGAAGGCCGCGGCCAATTCGGGCGCCCCGCTCGCGAGCAGTCGCCACACCAGCCCGCCGCCCATGCAGAACCCGACCGCCGCGACCGCGCCGGGGGTTCGGCGTTGCACCTCGGCGATGCCCGACTTCAGGTCGGCGACCATGTCCTGCGGGGCGAGATCGCCCAGCGCCGCCGTCGCCTCGGCCGGGTCGGCGAAGGTCGCGGTGCCGCCCCGGGCCGAGAGCAGGTCGATCGCGAGGCTCGAGTAGCCGGCGCCGGCGAGCCTGCCCGCCACCGACCGGACCCAGTCGTTGAGTCCTTTGTTCTCGTGGATCACCAGGATCCCGCCCCGAGGTTCGGGTGCTTGCGCCCAAGCGCCCTGCAGTTCACCGCGCGGCCCGTCCCAGGTCACCGGCGTGGTGGGCAGCGCGGCCTCCATGCCGGGCGGCGGGGCGCCGGTCGTCGGCGAGCCCGACGTCGCCGACGAGGTCGCGGTCGCGTCGTTGCTCTGCTGGTTCTGGCCGCAGGCGGCGATCAGCGCCGTCGCGGCGGCGCCCCCGACCCCGAGCAGCGCCAGCCGGCGCAACGCCTCCCGGCGCGACAGCAGACCGTCGACGTGATCGGTGGCGATTTCCTCGGCGATGTAGCGCTGCAGCGGGGTCACCTCCCCGATTATGCGCCCATTGCGTCGCCGCAGTTCAGAACGTCAGTAGACACTCGAGAAAATCTGTTCACAGATTTCGTTGACACCCGAGGGGGACGCGCTGTTCGATGAGCGGTGTGAGCACGGCTGCGACATACGAAACGATCATCCGCAACGGACGCTGGTTCGACGGGACCGGCGCGCCCTCGGCAGTGCGCACCCTCGGCATCCGCGACGGCCACATCGCCGCCATCACCGCAGGCGACCTCGACGAGACGGGTTGCCCACAGGTGATCGACGCCGCAGGCAAGTGGGTGCTGCCCGGCATGCTCGACATCCACACCCACTACGACGTCGAGGTGCTCGGTGGACCTTCGCTGTCGGAGTCGCTGCGGCACGGCGTGACCACCGTGCTGCTCGGATCCTGCTCGTTGTCGACCGTGTACGTCGACGGTCAGGACGCCGGAGACATCTTCGGCCGCGTCGAAGCGATCCCCCGCGAGCACGTCATCGACGCCGTGAACCAGGCCAAGACCTGGGCCAACGGCGAGCAGTACATCGCCGCACTGGAATCGCGCCCCCTCGGTCCGAACGTCGCGGCGTTCCTCGGCCACTCCGACATGCGTGCCGCGACGATGGGTCTGGACCGCGCGACCCGGCGCGACGTGCGCCCGACAAGAAGCGAACAGGCGCAGATGGAGCGCATGCTCACCGAGGCGCTGCGCGCCGGATTCGTGGGAATGTCCTCGCAGCAGCTACTTTTCGACAAACTCGACGGGGCGGTATGCCGCTCACGCACCCTTCCGTCGACCTACGCCAAGCCGCGCGAGCTGCGCCGGCTGAAGTCGCTGTTGCGCCGCTCCGGGCGGGTCCTGCAGTCCGGGCCCGACATCCAGAACCCGCTCAACCTCGGTTCCCAGCTCGCTCAATCGCTCGGCATCGTCCGTAATCCGCTGAAGACCAGCCTGCTGTCAGCCGCCGACGTCAAATCCAACCCGATCGCGGTCAAGACGCTGGGCCCGATGGCGCGGTTCATCAACCGGATGGGCGGGAACTTCCGCTGGCAGCATCTGCCGGTCCCGTTCGAGGTCTACGCCGACGGTATCGACCTCGTCATCTTCGAGGAGTTCGGTGCGGGTGCGGCGGCGCTGCATCTCCAGGACGAGGTCGACCGCAACGAGATGCTGCGGGATGAGTCCTACCGCAGGCAGTTCCGCAAGGAGTACGAGAGCAAGTTCGGTCTGCGGGTGTGGCACCGCGACTTCTTCGACGCCGAGATCGTCGAGTGCCCCGACGCGTCGGTGATCGGGAAGTCCTTCGGTGAGGTGGGCCGCGACCGGGGCGGCGTGCACCCGGTCGACGCGTTCCTCGACCTGATCCTGGAGCACGGCAAGGCGATGCGATGGCGAACGACCATCTCCAACCACCGCCCCGAGGTGCTCAAGAAGCTCGCCCGCGACCCCGCCATCCAGATGGGCTTCTCGGATGCCGGCGCCCATCTGCGCAACATGGCGTTCTACAACATGGGGCTGCGACTGCTGCGTCATGTTCGCGACGCCGAGCGCGCCGGTCACCCGTTCATGACCGTCGAGCACGCCGTGCACCGGCTCACCGGTGAACTGGCCGACTGGTATCGCATCGACGCCGGCCATCTCCGGGTGGGCGACCGTGCCGACATCGTCATCGTCGACCCCGAGCATCTGGATTCGGCGCTGGACGACTACGCCGAGGAACCGGTCGACCAGTATGGCGGGCTGTCACGGATGGTGAATCGCAACGACGACACCGTCACCGCGGTGTTCGTCTGTGGCAGAGTGGTTTTCGTCAACGGCGAGGCAACTCCGCTCGTCGGCAGGCAGCGCACCGGGCGGTTCCTGCGCGCCGCCCACAAGGCGCCCGCGGTGGTCGCACCGGAAGGGGCGTTGGCAAGTGTCGGTTGACGAGGTCCGGGACGGGAAGTCCACGGTCGAGGCAACGGTCCACGGGATGTGGGAGACGTTGTCGGCGCGCGACTGGGACGGCCTGAAGACCTATCTGTCGCAGGACTGCATCTATCTGGACATGCCTGTGGGCCCCGCCGCGGCCGCACGCGGACCCGAGGACATCGTCAAACGGCTGAAGATCGGGTTGGAGCCGCTGGCCTCCTACCAGAACTTCACCGGTCTCATGGTCAGCAACGGTAGCGATGTCATGTACGAGCACCGTGAGGAATGGCATTGGGCCACAGGCGAAGTCGCGGTACTGCAGTTCGTCACCGTGCACCGCGTCGAGGACGGCAGGATCTCCCTGTGGAAGGACTACTGGGATATGCGGGCGCTGGCCGACAACGCGCCGCCGACGTGGCTCGCGGACTTCGCGAACGCGGACATGTCGTGGGTGTTCGATGCGACCGACCTGGTGTGAAGGGTAAGTGAAGATCACCCGGCCCGGAAGGCTGATCCGCCGGGTGCGCTATCCCCCGAGTTCGTAGACGCGCCCGGCATTTTCGTGCGCGATCAGATCGACGACCCGGACCGCGTCGGCCTGGCTCCACTCGTCGGCGTCGATGAACCGCTGCAGTGTGGCGGCGATGCCGGTGCGCCAGAGGTTCGCGCCGAGGTAATGAAGTTCGGCGGGCCCGAAACCGTCCGACGAGTACAGGATCTTGCGGAACGGGGCCATTTCGAGCAACCGTGCGATGAACGCGGCCGAGCGCGCGCCGAGGTAGTTGATGGCCAAGCCGCCGTCGAGGTGGACGTTGTTGAACGCCTGCGCCAGGTAGCCGGCCTCGCGCTCGTACGGATAGCAGTGCAGCAGCACCACCGGGATGTCCCCGCTGACCCGCAGAAAGTCCAGCAGGTGAACGGGATTGGCGGCGTGCAGGTCGCAGTCGCGGTCGCCGAACCCGACATGGAACTGCAGTGGCTTGCCCAGCCGGATCGCTCGGTGCAGGCCGAAGCGCAGCAGCACCCGATCGGTCAGGCGGGTTCCGCCCTCGTCCCGCCAGCGGGTGGCCGCCGCGGCGACCTCGGCGGGAGAGGGCTCAGAAAGGTCGCCGAGGAAGCCCCCGCGGTAGGCCAGCACGGACTTGGTCGCCACGGCGTTGCGGGTCCGCCGCCACAGGATGTCGTCGAACGCCGAGGCGTAGTCCCCCGGCGCGGCCGCGGCCTGCTCGGCGACCGACTCCAGCCGCACCACCTCGCGCACCTCGCCGACCGCGAGTCGCGCCATGTCGTCGAGATCGGCCACCCCACCGGCGAATCCGGTGTCGACCAGCCATTCGGAGACGTGCGCCGCGGACAGGAACAACCTGGCCAGCTCGGGCTCGGGCACCTCGCACCGGCGTCGCCAGTACTCGTCGGCATCGGCGTGGCGGGGTAAACCCAGAAGCGGGGCGCAGTGCGCCCGCACCGCGAACCCGAGTTGGGTGTCGAAGGCCGAGTCGAACGCGGCCAGTGGCTCGGTGTTGGCCTCGTTGAGCGCGTTCTCCAGCCCGGGACGGTCACCGGGAGTGAGCCAGCAGCCGTGCACATGGTGGTCGACCAACGGCACGGCCGCGGCGTGCTCGCGCAGCGCCGTCACTCACACGCTCCAGGCCAGCCGGAACTTCTCGGCGAGCTGATCGGCGTCCAGGTCGGCGAAGTTGTCGTGCTCGTAGCGCCGGACCGCGACGACCGCGTCGACCACCTCGTCGCCGAGAACAGCACGCAGCAGCGGGGATCCGTCGAGCGCATCGATCGCCTCGGACTGATCCGGTGTGAGCAGGCCGATGCCCGCCTCGTCGCGCTCGGTCTCGCTCAGCGAGGAGGGGTCGACGGTGACCTGGCCGGGCACCGCCAGCCCCCGGTCGATGCCGTCGAGCGCCAGACCGAGGATCGCGGCCGACGCGAGGTAGGGATTCGCCGACGGATCGATCACCTTCACCTCGACGTTGCCGCCGCGTGGGTTGGCCGGCCCTGCGGGCAGGAACCGCACCGATGCCTCCCGGTTCTCGGTGCCCCAGCAGGTGTAGGCACCCGACCAGGAACCTGGTTGCATCCGCAGTCCCGACAGGATCGAGCCGCACAGCACCCCCTGAGCCTGTTCGAGACCGGCGAGCACTCCGGCGACCGCGGCCGCGCCCTCAGCCGTCATCCCGCCGGGCTCCTCGCCACCCGAGAACAGCGGCGTCTGCCCCCGCGTGAGCGAAAAATGCTGGTGTGCACCGGATCCGACGCTTCCTGCGAATGGCACCGGCGACAGGCTCGCCCGCATGCCGTAGCGCCGGGCCACCCGACCGACGATGATGCGCATCATGATCAGCTGGTCGGCCGCCGCGACGGGTTGCAGCGGGGCCAGCGAGATCTCGAACTGATTGGCGCCGTACTCGGGATGAAGTTGTTCGATCGCCACCCCCGAGGCGTTGGCGGCGTCGGTGACATCCCGGACGAATCCCTCGAACTCGAGGACCCCCGCGAGGCCGTACTGTGCCCACAGATGCGAGGGCAGCCGCTCACCGCAGGGACCCACGAGCACGAACTCCATCTCGTGGCCGATCTGGGCCTCGATGCCCGCGTCGGACAACTTCGCCTGAACCCGGCTCAGCGCCCCGCGGCTGCAGTGCAGGGCCGGTGACCCGTCCTGGTGATGGAAAGAGCCTGGGGCCCAGGCCAATCCGTCACCGAGGATGCGTAAGGCGCCCAGGTCGATACGGATTCGTTGATCCCCCACGACCCCGGTGGACTCACCGAACACGATGCCCGCCTGGTCGATGGCGAACACATGCCACACCGGGCTGGCGCCCAGCCCCGGATCGGCGAACGCTCCCATCCGCCGAAGCGGCACGGTTTTGGCATGCGTGAGTCCCGCAGGGTTGACGACCGTGCCGATCAGGGTGGCGACGCCGTCGGCCTCGAGCTGGGCGACGGCTGCGGCAGCGAGGGGTTTGGCGGCCATGTCAGCAATCCCTACCAGTCACAGTGCCGCCGCGCCAGGTGAATCTACAGCGTGATCTTGCAACTCTGACCGATGTCGAGGGTCCGCAGCATGCGTCCCATGCCGACCCACATCGCACACGAGATGGCCAGGTCCGTCAGCAGGTCGTCGTCGAAGTGCGCACCCGCGCGCTCCCAGAAGTCCTCGTCGTCGCGAAGGCCGGTGTGGTCGGTGGCGAAGCGATGCGCGAACTCCATCGCGATGCGCTCGGCGTCGCTGTATCCGGGCCAGGTCTGCCACTCGGTCGCGTGGTCGTAGAACTGCTCGTCGACACCGGCGGACTCCCCCTCGGAGTCCCGCGTGTTCTGGCAGACGACGCATTCGTTGGCGTGCGCGATCACGATGCGGGCGGCTTCGCGGACCCGCAACGGAAGCCTGCCCTTGGTGTACACCGCGTGACTGAAGCCGGCCATCGCTGCGCCCAGTTCCGGTGACTTCACCGCGAACCCGGTGACGTCGTCGTCGGAGAAGTCTCCAATTCGGCTCATTCGCGCATCGTACGCCGCGTCATTTCGCCGTCGTGGGGAGTTCGGTCCGGTCGTCGTCCCAGTCGCGTTGCACCAGAACCCGCAGTGCGATCCGCTCCAGCGCGGCTTCGACATCGTCGCGGTCCGGGCGGCCCTCGAACGTCGGAGAGGAGGCCAGCTTCTCAACGATCCGGCTGACCAGCGCGGCGGACGCGATGTCCACCTGGCGGGCACCCGATTGTGTCAACCACACCCGGTCACCGGTGCGCAACGCGTGCCCGCAGTCGACGAGGCGGCCGAACGTCGGCTCGAGGACCTCGGCGGGCACCCGCAGCCGCTCGGCGATCTCGGTCAGCCGTGCGGACCCGAAAACCTGGCTCTGGCGGTAGATCTGGATCAACGCCCACAGCAGCGCCACGTCGGACTCGCAGCCGTGCGTTCCCGCGATGCTGCGCAGCCGGATCTCCGGGGACTGCCGCAGCACCCGGCCGACGGCGGTCTCGAGCATCTTCTCGGGTGAATCGGTCGCGGGCATGCCGAACCCCTCGCCCATGTCGACGGCGGAGCCCACCTCCATCTCGCGCAGCGGCACCTGCTTGAGCGCCAGCGCCACCACGAATCCGACCAGCGCCACCGGGGCCGCGCACAGGAACACCATTCCCAGCGAATCGGCATAGGCATCGACGATCGGCGCCGCCGCCTTGGGCGTGAGCTGGTGCAGCAGCTGCGGAGACTCCGCGGCGCCAGGCGGCGCCCCGCCGATGGCCAGCGCCGCGGTGATGCGGCCGCCGAGGAAGTTGGCGAACAGCGAGCCGAAAATGGCTGCACCGAAGGAACTTCCGATGGTGCGGAAAAAGGTGACACCGGACGTCGCGACGCCGAGATCGGAGAAGCTCGCCGTGCTCTGCACGATGAGGATCAGCACCTGCATGCACATCCCGATGCCGGTACCCAGCATGAAGAGGTAGGCGCTCTGCTGGAGCAACGGTGTGCTTGCGTCCATCTGGGACAGCAGCACGAAGGCCACCGTCATCACCGCGGTCCCGGCCACAGGAAAGATCTTGTACTTGCCCGTGCGGCTGACCAGGACCCCGCTGCCCGTCGACGTCAGCAGCAACCCCGCCACCATCGGCAGCGTGCGCAGGCCGGACTCCGTCGCCGACACCCCGTCGACGAACTGCATGAACGTGGGCAGGAAGGTGAGCGCACCGAGCATCGCGAAGCCGACGATGAACGACAGCACGCAACACACCGTGAACACCGGGTCGGCGAACAGCCGGATCGGCAGGATCGGTTCGGCCGTGCGCAACTCCACCCGGACGAAGGCCGCCAGGACGATCGCCGATCCGGCGAACAGCCCGATGATCACCGGGGAGGTCCACGCGTAGGTGCTGCCACCCCAGCTGGTCGCCAGCGTGAGCCCGGAGGCGCCCACCCCGATCAGGACGATGCCCCGGTAGTCGATGGTGGGACGGCCCCGCCGGCCCAGCGCCGGGATCGTCGCGACGGCGACGAAGAACACGACGACCGCGATGGGAACGTTGATCCAGAACGCCCAGCGCCAGCTCAGGTGATCGGTGAAGTACCCGCCGAGCAGCGGTCCGATCACGGTGGTGACGCCGAACACGGCGCCGAGGGCGCCCTGATAGCGGCCGCGGTCCCGCAGCGGGATGACCTCACCGATCAGGGCCATGGCGGTGACCATGATGGCGCCGCCGCCGACGCCCTGCAGCGCACGGGACGCGACGAGCATCGTCATCGACGAGGCGATGCCGCACAGCACCGAGCCCGCGAGGAAGAACACGATCGCGGCGCCGAACACCAGCTTGCGGCCGAACAGGTCACCGAGCTTCCCGACGATCGCGGTGACGATCGTCGACGCCAGCAGGTAACTGGTGACGACCCAGGACTGATGTCCCGCACCGCCGAGGTCGGCGACCACCGTCGGCAGCGGCGTGGCCACGATCGTCTGGTCCAGGGCGGCGAGCATCATGCCGAGGAGCACCGCGACGAAGATGAGGTTCCGGCGTTGGGAGCCGACCGGCGCCGCCTCGCTGGGCGCGCTTTCGGGGAGCGCGCTTCTGGGGGGCTCGCCTTTGGCGGGACGGGCCGACGGGGACGTCATACCTGCCTTCCTGGATGACCGAAATGACTCCCACTACATCGTTAGACGATCTAGGAAAGTTACGGTGCCCAGGTCGGGCTTTCCCGCGCAGACCTACTCCGAACCGCTACTTCGGCGGGCGGGCCACGCACTGGGCGGAGTACAGCTCCTCGCCGAGCTTGCCCATCAGCTCCAACTGGGTTTCCAGGTAGTCGATGTGGAGTTCCTCGTCGGCGAGGATCTTCTCGAACAGGTTCGCCGACGTGGCGTCGCCCTTCTCGCGACACATGATGATGCCGGGCTTGAGGCGTCCGACCACCTCGTACTCGATCGCGAGGTCGGCCTCGAACTGCTCGCGCAGCGTCTGACCGACACGCAGCGAGAACAGCCGCTGATAGTTGGGCAGCCCGTCGAGAATGAGGATCCGATCGGTGATCTCCTCGGCGTGCACCATTTCTTCGAACGATTCTTTGCGGGTGTGCTCCGCCAATTCGGTGAAGCCCCAATTGTCCTGCATCTTGGAATGCAGGAAGTACTGGTTGATCGCCGTCAGTTCGCTCGTCAATTGCTCGTTGAGCAATTTCAGAACCTCGGGATCGCCTTGCATGATCGCTCCTAAACACCTTGATGACTGATCGCGTGCGCTATCTACACGGGCTGTGTGCGAGGACTTTCAATCTAGTGCACACGGGCCACCGAGCGCGCATCATTGTGACTGCGCGAGGCGTGTTCTCGCGGTGTTTGCCGACAGGGGGCGCAGTCGGCGCCCAGATCAGCCGGGTTCCCTGGACTGCCTAGGCTAAGTAAGGTTAGACTCCGCTAACTGTATCGGGACGTGAAGGCAGGTGAGGATAGCCAATGGGTGAGTACGACCTGCACTCATTCATTCTCGCCTGTGATTTCCGCGTCGACGATGTCGACCTGATGTGGAAATGGCTCAAAAAGCATCACGACGGGTTGGCGTCGATGGGCGCCCATCACGTGGTCCTGTATGAATCGATCTGGGAACCGCGCCGAGTCCTGGTGACCATCGGAATTCGGCACTCGCACTCTATTCGGGATGTGCTGAGATCGCCTGCCATATTCGAGTGGTTCAACATCTCGGGGGCCGACGACATCCCGCCGATTTTCGGCGGCGAGGTCGTCGAGAAGATCGACCTCGATCCGCCCACCCCCGAGCAGCACATCGGCCGCGTCGTCGTGGGTGTCATGTCCTCGGTCGACGACGTGCAGGCGCTGATGGTCAAGGTGAACGACGGTCTCGACCGGTTCAAGGCGGGCGGGGTCCGCAAGATCTGGGTCTACCGCGCCCTCGACGACGGGCAGGAGGTGCTGATCCTGCAGGAGATCGCCGACGAGGTCAGTGCCCGGCAGTGGATCGAGCATCCGGACGCGGCCGCGGAATGGATGAGCAAAGCCGGTTTGGGTGCCTACCCCACTCGGTTCGTCGGCAGGTTCGCCCATCTCATGAGTGTCGGCGAGCAGGGGTAACCGATGTTTGTCTGCCTGTGCACCGGAACCACGAGTCACGTGGTGAGCGAGGTGGTGGCCAACGGCGCCAGGACGTCGAGGGAGATCGCCGCCGCGTGCGGCGCCGGTGGCGACTGTGGCCGATGCCGGCGAACCCTGCGGGCGATGATCGAAGCGCATTTCGCCGCCGCCGACGCCACGCCGGAGAGCATCACCCGCTGACGGTCAGGCCTTGCCCTGCCCGGTGAAATCCGCGAGAGCAGCGGCGTTGGCGGCACCCCCGAGCAACTCCATGAAGTGCGCATTCTCGCGTTCGGTGGCCTCGGCGATGCCGGTCCGGTACGGGTCGACGATCGTCTGCTTGACCGCCACCAGGCTCGGAATCGAGCGGGACGCCAGGATCTCGGCGTGCCTGCGGGCCTCGGGCAGCAGGTCGTCCGGCTCGCACACCTTCCACGCGATGCCCATGCGTTGCGCCTCCGCCGCGTCGACCCACTCCGAGGACAACAGCAACCAGGCCGCGTTCTGCCTGCCGATCAACTGCGGCAACAGATAGGACGACGCCGCCTCCGGCGCCACACCCAGGCTGGTGAACGGGCACTTCAGCCGCGCGGTCGACGCCATGAACACCAGGTCGGCGTAGCCGAGGATCGTGGTTCCGATCCCCAGCCCGACGCCGTTGACCGCACAGATCAGCGGTTTCGGCAGCTCGGTCAGCGCGGCGATCATCGTCGAGAAGTGGCTGCCCGTGTTGATCGACGCATCCTCGATGCGCGCCTGCATCTCCTTGAGGTCGTTGCCTGCGCTGAACGCGCGACCCGCCCCGGTGATCAGGACCACCGCGACGTCCGGGTCGACGGCGGCTTCGCGCAGCGCGGTCGCGGTGGCGAGGTAGAGCCCCTCGTTGAACGCGTTGAGGGCCTCGGGCCGGTTCAGAACCAGGGTGCGGACCCGGTTGTCGTCGCTGATCTGCAGTGTCACGGCTGCAGCGTATCGGCCGGTGCAAACGGTGTGCGAAGCACGTAGCGGCTCGTCGGCACGGTGTCGACGTCGCGGTTGGCGCCGAACGCCGACGTGCTGGCCACCATCCGAGCCATCCGATCGTTGAGGTCGTCGTCGTCGGCCGCGCCGAAGAACGCGTGCAGATCTGCCGTCGCCTCGATCGGGAACAGTTCCTCGACGATCGCCGAGATCGCGGGCGCATCGTCGGTCAGCGCGCGCACCACGGCGTTCTGCGTGTAGCCGAAGGTCGACTGGGTGTCGATCGCGACCTGCGTGTGGTCGTCATGCCAGCGGGCGAGCCAGGTGGCTTCGTCCATCTCGGCGGGTCGGCGCAGCAGCGCGACGTTCGCGAAACCGGGGGTGCGCTCGCCGGGATCGGTGCGCGGAGGGGTGAGCGGCACCGACTCGGTCACCAGGTACGCCGCGACCTGGTCGCAGAGTTCGCTCAACAGCGTTGTGGCCGTGTGGATCTGGGTGCCGTAACACTGGGGGGTCCACATGCTGACGAATGCGATCACCGGCGGGTCCAGCGTGGTGAGGGTCATCAGCGACTCGGTGACCGCCGCGTCGCGGACGTTGATCGCCAGGCCGGGAACCCCTGTGTCGAGCAGCGTGCGGGCCACATCGGTCCGCAGGCGGGTGCACCACGCTTCGTCGCCGGGAGTTCCCCGAAGGGTGATGATGACTTTCTCCACTGGCCGAACATAGCCCGGGCCAGAATGTACGGGTGATCAAGGGCCTGACGCTGCGACCGGCCATGCCGGACATCGGCGCGGTCCTGCGCAGCCTGCTGGGCGTCGTCGCGGTCACCCTGTTCGCGCTGTCCTGGGGTCCGCCGGCGTCGGCGACCGCCACGGCCGTCGCGGCGGCGGTCGCGGGTGCCACCGCGCTGCAGGACAGCCCACGGGGCCGGATCCTGCTGGTCGTCGGGGTGTCGGTGTTGATGGGATCCGCGGTCCTGCTCGGCGCGTTGACATCGGCGTACACCGCACTGTTCGTGGTGATGGCCGCGATCTGGAGCTTCGGTGCGGCGATGCCGTGGGCGCTCGGTGTCCCTGCGGGTTCCATCGCGGCGGTGTCGGCTGCGCTCGTGGTCGTCGCTGCGCCCGACGCGCCGACGACGTCGTCGACGCTGGGTGCCTTCGCGGTCGTCGTCGCCGGTGGCCTCGTGCAGGCGGGCCTCATCGCGGTCTGGCCGCAGCGCCGCTGGCGCGTGCAACGCGACGCGCTCACCGAGGCCTATCGGTCGCTCGCCGCGGACGCGGGAAGGCTCGCCGACGGCACCGGCGATCCCGCCGCGTCATCTGGGCCGGCCGTCGACACCGAACCGCTGATCGCGTTGCGAACCGCGTTCACCCTCGTCGACGGCCAGGCGCGGCGCCGCCCCGCCGAGTATCGCGACTGGTACCTGCTACCAGAGCGGATCGCGACAACGCTGACCGACCTCGCCGGCCCGACTGCGGCGAGGAAGGTGCTGACCGCGGCAGCAGACACGCTGGCGGCGGTCGCGGAGACCCCCCGCTCCCGCGACGACGCCGACGCGGCGATTCGCCGCCTCGACGCTGCGGTGGGCGAGCTGTCTGGACCTGAAGCCGCTGTGGCGCAGCGGCTGTCGACGCAACTTCACGAGGCGGCCGCGATTCGGCTCGGGGATTTCGTGCCGTCCTCCCCCGATGTCGTCCGGCTTCGGCGACCCGAGCTGAGAACTTCGGCGCGGTCGGCGATCGCGCTGATGCGCAGTCACCTCGACCGGCATTCACCGGTGTTGCGGCACGCCGTGCGCGTCGGCGTCGCGGTGGCTGCCGGCGTCGCTGTTGCGCGCTATGCCGATGTCACCCATGGCTACTGGATTCCCCTCACGGTTCTGATGGTGCTTCGGCCCGAGACCGCGCACACCTACACGCGGTGCGTGGGTCGCCTCGCGGGCAATGTCGTGGGAATCGTGGTGGCGTCGTCGGTGCTCCTGCTGAATCCAGGAGGCGCGGTGTCGACGGTGCTGGCGGTGGTGTTCGTCGGCGTCGCCTACGCCGTCGCCGGATTCGGTTACCTGGCGTTCTCGGCGGCGCTGACCGCCGCCGCGGTGTTCCTGGTCAACATCGACCGGGCATCCGGTGCCGCGACCATGCGTGAGCTGTTGTTCGCCACGGTGGTCGGTGGTGCGATGGCGGTGCTCGCCCACGTTCTGCTGCCCGACGACGGCCTCACCAGGTTGAGCCAGCGGGCAGGCGAGTTGTTGAAGACGGAAATCGACTATGCGGCAACGGTGATCAGGGCCTATGTCCACGACCTGGATCACCCCTCCGACGCCTTGGCCGCGGCCTGGGAGCGGGCGTTCCGCGCGCGCGCCGCGTTCGAGGCCGCGGCGGGCGCCACCCGCTTGGAGACGCGTGAGCTGCGGCACTGGCTTCAGTCGTACCGCGCCGCCCTGAACGCGGTCACGACGTCCTGCACCACGCTGGAAGCCAGCTTCCCCGGCAACCCCTCGACAGCGTGGCGCAGTGAGTTCGTGCTGGCTGTCGACGAATACGTGGAGTTGCTGTGCGGTGAGCCGCCGACGCCGGCGTCGCCGTGGACCGTGGACACCGCGGAGTTGGCGGCCGCCGAGCAGCGGTTGCGCGACGCGGTATCGGTGGATGGTTCCGGGACGGGTCCGGCGCGGGTGCTGGTCGCCGAGGTCGCGACGATCACCCGCCACCTGTCGGCGATCGCGGTCAGTCCCGGGCCCACCGCGGCTCGATGAAGACTCCCTCGGCTTCGACGGTCACGCCCGTGTCGTCGCCGAGATGGCCCACCACGTAGGTCTTGAACCCCTCGGTGTGCGTGACCCGGGCCTCGGCGTGCACGCGACCCAGCGGGGCGTTGCCCCACGGCATCGAGTCCCCGTCGGAGCCGAACTGGATACCGAACGACTGGTCGCGCTGTTTGGCGCGCAACCGCGAGGTGGCGGAATCGATCTCGGCGGTGGCGGCCGCCACCTCGTCGGCGTCGACCTCGGTGCGGATGGTCGCGTCGACGAGCTCGCGCACCGCCCGTGTCAGGGGTTCGTAGACAGCCTTGAGTCGTTCGACATCGGCCGCGCTGAGATTCTCGACGTGTGTGTAGTCCAGCACTCCTCGACTAGAACACGTTCGGAGTTCGTCACGGTGGAGCGGGGCCGACGAGGAGGTCGCGGATCACCGGCCGGGCCCACCGGATTAGTTCGTCGTGGTTCATCGCCTTCGCCGCCGGGGCTTCCAGGACGTAGCGCGTCGTCGCCATCCCCAGTACCAACGAACCGATCAGGGCCGCCCTGGGTCCGGGGTGATCGCGGGCCACGGCGGCGATGGTGGGCGCCACTTGCGTCGCGAACACCTGACGCATGGTCGCTGCCGCGGTGGAACTCGTCATCGCCGCGCGGAGCAGTGCGACGAACGTGGTGTCTGCCTCCCAGACGGCGAAGAACCGTTCCAGCAGGGCATCGGCCATGTCGTCGGGGCAGCGGCCGGTCAGGTCCGGCAGATGGATGGTGAACTCGGCGGCGGCCGCGAACAACTGCTGCTTGCTGCCGAAGTATCGGATGACGAGCGCGGGATCAACGCCGACGTCGCCGGCGATCGCGCGCAGCGTGGTCCGCTCGTAGCCGCCACTCCCGAACCGACGGCGCGCGGCCGCCAGGATGTCCGCCCGGGTTCCCTCGGCATTACGCGCGCGTGTGCGGACCATGCGGTCAGCATAAGTCACCGGGTGTTGACATCGTCTCGAACCCGCGTATCTTATAAGTCACCAGATGTTGACTTAGTGGTGAGGAGCCCGCGATGGTCCAGTCCCCGGAAGTGCCCGTCCTGATCGTCGGTGCCGGACCCACCGGCCTGACCGCGGCGCTGGAACTCTCCCGCCTCGGAGTCGCGGTGCGAATCGTCGACCGCGCCGCGCGGCCGTCGTCTGAGTCCCGCGCCCTGGCAGTCCAGGCGCGCACCCTGGAGTTGCTCCGCGTCCGCGGTGTCGGCGAGGGGATGCTCGCGTTGGGAAACCGGGCGAACTCTGCCGCGTTGTATGCCGGGGGACACAAACTCGCGCCTATCGAATTGCAGCGGATGCCAAGCGAATTCAACTTCATCCTGATGCTTGCGCAGTCCGAGACCGAACGCCTTCTCACCGAACAGCTGACTCGGCAGGGCGTCAAGGTGGAACGCGGCGTCGAAGTGCTCTCGGTACGTCGTGCGGGCCCGGAGCAGCCCGTCGAGGTGACGCTGCGCAGCGGCGACGGTCCCGAGGAGGTGCTCACCGCGTCGTACCTGATCGCAGCCGACGGTCCGCACAGCACCCTACGCAAGGCGCTGGGTGTGGCGTTTCCCGGACGCACACTCCCCCACAACTACGTGCTCGCCGACCTGCACATCGACGGCGACGTCCCGCAGGATCAGGTTTCGATCTTCCTGGCCGGGGGCGGATTCATCGCTGTCTTCCCGATGGGGCACCGCAGGTTTCGGCTCATGGCGACCGATCCCGACAAGATCATCGGCGACGACGGAGAGCCGACCGTCGCGCAGATCCAGTTCCTCTACGACCGGGCCGCGCACATCCCTGCGCGGTTGCACACACCCAACTGGAGTTCGCGGTTCCGCATCAACAGTCGGCACGTGCGCGCCCTGAGATCGGGCCGGGTGTTCTTCGGTGGCGACGCCGCCCACGTCCACAGTCCGGCCGGTGGGCAGGGCATGAATCTCGGCATCCAGGACATGATCAACCTCTCCTGGAAGCTCGCCATGGTGCTCGACGGACGGGCGATGCCGGAATTGCTCGACACCTACGATTCCGAGCGGCTCCCCGTCATCCGCCGGCTCATCCGCTTCACTGAGATCGGCACGAGAATTTTCAATTCCACCAATCCCGTGGTGCACGCGGTGCGGATCCGGATGGCTCCGAGGGCACTCTCCCGTGACCGGGTCCAGAATGCCGCCGCGTCGATGTTCGGCCAGCTTTCCGCCGGTTACCGCGACGCCCCGTTCGCCGAAAACGGCGGCGGTGTCGGCGAACTCCGCGCAGGCGAGCGAGTGCCCGATGTCGGAGGGTTGTACGACGCGCTCGACCTGTCGGGGCTGACGCTGTTTGTCGGCGACGAGTCTGAAGCGGTCGTCGAGTTGGGGCGCACCTGGGAAGGTGTCGTCACGGTCCGAGAGGGTTTGTCCAGGCGCCTGGCACGTGGCTGCTGGTGCGCCCCGACGCCTACCTCGCCGCCGCGGGTGTCGATCCTGTCCGGTTGGACCGGTGGCTGAATAGGTGGTTCGTCAAGCCGGCGGCGCGAGCCCACTGAATTCACTTGTGCCACTGTGATTTCCCTGGTTGTGGGTTTCGGAGGCTCAGCGCAACCACGACGCGCTCGTCGCGATGGGACAGATGGCGTTGGCGTCTGGAGATCTCGGAAGACACAACGGGCTACCCGTCACCGTGATCGCCACCGCGACGGTGCAAGACCTCGAGAAGGGTGCGGGGCTGGCGGTCACCGGCGGCGGCACCCGGCTACCGATCCCGACGCTGATCCGGATGGCCGCCCGTGCCTACCACTACCTCCACATCTACGACAAGCACACCAGCGAGTCGCTGTATCTGGGCCGCACGAAGCGGTTGGCGTCAGCCGCGCAGCGGATCGTGCTCCATGCCCGGGACCGGGGCTGGGCCGCACGAAGCGGTTGGCGTCAGCCGCGCAGCGGATCGTGCTCCATGCCCGGGACCGGGGTTGCACGCGACCAGGCTGCACCGCGCCGGGCTAGTGGTGCCAGGCTCATCATGCGGTCACCGATTGGAGGAACGACGGCCACACCAACATCGACGAACTCACCTTCGCCTGCGGACCCGACAACCGGCTCATCGAGAAAACCGGCTGGACCACCCGCAAACGCCCCGACGGCCGCACCGAATGGCTCTCCCACCACCAGCGCTCGACCGAGGCCTGCGACGAGTCAACAACTACCACCACCCCGAGCGCTACCTACTCCCCGAAGACGACGAGGGTCCATGAGAGCGGTTGCGGGACAACAGGGTACGGCTCTCTGTCGACGGGGCGTGCAATAGTTCCTACCATGGTGACCCATGGCCGCGCCGAGTGACGACCCGTCGCGCCTTCCGTTGCCCGCGACCCTGGTCGAAGTAGCGAGCCACCGGCTGCGGGACGCCATCCTCAGCGGGGACCTCGCTCCTGGCGACAAGATCGTCGAAGAGCAGCTGTGCGGCGACTTCGGGATCAGCAGGGCGCCGCTGCGTGAGGCGCTGCGGCTGCTCGCGCAGCAGGGCCTGGTCGAACACCTCCCCCGGCGCGGATCGCGGGTGACCGAATGGTCGCCGACCGACATCCTGCAGCTGTTCGGGCTCCGTCACGTCCTCGAACGGCACGCCATCGAAACCGCACTGCCGCTTCCCGATCCCGGGCATGCCCTCGAGCCCGTACGCGCCGCACTCGAACGGATGGACGCCGCCCGGGACGCCCTCGAGCGCGACGACGCCCACCGGGCCTTTCACGCCGCGGTCGTGGGACTGGCCGCCAACCGCCAGCTGGACATCACGCTGGAACCGATCCTGCTCAAACTGCAGCTCCCGATGGCCAAGAACCTGCGCGAGGAGGCCCGTCACCGCGAAGGCGGTGACGGCATCGAACGGCACAAGGCGATCCTGTCGGCCCTGGAGCGCAACGATCCCGCCGTGGTCGTCGAGGCGCTGCGCGACCACGGCCACCTGCACTACCTCGGGTTGGAGCCCGGGGCCGCGGCCGGTCCGGCGGCCGAGCGCTAACACAAACGACACACGGCGGACCCGAGTTCGCCATCATTCTGTCGACAATCGACAGTTATGGTCGACGCCCTCCGTTCCAGCGGACCCTCCATCGGGCCCTCCGTCGCCGAGATCCTGGCCTCGCACGCCGGCGGCACAGGCTCGCCCACAAAGACCGCTGCCCGGGTGGCGGACGCGATCGCGGCACGCGGCGACGACGGCGTCTGGCTGTCCACGGTTCCCCGCGATCAACTGATCGCCGCGGCCGAGGCCATCGAGAAGCGGCCGGGTGCCCGCACGCTGCCGCTCTACGGGGTGCCGTTCGGCGTCAAGGACAGCATCGACGTCGAAGGTGTCCCCACCACCCTGTCGTGCCCGGACTACGCCTATCTCGCGACATCCACCGCCCCCGCGGTACAGAAGCTCCTCGACGCCGGTGCCCTCTATGTCGGCAAGACCAGCCTCGATCAGTTCGCGACCGGACTGAACGGAACCCGCACGCCCCACACCATCCCGCGCAGCGTCTACGGCCACGAGATGATCTCGGGCGGCTCGAGTTCCGGCTCGGCGCTGGCGGTGGCGCTCGGGCAGGTACCGTTCGCCGTCGCCACCGACACCGCCGGATCCGGACGGGTGCCCGCCGCGCTCAACGGCGTCGTCGGCTTCAAGCCGTCACGCGGGCTGATCAGCACCGTCGGCCTGGTTCCCGCCTGCAAATCGCTCGACTGCATCAGCGTGATGGCAGGCTCGATCGACGACGTCGACCGCGTGCTCGACGTGATGGCAGGCCGCGACGACGACGACCCCTGGTCGCGCGAGCGCGGTCCCCGCTACTCCGGCGCTCCGATCAGGGTCGGGTTGCCGCCCGAGTCCGAGCTGGAATTCTTCGGCGACGGCGAGATGCGGCGCGCGCACCTGGCGTTCCGGGAGCATCTCGCGCGCGCCGCGACGATCGTCGACGTCTCGCTGGAGCCGTTCCTTGCCGCGGGAGCACTGCTCTACCAGGGGCCGTGGGTGGCCGAGCGGCTCGTCGAGTTCGGCGATTTTCTTGCCGCGCAACCGGACTCGATTCATCCCGTGGTGCGCGAGATCCTCTCGAGCGGACACCGGTACACCGCCGTCGACGCGTTCGCGGCACTGCAGACGCTGCAGGAGCTCAAGGCCGCCGTCGGCCGTGTTTGGCGACACATGGACGTGCTGGTGGTACCGACCATCGGCACCACGTTCACCGTCGACGAGGTCCTGGCCGCACCCATCGACTGCAACACGATGCTGGGCCACTACACGCACTTCGGGAATCTCCTCGACCTGCTGGGCGCCGCGATTCCCCTCGGCGTGACCGCCGATGGTCGCCCCTGCAGCGCCATGTTGCTCGGCCGGGCGCTCAGCGACGACATCGTGCTGCAGCTCGCCGCGCAGCTGCTCGACGAACCGCGAAGGCATGCCGGGCTCACATCACCTGCCACCGTCTCGATCGCCGCCGAGGAGCACCTGTGACACTGACCATCGACGTACCCGCCGAGCCGTCTGCGTTCCCGATCGTCGCGGGCAGGACCGCGCTCATCGTGATCGACATGCAACGAGATTTCCTGCTGCCCGGCGGGTTCGGCGAGAGCCTCGGCAACGACGTCAACCAGCTGCTCAAGGTGGTCCCGCCGCTGGCCGCCCTCATCGCCGCTGCCCGTGCGGCGGGCGTCATGGTCATCCACACCCGCGAAGGCCATCAGCCCGATCTCGCCGACTGCCCGCCCGCCAAGCTCAATCGGGGAGCGCCCTCGAAGCGCATCGGCGACCAGGGAAAGTACGGCCGCATCCTGATCCGGGGCGAGTACGGCCACGACATCGTCGACGAACTCGCCCCGATCGACGGCGAGGTCGTCATCGACAAGCCGGGCAAGGGCGCGTTCTACGCCACCGAGCTGTCCGAGGTCCTCACAAGCGCGGGTATCACCCAGCTGCTGGTCACGGGCGTCACCACCGAGGTGTGTGTGCACACCACCACCCGCGAGGCCAACGACCGCGGATACGAATGCCTCGTCGTATCCGATTGTGTCGGTTCGTATTTCCCGGAGTTTCAGCGCATCGGGCTGGAGATGATCAAGGCGCAGGGCGGCATCTTCGGGTGGGTCGCCGACACCGCGGCGGTCATCCCGGCGCTCGGTCGCCTCACCACCACCCCCGTCCAGGCAGTCTGAGAGAGGATCCGATGAGCACCGACGTCACCAATCCGCCCGCCACTCCCCCGACCGAACCGTCGGTCGACAAGCCGGTCGCCGTCCCGTGGTGGACCCGAGGGGACACCAACGCATTCTTCGGCCTCGGCTTCAACATCCTGGTCAACGTCCTGACGCTGACCGGCCTGATGATCGGTGTCATCGCCGTCCCCGCAGGCGACGTCCTGGGCACCGTGCTGCCCGCGCTGGGCGTCGCGCTCATCCTCGGCAACCTGTACTACACGTTCCTGGCGCGGCGACTCGCCCGGCGGGAGAACCGATCTGACGTCACCGCGCTGCCGTACGGCCCCAGCGTGCCGCACCTGTTCATCGTGATCTTCGTGGTGATGCTCCCCGTCTACCTCAATACCGACGACCCGATCCAGGCATGGCAGGCGGGATTGGCGTGGGCGTTCCTGATCGGCGTGATCGTCATGATCGGGGCGTTCGTCGGGCCCTACATCCGCAAGCTGACTCCCCGCGCGGCGATGCTGGGCACGCTGGCCGGGATCTCGATCACCTTCATCTCGATGCGGCCCGCCGCCCAGATGTGGGAAGCGGCGTGGATCGGGCTGCCCGTGCTGGCCATCATCCTGATCGGCTTCTTCACCAACGTGAAGATTCCCGGCGGCATCCCGATCGGGCTGCTGGCCCTGCTGGTCGGCACCGCGATCGGGTGGGCCGGCGGATACATGTCGGCGCCCGACGTCGGACAGGCGGTCAGCGACATCGCGATCGGCATCCCGGATCTGCGGATCGACCTGCTGTTCAACGGATTGTCGGATCTCGCACCGCTTCTCGGGACGGCGATCCCGCTCGGTGTCTACAACTTCACCGAGGCGATGAGCAACGTCGAGAGCGCCGCCGCCGCGGGGGACAACTTCAACCTGCGCAGCGTGCTCCTCGCCGACGGGGCGGGCGCGGTGATCGGTTCGGCGTTCGGGTCGCCGTTCCCGCCCGCGGTGTACATCGGGCACCCCGGATGGAAGGACGCGGGCGGGCGCGCCGGCTACTCCTTGGCCAGCGGCGTCGTCATCGGGATTCTCTGTTTCGTCGGGCTTTTCGGCGTGCTCGACGCGTTGTTGCCGGTACCCGCGATCGTGCCGATCCTCCTCTACATCGGCCTGCTGATCGGGGCGCAGGCATTCCAGGCGGTGCCGCGGTTGCATGCCGTCGCGGTGGTGGCGGCGATCCTGCCCAATCTCGCGCAGTGGGCGCACGGTCTGATCGACAACGCGCTCAACGCGGCGGGCACCTCGGCGGCCGAGGTGACCGTGGAGGCCCTCAACGGCGCAGGGGTGGTCTACGACGGGCTGAAGACGCTGGGCGAGGGCGCCGTGCTGGTCGGCCTGATCCTGGGCACGATGGTGACCTTCATCCTGGAGAAGAAGTTCCTCTACGCCGCGATCGCCTCGGCGGTCGGCGCGGTGCTGTCGTTCATCGGCCTCATCCACGCACCGGAGGTGGCATGGGCCGCCAGCCCGCAGGTGGCGCTCGGGTATGTGTTCTTCGGTGCGGTCTGTGTCGCCTTCTGGTTCCTGCCGGGCGCCAAGGATCCGGTCGAGGTCGACGAGGCCGACGTCGTGGCCGGGCACTGAGGCGGTCGCCGCGGCCACGAGGCGCCCGTCACACCTGGTCGCATCGGTGTCTTAGCTAACCTATCTTTTCGTGGTCGTTTGTCTACGAAATCGGTTACCGTCGATCCGTGGCCAGCCGCACGCACAGCGCCGATCCCCGCGCCGAACGCGTCCGCACCAAGTTGCGCGACGCGGCGTTCGCGCTGGCTCACGAACGACCCGTCGACCAACTGACCGTCGGCGACCTCGTCACCCGGGCCGGCGTCAGCAGGCAGGTCTTCTACCGGCACTTCGCCGACCGCGACGACGCCGTCGCCTCGGCGTTCACCGTGGCGTTCGCCGCGGCGACCGCCGACCTCGGGGGTGAGCCCCGAGCCCGCATCCTGAGGATCTTCGGACTGGCCGCCGAGCACCGCGCGATGTACCGCAACGTCGTGCCCAGCGCGGTGACCCAGCGGGTGGTGGCGGCGTTCCGCGCCGAACTGCTGCCGGCCTGCGAGGAACTCGCCTCCCGCGCGATGCCGGTCGTCGGGGCGGTCGCCGGCCTGGAACCCGACGCGGTGAGCCGCTTCCTGGTCGGCGGATTCCAGGAGGTTCTGCGGTCCTGGATGGAAGATGCTCGCGAATCGGAACCGGAGACCGATCTTCTCGGCCGCGCGACCGCGGCGCTCGACACCGTCGATGCGCTGCTGGCGCGGCCCGCCGCAACGAACTGACCCCGAAAGGATCGACCGTGGGCAAGCACCACACTCCCGTCACGGACAAGCCCGACAACCGGCCGTCGCGCACGGACATTCGCAACATGGCCCTGGTCATGGCGGCCCTGGCGGTGTTCGTCATCGCGATGATCGCCAGCTATTCCGGGGCGTTCGCCAAGCCGACGCTGCACCAGATGGCCGTGGCGGTCGCGGGCCCCCGGCAACTCGTCGACGTCGTCCGCGATCAGGACGCGCTCACCGTCACCGAGGTCGCCGACGCGGCCGCCGCCCACGATCAGGTGTTCGGCCGCGAGACCGACGCCGCGTTCGTCGTCGACGGACCCGGCCATCTGGACATCGTCGTCGCGGGTGGCGGCGGCCGGAGCGTCGCCAGTGCCGCCGAACAGGTCGGACGCACCATCGCCGCCGACGCCGGTCTGACCGCCGACGTCACCGACGTCGCCCCGACCACCGCCGCCGACCCTCAGGGCACCGTGGTGTTCTACGCCGTCATCTTCCTGTCGATCGGCGCATCGGTCGGCGCGACGATCTTCGGCACCATGATGGGCGCCGTCCGCAAGCCGTCCACCCTCGCCTGGCGGACCTTGAGCCTGGCCGCCTACGCGGCGGTGCTGGCCGGCGGCGTGACGTGCTACGTCGACGTGATCCTCGGCGCGCTCACCGGCCACACCTGGCAGGTGTTCGGCGCGCTGTTCCTGTACGCGATGGCCGTCGCGGGCGCGGTGACCGGCGTGGCCGCCGCGTTCGGCACCATCGCCTCGGCCGCGCTGACGGCCTTCCTGGTGATCATCGGCAACGCCGCCGCCGCGGGGCCGGTCGGCAAGCCGCTGCTCAGCGGCTTCTACACGACGTTCAATGCGATCGTGCCCCAAGGCTCCGGCGTCGCGCTGCTGCGCAGCGTGGAGTACTTCGGCGGCAACGCAGCCATGACCCCCCTCGTCACGCTGGCGGCCTGGGCGGGTGCCGGATGTGTGCTCGCCGTCGCCGCCACTGTCATCCGTTCCGGGGCGCTGGGCTCGCCACTGAATTATCGTGCGAGCCATGACCGTAACCACTCCCGCGGGCGCGACCGAGCCGTACTACGACCTCGGGTCCTATCACCGATCGATTGACACCCCGTCGGAGGTGGCCCAGGTCTGGTTCGACCGCGGCCTCATCTGGTCCTATGCGTTCAACCACGAAGAGGCCATCCGCTGCTTCGAGCGTGCGCTGGAACTCGACGGCGACCTGGCGATCGCCCGGTGGGGCATCGCGTACGCCGTCGGACCCAACTACAACAAGCCCTGGGAGGCTTTCGACCCCGTCGACCTGGCCGCATCGCTGGCCCGGGCGCGCATGGAACTGCGGCTGGCCGCCGGCGGTCGCGCGTCGGCCGTCGAACGCGGCCTGGTCGACGCGCTGGCGCTGCGCTTTCCGACGGACGATCCGGCCGGCGCCGACGCGCTGGTCGCCGGCCACACCGCCTACGCCGACGCGATGTGCGCCCTGGCACAGACCTATCCCGGCGACGTGGACGCGGCCGCGCTGGCCGCCGATGCGCTCCTGAACGTCACGGCATGGGCGTTGTGGGACAGCCGAACCGGCGACCCGGCGCCCGGTTCGCGGGTGATCGAGGCCAAGCGGATCCTCGACGACGCCCTGGCCACATCCGCGGGCCGGGAACACCCGGGAATCCTGCACCTGTACCTGCACATGATGGAGATGTCGACGACGCCGCAGGCGGCGTTGCCCGCCGCGGACCTCCTGCGGGATCTGGTGCCCGACGCAGGACACCTGCGACACATGCCCAGTCACATCGACGTGCTGTGCGGCAACTACCGCGACTCGGTGGCGTCGAATCTGTCAGCGGTGCAGGTGGATCGGCGTTTCGTCGAGCGTGCGGGCCCGCTGAACTTCTACTCCCTCTACCGGGCGCACAACCTGCACTTCGTGGTGTATTCGGCGATGTTCGAGGGCAACTCGGCGATCGCGCTGCAGGCGGCCGACGAGCTCACCGGTCAGCTCACGCCGGATCTGCTGGCGATCGAATCACCGCCGATGGCCGACTGGCTGGAGGCGTTCGTGCCGCTGCGGATACACGTGCTGGTGCGGTTCGGCCGCTGGGACGAACTGATCGCCACCCCGCTTCCCGGCGACACCGTGCTGTACTGCACGACCGCCGCCACCATCCACTACGGCCGCGGGGTAGCGCATGCGGCGAAGGGACAGCTCGCACAGGCGCGGGCCGAGCGCGCGTCGTTCACCGAGGCCTACGAACGCATCCCGGAGAGCCGGTACCTGTTCAACAACACCAGCCGCGACATCCTGGGGATCGCCGCAGCCATGCTCGACGGCGAAATCGACTATCGAGCAGGGAAATTCGATGAGGCATTCGCCCATCTGCGCCGCGCGGTCGAGCTGGACGACGCGTTGCCCTACGACGAACCCTGGGGCTGGATGCAGCCCACCCGGCACGCGCTCGGTGCGCTATTGCTCGAACAGGGTCGGGTGGAGCAGGCTGCTCAGGTGTACGCCGCGGATCTCGGGCTGGACCCGACGCTGAGCAGGCCATGCCAGCACCCGGGCAACGTGTGGAGCCTGCACGGATACCACGAATGCCTGACGCGGCTGGGGCGTGACGCCGAAGCGGTCATCATAGGAAAGCAGCTCGAGCTCGCGGCCGCGCGTGCCGACGTGCCGATCCGGGCGTCGTGCGCATGCCGTCTCGAGGTCGGTGACACCGACGACTGCTGCAGCTGAGCTCAGTTCGGCTGCGTAGACTCCGGGCTGTGTCGATCAGCGCCGACGACCTCACCCACTTGCGACGGTGCGCGGGTCTCGCGCGTATCGCCCTGCAGGGCGGCGACGAGCCGTTCGGGTCGCTGCTATGACCCAGGCAACCGAGCCGGACTGGGTCGAACACGTCATCTGGTGGCAGCTCTACCCGCTGGGCTTCGTCGGCGCCCACCCCGCCGACCCCGCCCCCAGCGCCGGCGAGCACCGGCTCCTGCGGATCGTCGACTGGCTCGACTACGCGCTCGAACTCGGCGCCTCCGGGCTGGCGCTCGGCCCGGTGTTCGCCTCGCGCACGCACGGCTACGACACCACCGACCACTACCGCCTCGACCCCCGACTGGGTGACGAGGCGGATTTCGATCGTCTGGTCTCCGAAGCGCGCACCCGGGGGCTGCGGGTGCTGCTCGACGGCGTGTTCAACCATGTCGGAACCGATTTCCCCCGCTACCGCGACGCGGCAGCGGGCGGGGACACGTCGTGGTTCCGGGACCTCGGACACGGGCGGTTCGCGACCTTCGAGGGCCATGAAGGGTTGATCTCGCTCAACCATTCGCACGCCGAGGTCATCGACTACACCGTCGACGTCATGTGCCACTGGCTCGGCCGCGGCGCCGACGGCTGGCGCCTGGATGCCGCCTACGCGGTCCCCGACCGGTTCTGGGCGCAGGTGCTGCCCCGCGTCCGGGAGAAGTTCCCGCAGGCCTGGTTCGTCGGGGAGGTCATCCACGGTGACTACGGCGCCCACGTCCGCGACGCCGGGTTCGATTCGGTCACGCAATACGAGCTGTGGAAGGCCATCTGGAGCAGCCTCAACGACGGCAACTTCCACGAATTGGACTGGACGTTGACGCGGCACAACGAATTCCTCGACACCTTCGTGCCGCTGACGTTCATCGGCAACCACGACGTCACCAGGATCGCCAGCCAGTTGGAGAACCCGGCCCACGTCGAGCATGCCCTGGCGATTCTGCTGACCACCGGGGGAACGCCAAGCGTCTACGCAGGAGACGAGAGCGCCTACCGCGGCGTCAAGGAGGAACGGTTCGGCGGCGACGATGCCGTGCGGCCCGAATTCCGTTCTCCCCATGAGGGAGTCGGCGAGCACGGTCGACAGCTCTTCCGTGCCCATCAGCACCTCATCGGGCTCCGGCGCCGCCACCCCTGGTTGCACACGGCGCGGACCACGCCCCTGCACGTCACCAACCGCGGCTACGTCTACGTGACCCGCCGCGGCGACGACGCGCTCGTCGTCGCTCTCAACGTCGATGACGAGCCGATGCCGCTGTCCCTTGCGGATTCGGGGTTCTCCGCCGCCGAGGTGGTCGCGGGAACCGGCGCGCCGCCGGCTGAGGTGGTCGCCGACACCGTCGTACCCGCCCACGGCTGGCTGATCCTGGCGCCTCGCTGATCGGTCACGCCAGCAGCGCCAGGGTGGCGGGATCCTCCTGGCCGTCGTAGAGGGTGTCCAAAACCTCGCGGAACACCCGGTCGTCGCCTGCGCGCGCGAAGAGCGTCATCGACGAACGCACCTTGAGATCGTCGGGATAGCCGAGAATCTGTCGTGCGGAACGGTTTTCGACGGCGGCCAGCAACGCGGCGCACTCCCGCAGCCGGGGACCGAGAACCGGGTGATCGAGGTATGCCCTCGCCTCGTCCAGTGAGGAGATCCCGAATCGGTGCGCCGTCGCGCTGTGGCCGAGGCCGCGCAGCTGAGGAAAGACGAACCAGATCCAGTGGCTGCGCTTGGCTCCGGCGCGCAACTCGGCAAGCACCGTCGGATAGACACGGCGCTGCGCCTCGACGAAGCGGTCGAGGTCGAACGGGTCGCCACCGCGGGACGGTCCGCGGGAAGGTCCAGTCATCGCACCGTCGAGCATTGCAGTTAGCGCCGCAGGCTTCAACGGGTGTTTGCCAGAGCCGGATGTACGGCCGGAGCGCCTGCCCGGGTGTCACGGATTCCCGGGGTCGCCGGTGCAGATAAGTGCATGCTCAACGGGGTTTCCGATCAGCCTCGCTATCACTTCTTTCACACTGACCACACCAAGAATGCGCACGGGGTGAGTCCGCGCCGAGGCGCAATCGTTAGCCAAACGCGACGTCCATTCGCTGTGTCGGAAGCCTGATCGGACGGGTCGACCGTGTTGCATTACCCCTGCAACGCGACCGCGTTTTTCCAGGCGAGCGGGACTTGTACAGAAAGGTGGGTTGGCTGCCGTTATGAGGTTGACAGAGAAGTTTCGAGGTACCGGGAAGACATTGCTGCGCCGGGTGGCTGTTGCCGCCATGGCGGCAGCAGCACTTCCCGGACTGATCGGCTTCGCCGGGGGTTCGGCCACCGCGGGAGCGTTCTCCCGGCCGGGTCTTCCCGTCGAGTATCTGGATGTGTTCTCCCAGTCGATGAATCGCGACATCCGGGTTCAGTTCCAGGGCGGCGGCCCGAACGCGGTCTACCTGCTCGACGGCCTGCGCGCGCAGGACGACTACAACGGCTGGGACATCAACACCCCGGCGTTCGAGTGGTACTACCAGTCGGGCCTTTCGACCGTCATGCCGGTCGGCGGCCAGTCCAGCTTCTACACCGACTGGTATCAGCCGTCTCGCGGCAACGGCCAGGACTACACCTACAAGTGGGAGACGTTCCTGACGCAGGAGCTGCCGGCGTGGCTGGAGGCCAACCGCGGTGTGTCGCAGAACGGCAACGCAGTCGTCGGCCTGTCGATGGCGGGCAGCGCGTCGATGAACCTCGCGATCTACTATCCGCAGAAGTTCATCTACGCCGCTTCGCTGTCGGGCTTCCTGAACCCGTCCGAGGGTTGGTGGCCGATGTTGATCGGCCTGGCGATGAACGACGCGGGTGGCTTCAACGCCGAGAGCATGTGGGGTCCGTCGTCGGATCCGGCGTGGAAGCGCAATGATCCGATGGTCAACATCGCCCAGCTGGTGGCCAACAACACCCGGATCTGGGTGTACTGCGGCACCGGCACACCGTCCGACCTGGACGCCGGGACCCCGGGCCAGAACCTGATGGCGGCGCAGTTCCTCGAGGGATTCACCTTGCGGACCAACATCAGCTTCCGCGACAACTACATCGCGGCGGGCGGCACCAACGGCGTGTTCAACTTCCCGTCCAACGGGACGCACAGCTGGGGCTACTGGGGTCAGCAGCTTCTGCAGATGAAGCCCGATATCCAGCGGGTGCTGGGAGCTCAGGCTCAGGCCTAGCGACCACCCACAACCCAGGGAGCCTGCCGTTTCCCCCGAACGGCAGGCTCCCTGCTGTGTCGGGTCTACCGGTGTCACAACCGGGTTCGGGTCTCGATGTCCTCGTCGAACTCGGTGAGCATCCCATCGGTCAACGTCGGCCGGGTCTCGGAGATCGCCGCCAGGTAGTCGTCGGTGCGTGCAGGGTCGCCGTCACCGGACTCGATCTCGCGCTCGAACGCGCACTGGGCGCCCTTCCTGGCGGCGAACTCGATGTCCGCCGGGGTGAACATGTCGGTGGCCTCGACGAGTTTGTCGACCTCCACCGACCCCGCGGTCGGACCGAGATAGCGGGTCCAGATCGCCTTGCGCGCCAGCGCATCCGGCGGGCCGACCGGGATGATGTAGTCGAATCTCCCGGGCCGCAGGAAGGCGGAGTCCAGGGAGCGCACCGAGTTCGTGGCACAGATCAGGAGCCGCTCCTGCTGCGTGCGGAACGCCGGGATCAGCTTGAGGAGTTCGTTGGTCACCCCGTGGGCGGGATCGGACGGGATGCCCGAGCGCGCCCCCGCGATCTCCTCGACCTCGTCGATGAACACCACGGCAGCCTCGAGTTCGGTGAGGCTGCCGAACATCTCGCGAAGCGCCGTGGGCATGGTGACGTCCGTCGCGGCCAGACGTGATGGGAAGAGCTCGACGAACGGCCAGCCCAGTCGTCCGGCAACGGCTTTGGCGAAGCTCGTCTTTCCGGTTCCCGGAGGCCCGAACAGGATGACCGCCTTGGGTGGTGACACCCCGTACCGGGCGGCCACCTCGGGCCGGGCCAGCGGCAGCACTATCCGGCGCTCGATCATCCGCTTCTCGGTTTCCATGCCTGCCATGGCATCCCACAGCCCACGGCCCATGATCCTGCCGCCGAGCGCGTGCAGGAGGCCGGCGTCCGACGGGCCGATGTGATCGACACTTTCGAAGAAGCTCAGATCGGTTCGTTCGGTGTAGCCGGTGTTGCGCAGGGCGGCGGTTCCGGTGGCCGACGCGGGCAGCAGTGCGCTGATCCGCCGTGCCCCGAGCGCGCGGAGCCGCAACTCCAGCTCGGCCAGAAGGGCGCTGCCGATTCCGCGATTGCGCCAGCGGTTGCTCAGCGCCACCATCGTTATCCATGCGCGATCGCCATTGATCTGGGCGACGGCGATTCCGACGAGTTGATCGCCCACGACGGCGACGACCGCCGGCTGACCAGAGCGCGCCGCCGACACCACCTCGGAGACCCGGAAGGCCGGCGTCGCTTCGGTCGGCTCGCGGCTTTGATCCCAGACCGAGATGGCCTGGTCGAGGTCGTCATCGTGAAAGTCGCGTAAGCGCCAGAGGGGCATGCGGGACAGTTGTAGCGCCATGTCCGGGTCCGGGTATCGCCCTTTCGGGTGGTTGCCCGGGGGAACCGCGAGTCGGCCGGTATCAGCCCTGGACCGTGGGGCGGAGGCGAGCAGCCTGGCAGTCGCCTCGCCGATGCCGCTGCTGGCCCCGGTGATCGCCACCACCATCCCGCTGATCGGATCCTCGGTCATCGTCGCAACACCGCTGTGGTCATGACGGGTACGACGAACGCAGGCGGGTGCTATTCCGTGACGACGGGTTCTGCTCTCAGCGATGCGGGGGAACAAACGACCCGATACCAGGGTTGAGCGCATCAGGTTCAACTTTGGAGGATCAATGGCTGAAGCCACGACAACGGCGAGTGCTGTGCCCGTCCTGTTCGTCAGCGAACCGATCGTGCTGCCCGGGATGGTGGTGCCGATCGAGTTGGATGACGCCGCCCGCGCTGCGGTCGACGCGGCTCAGGCGAGCGACAGCGGCAAGCTGCTGATCGCCCCGCGTCTCGACGACCGCTACCCCACCTACGGCGTGCTCGCGTCCGTCGTCCAGGTCGGCCGGGTACCCGGCGGCGGCGCCGCCGCGGTCGTGCGCGGAGAGAGGCGTGCCCATATCGGGTCCGGAACCAGCGGTCCGGGCGCGGCGCTGTGGGTGTCGGTGACCGAGGTCGCAGATGTCGAAGCCGGCCCGGACGCCCAGGCGCTGGCCGCCGAGTACAAGAAGCTGCTGCTGGCGATGCTGCAGCGCCGCGAGGCGTGGCAGATCGTCGACGTGGTCAACAAGATCACCGACCCGTCGGCGCTCGCGGACACCGCCGGTTATGCCTCGTACCTGACCGACGTTCAGAAGCGGCAGTTGCTGGAAACCGAAGATGTGAGCCGTCGCCTCCGGCTGTTGATCGAGTGGACCGGCGAATACCTGGCCGAGGTTGAGGTCAACGACAAGATCGCCGAGGATGTCCGGTCCGGGATGGACAAGCAGCAGAAGGAGTTCCTGCTGCGCCAGCAGTTGGCCGCGATCCGCAAGGAACTCGGCGAGTTGGGATCGGACGGCGAAGAGGGCACTGACGACTATCGTGCGCGCGTCGAGGCCGCCGAACTGCCCGAGAAGGTCCGCGAGGCGGCGCTGCGGGAGGTCGGGAAGCTGGAACGCTCCAGCGAGCAGAGCCCTGAGGGCGGCTGGATCCGCACGTGGCTGGACACCGTTCTGGACCTGCCGTGGAACGTCACCACCGAGGACTCGACGGACCTGAAGTCGGCGCGAGAGATTCTCGACGCCGACCACCACGGTCTCGACGACGTGAAGGACCGCATCGTCGAGTACCTGGCGGTGCGCGCGCGTCGTGCCCAGCGCGGCATGGCGCTGGTCGGCGGCCGCGGCTCCGGCGCGGTGATGGTGCTGGCCGGTCCCCCCGGTGTCGGCAAGACCTCGCTGGGTGAATCGGTCGCCAGGGCGCTGGGACGCAAGTTCGTGCGCGTCGCCCTCGGCGGTGTGCGGGACGAGGCCGAGATCCGCGGCCACCGGCGCACCTACGTCGGCGCCCTGCCCGGTCGCATCGTGCGGGCCATCGGCGAGGCGGGTTCGATGAATCCCGTTGTGCTGCTGGACGAGATCGACAAGGTCGGCTCGGACTACCGCGGCGACCCGGGGGCGGCGCTGCTGGAGGTGCTCGACCCCGCACAGAACCACACGTTCCGCGACCACTACCTCGATCTCGATCTGGACCTGTCCGACGTGGTGTTCCTGGCGACGGCCAACGTCATCGAGAACATCCCGTCGGCGCTGCTCGACCGCATGGAGTTGGTGCAGATCGACGGCTACACCGAGGACGACAAGGTCGCCATCGCCCGTGACTACCTGCTCCCCCGGCAGGCCGAACGCGCCGCGCTCACCACGGACGAAGTGACCGTCACCGATGCCGCACTGCGCAAGATCGCCGCGGACTACACCCGCGAACCGGGTGTGCGGCAGTTCGAACGGCTGCTGGCCAAGGCGTTGCGGAAGGTCACCACCAAACTCGATGCCGGTGGAATCACCAGCCTCATCATTGATGAGCCGGATCTGGTTGAGTACCTGGGTCGTCCGCGGTTCACCCCGGATTCGCAGGAGCGCACCGCGGTGCCCGGCGTGGCGACCGGTCTCGCGGTCACCGGCCTCGGCGGCGACGTCCTCTACATCGAGGCCGGCGCGACCGACGGCGAGCCCGGGCTGCAGCTGACCGGTCAGCTGGGCGACGTGATGAAGGAATCGGCGCAGATCGCGCTGTCCTACGTCCGCAGCCACGCCGAACTGCTCGGCGTCGATCCGAAGGCGCTGGACCGCCGCATCCACGTGCACGTCCCCGCGGGCGCGGTGCCCAAGGACGGCCCGTCGGCCGGTGTGACGATGGTGACCGCGCTGGTCTCGATGGCCACCGGGCGCCAGGTGCGTGCCGACGTCGGGATGACCGGTGAGGTCACGCTCAATGGCCGGGTGCTGCCCATCGGCGGGGTCAAGCAGAAGTTGCTGGCCGCCCAACGGGCAGGGTTGTCGACGGTGTTCATCCCGCAGCGCAACGAGCCGGATCTCGACGACGTGCCCGCCGAGGTCTTGGAGGCGCTGGAGGTGAAGCCCATGACCGATGTCGCGGAGATCGTCGCGCTGGCACTGGAGCCTGCCGCCGGGGCGACCGCCGTCGCGGCATGAGCCGCTGTGGGTGGCCCGCGCTACGGTCGCAGCATGGCCTATGACGGCGAGTTGGCTGACCGCGTCCGTGAGCTGATGGCGCCGGAGCGCGGTGTCGAAGAGAAGGCGATGTTCGGCGGGTTGGCGTTCCTGCTCAACGGCAACATGGCCGTCGTCAGCTCCAAGGGCGGTCTGATGGTGCGGGTGCCGCGGGACGACACCGATCGCCTGCTGGCGCGCAACCACGTCGAACCGATGGTCATGGCCGGCCGGGAAACGCGTGGCTGGCTGCGGGTACATCGCGACGGGGTGAAAACCAAACGGCAGCTGTCCGAATGGGTGGACCGCGGCGCGGACGTCGCCAAGGGGCTGCCGCCCAAGTAGTCCGGTGTTTTCCCGGCGGTACACCGGGTAAGACCATCGAATGGCTTCATCGACACCCCAGCGTGTCGTCGAGCGGCTCCTGGGACAGGCCGGCACCACCTACGCGGAGGAAGCCGGGATCCGGCTGCGGGACAAGCCGATGCCGCTGTTCCAGCTGCTGATCCTGTGCATGCTCGCCAGCAAGCCGATCGACGCCGCCATCGCCATGCGGGCCGCCCGCGAGCTGTACCGGGCAGGGCTTCGCACGCCGCGCGCGATGCTCTCCGCCGAACGGTCGACACTCATCTCCACGTTCGGCCGCGCCCGCTACGTCCGCTACGACGAGAGCTCGGCCACCAGAGCGGTGGACATCGCCGCCGCCGTCACCGAAGCATACGGTGGCGACCTGCGCAGGCTGGCCACGGCCAGTGGGTGCGACATCGCCGCAGCGAGCCGACTCCTGCAGGAGTTCAAGGGGATTGGCGCCACCGGGGCCGACATCTTCCTGCGTGAGGTCCAGGACATCTGGACGTGGGTTCGGCCGTACTTCGACGACCGCGCCATCGCCACCGCGGCCGAGCTCGGCCTGCCCGACGATCCCGCCGAGCTCGCCTCGCTGGCGCCCCGCCGCAGCGCCACGCTGGCCGCCGCGCTGGTGCGGGTGTCGTTGAACGGCGACCTTCGCGCGCAGCTGCGATGATCCGGATCGGCACGTCGGGCTGGTCCTACGACCACTGGGTCGACGTGCTGTACCCGGCCGGCACTCCGGTGGGCAAGCGGCTGGCCCTCTACGTCGCCGAGTTCGACACCGTCGAGCTGAACGCCAGCTTCTACCGGTGGCCCCGTGATGCGACGTTCGCCGGCTGGCGCGAGCGATTGCCCGAGGGGTTCACGATGACGGTCAAGGCGCACCGCGGCCTCACCCATTTCCGGAGGTTGAAGTCCCCCGAACCATGGGTCGAACGCTTCGAGCGGTGCTGGACGGCACTCGGTGACCGGGGTGAGGCGCTGCTGGTCCAACTGCATCCCGACCTCGAACGCGACGACGAGCGGCTGGACCACTTCCTCACCGTCATGCCCGACCGGATCCCGGTGGCGATGGAACTGCGTCACCGGTCCTGGGACGACCCGGCGGTGTATCGCCTGCTCGAGCGCCACGATGCCGCGTACGTGGTGATGAGCGGCGCCGGGCTGTCGACGGTCCCCCGCGTCACCGCGCGACTGGCCTACCTGCGCCTGCACGGTCCCGCCGAGCAGGCGCTCTACCACGGCAGCTACCCGGACGACGAACTGCGCGCATGGGCCGACCGCATCCTCGGCTGGCACGACCGCGGCCACGACGTCGTCGTCTACTTCAACAACGACCTCGGCGGCCACGCGGTGCGCAACGCGCGCACGCTCAAGCAGTTGGTCGCGCCGTGACGACACCCCGGCGCGGAACTCTGCGGTCGTTGCGGCACGCTGGAACACCGACATGTCTGCCATGAAACTCGCCTACGGTTGCGCGCCGCTGCTGCTGGTCGCCGCCTGCTCCGGGGGGCCGTCGGTGGTCAACACCGACGACACCCCGCCGGCCGGGACACCCACCGCCCAACCCGCCCCGTCGACAACCCGACCGAGCAACGCCCACCTGGCCAACGCGTTCCACTTCGCCGCCCGGGTCGACGGCGCGACCGGCTACTACTTCACCACCCCGAGCGGTCGCTGGCAGTGTGCGATCCTGCCGCGCGCCAAGGCGGGCTGCGAGAACGCCAACAGCCCGACATCGGCGGTCGCGATCACCGGCGCACCCGACGAGGTGGACGGCTCGGACGGCGAACCCGGCGTCCCGAACGCGATCGTGGTGGATCGTGGCGGCGACCCGCGGTTCGTCGCACAGTCGCCGCCGGAGTTCGGACCGGATCAGGGCGCTGCGACCGTGCTGCCGTTCAACCGGATCCTGGCGGTGGCCGGGTTCCGCTGCAACGTGCAGGAGGCCAACGGCGTCTCGTGCATGTCCGAGGCCAGCGGAAAGGGCTTCACCTTCTCCGCCGAAGGCCATGCGATGACCTACACCGACGTGCCCGCCGACGCCCCCTGACGCGCCGTCTAGGTTTGGCCACATGACCTCACAGAAATCTCTGGTCACCGTCGCCGTCACCGGCGCGGCCGGGCAGATCGGTTACGCCGCCCTGTTCCGCATCGCCGCGGGTGCGATGCTCGGCCACGACACCCCGGTCGCGCTGCGACTGCTCGAGGTACCGGGCGCGGTGCGCGCCGCCGAGGGCGTGGTGATGGAGCTCGACGACGGGGCGTTCCCGCTGCTGGCGAGCACCGAGATCTACGACGACCCGGTCACGGGATTCGGCGGAGTCGACGTCGCCTTGCTAATCGGCGCCAAACCTCGCACCAAGGGCATGGAGCGCGCCGACCTGCTCGAGGCCAACGCGCAGATCTTCGCGACCGCGGGTGAGGCGCTCAACGCCGGGGCCGGAGCAGACGTGCGAGTGCTGGTGGTCGGCAATCCGGCCAACACCAACGCGATGATCGCCGCCGCCCACGCGCCCGACATCCCCCGCGACCGGTTCACCGCGTTGACCCGCCTCGACCACAACCGGGCGATATCCGCGATGGCCCGGCACGCCGATGTGTCCGTCACCGACATCAGCAAGATGACGATCTGGGGTAACCACTCACCGACGCAGTACCCGGATGTCTTCCACGCCGTCGTCGCAGGCCGGTCCGGAGCCGACTACGCGGCCGACACCCGTTGGCTGACCGACGACTTCATCCCGACGGTGGCGCGCCGGGGCACCGCGATCATCGAGGCGCGCGGCGCGAGTTCTGCGGCGTCGGCCGCCAACGGCGCGATCGACCACATCGACGACTGGGTGCACGGCACGCCCGACGGGGACTGGACGTCGGTGGCGCTGCCCTCCCCCGGCGTGTACGGCGTCGACGAGGGCCTGGTCTGCTCGTTCCCGTGCCGCTCGGCCGGTGGCCGGTGGGAGATCGTCGAAGGCCTCGACATCAACCCGTTCTCGCGCACCCGCATCGACGCCTCGCTGGCCGAACTGCGTGCCGAACGCGACGCGGTGGCCGCCCTCGGCCTGCTCTGACCGTCGTCAACGCAGCGACGCGGTGCCGTCGGGACGCACCTGGACCGCCGCGCCGGCGATGTCGCCGGTCACGGTGGCCTCGGCTTCGTCTGCGGTGGGGATCACCGCGAGAACCCGGGCGGCATCGGCGTCCTGGGAGGTCCGCACCGCCAGGAACGCCTTTTCCGCGCGTCCGTCCCGGTCCACCGGTGTCGTCCACGACTCCACCGTGCCCGTGCCGCTCCAGTCCACCAGAGCCGTGCGGGTGGGCTCGCGGTCGACGGCGGGTTGGACGTCTTCCCAACGGAATTCATGCTCCGGCGGCCGGGTCCCGTACACGCCGAAGCTGTGTTTGGTCAGATAGCCGCCGTTGGCGGTGATCAGGCCGAGCGTGCCCGGTTTCGACACCAGCTGTTCGGCCATCGTGGCGATGGAGTGGGTGACGTAGTTGTTCCACGGGCCACCGGCGAAGGTCAGGCCGCCGGTGACGGTCAACGGCCGGTCGGGATCGCCGATGGGGAGCCCGAGCTCCCTGGCGGCGATCTGCACCGCCGACGGGAAGCAGGAGTAGACGTCGACCAGCTCGACGTCGTCCACCCCGGCGCCTGCGAGTTCCAGCGCCCGCTTGCCCGCGATCCTGATGGCAGGCGAGGTGGAGAACTCCGCGCGCTCACCGATCGCGTAGGTGTCGTGCGAGTCGGCTCCCGCGTACGGGAAAACCCATCTGTCCGAGGGAATCTGGAGATAGGTGGCCTTCTCGGCCGACGTCAGGATCAGAACGGCCCCCTGGTCGACCATGTTGTTCGAGTTCATCAACTTGGTGTAAGGCCAGCTGATCATCCGGTTATTCGGGGACGGACGCCAGATCTGCTCGGCCGCAAGCGGTTCCCGGCTCCAGGCGTGGGGGTTGGTCGCGGCGACTGCGCTGAACTGCGACCACAGCTCTCCGATGCGACGACGATGTTCGTCGGTTGTCTCCCTCGCGGCGATCCGCACCGCCTGCTCGAACATCGGATAGACGTAGGCGGGCCGGTCCAGGTTGATCCGGATCTCGGCGGGTCCCGCCATCGGCACGCCGTCGTCGGCGCCGGGCGCGATCGGCACCGAATCGTCCTGCTTCGTCCACTGCGCCTTCTTCCCCGCGGCGCGCAGCCTGCTCCTCGTCCGCCACGTCTCCGCCCCCGCGATCAGCACCACGTCGGCCCTGCCCTGCTGAATGTCCAGGCACGCCAGGTTCACCAGCGTCTGCGGTACGTTCCCTCCGATCCCCGTGTACCGGGTTTCCGCCTTGTCGGCGCGAATCCGCTGTGCGAGAAGCAGACCAGGGTCGCGATAGCGCCACGACAGCAGGTTGACGACGCGTACCGCGTCGACTGCCTCGAGCACCCGCGGATCGGCGGCCTCCCGTGCCGCCGCCGCCATCAGGTCGACGGGTTCGACGCTGGGGTCCTCGGTGTGCTGGTTCACCTGGCCGTAGCCGACGAGAACCGGTGTCCTGGGGTCGAGGGGCATGGAGCGGGCCTTCCTAGTTTGTTTCTCGGTCGTCTTGGCGCCACGCGAACAGCGCGCCGTCGGCGATGAGTTCGTCGATGCGGTCGGGGGTCAACCCGAGGATCTTCCGGCAGACCACCCGGGTGTGCTCGCCGGGCATGGGCGCGGGCCGCAGCGGCGCCCGCGGTATGCGCGTGTAGGGGGCCGGCCCGGTTTCGCTGGGTATGGGCTTGTCCAGGAGCGGATGGGTCATGTCGGAGAACAACTTCCGGAAGACGAGGTGCGGGTCGCTCGCGACGTCGGCGGCACGGTTCATCGGCCCGGCCGGCACCCCGAGCCCCTGCAGTTGCGCGGCGACCTCGTTCCTGTCCCGCCCGGCCGTCCAGCGGGACACCGCGGCGATCGCCTCGGCGCGGCCCTCGGGTATCCCGGAGCACCCCATCGCTTCGGCGACCCTCGCCCGGTCCTGTGCGTCCCGGATCGAGACCACGCACCACTCGTCGTCGCCGGCGCACGGGTGCACCGCATGAATCGCGTCGTCCTCTGCCACGGGAAGTCCTGCGGCCTTGGCAGATTCGGCCACGAACGCGGTGGCGAGCTGATTGATCGCCGCCTCTGCCTGTGAGATGTGCACGTGCCCGCCGCGACCGGTCTGGCCGCGGCGGATCAGCACCGCCAGCGTGGCGATCGCGGTGAGCCTGGCGACCACGTGATCGGGGAAGATCGTCGTTGCGTCGTAGAACCTGTCCGGCTCGGCGTCGGGCGACGTCCACAGCCGGGTGACGCCGGTGGATGCGCGCACCAGTGGGCCGTAACCCATCCGCGCACTCCAGGGCCCCCGGTCCCCGAACGCGCTGCTCTCGGCCAGCACGATGCCGGGGTTCAGCGCGCGCAGCCGGTCATATGAGAAGCCGAGGGCAGCCAGCGTGCCCGGTTTGAAGTTGGCGAACACGGCGTCGGCACCCGCTACGAGCCTGCCGAACAGGTCGGCGCCGGACCGATGCCGCAGGTCCAGGCCGAGGCTGCACTCGTTGCGGTGCGTCAGTGCCCACGACCGGCTCATCGGCTTGCCCGGCGGTGCCTGTCGCAGCCCGTCCGGATACGCCGGGCTCTCGATCTTGATGACCTCGGCGCCCAGATCGGCGAACAGCCGGCCCAGTTCGCCGCCTGCGACGATCACCCCGAGGTCGAGGATCCGGACGCCGTCAAACGGCCGGCTCGTCACCTCCCCGGGGGGCGTCGCAGGTGACGACCGCGGCACCGACCATTCGGCCTCGTCGGCGCCCGGTGGCCGTGCCCCCCGGCGGTAGCCGTGATGGTCACCGTCGATCACCAGCGGACCCACCGGGACCGTCACCTCGGCCCCGGGAGCGATCGTGGCACCGGCCAGCGCACCCGTCACCTGAAAGTGCTCTTCCGACAACGCTTCTACGGGTGTGAGCACCGCTGCGACGGGCACCCCGCGGGTCTGCCCCTCAGCCACCAGGTCGGCCATCGTCTCGCGGGCGAACAACTCGGCGACGGCCGCGTTGAGTTCCTCGGAGGCGGCGTAACGCGCGGCGATGGTGTCGAATTCGGGTCCGGAGAACTGTGCGGGCTCGCCCAGCCAGGCCCGCATCCCCCGCCACTGCCGGGCCGACAGCAGGCAGATCCGCACATGTCCGTCCCGGCACCCGAAGATGGGGTAGATCTGCTGGTTGCGCGGGCGGCCACGCCACAACTCGGTGGGGGCCTTGAGGCCGACCGCCGCCTGACCCTCGGAACCGAACGGCGGGTCGAGCGCCTGCACCACCGCCTCGAATCGGGAGAAGTCGATGAATTCTCCCTCCCCGCAACGCAACCGATCGTAGTAGGCGACCAGAACCGCCCACGCCGCCTGAACCGCGGCGGTCCCCGACGCGACACCGGTCGGTGGCAACACCGGGGTGCCCGACGTCGGCCCGGTGCGCGACAGCGCCGAGGACATCGCATACAGCACCGCGTCGGTGGCGCGCCACGCCGCGTCAGGTCCCGTCGCGCCGAAGTCGGTGACCGACAGCGTCACCAGATGACCGAAGCGCTCGGCGAGCGCGGCACACGATGTTCCGAACCGTGCTGCGCCACCGGGATTCCCGGAGTCGACCACGATGTCGGCGCCGCCGGCGAGTTCGATCAGCCGCTCACGGTCCTGCGGACGGCCCGGATCCAGCCGGGCGCAGCGCTTGTTGGCGTTGTGCAGTGCGAACGGGATACCGGCGCCTGCGACCAGCGGTGCCGCGCGTCGAGCCGGGCTGTCGCCGGGCGGTTCGATCTTGAGCACGTCGGCGCCGAGGTCGGCCAGGATCCGGCCGACGGCGTCACCCTCGCCGGTGGACAGGTCGAGGACCCGCAGGGATGCCAGCAACGCTCCCTCGGCCATCCACTCGTCCTGCCCTTCTGCTCGCGGTGACGCTCACCCTAACGGTGGGCGAAAGATTAACGTCCGCGCCATCGGGTACGGGTTGGACGTCACCCCGATGCAGAGTTGGATGGACAGATGACTACCTCGACCGCGTGGAAGACCGTCGACCGCAACCCGCTGAGCGACGAGTCGGTGGAGCGAATCGATCGGTGGTGGCGGGCCGCGAACTACCTGTCCGTGGGTCAGATCTACCTGCTCGACAACCCGCTGCTGGGCTCCCCTCTCACCCCCGAGGATGTGAAGCCCCGCCTGTTGGGGCACTGGGGCACCACGCCCGGCCTGAACTTCCTGTACGCGCACCTCAACCGCGCCATCGGCGAGCGGGCACAGTCGACGGTCTACATCACCGGTCCCGGCCACGGCGGTCCCGGGCTGGTCGCCAACGCCTACCTCGACGGCACCTACAGCGAGATCTACCCCGACATCACCCCCGACACCGAAGGGATGCGCAGGCTCTTCCGGCAGTTCTCCTTCCCGGGAGGCATCCCCTCGCACGTAGCGCCGGAGACCCCCGGCTCGATCCACGAAGGCGGTGAACTCGGCTATGCCCTCTCCCACGCCTACGGCGCGGCGTTCGACAACCCCGACCTGCTGGTCGCCGCGGTGATCGGCGACGGCGAGGCCGAAACCGGTGCACTGGCGACCAGTTGGCACTCCAACAAGTTCGCGAACCCCGCCAAGGACGGCGTGGTGCTGCCCATCCTGCACCTGAACGGTTACAAGATCGCCAATCCCACGGTGCTGGCCCGCATTCCGGCCGACGAGCTGCGCGCCCTGATGGTCGGCTACGGCCACAATCCGTACTTCTTCGAGGTGCCGGACGAGGCCGAGACGGATCATGCCGACGCACACCGTCGCTTCGCCTCACTGCTGGACGACGTGCTCGACGAGATCGCCGAGATCAAGGCGCGCGCGGCGGACGGCGACGAGTCCAGGCCCGCCTGGCCGATGATCGTGTTCCGCACCCCCAAGGGGTGGACGGGGCCGGACCACATCGACGGCAAGAAGACGACCGGATCCTGGCGCGCCCACCAGGTGCCGCTGGCCAACGCGCGCGACACCGCCGATCACCTCCGCGTGCTCGCCGACTGGCTGGCGTCCTACCGCGCCGAGGAGTTGTTCGACGACGACGGGAAGCTGCTCGACGACATCGCCGCGCTGGCGCCGCCCGGTCAGCTGCGGATGAGCGACAACCCGCACGCCAACGGCGGTCTGCTGCTCAAGGATCTGCGGCTGCCCGACTTCCGCGAGTTCGGCGTGGAGGTGCCCGCGCCAGGGGCGACGGTCGCCGAGGCGACCCGCGTGCTCGGCCAGTGGCTGACCGAGGTGATCAAGCGCAACCCCGACAACTTCCGCATCTTCGGGCCCGACGAGACGGCCTCCAACCGGTTGCAGGCGGTGTTCGACACCACCGACAAGCAGTGGAACGCCGAACTGTACGGTTCCGAGGTCGACGAACACCTCGCGCGCGCAGGCAGGGTGGTGGAGATGCTCTCCGAGCATCAGTGCCAGGGCTGGCTGGAGGGCTACCTGCTGACCGGCAGGCACGGCCTGTTCAACTGCTACGAGGCGTTCATCCACATCATCGACTCGATGTTCAACCAGCACGCCAAGTGGCTCAAGGTCACCGACGACATCCCGTGGCGGCGGCCCATCGCGAGCCTGAATTACCTGTTGTCGAGCCATGTCTGGCGCCAGGACCACAACGGGTTCTCCCATCAGGACCCCGGGTTCATCGACCATGTCGTCAACAAGAGCGCACACGTGGTGCGCGTGTACCTGCCGCCGGACGCCAACACGCTGCTGTCGACCTATGACCACTGCCTGCGGTCGCGCCAGTACGTCAACGTCGTCGTCTCCGGCAAGCAACCCGCTCCCACCTTCCTGACCATGGACCAGGCCATCGCGCACTGCACCCGCGGGCTGGGGATCTGGGAATGGGCCGGGACCGAAGTGCTCGGTACCGATCCGGACGTGGTGATCGCCGCGGCCGGGGACGTCCCCACCCTGGAAGCGCTCGCCGCCGCCGACATCCTGCGCACCCGGCTGCCCGACCTGAAGGTCCGGTTCGTCAACGTCGTCGATCTGATGCGGCTCCAGGACTCCACAGAGCATCCGCACGGCCTGCGTGACCGCGATTTCGACATGATCTTCACCACCGACAAACCGATCATCTTCGCCTACCACGGTTACCCGTGGCTGATCCACCGGCTGACCTACCGGCGCACCGGCCACGGCAACCTCCATGTCCGTGGATACAAGGAGGAGGGCACCACGACCACGCCCTTCGACATGGTGATGCTCAACGATCTGGACCGCTACCACCTGGTGATGGACGTCATCGACCGGGTGCCTGCCCTCGGGTCCACGTGCGCGACGCTGCGTCAGGAGATGGCCGACAAACGGATCGCCGCCCGCGAGTACACCCGCGCCCACGGCGACGACATCCCCGAGGTCAAGGAATGGGTGTGGCCGGCGGCGAAGGAGGCGGGCCTGGACACCGACCAGATCGCCGGGACCGCCGACACCGGGGGCGACAACGAATAGGCGGCTGCTCTGGCGAATGCGTCACACCTGACCTGCGGGGATACCGGGGGGCGGTAGTGTGGAGAGGTTATGTCTGACGTCAGCGCGGTCGCCGCAGCCCCGGAGCCACACCCGCTGGTCGCCCAGCATCCGTTGGTCGCTCAACTGGCCGCGCTGCACCACTTCCGGATCTACGCCGACATCGCGATCGTCGTCGTGGTGCTCGCGCTGACGAATCTTCTGGCGCACTTCACGACACCGTGGGCCAATGTCGCCGTCGTGCCCGCGGCCGCCGTCGCGCTGCTGCTGCTGGTCCGCTCGCGCGGGCTGGGCTGGACGGAGCTGGGGCTGGGCCGGGAGCACTGGCGCTCCGGCGCCGGCTACGCGATTGCCGCTGTGGCGCTGGTCGGCACGGTGATCGCGGTCGGTGCGCTGTTGCCGTGGACGCGACCGATGTTCCTCAACAACAACTACGCGACGCTGTCGGGCGCGCTGATCGCCTCGATGATCATCATCCCGCTGCAGACCGTGATCCCCGAGGAACTCGCCTTCCGGGGTGTGCTGCACGGTGCGCTGGACCGTGCGTGGGGCTGGCGCGGTGTCGCGGCCGCCGGGTCGCTGCTGTTCGGGTTGTGGCACATCGCGACATCGATGGGTCTGACGGCGAGCAACGTCGGCTTCACCAAGATCCTGGGTGGCGGCGTGTTCGGCACCGTCGTCGGCGTGGTCGGAGCAGTGCTGGCGACCGCTGCGGCGGGCTTCGTGTTCACCTGGCTGCGGCGGCGCAGCGGCAGCCTGATCGCGCCGATCGCGCTGCACTGGTCGCTCAACGGGTTGGGCGCTCTGGCCGCCGCCATGGTGTGGCATCTGTCCTGAGGGCGCCGCGAGCGGTACCTGAGCGTCTCTAGACGATCAGTACCGCGGCACCGGCGATCCGCCCGCCACTGAGATCGGCGAGGGCCTCGTCCGCTCGATCGAGGGGGTAGTGCGGGCTGGTGACCTCGAGGTGATGGTGGTCCGCGAAGTCCAGAAACGCCTGCGCATCGGCGCGGGTGTTCGACGTCACCGAACGAACCTGACGTTCCTGGAACAGGTGTCGCTGATAGTTCAGCGTCGGGATGTCACTGAGGTGGATACCGGCGATCGCCAGGGTGCCGCCGCGGTCCAGCGCCTCGAGGGCGGGCAGCACCAATTCCCCCACGGGTGCGAACAGGATCGCGGCGTCCAGCGGCACCGGCGGCGGTGCGTCGGCCCCCTGGGCCGATGCGGCGCCGAGCGCGAGCGCGAGTTCGCGGGCCTGCTCGCCACGGGTCATGACGTGAACTTCCGCGCCCTCGGCGATCGCCACCTGGGCGGTGAGATGCGCGCTGCCGCCGAAGCCGTAGATGCCGAGCCGGCCGCCTGCGGGAAGCTGGGCGCGCAGCAACGCGCGGTAGCCGATGATGCCCGCGCACAGCAGAGGTGCGAGTTCGGTGTCGGAGTAGCCGGTCGGGAGGTGGAGCGCGAAAGCGGCAGGCACCGTGGCGAACTCGGCATAGCCGCCGTCGGCGTCCCAGCCGGTGTAGCGGGATTCGCGGCACAGGTTCTCCTGGCCGCGCGCGCAGTACCCGCAGACCCCGCAGGTGTGGCGCAACCACGCGATCCCGACACGGTCGCCCACCGAGAACCGGGCCGCTGAGCCCGACTCCAGGTCCGCACCGACCGAAACGACCTCGCCCACCACTTCGTGCCCCGGGATCACGTTCGGCCGGTGGACCGCCAGGTCACCCTCGGCGACATGCAGATCCGTACGGCACACCCCGCAGGCGCGCACCGCCACGAGCAGTTCGTCGGCGCCGGGTTGTGGCACCGCGACCGTGGCGTGCACGAGCGGCCGGGTGGACATCGGGCCGGGCCGGCGCACCTGCCAGGCCTGCATCGTGGGGTCGGTCACGACCCCACGATGCCACGATCCTCGGCTAGACCCTGTTCTTGCGCGTGACCAGGCCGACGATCCACAGCAGGATCACCGCCCCGAGGATCGCGGTGAACAGCGTGAACCACCAGCCACCGCCTGCGGTGTCGAGGAAGAAGCTGAGCAGGAACCCGCCCAGGAGGGCACCGACTATGCCGATGACGATGTTCATCAGGATGCCCGAACCGCCGCCCTTGACGATCTTGCCGGCGATCCACCCGGCGATGGCGCCGATGATGATGTAGCCGATCCATCCCACGCTCGTCAGGGTCGATGAGCGTGCGAGGAACTCGGTAGCCGCAACCAACTCCATGAAAATCTCCCGTCTGTTGCCAGCCCGGCCCGCAGCGGTCGCTGTCGGTCCGTGACCCAGATATACCGGTCACGGGTAACGGTTCGGCGATGGGAAGGCATCGCAATCGGACACGATTACCACCGAGATGGTGGTTGCAGGCGCGCTAAGCGGGCGGCAGCATCCCGGGGGCCGTGTTCGGGTCGACCGGGACCGGCACCCCGACCGCGGGCCGCGGCGGCGCTGCGTTCGGATCCGGTGGCGGCGCGTTGGGGTCCGGCGGGGGCGGCGGCGCGTTCGGGTCCGCCGGAGGTGGCGGCGGCGGAGGCGTCCACGGCCGGATCGAGTTGGCCAGGGTCACCGCTTCGCCCTGCGGGATCGGGTTGGCGGCGGTGCCGAGCCACACGACGAACCAGCGCTCGGGTGTCCGTTGCCCGCGGGGCGTCCCCGCGGTGGTCGGCGCACCGACGACACCGGCCCAGATCTGGCCGTTGGGCTTGGTGGTGTCGGTGAACTTCACCTCGTAGTAGGAGGCCACACCGGTCATGCCGGCGGCGTCGAGCGGCACCGTCTGCTGATTGACGCGGGTTCCCGGGAAGGGCATGAAGAACTCGCCCATGTCCGAGGCCAGCCGCTGGGCGGCCTTGGTGTTGTCGGTCTCGGCGCCGGCGAAGAGCTTCAGGTCGAGCCTGCCGAGCAGCACGCTGGTGTCGTTCGGCGGCTGCGCGTCCGGCGGCGAACCTTCCGGGGGCAGCTTGGTCAGCAGCGCCTGGCCGTAGGACAGCTGCTGCGCCTCGGCGACCTTCCAGCCCGCGGGCACCACGTAGCTGAAGCCACCCGCGGAGTTGTCGACGCGGCCCGGCTCGGGGGCGGGCGCGTCGGGATCGACGGGCGGTGCGTTGGGGTCGGCGGGGGGCGGCGGCGCGTTGGGATCGAGTGGCGGCGCCGGCGGTGGCGGCGGTGGCGGCGGCGCGTTCGGATCCACCGGCGGCGGGACCGGGGCGTTGGGATCGGCGGGGGGCG
>NZ_JACKSH010000182.1 GCF_025821625.1 Mycolicibacterium pyrenivorans
ATGCGTGGAGTGAGGTTCTCCATGTATGAGCGGGCGTTGCCGAGAAGCACTCCGGCGGAGTCGCCGCCCCAGGGCGGCATNTCGGGTAGCCGCATCGATTCCGGTAGCACCGAGCGGTATCCCCAGAGTCGACGGACCTCGACGACGCATCGGTGCATCTGCTCCACACCGTCCTGGCTGCGACCCAGATAGACCAGGTACTCATCCAGCAGTTCGGGTGTGACATCGCAGAACCGCGCAACACGGTGTTTGTGAAGCCAATTCAGGAAGATCCGCAACGGATACCAGCACATCCTGACGGTGTACAACGACGGGCGAGTGGCGGTTGTACGCCGCAGCTGCATCGGCGGGTCAGTATTGATCAGCACCCACATGTAGTGTTTTGCCAATTCTCGCAAAGGTTTTGGCGCCGGCTTGAAGTTGACGCTGATGATCTTCGNGCTTTCCTCNAAGATTCCGTGATCGAAGCGCCACACGTTGTCTGTGTACCGCGACAGCCCCGCGGGATCGGTATCTGGACGCAATACACGTCGCAGGAGCACAGGCGCGGACCGGTCAGGCCATTCCACTTGAT
>NZ_JACKSH010000183.1 GCF_025821625.1 Mycolicibacterium pyrenivorans
ATTCGAGCCTATTCGAGCCTGCCGCGCCGCTCTGCTTCGGATCAGACTGGCTGCAGCCCGCCAGACCGAACACGATCAGACCGGCACTGCCGACTGCAAGAGCATTCCGAGCTACGCGACTGCGCACGCTTCACCTCCGGGTCATGGTTACCTGGCACCGGACGTCGTGCTGACTCTTCGCAGGTGAAGTCCGACGTCCGCTACTTCGCGTAGACAGTAACCAACCGGGAGCGGCGATACCTGTTGTTGAGCGATGCTCGCCAACGTCGTGTTCGACGGACCTGTGGAAATGCTGCGGCCCGAAACACAGAGTTAACGGGTGGCCGCTGGGCGGCTCAGCCCGCTGACGGCTCTGTCGTCTCCGCGGCCGGCGGATCCAGCGTCTCGACGACGACCTCGGCGACACGCTTCATCGTGGTGCGACGGTCCATGGC
>NZ_JACKSH010000184.1 GCF_025821625.1 Mycolicibacterium pyrenivorans
CCCGCCGCGGCATCCACCCCTTACCCAACGTCGCATCAATCGCAACAACGTCCTGAACAGGAAGAACGCGGCATTCTCATTCTCGAACCCGCGATAACGGTCGGAACCGGCAAGACACATCTGGCAATCGGATTGGCGGTCAAGGCCGCCCAAACCGGGCACCGCATCGCGTTCGCCACCGCGGTGGACTGGGTCGCCCGCCTCAAGGCCGCCCACAACGCCGGCCGACTGCCGGCTGAGCTGGCCAAGCTGCGTCGCATCGGACTGCTCGTCGTCGACGAAGTCGGCTACATCCCCTTCGAGCAGGACGCCGCGAACCTGTTCTTTCAACTGGTCTCCAGCCGCTACGAACACGCCTCGCTGATACTCACCTCGAACCTGCCCTTCGCGCGCTGGGGCGACGTGTTCGGAGACCAGGTCGTGGCCGCGGCCATGATCGACCGCATCGTGCACCACGCCGAGGTCCTGACCCTCAAAGGCTCCAGCTACCGGCTCAAGGACACCGGAATCGACACCTTGCCCTCCGCCAGAGCCGACAACACGGCACAATAACCACGACCACGTGGCCTACTTTTCAACCGTCGCTTCTGGCCTAGATTTCAACCGTCGTCAACAGCATCTGGATGCACTGCCACAGCACCTATCACCAGGAGGCCGCGATGATGACCAGACTCAACTACACGAACGGGTCAGGGGCAAGGACGCGAGCCGCCATCGCGGTGACCTACAGCAGCCGAGATGACCAAAGCCCCTGCCGTCGAGTGCCGCCGACCCTGGTCGCCTGACTCTGAACGACCAGACTGTGCCTAAGTAGATTCCCGTCAAGATTCGGGCACGACGCTCGTTGGAAGTGCGGGGCCTGGCGGCAAGGAGGCACACATGCCACTGTCCGATCGTGAGCAGCGCATGCTCGAACAGATCGAGAACGCGCTCGACGCTGAGGACCCCAAGTTCGCCTCTCGTGTCCGCGGCGGAAGCTGGTGGGCGCCCACGACCCGGCGGCAGATCCAGGGTGGTGTAGCGCTGTTCGTAATCGGTCTGGCGATGTTGATCTCCGGTGTGGCCGTCACGGCCTCGATGATCGGAAGCTTCCCGATCTTGTCGGTCTTCGGATTTCTGGTGATGTTCGGCGGAGCGGTCGTCGCGCTCACCGGCCCGCGGATTGGCGGTGTGGTGGACCGTTGCGGATCCGCCGGCGCGCCGAAGCGCCGGCATGGCAAAGGCGCCGGCGGGTCGTTCACGAGCCGGATAGAAGACCGCTTCCGTCACCGTTTCGACGACTAGTAGCCGTGGGTGCGGCATTGTCGTTGCCCACCGTGGTGTCGGCAGTTGGCGCCGGACGGGTGCAGCAGGTCCCGCTGTCAGTGCACGAGCTACTCGGCCTGCAGGCGTCGGCGCGGACTTTGAGAGATGCCCAGTGGTGGCATGGCCTGGCGTAATGCCAACCGCGACCAGCGGCCCGCGTGCCGGTCCGCGGACCGGCGCCGTAGTAGGGCGTTGACCCGACTGCTCCGTAGCGGGGAGTCGCTGGGAGACCGGGCGTTTTTGTGCGAACATCCTGTCGAACTGTGCGGACCGACCCGGAGCCGCGACGTGCGTGGCTGCGATGTCTGCACGGACGTGTGCGCTACCGAATCGTGTTGCCCGGTAGGGTGATTGACGACATGCGCCCGTAGCGGGGATCGATTCTGAAGTCACAGCGGACTGTCTGCACGCACGTGCGCGCGTCGCCCGCCAATCGGTGCTTCAGTTGTGGCGCGGCAGGGGCCCTCGACATTTCTACTAGGTCCCATAGTATTTGGGGCCGAAAGTCCCTTGGGTCCTTCGGGATCGTTTGGCAGGGTTGTCGGTGACGCCGAACCGAGCGGTGCGGTGGCGAGAAGGGGACTAGGTGAGCGTGGCGACCCACGAGCTAGCACGGTGGTGTCGGTCGCATCATTTCTGGTCCTGCTCGATGACACCGCCGTGGCGATCGCGCTGCCGTCGATAGGCCGAGAGCTCGAACTGGGCCTGGCGGGGCTGGAATGGGTGATCAACATCTACACGGTGCCCTTCGCCGTGCTCACGCTGCTCGGTGGGCTGCTGACCGACCGGTTTTGTGCCCGGCCGACTTTCTTGGGCGACGTGGTGGCGTTCACCGCCGTCTCGGTCCTGGCCGGCTTCGCCTCGAACGGCGCGATGCTCCTGGGAATGCGCGCCGCCCAAGGCGGTGCCGCGGCAGCCGCGCAGGTCTTGAGCGAATCTTCACACAATCATCATCGATCTAGCTGGTTGGTCAGCCGATGGTGGCAACAGGGAGGTGTTTGGCCATGACGTGGTGGCGCGAAGTCGTGAGTGCCGTGGGCTTGAGCGGATGGATGCTGCTGGAGCTTGCGTTGCTGGCTGTTTGGGGGGCGGTGATTGTCGCCGTGTCCGGGTTGTTTCGCGACTCCCGCCGAACCGGTCATCTCCCCGGTCTCGCCCTAGAGCGGGCAGCAACGTCATCCATCGCCCGCGTTTTTTTCTCCGGGACGCGTCATGGCTGAGTCGTTGTTCAGCTCGACGCAGTTGAGCCGGCGGACGTTCGTCGCGGCCAGCATCGCCGGCGCGGTCGCCGTCGCGGGCTGCGCGCGACCGAAGACCGTGGCGACACCCGATGATGCGATATCAGCGGCCGAGTCGGCGCGCCCGCATACGGGCCGCACCGTCGAGGCCACATTGACGCCCGGGCCCACCGACGTCGACCTGGGCGGCATGATCGTGCGCACCCAGGCCTACGACAACCTGGTGCCCGGCCCGTTGATCCGGGCCAATGTCGGAGACGAGCTCGCTGTCACCGTGAAAAACGATCTCGCCCAAGCGACATCCGTGCACTGGCATGGCATTGCGCTGCGAAACGACATGGACGGCGCCACTCCGGCGACCCCGAACATCGATGCCGGCAAGAGCTTCACGTACCGGTTCTCAGTGCCCGATCCGGGCACATATTGGGCCCACCCGCACACCGGTCTGGACCTCGACGCCGGGTTGCATCTGCCATTGATTGTCGACGACCCGGCCGATCCCGGCGCCTACGACGTCGAGTGGATTGTCGTGCTCGATGATTGGACCGACGGCGTGGGCCCCAGCCCGCAGCAGATCTTTGACGGGCTGCGCGGTGGGGCAATGTCGGAAGAGCATATGCCGGGCATGCCCGGCATGGGCGGTGTGGGCAGAAGCGACCTGCTGGGCGGGGATGCGGGGGACGTGAGCTACCCGTACTACCTGATCAATGGGCGTATTCCGGCCGCGCCGACCACGTTTAGCGCCAAACCGGGGCAGCGGGTGCGGATGCGGATCATCAACGCCGGTTCCGACACCGCGTTCCGGGTTGCGCTGGGCGGGCACCGGATGACTGTCACTCACACCGACGGCTTCCCCGTGGTGCCGACCGAGGTCGATGCCGTGTTGGTGGGGATGGGGGAGCGCTACGATGTGGTCGTCACCGCCGCTGACGGTGTCTTCCCCCTGGTCGCTTCGGCCGAAGGAAAGAACGCCGTCGCGCGGGCGTTGTTGTCCACCGGCGCGGGCAGCGCACCCGACCCAGGGTTTCGACCTTCCGAGCTCGATGGGCGCGTCGGCACGGTGCAGCTACTCAGCGCCGCGCCGGAAGTCGTCCTGGCGGCGGGGAAACCCGATGCCGCCCTATCGGCCCATTTGTCCGGAATGATGATGCCCTACGACTGGAGAATCAACGGTCGAACCTTCAGCGACACACAGCCGCTGACCGTGCGGCAGGGCCAGCACGCCACATTGACGTTCACCAACACCGCGATGATGTGGCATCCCATGCACCTGCACGGCCACACCTTCCAGGTGATGAAACCCGATGGCAGTGTCGGACCACGCAAAGATACGGTCAATGTCTTGCCCAACGAAACGCTGACCGTCGGCCTGGTCGCCGACAACCCAGGTATTTGGATGTTGCACTGTCACAACACCTATCACCTTGAGGCCGGCATGATGACCAGCATGAATTATGTGCCCTAGCCGCCCGACGTAGCCACGATCCATGATCGGCGCGAGCGGCAATCACACCGAATGACCGGATCGATTCGCGCGGGGGCAGATCCGCCAGACCGCGACCGGTTGGCGGTCCTACGACGTCACTCAGCGACGCTGATCACCGTGCGGCGGTGACCGAGAGTCGCAGCCACGCCCAACGCAGCGTCGTCAACTCCGGGCGTTGCGCTGCGCGCCGAACCTGCTCCGTGGACGACAAATTCGTCGCCCATCGACTGGCCGTCCCCGAGTCGACCACCCCGCTCGGCCGCTGTCGGCGAGGTGACGGAGTTGCACGCCGCCGGCCAATTGGGTGTGCTGTCAACCCGTCGACGCCACAGTTGGGTTCGCTCGGTGCGGTCGCCGCCGGGGCGGCGCTGGCCGCGCGGCGGATTGGGCTTGCCCGGGATCTGGCCGCCGCGGGCGTGCTGGCCTACCTCCTCGACCGCGTGGTGAAGACGCTGGTCGGTCTGGAGCGGCCCGACGTCCTGCTGGATGAGCTGACGCTACGTAGGTTGCAGGGCGGGCTGGGCTTCCCCTCTGGCATACGGCGGTTGCCGTGGCGATGGCCGCGGCCGCAGCGCCGTGGTTGCCGCGGCCCGCCCACGCAACTTGGCGCCATGGCGGGAGGAGGTTCTCGATGCGCTGCGGTCAATGCCGCGAGTCGCTCTGGTCCGTGAGGCCGACGGCATCGTGGCGCCGAATAGCACCATCGAACTGATGAGGGACCTCGGCCGACCGCGCGGCGACATGTACGAGGTTGCCGTCTGGGAAGACATCCTCACCGTCGACGGCACAGAGCTCTTCTTCACCTACACCGTCGACAACCAGGCGGTTGTCATCCCGGAAACCATCGACGCCGTCCGTGCATTGTCGGGAACCGTCACCGACGCCGCCGTATCTATCCGCCGCACCGACGAAACCCTGGGTGTCCGACGAGGCTTCCTTGGGGACCCCGCTCCGGTCCCTATTCAAGGAGCACCCAATGACCCGCTGGAGATCATCCTGACGCGGATGTGAAAGCCGTGGTGACAGTGCAGAGTCCAGGCGATGGCTGTACTCGCCGATGCTGGGTCGGAAGGGGACACCCGTGAGTCAACATCACCGGACCAGCCGACACACGAGAGCCACAACATGTTTGGTAGATACACGACCCACTTCGGGTCAAATCGCAGGGGGTGAGGGGCCAGGTGCAGGCCGTGATCGAGGTGGTTGTGTTGCGCGATGTCCGGCCTGGCCGGTCAGCGGCGGTGCTGTGACGTTTCGATGATGAACTTCTGGATCGAGCGGGATAAGGCAACCGGCTGATCCTCACTGACGAACGGCCCGGTGCCGTCGAGGAACTCCAGCCGCGCGTCGGGAAGGATGTCCGCGAGCCGGTGCGCGTATTCGGCCGGGAAAAACCGTCGCCGCTCACGTGCCCAGACGATCAGCGTAGGGCGATCGAACGAACTCAGGCCGCGCCCAGCTTCCTCGGTGAACCGGGTGCTGATCGCGCTGACCAAGGCGGCGAAGTCGCGGCGGACCCCACTCAAGGATCGCAATGGCTCGGTGTAGGAGCGCATAATTTCGGCGGGGATCGGGCGTTCGGTGAGCCGGCCGAAGGCGATCGGCAGCCGCTGGATCGCCCGTGAGCGCAGGCTCTGCGCGAGCAGGTAAAGCCCCAAAGGGGCGCGGCCGAACAGCTGAAGGTGCTTGATCGGCAAGGGCAGGAAGTTGTTGAACGCGTCGCACGGCGTGAGCACCAGCCTGCTGAGGCGTTGCGGATACCGGGCGGCGACGGCCTGGGCGATCGCGCCGCCGGTGTCATTGGCGACGAGCACCACGTCATTGAGCCCGAGCGTTTCGAGGAACTCATCGACGAGCTTGGCGAGCCCGAAGAGGGTGAAGTCTGTTCCGTCGCGCATCGGCAGCCGGTGCGATCCCAGTGGCCAGTCGGGGGTGATACACCGGTACTGGCCTGCCAGCTCGGGCACGACGTTTCGCCACACGTCGCCATTGGCGACGATGCCGTGCAGGAAAACGATCGGCGTCCCCGAGCCTCGTTCGCGATACTCCACTGGTCCCGCAGAGAGCTCCGCCCGGTGAAGCTCGCCTAGTTGCGCGGAAATAGCCACGGGCACTCCTGAAGTCGTCGACGGATATTACGAGACGTGGACGCTGACGGTGTGCCACCCACTCGCGCCGAGGGGGAACGGCGGTCGTTGCCGGCCTTCCTGGACTTCGCCGGACTGGCTGATCGTGCGCGCCTGGACGGTATGCACGCCGGGCGGGAGGTCGAGCGCTGCCCGCCAGCGGCGCCACGACGACGGAGCCAGTTCGCGGGCGAGATCCGCTGCCCGCCAGGGTCCCTGGCCGGTGCGCACCTCCACGCCGGCCACACCATGCGGCGGCGCCCACGCAACGCCCGCGACGGTGACCTCTCGACCCGCATGTGCGCCCGTCGGTGGGACATCTATGCGGGCCTGCGGCTGAACCCACGCCGGCTCGTGTGGCCATCCGCGAGGCGCCCAGTAGTCGTCGTGCGGGCCCGCGATCAGTTCCAGCTCTGTGAGCCATTTGACGCCCGTGTACTGGCCGTAGATGCCGGGCACAAATACCCGCGCAGGGTAGCCATGCCGGGCCGGCAGCGGCCCACTGTTCGAGCCGATCACAACGTAGCCACTCCAATCGCCAGATCGCAACGGCTGGACCGGAAGCGAGGTGGTGAAACCATCGACCGCCCTGGTCACCAGCGTGGTCGCATGGGCGGACGCGTCGGCGCGCGTGAGAATGGTCTGCAGGGGCACGCCCAGCCACCGGCCGTTGCCCACCCGGTCCCCGCCCACCGGGTTGTGAACGCACACCATGACCGCGTCGAAACTCTCGGCCTCAGCGGCGAGTTCATTCAACGACCACCGTTGGGGCTTGCCCACTAGCCCGGTCACCGCGAGCCGCCAGCCGGCAGGGTCAACGATCGGCGCACCGAGGTTGACGTCGGTGACGTAAAACTGGTCAATCGGCGTGATGAGCGGCGCGAGACCGGGAAGCATTTCGGCACCGTCGCTGGGCATCGGGTCAGGCTGTGCAGATCGCCTGTCGCCCTCGATCAGCCTGCTGTATCGGTGGCGGCGACGGGCCAAAAACGTGCGGGCGGCCACGAGTGAACCACCGCCGAGCACCGCCCACGCCAGCTCACTTCGTGCATTGGCGGGACCACGACTCAGGCCGACGCTGGTTGCGATCGCGCCGGCAGCCGCGGCAGCGAGGGCGGCCCCGACGGATCGCGGAGGGCGCCTCAATGTCGCACCGGCCGTGGCGGCGGCAAGCGCGGCCACCGCGGGTGTGCGGATCTTCGCCGGCAGCCTCGCCAATCCAGCCGCAGCCCAGATCGTCGATGCGCCCACACTAAGGCGGATGGCGGCCTTATCGTGGCTGCCCAGCAGTGCGACCGTGCGATCGACGAGCAGTCGAGGACTCCCATCCACGATGGCTCGCCCCATACCATCGATGAGCGAACTTCCTCGCGCCGCAGCGACGACCTCGGCGACGCCGAGCCCTGCCAGCCCGACCGCCGCCGCGGCGCGGCGACGTCGAGGCGTTGGAGATCTGTCAACCTGCACTACCGCTCCTGATCTGACCTGTATTGTGGGTGATACATTACTGTATCGTGGACGGGCGGGAAAGCCGAATTACCGAGGCCGCGCTGGCGCTCATCGAGGAGAGCGGACTGGCCGAGCTGTCTATCGCCAGCCTGGCGCGGCGGTTGGGTGCGTCACGGATGACCTTGCACCGCAACGGAGTCACGCGTGAGCGAGTGATCGAGCTGCTCAGCGTGCGGGCCGCCGATGAGTACCTGCGCGCGGTGTGGCCGACTCTGGTGTCGACCGGCTCCGGTCGGGACCGCCTGGAGCAAGCGCTTCGGGCCACATGTCGGGTTGCCGACGCCTGGCGCCACCTACTGGTAGGCCTATTCGCCGAGGACGGCGGCATCTTCCATGAACCCGACCGTGCGACCGATGATGAGCACGACCGGGCGCTAGCGACCCGCGGCCGCTTCATCGAGCCCCTGGCGCGGCTACTCCACGACGGGGCCCTAGACGGTAGCCTCGTCGACGTCCCCAATCTCGACCAAACGGCCACTGTGTTGTTCAACCAAGTCGGGTGGACTTATCTAGCGCTGCGAGTGGGACAGCGCTGGCCGCAAGAACGCGCGGAGAATGCCGTCGTCACAATGGCGCTGGCCGCCATGACCGCATCCCACCAGCGCACGACCGAACGATAGTCAACAGGCCACGGCCCCAGTTCTTTCACCGGCTCTCCGTCCGATCAGCCGACGGCAAGCGAGTGGGCGTTTCTCGCGCCGCGGTCGCGGCCCGATGATGGCTGGCGCGCTTGGGGAGGAGCGCCACCCCACGGGTTGTTATCGAGGCAACCTGACCACGCCAGCGCGTAGATCCTCGAGGCAGTGCCGGAGGAGTCCACGATGCTAGGCCCGCGGCGCACCTGACTGTCGGTGTGGTGATGTGTCGAGCAGGACCTATCCGGCAGATGCGAAACTGCTGGTGGACATGCCGGCAGTGGAGTCGTCATCCAGCAACACGGTTGAGGCCCTGCCGGCGTGAACGCGCGAGCACCAACGAGGCAACAAGCAGCAGCCCGCTGAGCCAGGCCAGCGCGGCCAGCAGAGGGCCGGTTTGGTCGAAGTGTGCGGTCAGGCCGGTGTCGAAGAGTACCTTGGTCCAGCCGTATCCAGGTAGCAGATTCGCCCATTGCTCGGGTTCGGGGCGCAGCATCGGGCTTTGGATGATGCCCAGGTCGAGGAACGGGATCAAGAAGGCGACGAACACCCCGGCGACCTTGCCCAGCAGCGGTCCGATGATGACGCCGATCATTGCGTAGGTGGCCGCCACCAGCAGGTTGACGGCGGCAAACGCGACCCACTGCTTGGGGTTGAAGACGGTCGCGGTGACCGCCAGTGTGGCCACGGTGATGACGATGGTGGCTGCGGCGACGACGCCGAGCCGGGCCGACAGCACGACACTGGTGCGGTAGCCGGCCAGCCGCAGACGACGGTCCCCGCCGGCGGCGTCGACCACGACGAACATGCCCACCAGTGCGGCCAAGGCCCCGATCCCGATCGGGGCCATCGCCCCCGCATGTACGTCCGGGAACCAGAACGCTTGATTGGAGGTGGAGCCGCTTTCGGTCACGGCTACTACGAGTGGGCGCGCGGGCGTGGTCGCCTTCGCGAGCAGCACGAACAGCACGGGCACCAACACCAGCAGCACCAGCAGCACCGGGTTGCGGCGCAGATCGACCAACCCGAACCGCAACGCGGTCAGCAGCTGGCCCGCTGAGCGTCGATGCCGCCGCGCGGTGCGCGAACCCGCCGCGACGACCGCCCCGGCCACCACCAGCGCCCCCACCACCCAGACCAACGAGATCCCGAGATCACCCAGCTGTCCGCCGTGGCGCGACGGCGTGCCGACCATCCACAATGTGACGAAATGCGTGGGAAACCACCGGGTGAACGCATAATCACCACCGCTACCCCCAGGTCCGACGAATACATCGATCATCCAGACCAACAAGATGACCACAGCGCCGTTGACCGGATTGCTGACAGCCACTCCGATCAACGCACCGATCGCCAGATAAATCAACGCAAACATCAGCGTGCCGGCGATCACCCGGCCGGGGTTGTCGATGCCCGTACGCACCGCCAACGCGATCAACGCGACCGTCGTGACGAGCCCAGCCATCAGCAGCCCGGTGCCGGCCCGGGCGGCGAGCAGCCGCGCCGACGATACCCCGGCCAGCAGCATCCGTCTGTCGGCTGCGTGAGCCGAGCGGACCTGGAAGTACATGGCCAGGCCCGACAGGAAGCCGGCCGCCCAGCCCGCGGTCGCAATTTGGGTCGCCATCCCAGGGCTCCCGCGCAACAGCTCCATCGCATCGGCGATCGAACCGGCTGCGACCAGCACGAACACCCCCGGCACGAGGACCAACATGATCAGGTTCACCGGATTGCGCACGTAGTCGGTGATGAAGCTGCGCGTCAGAAGCAGCGTTGGCCGCCACTGTTCGTGGGCCGCGGTGGTCATCGCGCAGCCCCTTGCCCCTCGCACCGCCGCCCGTCACACAATCGCCCGTCGCACAGCTTGACAATGCGATCGAACCGATGCTCGTCGGCGACAAAGTGACTGACGATCAACACCGACCTGCCCGTGGCGCGGCGAACGCCGACCAGGTCCCAGAACTTGAGGTAGGTGTCCCAGTCGAATCCGGCATAGGGCTCGTCGAGCAGCAACACCGGCGGATCGGCCAGCATCGCCAGGGTCAGATTGAGCTTGGCCAGCGTACCGCCGGACAGCCGGTCTGCCCGCGTGCCGGCATATCGTTCAAACCCCAACGCTTCGTACAGGTCTCGTCGCGAACGCCGCTCCGCCTCGTGAGTCATTCGGTAGGCGCGGGCGAACAATTCGATGTGCTCATCGCAGGTCAGCCGCTCGTAGACCACCGGCTGCTGCGGGCAGTAACCTAGCACGCCCGAACGCGTCACCGTGCCCGCGTCGGCGGCCAACTCGCCGACCAAGATCTTCATCATCGTCGACTTGCCGGAACCGTTCTCGCCCACCAACCCGACAACCTCGCCCGGGTACAGGGTTAGATCCGCGCCCCGCAGCACCTGCTGGCGGTGCGACACCGGCCAAATGCCGCGGCGAAATGATTTCTCGATGCCCTCGGCCGTGAGCACCGATGCGGAGGGCGCAACTGTCTTCGCATCGACCGCCGGCGCTGCGGTCATTGTGCGTTCACGCGCGGTACCTAGGAACGTCCGGCCGAATCATGATGCTCATGCGTATCGCCGGAACTGGCACCGCCACCGCCACCGTGACCGTGCCCGCCCATCATGAACATCATCATCAGCGGGCACGCCAACACGACCAGTAGGAGTAAGAGCGTTGATACTGGCACGCCAACGGCGACTGCGGCGACGAGGGCGGCGGCCAAGGCTATTGCGTACCACGGGTAATACTGGCGCTTCATCTTGTTTCCTTCCGTTCAGGTTTGGATTAACCGTGCGCCACGAGCGTGGCGAAGCCAATGGGACTACGTACTTGATCCGTAGAACAAAGGTCATCATCTGTATGGACCAAAGTCCCTATGGGGGTTCGCGGCCGTATCGCCGTTGCCGGGATGTGGTAGACAACGGGCGCGGCGAGCACGATGTCCGAAGCCGCCAGTACTTAGACCGTCCGTGCCGCGCCGACAAACTGCATGCCGTCAAAGTGGTGTTCGATCGCCCAGTGCCGTGCAACCCATGGCGGAAGTGACTGATTGGTGTTGGGGCGCGCCGATGACGATGCCTCGCTCGAGTTGCACCTTCAGATCGAAGGGCTTGGCGACCATCCGGTCACGCGGCCTCTACGCCGGCTGGGTCAAAGTGGCTGATGGGCACCGCTATGCACGGGTCTCGGGCTCATATCGGCAGCACTGTGGTCGTCACGAATTGGTCGCGGATCCGGCCGACAAAGTCGGCCCACGCTCCGGTGAGTAGTGCGACACCAACAGCGACCAGCATGATCCCCCCGGCGATCTGAATGCGGCGGGTGTTGCGGCGCAGCCATCCGAACCAGCCTTGCATCGCGGTCGTGCCCAGCGCCAGCAGGACGAATGGCATCCCGAGGCCGAGGCAAAACGCGACGATGAGCAGCACGCCACGTGCCGCGGTGACGCCTTGGGTGCCGGCGGCAACGGAGAGGACGCCGGCCAGGGTGGGTCCCAAGCAGGGCGTCCAACCGAGTCCGACGTCGCGCCCAGCAGCGGTGCCCCCACAACGCCAGTGATCCGACGAGGGTGAAACCTAACGTCGCGCTGCAACATTGGGATGAATCCGAGGAACACCAAGCCCATGACGATGGTGAGTACGCCGCCGATCTGCTGCAGGAGATCCCGGTTGAGCGCCAGCACGCCGATCAACCCGAACACCGACGCCGTCGCCGCCACAAACACCGCCGTGAAACCCGGCGACGAACAAGAGGGCAGCGCCAGCCACGCGCCACGAATCCCGCGCCGCCGGTCGCGCATCTGGTGAGCCGTTCGCCCCTGCAGTACCGGCGAGGTAGGACAGATAGCCGGGCGCCAAGGGGATGCAGCAGGGAGACGCGAAGGAGACGATACCGGCTAGTGTGCGGCCGCGCCAAGCCCGAGCACCAACGGCCCGGAGGCCGCCGCCGCGCCGAACGTTTCACCGATGCCCTGCGCGTGCGCGGTCACGGCTCTGCCGCGATCCGCTGCACGAGCGGCCGCAGATCCTCGGCCAGCAGCGCCCGCAAAAAAATGGCTGCGACGCGGTGTTTGCGGTCGAGCACCAGCGTGGTGGGTACCACGCTGGTGGGATAGCCCTTGCCGAGGGCGATCAAGCCGCGCATCGCAGGGTCGAAGATCGACGGGTAGCTTACATTGCGGTCGGTGACGAAATCCTTGGCGGCGGAACAATCGTCACGCACATCGATGCCCACGAATGCAACGCCGAGGGGTGCGGTCTCATTGAAGACCTTCTCGAGTTCAGAAGTTTCGGTGCGACACGGTGCGCACCAGGACCCCCAGATGTTGATCACGACCACCTTGCCGGCGAAATCGGATAGATGGATCGGTCGATCGTCCATCAGCGCGGGACCCGTGAGGTCGCCGATGCTGCCGCGGGTCTGCGGTGGATCGTAGAAGAGGTCGGTCTTCCCCCCGGGTGACACGAACTCAAATGTGCCGCCCTGCGTGACGGCATCACGTCCAGTGGCACATCCCACCGCGATGAGGGCCGCGATGGCGCACACCGCGAGTGCACGCAGGCGATTGGGCATCGGTTCTCCACTGGTGATGGATTTCCATCGGGTCTACTATGCGTGTACGTAGATCGTAGGCCCACGCGTGCGAACACGGCGTGCAGGGTCCTACCCGCCGAAGGGAGTCCCGAATGGAGCAGCTACTCTCGGCGGCCGCCGCGCTGGCCTGTCCGGTTGGTATGGGCGCGATGATGTTTCTGATGATGCGGCCCAGTCACGGGACGGACATGCCTGAGCGTGAGGAAATGACTCGGCTGCGGGCAGAGGTCGACCAGCTGAAGTTTGAACGACAGCAGCATATCTGAGGTAGCAGGATTTGTTACCGGCCTGGATGCTGCCCTATTGACGCCTCCTGCGAAGAACAATCAGACCGGGACTAGCTACAAGCTACGCAGTAGCTACATATGACGGCGTATCTGCAGACGAACGGAGCGTGTTCATGGCGGCGAGGAAAAGCCCCCGGACGACGGTGAAGTCTTCACGAGATGGACGCAAGGCCATCGCGCGTGCGCAGTCGAGCCGACGCACCGGCTGGTTGTGGCTCGCCGCGGGTGTTGTGTTCGTAGCTCCCATTGTGGTGATCGTGATTGTCAGCATCATGAAATCGCCCGGTCAGCCCACACCGGACACGGAATCGGCGAGCCTGCAGAGTCCACCGGCCACCGTGGCCGTGGGCGCCGAAACGATGCCGCCGTGGCCGGCGCCTACTGATGCGAGTGCGGCGGTGGCCGCAGCCGGCTTGCCGATGCTAGGCAGCGAAGGGGCCGTGGAGCACATTCACGCCCATCTGGATGTGCTCGTTGATGGTGAGCCTGTGCCGGTTCCAGCCGAGTTGGGTATCGACACCAAGCGCGGCACTATTAGCCCGCTGCACACCCATGACGGTAGTGGTGTGATTCATGTTGAGTCGCCGGTGAAAAGACAGTTCAGCCTGGGGGAGGTTTTCACCGAATGGCAGGTGAATCTGTCGGCGGACAACATCGGGGCGCTGCGCGCCGTCGACGGTAAGGCCGTGCGCGTTTTCGTCAACGGCGCACAGCAGACGGGAAACCCGGCGGCGATCATGCTGGGCGATCGCGACGAGATCGCCGTGGTTTACGGCGTCCCCCGTCCTGGCGAAACCATTCCCTCGACATACGACTTCGCCGAAGGCGTGTGAGAGCCCCGACGACAAGGAAAATGGCACAGGCCGACCGCGGAGGAGGCGACATGGCGGATCTGTCCGAATTCCAGCATCCACGGTGTGCGCGCATGTATGAGCGGATCAGCGCTGAGTCGGAGCAGCGTGGCACCGCGCAGCATCGCGATCGCGCCTTTGCTGGCTTGTCCGGCCGGGTGATTGAGGTCGGCGCCGGCAACGGCATGAACTTCGGCCACTATCCCAATACGGTCGCAGAAGTCGTCGCGGTCGAGCCCGAGGATCACCTGCGGACACTGGCTGAGCGGGCTGCTGAAACCGCAGCTGTGCCGGTACACGTGGTGGCCCGTCACGCGACCGCGCTGCCGGTGGAGGACGCCACCTTCGACGGCACCGTTGCGTCGTTGGTGTTGTGCTCGGTCGCCGATGTGCCGGCAGCATTGGCCGAGCTGCGTCGGGTGCTCAAGCCGAACGGCCAGCTTCGGTTCTTCGAGCACGTGCGTTCGACCAAACCATGGTTCGCGTTGCTAGAGGATGCCCTCACTCCGCTGTGGTCACGGGTGGGTGGGGGCTGTCACCTCAACCTCGCGGCGGGATTGATCCAGCACCACAATCGCGCGCGTGCCGATGGTGACCGGTTCGTTGAACAGCAGGGTGATCGCCTCGGGTGAGGCCGCAACCGCGGCCTCTGCTGCGGGTTCGGTGAACAGCAACGTGGGATGCGCCTGCGCGCTACCCGCCCCCCGCCCCACCGATGTCTGCACGGCGATCGCTAACGCGATGAGCCCACACCGCAGCCAGGTCATGATGCGGGGACATCGACTCGGCCGTTGGGCGCCATCGACACAGAGGGCGCCATTGTGGAGCCGATATCTGCAACCCTCGCTGGCCGGCCGTCTGACATGAGGGAACGACGCGTCCAGCGCGGTGGAGCGTAAACAAGCATCAGTTGATGGGGCCATGGCCTTCGTTCTGCTGCTAGGACAACGGTTTTCGCCGATTGCAAGAACCGGGCGTGCCGGATTCTAGGCCTTTGTCGCGCGCTATCGCGGCCACGCCCGTCGTCGTCGGCAGGAAGAAAGCTGCGCGAGTCTCCTTCGTCCCAGAATCGTCGTGAGACGGTGGCGGGCATCAGCGGCTGCCGATCCGGGTCTGGCTGAGCGCACGAAGTCTGCGCGCTGCACCCGTGCCGCCGTTGACGTTATGCATGGGACAGGCCCTCGGTTTCCAAACCGTATGGAACGGCATTACGCTCTTGGTACGTAGACAATACGCATTCCGCCGAAGGGGCGCACCATGCGTGACACAGGCTCGACACGGACAGCCGGGAGGCCAACGGTGCGCACACGCGGATTTGGCGAACTCGAAGCCGTCATCATGGACCGCATCTGGAACCGTGCATCCGGCACGACCACGACGGTGCGAGAATTATTCGACGAACTAGCAGCAGAACGCGACATCGCCTACACCACAGTAATGTCCACGATGGACAATCTGCACAGCAAGGGCTACCTGGCGCGGGAGCGCGACGGCAAAGCCTACCGGTATTGGCCGACCCTGACTCGTGAGCAACACAGCGCAAGCCTCATGCGCGAGGCCTTGGACTCCGGCGGCCAACCCGATCTGGTGCTCACCTACTTCCTCGAACAAATCGGCCCCGAGGAGTCGGCGCGCCTGGGCGCCGCGCTCCGTCGACCCACGAAGCGAGCAGCCAAGCGCTAAGCGCGGGGCCGGCTCAGAAGCAATGTCGGCGGGCCCATGCGAGTCTCCTCGCGGCCTAATCCAGATGGCCCAAGCCGAGTTGGAGAGGCGCAACCACCGCTGACCTGACGGCATATCATCATCGACAGAGAGGGATTGATTATGGCACTGGCCATTTCAACCACATTGCACAGCACGTTCGACGACGCTGTTGAAAATACTCGCAAAGCATTGGCGATCAGGGCTTCGGCGTGCTGACCGAAATCGACGTAAAGGCCACACTGAAGGCCAAATTGGGCGAGGAAATCGAGGACTACCTGATCTTGGGAACGTGCAATCCGTCCTTGGCCCATCGGGCAATCGATATCGATCGCCAAATCGGGCTGTTGCTTCCGTGCAACGTCGTGGTGCGCACCGATCCCGCCGCGAAGGGCATGGTCATCGATGACGCGATGGATCCGCAGGTGATGGTGCAGGTCGCCGACGAGCCAAAACTGCGCGCCGTGGCCGACGAGGCCGCGATCATGTTGCGCGCGGCAATCCAATCGCTCTCATAGACCGGCGCGGGCCAGTTGACCGGGCCAACTGTGCGCTGTCGTGGATCGGGGAGTCTGGACGTCCACATCTGGTCAATGGGGCGCGACGCGAGAGGTGTGGATTCGGCGGATGCCGCGAGACGACTTCTTGCTGTAGCCCGCGGCGACAGAGCGGGTCAGGGGATCCGGTTGCGCGCCGGAGAGAATCGCTCTAGCTGAACGGGTGGCCCTCCGGGCGGCGGCGAAGGCAAGACGCGGGGCTGCCCGTCGGCCACCATGGTGACCGCACCGTTCTCTCGATCTATGTTCAGCGTGCCGTGCTGGAAGTTCTGCACAATCCATTGCGGCTCTTGGATCTGGCCGCTTGTGGGCAAGCCGAGCGAGCTGCGCTCGTAACCCAGCGTCGCCCAGGCGTCATAGATCGCTCCGGTCAAAGGTTGCGCTCCGGTGGCCGGTGACCAGTAGATCGCTCCATGGGTAAAGATGACGTAGCGTGCTGGGCCAGCACCGGGGGCTTCCGGCGACCTCACCGGACCCAGCGCACCGCTGGCGCCACCGAGCGCTTGCCATCGCGTAATAATCGCCCCACCCCGCATCGACTCCTCCACGTCCTCTGCCGTGGGAGGTTGGTTGAAACGCGCGGCGATCTCGCGGATCCGATCCAGGAACGCGTAGGCGGCGTTGCCCGGGCATGCGGTATCACCGACATCGCGGTGAGCGAAGATGCTCGGCAGCATGCGGCTCATACCCTGCCGGAACCGGGTGTAGGGGCCACCGGCAGATGTCAGCGTGACGGCGCCTCTGGGATCGACTGCGCCGAGCGCCAGCCGCCATCCCAACAGCCGGCCAACCGATCGCAGCTGCGCTGGCGTCGGTACTTCTCGGCCGTAATCACCGATCAGGCAAACCGCCCACGTGTCTTTGTTGAATCCACCGGTATGCGATCCCTCGACCGGTTTATCAAGGCCGCCGAATCTGCCTTCGAAAACTTGACCGTGCTTGTCGACGAGCGCGTTGTAGGCGATGTCCGCCCAACCCATCGAGCGTGTGTGATACGCGTAGATTGAGCGCACGATCGCTGCCGATTCGTTGGGCGCGTAGTTGTTGCCCGTTGCGGAGTGGTGTATAATCCCGGCCCGAATCGCGTTGTCGTACACCGGCGCTGCTCGCCGCAGCGACTCGTCGGCACCCCATTGACCGCGGCTGATAACGGGGATCGGTGGTGTCGCCGTGGCCGTGTCCACCGACAGAGGCGGCTGCGCTGGCGCGTGCGGTGTCCCGATGAGCAGGGGCGCGGCGCCAGCCAGACCGACAACCGCCGGCGCTGCGGCCGCGAATCTCAGGACGGCCCGCCGCGAAACGGGCCGACTTGGTCCGCCCGTGCACCGATCACACACGGCGACAGTCTATCCCCTGTCAGCAAATAGACGGCGGCGACCCGCCGCGACCGAGCTCCATTCTGGCGCAAATAGTCGCAGACCGGCCGGGAATTCCGTCGCAACAGACTCCCCATCGACTGAAACGGCGATACCGCAACGACATTCCCCACCACCCCTGGCGGGCGATGCAAGGTATGCCGTCGCATCCCGAAAGGTGAAGCCCTGCAGGGCTAATATCGTACGCGTCGTGGCGTATTGCTGGCATGGGGCCGGCAGCTGATTGATCGTCCTCAAGCGGTCAGACGCGAACCATCCCTTTTGGTGCCGAAAGCGATTGGCTAAAGATTCTTTTGAGTCAGGTCGGCTAGCTGCGCCGAGCACACCACGATGTACGCCCGTCCTCACACGGTGCTCGCCGCAGGACGCACCGTTGACCACATAGGTCAAGCGGGACTGCTGCCGCCGGCGTCACTCGCCAGGCGCGGCCGAGCTGAGGATCGCGACGTTGGTGAGCGGCTTCAATCTGGTGATCTGGCGGGGGAGGAGTCGCGTTCCCCGCCAGATCCTTGCCGCGGGTGACCGGACCCCGCAATGCAATCTGGTTATCGCCACGAGCCGGCGAACTGTTAGCAACGTGAGGAAGATTGGTCTGCCGAGGGCAGCACAACTTCTGCGGACGCGCTCATCCGCGCGCAGCGGGCGGACTTCGGGCCTGTGATGCTAGATGCTGAACTGGAGCGAAGACTGACTCGATTGCGTGGCAGGGTCGTCGAGGTGCGGTATATCGGCGTCATTGCCGGAGGTCGGCACCTGTGCGGTACTATTCAGCGTAGTAGACAAAGTAGGCCGCCCGCGCGCGTGCCGAACCCACTGAGCCCGAACACGAGTGATGGCGGTAGCGGAGTAAGTCTGTCCTGATTGAGACGTCAACCGTCGCTGCCGCGCCGCAGAGGCTGCCGTGACCACTCTGGTCGCTTCCTTCCCCAGTCCGCCCCAGGGGGTATGGCGTCTTGGCCCACTGCCGATCCGGGCGTACGCGATGTTCATCATCGCCGGCATCGTCGCCGCCCTGCTGATAGGGAACCGCCGCTGGATCGCCCGGGGCGGCGAACCGGGCGTCGTCTATGACGTCGCGATATGGGCCATACCGTTTGGGTTGATAGGTGGCCGGCTCTATCACGTGATCACCGACTGTCGCACCTACTTTGGGGACGACGGTCTTGGGTGGGCCGCCACATTGAGGATCTGGGACGGCGGCCTGGGCATCTGGGCGCGGTGGCGTTCGGTGGCGTCGGCGCATGGATCGGCTGCCGGCGACGCGGCATTCCGTTGCCCGCCTTCGGCGACGCCGTTGCGCCGGGCATTGTGCTGGCCCAGGCTATTGGCCGCATCGGCAACTACTTCAACCAAGAGCTCTACGGCAGGCCCACAGACCTGCCGTGGGGCTTGGAGATTTACTACCGCCGTGAGCCGTCGGGCATCGTCGACGTGCATTCGGTCGACGGTGTGTCGACAGGTCCAGTCAGCGCAGGTCGTGCATCCCACCTTCCTCTATGAGTCGCTGTGGAACGTCGTGGTCTTCGGCATGCTGAGTTGGGTCGATCGCCGATTCAGAATCGGCCATGGACGGCTGTTCGCGCTTTATGTCGCCGGCTACTGTGTCGGCCGGTTCTTCGTCGAGTTGATGCGCAGCGACGCGGCGACCCAAATTGCCGGCATCCGGATCAATTCATTTACCGCCACGGTGGTATTGATCGGCGCCCTCATCTACTTCTTCATCGCGTCGAAGGGTCGCGAGGACCTCGCGATCAGTGCAACAGGCGAAGCCGAGGCGACGCGGGATGCTGCGGTAGGTCGTGACGATGCCGCCGCGCGGGCCGACAGCGGCGTGGATTCAGGCGACGCGACGCCCGCGGACAAAGGGCTCACATCAGGCAACGCGAGAACGCCCGATAACGACCGCAACAGCCAGAGCGAGAAACCTGATGGATAGGGATTCCTCAGTTACTGCATGCTTAGCAGGGCCAAGTATCCAGTCGGGCCTCGCTTCGCCAAGTCAGCAATCGCCGCCGGCGTCTAATTCGGCGATCGCCTTGATCACCGAAGACAAAGCGCTGGGATTCCGCTCCAGCCTGGCCTTGCGGTCTGGGATATTGCTTACGGGCGAACGTACGGCAGACGGCGGCTGGTATGACAAGTCAGGGGAACGGCCGTCGCTCCGCGCGGCAACCCGGCTGGACAGCGGCCACTGACCTCGTAACCTAACCGTGCCCTACGTATCTGATACGTACTTTCATACTTCACCGAACGTTGCCGCTGTTGCGACTTTGCCTGTGTTTGAGGCCCGTTCGCGCGATGGGTAAACGGCTCGCCTGCCTCCTGGCAGCTATCGGCGTTCTCGCTGCGCTTCTCGCGACCGACGTGAGGGCTGATCCGGCGGCCGATGCGCTCGCCGAACTCACCGAACTGTCGCGTCTTGCTGAGCAGACCACAGAGCAGATGCACTCCGCGCAAATCGACCTCGACGAAAAGCTCTCCGCCCAGCTGGTCGCGGAGAATGAGGCGGCCGCCGATCGCGTGGCCGTCGATGCAACGTCGGCCGATCTGGCGAAGTATCAGGCTGCAGTCGATAAGTTGGCCGCGGCTGCATACATGGGTGGCCGTACCGACACCTTGGCGGCGGCACTGACGGCGACGTCTCCGCAGGAACTCATCGAACAGCTGGCGATTCAGAAGACGGTTGCATCGGAGCTGACAGTGCAGATGGCCGCGTTCCGATCGGCGAGTGCGCGCGCCGCCACCGCCGCGGACCGGTCTGCAAAGTCCGCAGTACAAGCACGGACTGGGCCGATGAGGCCGCGGCAGTGCGAACCGACCTTGAGGCCAAACAGCGTCGAATGCAGGAGCAGATTGCTGCGGCGCTACCGGTCCGGATGCGTTCGATTGCTCAGGGTTGATCAAGTGGGCGTTCCTGCAGAGCGGGAAGTCGTTGCCCCGGTCGAGTCAGGCGCTTGCTCAGGGCGGGCAGTCGGTGGCCACCTCTGATCTTCAACCCGGTGACATTGTGACTTTCTATGACGATGTCTCTCACGCGGGTATGTACATCGGTGACGGGATGATGGTCCATGCATCGACCTACGGAACGCCGGTGAAGGTCGCGCCGATTTCCTGCACCGATTCATAACGTCCGGCGGTACTAGAACTAGGCCGCCCTAGGCGACGTTTGCGCAGTCCTTGCAAACGCGCGGCCGGTGGCACACAGTCCACTCGCAGAACGCGTCGATGTGTGCGACGTTCAGCGTCGAGTCGAGGACACGAGACGATGCGCTCCGCGGGGGCCGGATCGGGCAGGATGGCCCGCTGGTCCGTGGTAGCGACATGTGTGAGCGCGCGGTCCTCCGACCTGACGGGTTCCTGTGGGCGAGGTGGCTGGCTCTCGGGCGGGTCTTCTGCCCGTGCTTCTATTCGACAGCGGTGAGGACGTTCACCGTGGTTCCGTCGTCGGTGGAGGTGTAGATGGCGGTATCTGTGGCGATGTAGACCTGGCCGTCGCCAGCGGTGAGAAGGGCTTGAGGTTTGGCGTTCAGGGTGTGTCGTGGCTGCCAGGTCTGCCCGTTGTCGGTGCTGGTGTAGAGGCTTCTTCGAGGTCGATTCCGAGGAGGGGACCGCGCTCGGGCCAGCTGACGAGTACCAGTGCCGGTGCACTGTTGACTGCGGCGAATGTCATTGCGCCGTCGTTGCTTCGGAGGAGCCCTTGGCGTGTGGTCGCGAGGATCTCATCGGCGTCCGCGGGTGATACTGCGAGGTCAGAGGCAGGGATTTGTGCTCGCCGCTGCCAGGACTGCTGATCGAGGCTGACCATCACCGTGCCCGACTGGCTGTCGTGGCCGTAGACCCGTCCGTGGCGGTACTCGAGTGCGTGAAAGTCGGCGCTGCCGTGCAGCGACACATTTTCCCAGGATTGGCCGGCGTCGCTGCTTTTGATGAGGCCTAGGTGTGGCGGTTGTTGACGGTCGGCCGGATCGGGGTGGCCGCTGGCCAAGAATTCGTCGGGCCCGGTGATGGTGAAGCCCATGAAGTCCTGGATGAGATCGCCGACTCGTTGTGGCGCCTGATCGCGCTCTACCGTGTAGAGGCCGTAATGAGTTGCCACGTAGAGGGTGTCATCGGTCGGATTGATACCGAGGCCGTGGATGTGCACCATGCCCGGCACAATTGCGGGCGGTGTGCTGTCGGGGGCATTCGACGAGCACGCTGCGGCCAGGGCTCCGGTCAGTATTGCGGCGACGAGTCTACGGAGCTGCACACTGACCCCTTCCGGTCGCGAACCATCTACGTAGTGCAATAGTAGATGGTGGCACGGGGCAACGGCGCGACGCTGGTTCGCGGCCCTGGGCGGCGCTGCGGGTACCGGCGGGTCGGTGGGGCGTCTTCATCAAATCTTCATCGGAACACGAACCGACCCATACTCGGATTCTTGAGGCTGGACCGAGGCGGCGAGAGCGCTTGCCGTGTGGACGACTGGTGTGCCGAAGTTGTATGAGAAAGGATGTGCGATGCAGCACAAGCGATTCGGATTTGGGTTTGCGGCGTTAGCGGCGTCGGCCCTGGTCATCAGTGCCTGTTCGAATGCGACAACGGACTCTCAGCCATCGGCCAGCAGCACCTCGGCGGCAGCATCGGCGTCGCCGGGTGCTGCCAGCAGCGACGCTACCCACAACGCCGCTGATGTGCAGTTCGCCCAGGGCATGATTCCTCATCACCAGCAGGCGATCGAGATGAGCGACATGCTTCTGGGCAAGCAAGGCATCGATCCCGAGGTAATTTCGCTGGCGAACGACATCAAGAACGCTCAAGGCCCGGAGATCGAGAAGATGCGGGGCTGGCTGCAGGAGTGGGGAGTGTCGTCCTCGCCTGCTCCTGCGCCGACCAGCACCGCGATGCCTGGTCACAATATGCCCGGCGACCAGATGCCGAGCGGTGACATGGGCGATATGCCGGGTATGGGCGGCGGTGGCCACGGCATGATGTCGGAAGCCGACATGGCTGCGCTGCAGAACGCGCAGGGTGCGGAGGCGAGCCGACTTTTCTTGACGCAGATGATTGCCCATCACAAGGGCGCAATCATGATGGCGCAGGAGGAGATTGAGATCGGCCAGTTCCCGGCGGCGGTGGAGATGGCGGAAGCCATTGTGTCCTCTCAGCAAGCGGAGATCGACACGATGCAGGGGATGCTGGACAAGTAACAGTTCGGAGGGGCGACGGTCAGGTCCGCGCCGAGGCACCCGTAACAGGGATGTCGTCGGGGCGTACCTGGGCGACGGGTAAGTCGACGGTGAATGTTGCGCCGGCGCCCAGTCCAGCGCTCGCTACGGAAATGGATCCGCCGTGGGCCTCGACCAGCGCTTTGGCGATGGCGAGCCCTAAACCGGCGCCGCCGTGCTCGCGATCGCGGGCGGCGTCGGCGCGATAGAACCGCTCGAACAGCCGGGGGAGGTGCTCGGGGGCAATCCCTTCACCGGTGTCGGCGACGGCGATCCTCAGCCGGTCACCGTCGCGGACACAGCTGAGTTCGACCGAGCCGCCAGATGGATTGTGCCGCAGCGCATTGTCCAGCAGGTTTCCCAGGACTTGGGAGAGTCGCTGCTCGTCGGCCCATAGCGGCGGCAGTGTTGTCTGTAGGCGCACGCGTAGCGCAACACCTTTGCTGTCGTAGCGTTTGTGCGCCGCGGCGACGCATTGGCGCGCTAAGCGGTCGACGTCAATGGTGGCGTAGGACATGGACACTGAGCTTTCCTCGGCCTTGGCGAGAGCGGCGACATCATCGGAGAACCGCACCAGCCGGCGGGTCTGGTCGCGTAGCATGGCCGCCGTCTGCGGTGTCAGAGTGCGTACTCCGTCTTCGAGTGCTTCGATGTAGGCCTCCAGCACCGCGACCGGTGTACGGATCTCGTGCGCCAAGTCTCCGAACAATCGCTGTCGTGTCGACTCAACCGCTTGGAGCCGGGAAGCCATCTGGTTGAAGGCGGTCGAGAGCGCGTCGAAATCGTCGCCCAGTCGCGGCGGTGACACCCGGATCTCGTAGTTCCCTTGGGCGACATCGGTGGCGGCGGAGGCGACTTCGGTGATGGAACGTTGGAGCCGTCGACTGACGTAGAAGCTGACGGCAAGGGCGGCAATCGCCGACACCGCGAGGGCGCCGCCGATGGACATGACCGTCGCGTAGCCGTAGGCCTCCTCGGCATGTATTTCCTCGGGTGAGTCCGTTGGCACCCCCGCGAGATGAAGATGCTCACGGAACAGAGGAGGGCCGACGACGGCGGCCACCACCGCGGTCGTGGCGGCCCCAGCTACCAGCACAATGACTTGGGCTGCCAGCAACCGCAGGCCGATACCGGGTCGGCCCCACCGTCGACGTCGGCGAGCTGTGGCCGCCGACCCGGGAGTCACTGTCCCGTTCCCATCCGGTATCCCACCCCTCGCACGGTGGCGATGTAGCGCGGAGAGGCGGCGTCGTCGCCGAGTTTGCGCCGCAGATGGCCGATGTGGACGTCGACGAGATGCTCGTTGCCGACCCAGGGTCCGTCGCGGACGATTTCAAGTAGTTGACGGCGGCTCAGTACATTTCCTGGGCGGCCGGAAAGGGCTTCGAGAATGTCGAATTCTGTGCGGGTCAACAAGATTTGTTCGTCGTCGATGCGTACCTCGCGGGCGGCGACGTCGATGCTCAGCGCGCCGAAGCGACGCGGTGGCGCGACGTCAATGTCGGCGGTTGCGGTGGCTGATTGCAGGACGCGGGGCCGACGCAGCATGGCGCGAATGCGCGCGACGAGTTCGCGTGGGCTGAAGGGTTTGGTGATGTAGTCGTCGGCGCCGACAGTGAGGCCGAGGACGGTGTCGATTTCGGTGTCGCGGGCGGTGAGCATGACGACGTAGGCGTCGGAGAACGTGCGTAGCTGTCTGCAGACTTCCAATCCATCGATGCCGGGCAGGCCGATGTCGAGGATGACGACATCGGGGTCGAGGTCGCGGGCGACGGCGATCGCGTCGACGCCGTTGTCGGCCACGACCGCTTCGAACTGCTCGCGTTCGAGATAGCTGGCCACTACTTCGGCTAGGGGGAGTTCGTCGTCGACGACCAGGGCGCGGTATCCCTTCGCCCTTTCAGGCGGTGTACCCGGGTGGTGGTCCATGGTCATCATGGTGCCTGCTGATGTGGGTGCGGTGGCGCGCGACTGCCGGAGCGGCGCGATCTTCAGCAGATCTTTACGAGACTCATACCGATTGCGTCCTGCGGCTGGGAGACGCTCAGCATGAAGGAGGGCCTGACATGCGCTTGCTGATGGACGTCTGCCCGGACAGTCTCGGGTGGCAAACGTGGCTGATCCTGTGCGCCGTCCTTGTCGTGCTGTGGGCCGCCGCCATCGCGGGCGCGACGGCGCTGTTCCACGCTTCTGGGCGGCCGTCCCGCAGCCGGCGGCGGGAGGCACTGCAGGAGACTGTGCGCAGCGGCCACACCGGAGCGGACTGACTGGTCAGCGACGCGGCGGACGTAGCGCTCCCCGGGAAAGTGTCAGTATTCGATCAAGCGCGTGACGTAGGGCGTCATGCCGGAGCTGCGTACGGGTGAGATTTTGACTACTGACCCGGTGTAGGGGGCTTCGAGCATCATGCCGTCGCCGAGGTACATGGCTTCGTGCTGGCTGGCGTTGGGGCCGTAGAAGATGAGATCCCCGCGCTGCATCTGCGATGACGGTACTTTGCGGCCGGCGTTGTACTGAGAGCCGGAGTAGTGGTCGAGTTTGATGCCTACGCCTGCGAAGGCGTAGAGCATGAGGCCGGAGCAGTCGAAGCCGACGGTGTTGGCTCCTTGATCGATTCCCCGAGAGGGCCCGTTGGCGTTGCCGCCGCCCCAGGAGTAGGGGACGCCGAGTTGCGACATGGCTCGTCGGATCACGAATTCAGAGGCTTGGCGGCCGTACAGGCGGGGGATGCGTCCGTTGGTGATTCCGGGATCTGCGGCGGCGGTCGCGGGGGAGAGGATGCCGAGTTTGACGAGGAAGTTTCGGCCCATGTCGGCGGTGAGTTGCAGCGAGGTCGCCATGATTTTGAGGACGGCGTTGATGATGGCTATCGGATCGCCGGCCACATTGGCACTGGGCACCATCGGCAGTGTGGTGTCCCACTGGCCGGCGCCCGAGCTGTCTGCCGGTGCCGGACTGGTGCGGTCCCATTGGCCGCTCGGCGGGACTGCGGCGCCGGGTTGCGCGGCCGTGGGCTGGTGTGCGGTAGCTGCTACCGGTCGGGCAGTAGTCAGTCGGGTTTGTGCGGAGTCGCGTTCGGCGGCCAACCGGGTCAGGTCGGACTGTTGATCGGTGAATGCGCGTTGCGCGCCAACGAGTTCGGTGACTGCGGCGTCCTGTCGCCGTTGCGCTTCGGCCGCTGCTGCGTCGGCGTCCAGCCGGGCCTGCTTGGCGGCCGAGAGTTGGTTGGCGCGTTCAGTCTGGCTTCGGCGAAGATCGTCTTTGACCCTGCCGAAAGCAAGGAGATAGGTCTGCTGCGTCGAGGCTGCCGAGAGGATGTCTTCAGGGCTGCTTGCCAGCGGCAGCGCGCGGGAGGGACCGTTCATGTAGCTGGAGGCGGCGAAATCGTCGAACCGCTGCTGCGTGGCGTCGATGGCGGTCTGGCTGTCGACGAGTGCTTTCTCGCTGTCTTCGAGTGTGCGGTGCGCCTCGGTGACCGCCTGGCGGGCGGTGGCAAGCTCCACCAGGGTCCGATTGACGCTCTCCTGTTTGTGTTGGATGTCCGCGCCGATATCGGCGACGTGCTGGTTGGCTTCGGCAACGGCAGCGACAAGTCCTGCGACCGTTTCGTTGTCACCATCAGGTTCGCTTCCGTGGCCGGCCGTTGCGATGCCCGAGGTGTGAAGCACCAGCACCGCAAAAATCACCCCGGTGGTGAGAAGTGAAGTGAGGCGCCGCATCAATTCTCCTGTGGGTGGCTGCCGGTAGCCGCGAGTCGGGCAGGGCGGTGCGCCGACGTGCCATGTCGGACGATCTACAAGCTATGAGTACGAAGTTGATCAGTACGTAGTCGGAACGTACATCACTGCGGCATCAGGAGAAACACCTGTCACAGTCACAACTCGGTAACACCTGACCAACCGGCGGCATTTGCTGTTGACTCGACGGGTCGGTGCCATCGGCTGGATCAGGAGTGGGCACGCCGGGGCGGGATCGATATCAGTGGCGTAGCCGCGGTGAGGTCCCCGGCATTTGGGCTGTTGGCGGCTACATTGGGAGGCTGCAGGGTGCCGCGCTGTGCGCATCGGCCACCTCGTCAGAGCGGGGCAGGAGTTGCGGCGGATGGAACAGCGAGGATTCGGCGATCTCGAAGCGATGATCATGGACTGGGTGTGGGATCACCAGGAGCCGATCACCGTGCGTGAGGTATTCGAGGACCTGTCCCAGCAGCGACCTATCGCGTACACGACTGTGTTGTCGACCATGGACAACCTGTATCGCAAGCGGTGGCTCACACGGCAGCGCAACGGCAAAGCCTATGTGTACCGGGCGGCGATGAGTCGTGCGGAGCGGTCAGCGCGTCTGATGAAAGCTGCCTTCGACTCCGGCGGCGACACCAACACTGTGCTGGCTTTTTTTGTCGAGCAGATGAGTACAGAGCAGTCGGCGCAGCTGAAGGCGGCGCTGAGTAAAGGTCGGCGATCATGACGACTGCTGTGTGGCTGGTCCTCTACGGCGCGGTGTTGGCGTGGCTTGCTCCGCCGGTACTGCGGCGCCTTACTGCTGGTGGGGTGAGCCCGGCCATGGGTGTGGCCGCGTGGTTGGCCACTGTTGTCGCCGTGCTTGTGGCGTGGCTGGCGGCCGTGGTGCTGGTGGTCGACTCGACGTAGTGCCCTGAATGGCTCGGTGGTGACCCTCTGTCTGGAACTGTTCGGGTTCTCTGATCACACGCCGCTGGCGGGACGCCTCGGGTCTATAGCTCTCATCGGTGGGGGGTTGCTGACCTCGGGGGTGGTGGCGCTGCGACTGGGACGCTGTTTGGCCAGACTGCGCACGCGAAGTCATGAGCACGCACACGCCGCGCGGATCGTTGGTCGGCCTACTGACCATCCCCACGTCGTTGTCGTCGAGGCGGACCTTCCCGCCGCCTACTGCGTCATCGGCCGCCCCCACGCCATCGTCGTCACCTCGGCGGCCGTAAAATCGTTGGACCGAGCGCAATTGAAAGCGGTTCTGGCGCATGAGCATGCGCACCTATCGGGGCATCATCACCACATTCTGATGGTGTTGCGTGCCCTCGCAGCCACCTTGCCCCATCTTCCCCTGTTCGCGGGCGCGCATCAGGCTGTGGCGGAACTACTAGAGATGTGCGCCGACGACACCGCTGCTCGTCGCGTCGGCACTCGTCCATTACTTACGGGTTTGCTTGCACTCGCCGGTCACCGACCTCCTGTCGCCGAAGGTCTGGCCGCGGCGGCAACGGCGGTCATCACCCGCGCCGAGCGGCTAGTCACCCCGACGCGTCGGCACGTGCGGTGGCGCCACCGCGCTCTCCTTACTGTCGCCATCGCCACCATGCTCGCCACCCCGGCATTCATCCAGGTGCTCTGCCACCACTAGGCGCTACCCAGCTTCCGGGCCGTCGCCGCCGAGGCGCATTCCACAGGACGAGGGACGATTCGGCGCCCGCTGTTGGCCTATCCAGCAAAGGCTCGTCTGACTGCCCAGCGCCAACGTCCAGAGCGGAAATTATCTACGGAGTCAAACCGTAGATGACCAGTGCAAAAGATGGCTCGCCGAGATGGATTGGTCGCACGCACGGCGTCGAAATGAGCCGTACAGCAATGCTATCGGGCGAATGCGGTGAGTGCGTTGGCCGTTTCGCGCGGGTCGCCGGAGATGGCGGTCGCGGGCAGGTCACGACACGGCGTCAAGTCAACCGACGGCCCTAGGGTCGGCGATCCGCTGCTACAGTCGGCAACATCGTGAGGTACATCGACGCGAGTTCCCCGCAGCGCCGACGCGCAGTCGTCGCTGCATTGCTCGCGTTCTGGATCGTCATCGTGGCTGCGGAATGGGCGCTGCCGGGAATCGAGGCTGCGCCGGCCCATGGACCCCACCCCCTTGCGAGTGCGGTGGGCGCGCCGGTGGCCGTCCAGCTTGATCATCCGCACATCTCCCAGGGTGGCGTCGCGCCGTCGCCGGAATCTTTCGCCGAGGCTGTCTTGCCGCGAGGAACGGTCACGCTGATCGCCTTGGCCTTAGTCAGCGCCTTGGCTGTGCTGCCGGCGTTATGGCGCTACGCGCCGCTGACACCTATCCGCGGCCCACCGCGCTCACCCGTCGCACAAACCGGCCGAGACGTGCTCGTCCGGCTCTGCATCGCGCGTCGCTGACTGGCCAGCGTCAGGCCTCGTGTCGTGAACCGAGGCCGGTGACCGCTGCCCATGATCAGCAGCTGCGCGACCAGTCGCGCCGTCAAACAGAAGCGACATCCACGACATGAATCACGCCCTTTCGATCCACCATGCCCAGGACACAGACCGATTCGAGCAACTGCGGCTGGGCCGCTATGAGCGGCCGGCTACGATGGTCGGGCAGACGCCCGTCTTGAGGATCGGCGCGCCGTTCACCGCCGCAGAGCACGGCTTCTGGGCCAAACTCGAAGGCTTCAATCCTGGCGGCATGAAAGACCGGCCTGCACTGCATATGGTCGAACGTGCGCGCTCTCGCGGGAAGCTCGTCCCGGGCGACCGTATCGTCGAGTCGACCAGCGGCACTCTAGGATTGGGGCTTGCGCTGGCTGGAACTGTGTACGGTCACCCCGTCACCTTGGTCACCGACCCCGGCATGGAGCCGATCATCCAGCACATGCTCGCCGCGTTCGGCGCGCACATCGAATTGGTCACTGAGCCTCACCCGCGCGGCGGCTGGCAACAGGCCCGTACCGAACGCGTTCATGAGATTCTGGGCACTGATCCGCAGGCGTGGCATCCCGACCAGTACAACAATCCGGACAATGTGGAGGCCTACCGCGGGCTGGCTATGGAACTGATTGAGCAGCTCGGGTCTGTCGATGTGTTGGTGTGTTCGGTCGGTACCGGGGGACACTCGGCAGGGGTGGCACGGGTCCTGCGGGAATATAATCCCGGCCTGCGGTTGATCGGCGTCGACACGGTGGGCTCTACCATCTTCGGGCAACCCGCGACGACCCGGCTGATGCGTGGCCTCGGCTCAAGCATCTACCCCGGCAACGTCGACTACGCGGCCTTCAACGAGGTGCACTGGGTCGCGCCAGCGGATGCGGTATGGGCCTGTCGAACTTTGGCGGCCACCCACTATGCCAGTGGCGGGTGGAGCGTCGGCGCGGTCGCGGTGGTGGCGGGGTGGGCTGCGCGTCGCAGCGACCCGGGCACCACGGTCGCCGCGATCTTCCCCGACGGCCCACAGCGCTATTTCGACACCATCTATAACGACGATTACTGCCGCACCCACGGCCTGTTGGATAAGGCGCCGCCGAACGAACCGGCCACCATCGATCACCCGCTGCGACACGTGGTTAAGGCCTGGACGCGGTGCCCTGTAGTCGTCGACCCCACGCAGGTGGTGCCACGATGACACTGCTGTCCGGGTTCGGCAGTTTCGGCTGGCCAAGCCGCATGCTGATGATCAACCAATTCGGGATCAACCTCGGGTTCTACATGCTCATGCCGTACTTGGCCGGCTACCTGGCTGGGCCCCTGGGTTTGGCGGCATGGGCCATCGGGCTCGTTCTCGGGGTGCGCAACTTCTCCCAGCAAGGCATGTTCATCATCGGCGGCACGTTGGCCGATCGCCTGGGCTTCAAGCCCCTCATCGTGAGTGGATGCGTGCTGCGCACGGCAGGATTCGGGCTTTTGGTGTTCGCCGACTCGCTACCGGCGGTGTTGGTCGCCTCGGCGGCAACGGGTTTCGCCGGTGCCCTCTTCAACCCAGCTGTGCGTGCATACTTGGCCGCCGACGCGGGCCCGCGACGGCTGGAAGCGTTCGCGCTGTTCAACGTGTTCTATCAGGCCGGCATCCTCGCCGGGCCGCTGGTGGGCTTGGCGTTGATGTTTGTCGACTTCAAGATGACTGCGGCTGCCGCGGCCCTGGTTTTCGCGGTGCTGACGGTGGCGCAGCTGTTCGCACTGCCGCAGCGCGCAGTGGCGCCGACACCGGAAAAGACTTCGGTGCTGCAGGATTGGCGGGCGGTCGCGGCCAATCGTTCGTTCCTGCTGTTCGCCGCGGCCATGATCGGCTCCTATGTCCTGTCGTTTCAGGTATACCTCGCGATGCCGCTACAGGCGCGGTACCTGTTTCCGCAGAACGACTCCGTCGTCACAGCGATGATCTTCGTGGTCTCCGGAGTGGTGGCGGTGCTTGGGCAGATGCGCATCACACGCTGGTTCGGGCGGCGTTGGGGTTCGGGGCGCTCACTGGCGATCGGGATGCTGATCCTGGCGCTGTCGTTCCTGCCGCTCATCGCGTTGCCCGATGACGAGCGAGCCGGCCGTGTCGCGGCCGCCACAGCGCTGCTGATCGCCACGGCCGTGCTGGCGGTCGGCTCCGCTGCGGTGTTCCCGTTCGAAATGGATACCGTCGTGTCCCTGGCCGATAATCGGCTCGTCGGAACGCATTACGGTTTTTACAACACGATCGTCGGCGTCGGCATCCTGGTCGGCAACCTGGCAACAGGGTCGTTGATGCAACTCGCCAGAGAGCTTGGGCAGCCCGAACTTCTGTGGGTGTTGTTGACAGTCATCGGATTGCTGTCGGCGGCTGCGCTGTACCGCCTGGATCAGCGAGGACGACTGGGATCAACGCCGAAGGCCGTTGATGACGCGACCCGGCGCTGAAATGTCCCGGTCGGCGCGTCATCTACGTAGCAACTACGTAGGTAGCGGTAGACTATCTCTCGCGGGCGGCGCAGGATGCGCGGGCGCGCTTTAGTTTTCGTGAACGGCTGGGAGAGTGCCACGACGATCGAGTCGCACCGTGTTGTCGCTGGTTCCGTACCGCCAGTGGCGGCCGCCGGCCGCATCCGTGTACTCCTCGTTGAGCCGCGACGCATCTATGCGGCCACCGTCGCGCGACACCTTCGTGCCGACGATTTCGCGGTGGAGGTGGCCTACTCGCCGCGTGCTGCGATCATAGGTCTGCACGAGGGTGATCCCGATGTGGTCGTGGTGTGCGTGGGCGCGCAGGGCCGGGGCACGGCCATGCTTGACCGCATTCGTCAGGAGACGCAGGTCGGCGTGGTCGCTCTCAGCGACGGCGATATTGCGCCGCTGCTCGTGAGTACCGGGGCCGTCTGTGTGGGCGACATCGCGGCGCTGAACGTGCGAATTCGGCTGGCGCTGAGGCACTGCGGTGTCAGTGGCGAACCACGTGGCGGCTACTACGGCGAGGTGATGCATCGCCGGGAATTCGGAGATCTCCTTATCGATATGGTCGCACGCCGGGTGTCTCTGCGCGGCGAGGCGCTGTCACTTACCCGAACGGAGTTCGAGATCCTGTCCACGCTGGCAGAGAGTCCGGGCGAACCGGTGACGTGTCGTCACCTGCAGCTGAGCCTGTGGGGGGATGCCTCCGACGGTGGCCGGTCCACGCTGGGGGTGCACGTGGGCAATCTTCGGCGCAAGCTGGGTGAGGACCCGCATTCACCGCGGTATCTGCGTACGGTGCGCGGTACCGGTTACTGTCTCACCGGCTGAGTGGGGGCGGCGAGTGCCTGGTGCGCCGCAGTGATGCAGCTGGTGGCAGATTGCGGCGAGGACTTAGCTTTCGATGATGCGAACGACGTAGGGCGTCATCCCTGACGTGCGCACTGGGGAGATCTTGATTGGCACGCCGGTCTGCTGTGCCTCGAGCATCTGCCCGCCGCCGAGATAGATAGCTTCGTGCTGGCTCCCCCCGGGGCCCCAGAACAGGAGATCGCCCCGCTTCGCTTGGGAGGGTGGCACCTTGCGGCCGGCGTTGTACTGGTCACCGGACCATCGCGGGAGCAGCACTCCGACGCCGGCGAACGCGAACCGTGTCAGGCCTGAACAGTCAAACCCCACAGTGCCGGCCCCCTGGTCGACGCCGCGGCTGGGACCGGTGAGGCTGCCCCCACCCCAGGAGTAGGGAATACCGATTTGCGTTCCTGCCCTGCGGATTACGTACTCGATCGCTTGCGCACCATTGACCCGGTTTCCGCGCACGCTGGTCGACGGATCCGCGGCCGGACTGACGACTCCCAGGCTGCTGAGAAAGTTGCGACCCATGCTCATGGCGGTCTGCGTCGCCATGGCCGTGGCCTGAAGAGAGGCGTTCGCGATGGCAACCGGATCACCGGGAGCGCCTGCGCTCGCCACCTTGGGAAGCAGTGGGTCCCACGGACCGGCAGCAGGTTGGGCCGACGCGACCGGTGCACACGCGACGAAGAGCAGCACGACGATGCTGAGGACACCGGGGAGCCGCCGAACGCGTCTCGCACCGCGCATCGCCGGGTCAGACCGGTCGGCGCCGGCACTTGCCGCACTCCTGCTCCGGACGTCTGATTTCATGTCTTCTCCTCGGTGCGCCGCGCGGTGTCCTACTTCGTGCACCAATAGCGGGGCTGAAACGCATACGTACGGCGCAGCACCAAAATACGTAGCTCCTACGGAGAAAAGCCTAACTCACAAAAGCCCCACCAGTAACAGTAGCCACATAATTACAATGGTGAAATTCGCTGCGGCCGTTCACATTGAACGCGGAAAGCGCTGGGCAGGAGCCGTTCCGCGGCCGGGAATACGTGCGCCAATGGTGCGCGGATTGGTGCGCATGCGCGTATCTCGGAGAGGAGTTCTATGGCCGTCGTTGAGGGCAACGATTCTGCCCAGGAGAGGTCCTATGACGCCTCGTCGGCGTAGCGCCGCGATGTGTTCATCGGGGAGTCTGTGGGCTTCAGCGATGCCAGCAGCTGCCCGTGCAGCAGCGGCGTCTAACAGCTGACCTAATGCGCTGCAAGAGAAAGGGGTTTCGCTGTCCGGCACCGATGCCATGTCGGCTCAGGTGTCGAGCACTTGTGCTGCTTAGAGGTTGGCGTTTCCGGCCTTCCATTGCTCCCAGGGGATGTTCCAGTCGCCGAGGCCGTCGGTTCCTGACAGGGTGGCGCCGGTGGTGTTGATGACTTCCACTATGTCGCCGCGTCGGGTGTTGTCGTAGAACCAGCGGGCATTGGCTGGATTGACGTTGAGGCTTCCGTGGCTGACGTTGGCGATGCCTTGGCTACCCACCGACCATGGGGCCGAGTGCACGTAGATGCCGCTGTAGGACATTTGCGTGGCCCACTCGACTTCGGTGCGGTACCCGTCGGGAGAGTTAACGGGCACCCCGTAGGTCGACGAATCCATCACCAGGAATGAGTAGCGGTCGCCGATGAGGTAGGTGCCGTTGTCGGTGGGTGTCTTGGCTTTGCCCATGGAGATGGGCATGGTTTTGACGACGTCACCGTTGCGCCGCACGGTCATCGTCTTGCTGGCGTCGTCGGCGGTGGCGATGATTTGATCGCCGATGGTGAAGCGCGTGGTGACGTCGTCTTGGCCGAAGAGCCCGTCGCCGAAGTCGACCCCGTAAGCCTTGACCGACACCTCCACGGTGGTGCCGGGCTCCCAGTATTCGGCGGGGCGCCAACGGACTTCACGGTTGCTGAGCCAGTAGAAGGCGCCCTCAACCGGGGGGTTCGTGGTGACCGTGATGGCCTGCTGCGCTGCGACCCGGTTCGTGATGTTCTCGTCAAAGCGAATCGCAATGGGTTGACCCACGCCCACTGTTTCGCCGTCATTGGGCAAGACGTAGGGCATCGTCAGGTTTTCGGGAGAATGGGTTTCGAATGTTGCGCTGGTGCTTGTTGTTCCGCCAAGTCCTTGTGCTTGCGCCTGCAGGGTGTACTGCTTGTTGTAGCCCAGCGGCTCCGCGGAGGACCAGGACACTCCGTCGGGGCTGAGTTGTCCGTCAACGATTTTGCCGGCGTCGTTGGTCAGCGACACTTGGCCGAGAACACCGTCGCCGGCGGTAACGGTGACGGGGGCATCAACAGCGACGCCGATGGCGCCATCAGTTACGGACGCTTCCAGTTTCGGTACGAGCAAGTCTGCGTAGGGCGTGCCCTTATCGGTGATCACGTCGGGCGTGGGCGCCGCCGACGGCGACGAGGTGCACGCGGCCGCGATCAGCAACACCGCCACCGCGAGGACGGTGGTCCGCAGCCAATGCGTCGTCGCTCGAAACAATGGGCGGCAGCCTGTCTGCGGCATGAGTGGGGCTCTCCGTATCGCGTTGTCGTCATCGCCTTAACATGCGGTGGCGCCGGCTCGGCGCCTCGTGGGCCGGTCGCGGGCGACGGTGCACCGTTCACGGGACTTCTCTAAGTGTGCTCGTCAGTCGTTTGGCTTTCTTAGTCCTTCGATGAAGATTCGATAAAGCTGGCACCAGAGTCCGAGCTGCCGGGTTTGCACGACCGCGAGTCAGGGATCACGTCTGCTGGGCCAATCCGAGGGTGAGGAAGCCGTCTGTCCTCCGGCGCCAGCCTGGTGCGGGTTGCGCAGGATGTGCGGCGGATTCGAGGTATCCCCGAAGGCTGATGAGCGGAGGCGGGGTCTTAGCGGCGGCCATCTCCGCCTCGTGCAGGGGGCACGTCATCGGTGCTTGTTGTGCACCGCTCTCATGGACCACGGCCACCGGGTGGGCCCGCGTCGGCGCTGCTCAGTGATCGTCGGTTTCGGCAAGTTCGCCTTCCCAGGCTTCTTTGCCCTCGTAGAGGGCGAAGGCGGCGATGACGAAGCCGGCTACCGGGTCGAGCCAGGCTGCGCCGGTCAGTTCGTAAAGCCCGACGCCCAGCAGGGTCGAAATGCTGAGGAGGACACAGATTCTGGTTTCGGCGGCGTCAGCGAGGATGAGGTTGTCGTTGAGTTCTTGTCCGACGCGCTTCTTCGCCGCAGCCAGCACTGGCATCACGATGATGGAAGCAACGAGCAGCCCGATGGCGATCCAGGAGTGTTCGGGTTCATCGTCACCGGCGAGGCTGCGGATGCCTTCGATGGTGACGTAGGCGGCCAGCAGGAAGAAGGTGCCGGCGACCAGTTTTAGGGCGAGGCGTTCCTTGCGTTCATCGGCGTGGCCGTGGCGCAGCCGGGCGGCCAGGCGAAGCCCGACGAGGATGGCAGCGATGGATTCGATGCCGGAGTCGATGCCGAACCCGACGACCGAGACCAGACCGGCGAGCAATCCGGCGGTGATGGCAACGGCGCCTTCGATGACGTTGTAGCCGACAGTGAACTGAGCCAGGCGCAGGCCACGGCGGGTGAGCCGTCCGGTCTCGGCGGCGGTCAGTTCCGGTGTGGGCGTGCTCATGTGGTCGTCCTGGTTCCGTAGGCCGGGCATATCGCGACGGCGTTGTCAGTAGCGGCCAGCAGGGTTTCGGCCGAAGCGAGCAGATCGAGCAGTTCGGGGCGGGTCAGCGAATAGAACACCTGGCGGCCCTCGGGGCGGCCGGTGACCAGGCCGCAATCCCGCAGGCACGCCACGTGGGCCGACACGGTGGACTGGGCCAATCCCAGTTCCCCGATCAAGTCGGCCACCCGCGCCTCCCCGTCGGCCAGGCGGCGCACGATCAGCAACCGGGCCGAGTCGGAGAGGCTGTGAAACAGTGCCACCGCGGCATCTAGATTCGAACTCTCCAAGGTGCTGCCAATGAGGCAGGGGTCCGACTTATTCATCGCCATATGACGATGATAACCGGTCAGCGGCGATACTTCGAGGCCGGATCGGATGCTGTCGTCCGTGCGTTGCCCTCCGACGCTGCGGAGTTGAGGCTGCAGCCGCCGTTCCGAGTGAATGGGTAGATCATCTGCCGCAGGTAGCTGCTGGGGTAGTCGGGTTGGGCGGCCATGCCGAGCTGGCTGGAGTCGAACCGGCGGGCCGAGTCGTAGGAGTAGGTGCGCATCAGGTGGTCCCACGCCAGGGTGAATAGCCCGAAGTTGACGTCGCCGATGCCGGCCCACTTGAGGTGGTGGAAGCGGTGGCCCTCGTTGAGGGCCAGGACGTACTTGGCGGGGCCGATGCGATAGTCGGCGTTGGAGTGCTGCAGCAGCAGCTGGATCGCCACGGCCAGGGCGAGGGCGGACGCCACGTTGACGGGGAGCCCGATCAGGATCAGCGGTGCGACGCCGGCGGCCATTTCGACGGTTTGGTGCAGGGGGTGTTTCATAAGGCCGTTGAGGCCGTTGAGGCCGTTGAGGCCGTAGAAGCGGGTGATGCTGTGGTGCACGGCATGGAAGCGCCACAACAGGCCGATCTTGTGGCTGGCCAGATGTACGACGGTGATGCCGAAGTCCGCGACGAGGATCGCGGCGAGGACCTGCGTGACGAATGACCAGCTGTGGGGCCACAACTGGGGCGCGGGGACGATCGCGGCGAGCAGCGGGATGGCGGCGACGCTGGCCAGGATCAGGGTTTCGTTGACCGCGAGGTGGATGCGGTCGCGGCTACTGTCGGCGCGGTCGCGGTTCCACTGGGGGTCATACGGGATGATCCGCTCCACCAGGAATGCCGTCGCGATCGCAACGGCCAGAATCACCAGCAGCCAGTACTTCTGGGCGTCAGCGGCGGCCACGGCAATACCCGCGCCGTTGAGGCCGATCAGCATGAACGGCACATAGCCGTAGCGGGCTACCGCTTGACCCGCCGTGATCGTCGTCGTGGTCGAAGAAGGAGTCGTACTCATGGCACTTATCGTCGCGGTCACTGCAGTGACGAAGCTTGAACGATTCGGCTATCAACTCGTTGCCAGGTCCCAGGAGACGTGCCGGCTCAGCACCGAGGGCGGCAGCCCGAACATGTCGCGGGTGGTGCGGGTCAGATGCGCGCTGTCGGCGAACCCCGCCCCGTGCGCAGCGCCGGTCAAATCATCACCGGCCTGCACCCGCAGGATCGCGATCCGCAACCGCGACCACAGCACGTAGCGGCGTAGCGGGATGCCGACCTGCTCGGTGAACAGATGCGTCAACCGGCTCGCAGACAGGCCCACTCGGGCCGCGAGATCTGCACCGCTGATGGGGCCTTGCGCCACGAGGCTGGGCAGAAGGCGCAGCGCGTCATCAACGGCAGGGTGGTGGATCGCTTCGTCTGCGGTCCCGAGGGGCGCCAGGTGTTCGATCAGGTCGTCCACCACGGCGCCCAGCGCGCGTCGACGAGTCAACGTCAGCACGGGAGCAACAGTCCAGCCGGAACGGATTGCGCGCAGATGGGCCGACCGCCCCGGCACGGACTCCGGTTCCAGGAACACTACGGTGCCCTCCTGCGCGCCGACCTCAATCCGGTGTGGCGCATCGGCGGGCACGACCACCTTTGTGCTGCGATGTCGATTGCCGTGCTCGTCACACACCGTGAACGATGTTGTTGCGGTGATAATTTGGACTGCGTGATGGGCGTGTACATCAGTGGTACCGATCGACCCGGTGAACGCCAACACCCCTGGGCGCAGCAGCGCCGCCCCGCCCCAGCGCGGTGCGCCGGTGGTATCACCGCCCGCCCGATTCATTGCCACCAAACGATGCTAACGATCGTCCGTAGGGGTATTTGCCGGGCTACCAGCAATGACTGGGCGTTGGGTCGGACGAGGGCGGGCATGGTTTGCCAGCGGCGGCGATGGGCCCGTGCCATGGATTGATGCCAGTTCCCGTCCCGCACTGTCTTCAGCGCACTCGCCCCGTCGGTCGTGCTCGATGAGCGAGGCGCTGAAAGCACTCGTTGGCGAGTGACAACGGATTAGGCCAACGTTGTGCGTAGATACCCCCGCGGGGTACCTTGCGGTGGTACCCCGCGGTATCGCATCGATTGGGAAGGCTTAACGCTCGTGACGGCACCAGAGAAATTCCGCCAGCTCGTGGAGAGCTCGACCACGCGGGCGATCGTCAAGTGCATCGCCCTGTGCGCGATGGCCCAAATCACCGGCGGGCGCCGACCTATCAAGGCCGGCAAGGAAAAATCCTGCTGCGGCTGATGGCCGCGGACCTCTGGCTCTACCCCGGTGATCTCGGAGGAGCTGCGCCACTAGTGCAGGTCGTCCTGCGCATCGCGGTCCGACACGGTGGCGAGGAATTCTCCGATCACTAAGGCGAAGGCGCGCGCCATGTCGTCGGCGTTGACCAGCAGGTTGGACATGGTGGCCTCGGCGAGTGTGCCGCGCGGAAGGACGTCGGCAAGGGTGCGCGCGAGGTGCGTAGGGTGACGTGTGTCATCGCCGGCGATGATGAGCGTCGGGGTGTCGATACGCCGGAGTTGCTCGACTGTCGCGAAGGCGCGGTCATGACCGATTGCCGCCGCGGCAGCGGCGCTGGGGGTGTCAGCGCGCGGAATGGCCTCGGTGACGAGGTTGGCGATGAGCGGCGCAAGGTGAGGAATGAACAGCTCCCAGGCGGCCTGTAAGCCGCGGGAGCGGGCGCGCTCGGCGAAGCGGTCCATCAGTTCTGCGTCTGCGGCCTTGTCGGCGTCGTCTTCGATAGCTTCAGCGCTGATGATGACAGCTGACCGGGCGATCTGGGGATGTTGGAGGCATGTCCGCAAGGCGATCGTGCCGCCCAGGCCCGCGCCGACAAGGTGGGTGGACGTGGCGTCGAGCGCGTGGATGATCGCGAGGGTGTCGGTGACGTACTGATCCCAGCGGTGCAGCGTCGGGTCGGGGCATCGCGATGCTCCGTATCCTCGAATATCCGGCAGCGCAACGCGATACCGGCCGGCAAGTCGGTCGGCAAGCGGCCGCATGCTGTGGTGATCGGGCCCGCCGCCGTGCAGCATGATGATCAGCTCGCCGCGGCCGACGACCTCGCCCATGAGCGGCCAGCCGTCATCCCCGACGTGCAACGTTTGCATCACCATCTGTCTATCCCTTCGTCGGGGAGACCCCGACCAGCGTCGTCGCGGCATCAGCAAGAGTCCGAAAACCCACTCTTGCAACATACCCTCTGGGGGTATACATTGGCGTACGCATACCCGGTAGGGGTATTGCCCAAGGTGAAGATGGGAGCTCGGTCATGAGCACGATCACGTACGCCGTCACGGGAATGACCTGCGGGCACTGCGAGCTGTCGGTGCGGGAAGAAGTCAGCGGGGTCGCCGGTGTTGAAGACGTCGAGGTCAGCGCCACGACCGGCACTTTGATCGTGACCTCCAGCGGTCTCGTCGATGACGCCCAGATCCTGCATGCGGTCGACGAGGCCGGCTATTCGGCGGTGCGGGTCGCATGAACGCCGCGGGACGGTTGGCCGCGTTCGGTGCGGGACTGGCGGTGGCGTTCACGGCTGCGTACGTCACCGCCGCGGCGGTCGTCCCTGACGCCGCGGTGACCCCTTCTCAGCACGTTGGCGCTGAGCCGGCCGCTGGCCACACCATGCCGACCGAGCAGGCGGTGCCGGTATCACCGCTGTCCGCTGATCCGCCGGGGTTGTCGCTCGCCCAAGACGGATACGCGCTCAGCGCGGTACGGGCACCCGTCGCCCCCAACGATCGGGCCACGTTGAGCTTCACCATTGCTGGTCCCAGCGGCACGCCGCTGCTGGACTACGCGACGGTGCACGACAAGCAGCTGCATCTCATCGTCGTCCGCTCCGATGGTCAGCATTTCGCGCACGTCCACCCGGTCCTGGATCAAGCAACCGGCATATGGTCGATGCCCTGGATGTGGAAGGCCGCCGGGACCTACCGGGTGTTCGCGGATTTCCAGCCCGCCCAGGCCGGCAGCGCCAAACTCACACTCACCCGCACGGTCGACGTGGCCGGCGAGGTGGCCCCGTCGCCCCCACTGACCACACGCACCTCGGATGAGATTGCCGGGTACACCGTGGAACTCGACGGTGCGCTCACCGCGGGCGTCTCGAAGCAGGTCACAGCGACGGTCACCCGTGACGGCGAGCCGGTGACAACACTGCAGCCCTACCTCGGGGCATACGGGCACCTCGTCGCGCTGCGTGAAGGTGACCTGGCGTATCTGCACGTGCACCCCGAGGGCGCTGAGCCGGTAGGAGGCCGCACCGGCGGCCCGGCGGTGTCGTTCGCGGCCACCGCACCCACCGCCGGCCGGTACCTGCTCTACCTCGACTTCAAAGTCGACGACACCGTGCACACCGCCAGCTTCGTCCTCGACGCTGCACCCGGCGGCGGCAATCAGCCTGCGCCGGAATCTCCGCGCGACGCCGGCCATGCCGGCGGGCACTGAACGACTTCGGCCCGACTCAGAAAACTGAAAGGCAATGGCACTCATGACGACATCGACATCAACACCGGTGTCCGGTGCGAACGTTGAACTGCGCATCGGAGGGATGACGTGTGCCTCCTGCGCCAACCGCATCGAGCGCAAGCTCAACAAGCTCGACGGCGTGGCCGCGACGGTCAACTACGCGACGGAGAAGGCCACCGTCACGGTGCCTGACGGATACGATCCGGCGCTGCTGATCGCCGAGGTGGAAAAGACGGGCTACACCGCCGCGCTTCCGACACCCCGCGCACCGGCGCCTTCGGACGCATCCGGCGAGATCCCGAACGCCGACGGTATCGACGACCCCGAACTGGCGTCGCTGCGGCACCGCCTGAGGGCCTCGACTGTCCTGACGGTGCCGGTCATCGCGATGGCGATGATCCCGGCGCTGCAGTTCACCTACTGGCAGTGGGCGTCGCTCACGCTGGCCGCCCCTGTCATCGTGTGGGCGGCGTGGCCGTTCCACCGGGCCGCCTGGGCCAACCTGCGACACGGCACCGCGACGATGGACACCCTCATTTCCCTGGGCACCGTCTCGGCGTTCTTGTGGTCGCTGTACGCGCTGTTCTTCGGGACTGCTGGCACCCCCGGAATGAAGCACCCGTTCGAACTGACACTGGCGCCGTCGCACGGCGCCGCGAACATTTACCTCGAAGTCGCCGCTGGGGTAACGACATTCATTCTTGCTGGCCGGTACTTCGAGAAACGGTCGAAGCGGCAGGCCGGGGCGGCGCTGCGCGCCCTACTCGATCTGGGCGCCAAAGACGTATCCGTGCTGCGCGACGGTGTGGAAACCAAGATCGCCATCGAAGAACTGATGGTCGGCGACGAGTTCGTCGTGCGCCCGGGGGAGAAGATCGCCACCGACGGAGTGGTGGCATCGGGTAGCTCGGCGGTCGATGCGTCGATGCTGACCGGCGAATCGGTACCCGTGGAAGTGGCTGCCGGTGACACTGTGGTCGGCGCCACCGTCAACGCCGGCGGCCGGCTGGTGGTGCGGGCCAGTCGTGTCGGCTCGGACACCCAGCTGGCGCAGATGGCTGAGCTGGTCGAACGGGCCCAGACCGGCAAGGCCGAGGTTCAACGCCTGGCCGATCGGATCTCCGGTGTCTTCGTGCCCATCGTCATCGCGATCGCGGTGATCACCCTCGGTGCCTGGTTGGGCGCGGGGTTCTCGGTCACCGCCGCGTTTACCGCAGCGGTCGCGGTCCTCGTCATCGCCTGCCCCTGCGCCCTCGGGTTGGCCACGCCCACGGCACTGCTGGTGGGCACCGGTCGCGGCGCGCAGATGGGCGTGTTGATCAAGGGCCCCGAGGTGCTGGAATCGACCCGCAAGGTCGACACCGTGGTGCTAGACAAGACCGGCACTGTCACCACCGGCAAGATGTCCCTGATTGACGTCATCGCGGCGCCGGGAACCGAACGTGCGGAGCTGCTTCGGCTGGCCGGCGCCCTGGAGAACGCTTCCGAGCACCCCATCGCCCAAGCCATCGCCACCGCGGCCACCGAGGAAGTCCAAACCCTGCCCACCCCTGAGGACTTCGCGAATGTCGAAGGCAAGGGTGTGCAGGGCGTCGTGGACGGCCACGCCGTCGTCGTCGGCCGCGAATCACTGCTCGCCGACTGGTCCCAACACCTGAGCCCAGAGCTGGTGCAGGCGAAAGGAGTGGCTGAAGCTCAGGGCAAGACGGTGGTCGCGGTCGGGTGGGATGGGCAAGCGCGGGGCGTGCTCGTCATCGCCGATACCGTGAAATCGACCAGTGCTCAAGCAATTTCGCAGCTGCGCGACCTCGGCCTCACGCCCGTGCTACTCACCGGCGACAACGAAGCCGTCGCCCGACAGATCGCCGCCGAAGTGGGTATCGACGCGGTGATCGCCGAGGTCATGCCCAAGGACAAAGTCGACGTCATCGCCCGCCTTCAAGCCGAGGGCAAAACGGTCGCCATGGTCGGCGACGGAGTCAACGACGCGCCTGCCCTCGCCCAAGCAGACCTCGGTCTGGCCATGGGCACCGGCACCGACGTCGCTATCGAGGCCTCCGACATCACCCTGGTGCGCGGTGACCTGCGTAGCGCCGTCGATGCGATCCGGCTGTCCCGCAGAACACTGTCGACGATCAAGACGAACCTGTTCTGGGCGTTCGCCTACAACGTCGCCGCGATACCCGTCGCGGCGCTAGGCATGCTCAACCCAATGCTGGCAGGAGCCGCGATGGCATTCTCCAGTGTCTTCGTGGTCGGCAATAGCCTGCGCCTGCGCGGATTCAAGTCCACGTCCACCGACACCACCAGTTAGATCACCACGCCACCTTTCAGGAGAACCCATGTCCGACAATCAGAAGTCCGCTTCCAGCTGCTGCTGCAGCAGCGCAGGCGACGAGATCGGCACCTCGGCCATCGTCCCCACTTCAAGGAATCTGCTCGAGCTCGGCTCCCAGAACGAGGCCACCTGCCCTGTGATGCCGGGAATGCCGGTGAACAAGACGAGCGCCGAGGCGGCTGGACTGTTCCGCGACTACCGCGGTCGGCGTTACTGGTTCTGCTGCAAGGGATGCGGACCACGGTTCGACCGCGACCCCGACAAATACACCAGCGCAGCGTGACAAACACTGCGCAGCCTGGACCGGATTCCGCGGGGCGAAAACCCTCACACGTAAAACAAGGACCTGCAAATGACTCAAGCCGGCGACACTAACCACTGCGAGACATCGGGCCACCACGGTTACATCACTGATAGGGATAAGTACCTGAAACGGTTGAAGCGCATCGAAGGTCAAGCCCGCGGCATCAGCCGGATGATTGAGGAGGAACGCTATTGCATCGACATCCTCACCCAAGCTGACGCACTCACCAAAGCCCTGCAAAGCGTCTCGCTGGCACTGCTCGACGACCATATCCGACACTGCGTTCGAGACGCTGCTGCCGCCGGGGGACCAGCCGCCGATGCCAGACTTACCGAAGCGTCCGAAGCCATCGCCCGGCTGGTGCGCTCCTAGGCCCGTGACGGGTGATCTTGACGTTTGCCAGTACGGATCTCCGATTACTGATCGCGCGTATTCGAGGTGGCACCTACCATCACGAAGGGAGACAACGACGCGTCAGGCTAGGTGGCGTAGCTCCACGGCCAGTCCGTCCCTGCACGCCGGGGAACACAACTACGTTGCGGACTGCCCGAAGACGTCGAAACCAGACGGTCATAGACGCGTCAGATACCCAGGGGGCAGTCATTCACTGTTGCACTGCAAGCGATTTGGGTCCCGTAAGAATTGGAGTGTGACGTGGACAGATACAGATTGAGTGTTACCCGTGTCGCGTCGTCACTCATGGTGTTCGCTGCCATCACCTACGCGGCGTGCTATCTGTGGCACGCGTTGGCGCGCTCGTCGTTTACCGACAGCGTCTTCGCTGCGGCCTTTCCCGGCTTCAGCTGGAGTGTCGTCGGGTTCGTTACCGGTCTCGGCTGGAGCATCCTCTACAGCGCATATGTCGCTGTGGTCTTTGTGCCGGTATACAACCTGTGCTGCCGGGTTCGCCCCGAGCCTGGCGAGCGTCGCAGGGTGGGCTAGTGCTGGCGTGCCGGTCCATCCCTCGCTGGTGGATCGGCACCGGAGGGACTTTCGTCACCTTCGGTAGTGACCTACGTACCTACGTATCAACTACGGAGGTACGTAGGCTCTATCGCATGGCCCTGAGCCTCGTTGGCCCCAATTGAAGGAGCGACTGATGAAGCGTCAATACATACTCTGGTACACGGCGGCTCTGGTCGCAGCGGTCATCGGCGCGGTGGCCTTGGGCGTCCCGCTCTCGACAGTTCTGCTGCCGCTCGTGTTACTGGCCTGCCCGCTGATGATGATGTTCATGATGGGCGGTATGGGGGGAGGCCACGGCGGGGGTTCTAATCGTGGCTCTTCCGATATCAGCGAGCACCGCGACCCGGTCGCACGGCCGTAGCCGAATCGGCTTCGATCGTTGGGTGGGTGGGGGCGATGGCAGATGCCGATTACGGCCTGTGGCCGTTGGTGATTCTGAATAACTTGTTGTTCGCGGTTTTCGGATTGAGTTTTTTCATCCACGCACAAAGCGCGACTAACACCTCGGTGAACAACGCCACCAGGAATGCGGTGAACTCGCCAACGGAATCCCCCTGACCGTCTATCTGCTCGGCAGCTTGTTGGGGTCTCGGTTCCCGCTGCTGCGCAGCACTCACGCCGGCGGGCACCTTGAGCCCGTTCCATCTGGCTAGTTATGTCCTGATTGGGGGCGGGTTCTGGCTGGTCGCGGTGGGCTGGCGACATCTACACGACGCCGCTCAAGCCGACCGACTAGTGTCCTGAGTCGTTCGCCGGTAGCGTTTAGACTTAGGGGGTGTCGAACCCTGTCGCGTCGGTGGTGAATCTGACCGAGGATGAGCGTTGCGAGTTGGTGTCGTGGTCGCGGCGGTCCAAGAGCGCGAATGCCCTGGCGATGCGGTCTCGCGGATCGTGTTGGCAACTGCTGACGGCCTCAGCAATACCGCGATTGCGGACAAACTCGACATCCATGTCTCTAGTGCCCGAAAGTGGCGGACACGGTTCGTCGCAGACCGGCTCGAGGGCTTGCTCGACGAGCCGCGTCCGGGGCGCCCCCGGGTGGTCGGTGACGACCGGATCGAAGCCTTGATCGTGGCGACGCTGGAGACGGCTCCTGCCGATGCCACGCATTGGTCGACACGGTCGATGGCTGAGCATCTGGGCTTGAACCAGTCGATGGTGTCGCGGGTGTGGCGGGCTTTCGGACTTGCTCCACACAAACAGGATTCGTGGAAACTAGTCCAAGGATCCGTTGTTCGTAGCCAAGGTTCGCGACGTCGTCGGGCTGTATCTGAACCCGCCCGAGCGTGCGTTGGTGCTGTGCGTGGACGAGAAGACCCAGATCCAAGCCTTGAACAAAACCCAGCCGGCGTTGCCGATGCTGCCGGGCACTCGCGGCCCTGTCGATGTCGGGTTCGAGCCTGATCGTCGCGGTCAACGCGCTGATGCTTAAACGGCTCAACGTGCCGGGTGCTGGTCAGGAGCAGCGTTGAGCATCAGCTTCGACCGCGTCGAAAAGACCTTGCGGCAAAATACGTTTGGCACACTATCCACGTTGACCGAGGACGGCGCACCGCATGTGACAGGTGTGGTCTATTGGGTGGCGGCGCCAGGCGAGCCGCTGAATCTGTATGTGACGACACGGACGACCAACCGCAAGGTGCGTAACCTTCGCGCACGTCCGGAAGTGGCCTTCGTCGTGCCGGCGCCGCATCGGTTCTTTCCGGTGTTTCCGCCGCGCGCGATCCAGTTTCTGGGTACCGCCACGATTGGTTGCGGCCGACGACGAGGGGGGAACCGAACGTTCGAGGGATCGTGGTTCCTTCGCAGGATCCTCGCGACGGAGCGACGCATCGTGACCGAGGGGGGCCGTTTGTGCTTCAACCGCATCCGCCCCAATCGCACGGTGTTCACATATGCGATTGGAATGACTGTCTGGGACAACCTGCGGCAGCCACGTGGCGCGATCGGCCGGGTGACGATTCCCGAGTCAGGGCGATGACGGGACGGCATCGATATGTCGGCGCTCGACGCTGTGGAGCATCGGGGTGAGGCCATAGCCGGGTAGACCCGGCGGGCGGCAATTAGGAGGCCGAGGCGCGCGATTGACTACCGCGCGGGCCTGCGTCAATGCACGTGGTCATGGCCTTGGTGGTCGTCTAGCGGCTCCGCTGCGGGAAGCGGCTCGTTGATTGGCACGGGCGTGGCCGCCTCAGGTGCACTGCTAGTAGTACTTTGTTAGGTGGGGAAGGTGTGGTGGCATAGTGGGCAGGTGCCGATCCAATGAGCCAGTGCGCGTTGAAGTTTGCGCACGATGCCGTA